>DASUQC010000031.1:0-29936 GCA_036280745.1 Solirubrobacterales bacterium
CGTCCGCCGACCCAGGGCCGACCGCCCCCCCGGCCTCAGGTCCCGCTGATGCGTCCCTCGCCCTCGGGACCTACCGCGACCTGTGGGCGGGGCCGATCACCGAGCTGAACCCGCCGCTGAAGTTCCTGCAGCCGGCGCAGCGCCTCGAGATCTCGCCCACGGATGCCGAGCGCCTCGGCGTCAGGGGCGGCGAGAAGGTGAGCGTGGGCCAGAACGGCGCGAGCGTCGAGGCCGAGGTCCAGGTCAAGGAGCGCGTGCCCGAGGGCGTCGTCTTCCTCGCCGAGGGCACCGCCGAGGGCAACGCCAACGGCCTGCTCAACGGCGGCCCGGTCAGGGTCGAGGTCCGGAAGCTGAGCGAGGTCCCCTCGTGATGCTGCCGATCGCCGAGACCGGGTTCGCGGAAGCGACCTGGATCATGGTCCTCAAGTCCCTGGTGATCTTCGCGGTGATCTTCGGCATCCTGCCGATCCTGACCGTGGTCGAGCGCAAGCTGATCGGCCGTTTCCAGCACCGCTACGGCCCCAACCGGGTCGGCCCCTTCGGCCTCCTGCAGCCGCTTGCCGACGTCGGCAAGCTGATCTCCAAGGAGGGCTTCCGGCCCGCCGCCGCGGTGCCGGCGCTGTTCATCCTCGGGCCGCTGCTTCCGGTCCTGGCCGGCGTGCTCTCGCTGGCGATCCTCCCCTGGGGCGACGTCCAGGACGGGGTCGGCCTCTACGGGATCGACGTCCCGATCGGGATCCTCTACTTCTTCGCCGTCGGCTCGATCGCCTTCTACGGCCTCGTTCTCGGCGGCTGGTCCTCGGGCTCGAAATACAGCCTGCTGGGGGCGATGCGCTCGGCCGCGCAGCTGATCTCCTACGAGGTCTCGATGGGCCTGGCGCTGCTCGGCGTGGTGATGATGAGCGGCTCGCTCTCGCTGGTCAGCATCGTCCACGCGCAGGGGGAGATGTGGTTCATCGTCCCGCAGCTGGTCGGCTTCGGGATCTTCATGCTCGCCGGCTTCGCCGAGACCAACCGCACCCCCTTCGACATGCCCGAGGCCGACGCCGAGCTGGTCCAGGGCTTCATGACCGAGTACGGCGGGATGCGCTTCGGCTCCTTCCTCCTGGTCGAATACATGGAGATCCTGGTCGTCTCCGGGATTGCCGCGGCGATGTTCCTCGGCGGCTGGATGGGCCCCGGCCCGAGCTTCCTCGACCCGATCTGGATGCTGGTGAAGATGCTCGGCCTGGTGCTGGTCTTCATCTGGGTCCGGGCCACCCTCCCTCGCCTCCGCTACGACCAGCTGATGACCCTCGGCTGGAAAGTGCTGCTGCCGCTGGCCACTCTCAACGTCCTCGTCACCGCGGTCTTGGTGGTGGTCCTGTGAGCGTCGACCCGAAGGCCGCCTCCTACCTCGACTCGATCGAGGTCGTCGAGGTCCAGCGCGGCCCCGAGCCGGGCGGCGCCCGCGGCGCCTACCGCGCCTTCGGCGAGACCCTGCGCGGGCTGAAGACGACGATGGCGCGGCTGATCGAGGGCCCGCTCACGATCGAGTACCCGGAGGAGAAGACGCCGGTCTACCCGCGCTTCCGCGGCCGCCACAAACTCCACAAGTTCGAGGACACCGGCCTGGAGAAATGCGTCGGCTGCTCCCTCTGCGCCGCCGCCTGCCCGGCCGACTGCATCCGCGTCGTCGCGGCGGAGAACATCCCCGGCGAGCGGGTCTCGGCCGGCGAGCGCTACGCCGCCGTATACGAGATCAACCTCAGCCGCTGCATCTTCTGCGGCTACTGCGAGATCGCCTGCCCCTTCGACGCGATCACGATGGGGCACGACTACGAGATGGCCGACTACGACCGCAGCAATCTCATCTTCACCAAGGAGATGCTGCTGGCCGAGCCGATCGAGCGCACGCCCCTCAAAAAGGAGGGCGAGTAGTGGAAGCAGTGCTCTTCTTCCTCGCGGCACTCGGCGCGATCGGCGGCGCGATCGGCGTGATCGCGATGCGCAACCCGTTCTTCAGCGTGCTGGCGCTGATCGTCCACCTCTTCTCGCTGGCGGTCCTCTTCCTGCTGCTGACCGCGGCCTTCGTCGCCGCCGCCCAGGTGGTCGTCTACGCGGGGGCGGTGATGGTCCTCTACGTGTTCGTCGTCGCCTACGTCGGCGGCGGCGAGTCGGCCTGGGAGCCGATCCCGGGCCAGCGCTTCCTCGCGCCGCTGGTCGGGATCGCCCTCTTCGTCGAGCTCTCGATCGCCGTCCTCTCCTCCGGCCTGCGCGCCCTCGGCACCGAGGGGGCCGAGAAGATCGAACCCGGCTTCGGCGACCCCGCCGCGATCGGCACCCTCCTGCTGGAGAAGTTCCTGCTGCCCTTCGAGGCCTCCTCGATCCTGCTGCTGCTTGCCGCCGTCGGGGCGATCGTGCTCGCCGGTCGCAAAAGGGAGGAGGCGGCGTGAACGTCGAGTGGTACATCGTCCTCAGCGCGCTGCTCTTCTGCACGGGCGCGGTGGGGATCCTGATCAGGCGCAGCCCGATGGTGATCCTGCTCTGCCTCGAGCTGATGCTGAACGCCGGCAACCTCGCCCTGGTCGCCTTCAGCCGCATGGTCGGCAACCAGGAGGGCCAGGTCTTCGCGATCGTGGTGATGGTGGTCGCGGCCTGCGAGGTCGTGGTCGGGCTCGGCCTGCTCGTCGCGCTCTTCCGCCGCAAGCTGCCGCTCAACGTCGACGAGCTGCGGGAGCTGCGCGGATGAGCGCCTGGAGGACAGCGTGAGCGTTTCAACCTGGGCCTGGCTGGTCCTGCTCTTCCCGCTGCTCGGCTCGCTGACGATCGCGCTCGGCTTCCGCGCCCTGCCGGCGAAGGCCGCGGGCGCGATCGGCACGCTCTCGATCGCGCTCGCCTTCGCCTGCGCGGTCGGCGCCCTGCTCAGCCTGCTCGGCGAAGACCCCGAGGCGCGCCACCACGCCTCCTCGCTCTGGCAGTACGCGAGCGCCGGCGGCCTCGACATCGAGCTCGGCATCTACGTCGACCCGCTCTCGGTCTTCATGGCCCTGATCGTCACCGGCGTCTCCACCCTGATCCACCTCTACTCCTACGGCTACATGCAGTCCGACGCGGGGTACCGGCGCTTCTTCAGCTACCTCAACTTCTTCGTCTTCTCGATGCTGCTGCTCGTCCTCGCCGGCAACTTCGTGCTGCTGATCGTCGGCTGGGCCTTCGTCGGCTTCGCCTCCTACGCGCTGATCAGCTTCTGGTACCGGCGCACGACCGCGACCCGGGCGGGGATGAAGGCCTTCGTGATCAACGTCGTCGGCGACATCGGCCTCGTCCTCGCCGCCTTCCTCATCTTCCGCGAGCTCGGCAGCTTCGACTACGGCCCCGTCTTCGAGCGGGCGCCGGAGGCCTTCACCACCAACGAGGGCACGATCGTGGCGATCTGCCTCCTGCTCCTGGTCGGGGCCTTCGCCAAGTCGGCGCAGCTGCCGCTCCACACCTGGCTGCCCGACGCGATGGAGGGCCCGACCCCGGTCTCCTCGCTGATCCACGCGGCGACGATGGTCACCGCCGGCGTCTACCTGATCGCCCGCACCCACACCCTCTTCGAGCTCGCCCCCACCGCCGCCGACATCGCCGCCTTCACCGGGCTGGCGACGCTGCTGGTCGCGGGAACGATGGCGCTGGTGATGACCGACCTGAAGCGGGCGATCGCCTACTCGACGATGAGCCAGATCGGCTACATGGTGATGGGCGTCTCGATCGGCGCCTACAGCGCCGGCCTCTTCCACCTGATGACCCACGCCTTCTTCAAGGCGCTGCTGTTCATGGCGGCCGGCTCGATCATCGCGGCGATGGCCAACGACCAGAACATCGACCGCATGTCGGGCTTCGGCAGGGCGATGCGCTTCACCTCGGTCGCCTTCCTCTGCGGCGCCCTCGCGCTCGCCGCCTTCCCCAGCACCTCCGGCTTCTTCTCCAAGGACGAGATCCTCGCCTTCGCCGAGGCCCGCGGCGGTATGTACCTGATCTTCACCGTGCTCGGCTACGTCGGCGCCCTGATCACCGCCGTCTACGCCTTCCGGCTCGTCTTCCGGGTCCTGCCGGGGAAGCCGTGCGCGGAGGCGCAGGAGCTGATCGAGAGCGGCCACGTCGCCCACGGCGAGCCGCACAACCCCGCCACGGGCGAGGCCGAGGACACCGACGTCGGCTTCCCCGGCTCCGAGCACCACATCGCCGACCAGAACTGGCCGATGAAGGCGGCGATGTCGGTCCTCGCCTTCCTCGCGCTGTTCGGCGGGCTGGTCCAGGTCCCCGGCGTCGACCACTACATCACCAGCTTCCTCGACCCGGTCTTCCACGACTCCCCGCTCGCCCACATCCACCCCACGGCCGGGGCCGAATGGCGCGGCCTCGGGATCGGCGGCCTGATCTCGCTGAGCGGGATCGGCCTCGCCTACTACCTCTACCGGGTGCGACCGGAGCTGCCGGGCGTCCTCCAGCGCCGCCTGCGCCCGCTCTACACCCTGTTCGTCAACAAGTGGTACTTCGACGAGGCGATCGACCTGCTCGTCGTGCGGCCGGCGCTGGCGGTCGGCCGCTTCGCCAACCGCGTCTTCGAGCGCGTCGTCGTCGACGGCCTCGTCAGCGGGACGGCCGAGACCGTGCGCGGCGCCGGCGGCGTCGTCCGCGCCGTCCAGAACGGCTTCGTCCGCAGCTACGCGCTGCTGCTGCTGGTCGGGGTCGCCGCGCTCACCCTCTACTTCCTCTTGAGCAGCTCATGATCAACGCGCTGCTCTGGACCCCCCTGGTCTTCGGGCTCGTCGGCCTCTTCCTGCCGAAGCGGGCGACCGGGTGGTGGGCGACGCTGGGCGCGCTGGTGACGCTGGCGGTCGCGGTGGCGCTGGCCTTCGACTTCGACGCCGGCGACTCCAGCCTCCAGCACAGCGTCGACGTCGCCTGGATCTCCGGCCTCGGCGTCGACTACAGCCTCGGGATCGACGGGCTCAACCTCTTCCTGCTGCTGCTGACGGCGGTGCTCTGGGTCGGCGGCATCGCCTTCGCCGCCTTCCGCGAGCAGGAGCGCCCACAGCTCTTCTTCTTCCTGATGCTGGTCGCCGAGACGGCCACCCTGGGTGCCTTCCTCGCTCAGGACCTGCTGCTCTTCGTCCTCTTCTTCGACTTCATGCTGGTCCCGTTCTACCTCCTCTTCGGGGTCTGGGGCAGCGACCGCGGCGGCACGGACGGCACGACCGCCCGGGCGGCGACGCTGAAGATGGTGATCTACACCCTGATCGGCTCGCTGCTGATGCTGGTCGGGGCGATCGCCGCCGCGGTCATCTCCGCCGACGGCGGCCACCTCACCTTCTCGATCGCGGCGCTGCAGCAGCAGGGGCTCGACGTCGAGAGCCAGCGCTGGATCTTCTGGTTCTTCGCCGCCGCCTTCCTCGTCAAGATGCCCGCCTTCCTCCTGCACGGCTGGATGCCGGACGCCTACCGGGCCGCGCCGCTGGCCGTCCTCGTCGTCTTCTCCGGCGTCCTCGCCAAGGTCGGCGCCTACGGGTTCCTGCGGGTGGTGCTGCCGCTCTTCCCCGACGCCACGGTCGAGTTCCAGGAGGTGGTCCTGGTCGTCGCCCTCGCCTCGATCCTCTACGGCTCGGTGATGGCCTTCACCCAGACCAACGTGCGGCTGATCGCCGGCTACTCGTCGATCGCCCAGCTCGGCTTCATCACGGCCGGGATCTTCGCCCTGCGCGCCGACGGGGCCGACGGGGCGGTCCTGCAGATGGTCAACCACGGCCTCGTGGTCGCGCCGGTCTTCGTGATCGTCGCGATCCTGGTCGAGCGGACCGGGACGGAGGACATCCGCCAGATGGGCGGGATGGCGCTGCGGGCGCCGGTGCTGGCGGCGCTGTTCCTGATCGTCGCCCTGGCGACCCTGGCGATGCCGGGCTCGGCCAACTTCGTCGGCGAGTTCTACATCCTCAACGGGCTCTTCCAGGAGAAGATCGTCTTCGCCTGCATCGCGATAACCGGGGTGGCGATGTCGGCCTACTACGCGCTGCGCCTCTACCAGAGCACGATGCACAACCGCAAGCCCGACGGGCTCGCTTCGCGTGAGATCGGCCTCCGCGACGGGGTCGTGCTGGCGCCCCTCGTGCTCTGCATCCTCGGCCTCGCGCTCTACCCGCAGCTGATCCTCCACCGCACCGCGCCGACCGTGCAGCAGACGGTGGCGAAGGTGCGGGGCGGGGACGCACCGGACGCAAGGCTGGCGGAGAGATGAACTTCACCGAGCCGACCATCGACTACGCCGGGATCTCGCCGATCATCGCCCTCACGGCCGGGCTCTGCGTCGTCCTGCTCTCCGCCGTCTTCAGGCCGCTGCGGCGCAGCGCCCCGGCGCTGACGCTGCTGACCCTGGCGACCGCCGCCGGCCTGCTGATCTGGCAGTGGGGAGAGAACGTCGACCTCCTGAGCGAGGCGCTGCGGCTCGACGACCTGGCGATCTCGATCTCGCTGATCGCGATCTTCATGGCCGCGTCCTGCGTCCTGCTCTCGGTCCGCGAGCCGGCGGTCGGGCAGGCCGGCTCCGGCGAGTACCACGCGCTCCTGCTCGGCTCGGTGCTGGGGATGACGCTGCTGGCGCAGGCGCAGAACCTCGTCACCTTCTTCGTCGCGCTGGAGATCCTCTCGATCCCCCTCTACATCCTCTGCGCCACCAACCTGCGCCGCGAGGGCTCGCTCGAGTCGGGCCTCAAGTACCTGATCGTCGGCTCGCTCGGCTCGGCGACCCTGCTCTACGGGATGGCCTTCCTCTACGGCGGCACCGGCTCGACCGGGTTCGACGGGATCGCCGACGCCATCGCCCGCGAAGGCGTGACCGGCGACCCGCTGGTCCTGATCGGGATCGCCCTGGCCGGGGTCGGGCTCGCCTTCAAGGCCTCGATCGCCCCCTTCCACCAGTGGACCCCCGACGTCTACGAGGGCGCCCCCACCCCGATCACCTCGTTCATGGCGGTGGCGACGAAGGCGGCGGCCTTCGCCGTCTTCCTGCGCTTCTTCGTCGTCGCGCTCGGCCCACAGCTGCAGGAGTGGCAGCCGGCGCTGGCGGTCCTCGCGGCGGTCTCGATCGTCGTCGGCAACGTCGGCGCGCTCGGCCAGGAATCGCTGAAGCGGATGCTCGGCTACTCGGGCATCGCCCAGGCCGGGTACATGCTGGGCGGGATCGTCGTCGCCTCCGAGGCCGGAGCGAGCTCGCTGGTCTTCTACCTCGCCGCCTACGCCTTCATGAACCTGGCCGCCTTCGCCGTGGTCGTGGCGCGCGAGCGCGAAACCCCCTTCGGCGACTCGATCCGGGCGGTGCAGGGGCTGGCGACGGAGCGGCCGCTGCTGGCCTGGCCGCTGACGATCGCGATGCTGGCCCTGGCCGGGCTGCCGGCGACGGCGGGCTTCATCGGCAAGCTCTACCTGATCGAGGCGCTGGTCGAGGGCGACTACACCTGGCTCGCGGTCTTCATCGCGGTCGGGACGATGATCTCCCTCGCCTACTACCTGCGGGTGGTGGCGGCGATGTGGATGCGGCCCGGCGGCGAGCCCGCCCCGGGGGCTACCCCGGCGATCGCCGGCGCCTCGCCGGAGGCCGACCCGGTCGATCCCGAGGCGGGGCGGCGCTGGTACCTGGCCGGTCCGGCGCTGCTCGCGGCGGCGGCGACGGTCTTCTTCGGCGTGATCCCGCAGCCGCTAGTCGAGTTTGCCGAACACGCCGGCTCTGCGCTCTTCTGACGGCACCGGGCACTGCGCGGGGCGTCGTCCTCGGTCGCTCGCGTGCGGAGCACGCTTCGCTCCCTGCGTCCTAGCCCCGCTTGGCCCGGCACCGTCAGACTGCCGGCGAACTTATGGGCGTCCTCCTCACCACCCTCGCGATCGTCGCGTCCGTCGCCGTCGGCGTCTGGTCCGAGGGACGTTGGCCCGAAGGTGCCGCCGATGCCGCCCGCCGTTCGCTCGTTTTGCTGCTCTACGTGCTGCTGCCGCCGGTGATCTTCTTCAACATCGCCGCCAGCGAGATCGACCTCAGCCACGGGGTCGGGCTGATCCTCGGGATCGTCGCCTCCTCGCTCGGCGCCCTGCTCGCCTGGTGGGTGGCGAGCCGGGTGCTGAGGCTGACCCGCCCCCAGACCGGCGCCGTCGTCTGCACGGTGCTCAGCGTCAACACCGGCTACCTCGGCTACCCGCTGGCGGTGGCGCTGCTGGGGCGCGACGAGCTCCCCACCGCCGTCCTCTACGACGTCCTCGTCACCGGGCCCTGCCTGCTGCTCGGCGCCTTCGCGGTCGGCGCCGCCTTCGGGACCAAGGCGGGTGAAACGCCGCGCCAGCGGGTCGGTGCCTTCTTCACCCGCAACCCGCCCCTGTACGCAGCGATCGCCGGGCTCCTGGCTCCGGACGCGCTCGCGCCCGACCTCCTCGTCGACGCCTCGCAGATCCTGATCGTCGCCATCCTCCCGATCGGGTTCTTCGCGGTCGGGGCGACCCTGGCGGAGAACGCCGAACACGGCGAGCTGCCGATCCCGCCGCCGCTGAGCCGGCCGGTCCTGGTCGCGATCGTCACCCGCCTGGCGGTGGTGCCGGCGCTGCTGATGCTGCTGGCGGCGCCGCTGATCGACCTGCCGGCCGCCTACCGCCTGCTCTCGGCGATGCCCTCCGGGCTCAACTCGCTGGTCATCGCCCACGCCTACGGGCTCGACATGGAGATCACCGCGGAGGCGGTCACCTGGTCGACGACGATCGTGGTCGCCGCCGCCCTGGTGTCACTCTTGTTCTGATGCTCCACCACGTCGGGATCGAGATCGCCCCCACCGAGATCGAGCGCGCGGCCGAGCTGTTCGAGCTGCTCGGCTTCGAGCGGGTCGCGCCGCCGCCGGCCCTGGCCGAGTTCACCTGGCTCGAACGCGAGGGCACCCAGGTGCACCTGATGCCTGCAGAGCAGCCGGCGGTCCCCGCGCGCGGCCACCTCGCCGTCGTCGCCCCGGAGTTCGAGGCGACGGTGGCGCGGCTGCGCAAGCGCGGCTTCGAGGTCGAACCCCGGGGCGAACACTGGGGCTCTCCCCGCGCCCACGCGATCGCACCCGGTGGCCACCGGGTCGAGCTGATGGCCGCGGCACCCGGTTAGAGCTGGACGACGATCCCGAGCAGGGCGACGAAGATGGCGCTGCCGATGTACCAGGCCGCCCGAACGGCCGAATCCATACGGTCGTGGACCCGGTGCAGTTCCGTTTCGACCTTGCCCAATCGCTGATCCACCTGTGCTTCGAGGCTGTTGAAGCGCTGATCCACCTGTGCTTCGAACCGGTCGAAGCGCCTATCGACTTCTTCGAAGCGCCGGTCGACCTCTTCGAAGCGCCGGTTCACTTCTGTGAACCCGTCGTCGACCCGGCGGTTCAGGTAGTCGAGCCGGTCGTCGGTCCAGGCTTCTCTCATCGCCTCCATGATGATGGCACCTTAGACAAAACGTCGCGGGCCGTTGCGCGCAGAACGTAAGAACTTCGTGCCAACTTGCAGACGACGTGACGGCTCAGACCGCGCGGCCCTCCCGCTTGGCCGTGAACAGGTCGGAATCGGCATAGCCGAGCAGGTCGTCGACGGTGACCCCGTCGACCGGGAACATCGCGAAGCCGCAGGCGGCGCTGACCGGCCAGCGCTCGTCGCTGCCGAAGCCGCGATGGCAGATCCGCTCGCGCAGCCGCGCCGCCACTTCCTCGGCCTCTTCGGCGTTGGCCTCGGGGACGATCACCGCGAACTCGTCGCCGCCCTGGCGGAAGACCGAGTCCTCGGCCCGCACCTCGTCGCTCAGCGCCGCCCCGACCTCGGCCAGCAGGCGGTCCCCCTCGAGGTGCCCAAGCCGCTCGTTGACCGCCTTGAAGCCGTCGAGGTCGAGCAGGATCAGGGCGAACTCGCGCGAGTGGCGCCGGTGGCGCGCGATTTCCTCGGCGAGCCGCTCGTGCAGGCTGCGGTAGTTACCGACCCCGGTCAGCTCGTCGCGACGGGCCAGCGCCCAGAGGGCGTCGTGGCTTGTCCGCAGCCGCCGGGCCAGCAGCAGGACGCCGGCGGCGATCACCACGAGGCAGAGCGCCTCCACCAGGGCGAGGATCCAGGCCTGACGGTCGGAGAAGCTGCCGAGCAGCAGCGGCAGCAGCAGCCCGGCGACGATCGCCGCCAACCCGGCCACGAGGACGCCGGCGCTGAGGGGGCGCCGGCCGGCGGGATCTGGTTCGGGAAATCTGGCCATCCTCAAAACTAAGTAAACACCTCGACGATACCCGCAGGATATGCGGCCGGAACCTGCCCGTCCCGAGTCACCACTACGATGCGCCGGTGCGCTATCCAGTCGAACAGTTCAGCGCCGAGGAGAGAGCGGTCCTGGCGCCGCATTTCACCAATCTCGAGCGGCCCGTGTTCGCTCTCGTAAACCTGCCGGAGACCGTGAAAGGGGCGCTTTTTGCCCGCTATTCGCGGTATTCCGGGACGGTCAGGCGGCTCTATCTGGAGGAGTTCGCGAGCGACGCGCCGAGCGGCGGCCGCCCCTTCGACGAGGAGGAGGGCGAGCGGGCCGCGCAGCTGTACGAGCGCGTCTTCGTCGGCTACGGCGACGACTCGATCGCCCAGGTCGGGGGCGCCCACGTCGCCTGCGAGTGGGTCTCCAACATCCTCACCAAGCTCCTCCAGCGCGGCCGCCTCGCCGCCTATCTGGAGCAGTCGACCCGCTACATCCCCTACGACCAGCCGCTCTCCGAGGAGGGCGGCTACCGCTTCTACCGCGACGGGGAGCTGGGGCCGGAGTTCGCCGCGGCGATGGACGAGCTGTTCGCGATCTACTCCCGCTCCCTGCAAGAGGTCGAGACCTGGGCGGCCGCGCGCTGGCCGCGCGGGGAGGGCGAGCCGGAGGGCGCCTGGCGGCGCTCGATCCGCGCCAAGGCGCTGGACCTGCTGCGCGGCCTGCTGCCGGCGGCGACGCTCAGCCACGTCGGCATCTACGCCTCCGGCCAGGCCTACGAGCAGCTGATCATGCGGCTGATGGCCTCGCCGCTGCCGGAGGCACGCGAGTACGGCGGCATGATCCTCGCCGAGCTGAAGCAGGTGATGCCGAGCTTCGTCTCCCGGGTCGACCGCCCCGACCGCGGCGGCGAGTGGGTCTCCTACCTGGAGCGCCGGCGCGAGCAGACCGAGGGCTGGGTGGCACGGCTCGGCCTCGATCGTCGCGGCGGCGACGCCGCCGCTCCCTCGGTCGAGCTGACCCACGTCGACGGCACCGAAGAGGATCTGCTCGCCGCCTGTCTCTTCGAGGCGGCGGCGGTGCCGGAGACCGAGGTTCTGGCACGGATCGACGTCCTCGACCGCTCCGAGCGGGCGCAGCTGCTGGCAGCCCTGGTCGGCGAGCGGGCCAACCGCCGCTACCGGCCCGGTCGCGGCTTCGAGGCACTGCGCTACCGCTTCGAGATCGTCTCCGACTACGGCGCCTTCCGCGACCTGCAGCGCCACCGGATGCTGACCTGCCAGTGGCAGCGCCTCGCCCCAGACCTCGGCGCCGGCGTGCCCGACGAGGTCCGGGAAGCCGGAGCGGGCGGCGAGTTCGAGCGCGGCCTCGAGGTCTCCCGCGCCGAGTACGAGCGGCTGCTCGCCGCCGGCCTGCACGAGCAGGCCCCCTACGCGCTCAGCCTCGCCTACCGGATCCGCTACGTGCTCGACCTCAACGCGCGCGAGGCGATGCACCTGGTCGAGCTGCGCTCGGGCCGCGAGGGGCACCCGACCTACCGGGCCGTCGCGCAGGCGATGCACGAGCGGATCGCCTCGGTCCACCCGGGCGTGGCGGCGGCGATGACCCACGTCGACGACTCGGCGGAGCCGCGCCTGGAGCGGATCATGAGCGAGATCCGCACCCACCGGAAACAGGTGCGGGCGGCCGAACAGGCCGAGGCGCCGCCGGGCCTCAACCCTCTCGGCTAGACCCTCCTCGCAGACCGCCTGCTGCGGTTGAGCCAGTCGGCGAAACCGCCGTCTTGCGAGGGCGAGAAACGGACATCCTGCGATTTGCAGGGACTTCTATGGAGGCGCCTCCACGCCCCACCGGCCCTGGAGGCATTCGGACCGCCTTCTCGACTGAAACGAGCCGGTTCGGCTAATCATCAGTCAAGACTTTTAACCCAGGAGGATCGGATGTCCAAGAAGATCACGGTGCTCGCTGTTGCTCTCGCCGCCCTGGCGGCGTTCGCTCTGCCGACCCCGGCTGCAGCCAGCTGGAAGCACCACAACACGGCAATAGCGGCAGACGTTCAACTCAAACTCCTGGGCCAAGCGCGGTTCCAAGGTGAATCGGGTGGTCTCGAATGCCAAGCGGAAGCCCCGATAACCCTCGAAGCCGGCACGACGACAGCCACCGTCGGCTCGTTCTTCCCCGCCGCCGAGACAACGAGCTGCAAAGGCCTCGGCGGCCTCGCCTTCTGCCAATACCACGAAGTCGTGTCGACAGAACTGCCCTGGGCCGCTCACACACGCGAAAGCCCGGTGCGGGTCGAAATCACACAGAAAGCCGTCCACGGCAACCTCACAGGCGGCTTCTGCCCGATCAAACAGTTCACGGTCACAGCGGGTGTCCTGACCGCCACCCCGAATCAAGCGAACACACTCTCCAGCCTGCAACTGAGCAGCCAAGCCGATGTTCACCTTCAAGCCAACGGCGGCACAGTCAGCACAGAGCTGACGACCATCAGCGGCACGATGACCGTCCAGTCACCCAACGCCAACACATACTCGATCTAGTCGCGCTGCTTGCGCTTGCGGCGTTCCTCGGCCGGGGCATCCTCGGCCGCGGGCTCGTCCGCCGCCGGTTCCAGTTCGGTGGCGGCTTTCTCGCCCGGCGTCGGCCAGGGGACCGCTTCGCCGGCCTCCCAGGCCGGCGGCCTGCCGCCGGGGACCCAGCCGGCGATCAGCAGGGCGATGTAGAGGAACCAGACCAGGGCGAAGGGGAAGAGGCCGAAGATGATCGCCACCCCTAGGGCCATCCCCAGCGAGGCCCAGAAGCGGCTGACCAGGCCCGTCCGCATCGACCAGAGGCCGACGTAGAAAAGGGCGAAGGCGAGGCCCAGGGCGCCGGCGATCCCGAACCCCGACACCGCCGCCGCCGTCGACGCTTCGCTCTGGGCGTTCGAAGCAGCGTCGTCTTCGACCTTGCGGTCTTCGCAGGCCGCGAGCGGTTTCTCGCCGGCACCCGGCTCGAACTCCGCGGCGAAGTCCTCGGCGCCCAGGTCCCCCTGTTCGGAGACGCATTCCTCCCGCGCTTCCTGCTTCGTCAGGGTCGGCTTCGCGTCGCCGGCGACGAAGGTCGAGGCGGCGTCGTTGCGGGCGGAGCCACTGAGGCCGCTGGATACCGCGAGGAAGAGCGGAGCGACCACGATCAGCCCCACGAACTGGCGGCGCACCCGGTCGCTGCGCACCCGGGCGGCGCGGAAGAGGTAGAAGAGCGGGACCGCGAACAGCCCGAAGCCGAGCGCCTGCAGCAGGCTCGTCGCGGTCACCGCGGAGCTGTGCTCGTGGGTCGAGCGCAGCACCTCCGCCTCTCCGTTGCCGCTGACCGCGCCGCCGACATAGACGGCGAACACGAGGGACGCCACCGCCAGCAGCGTCAGCCCCGCGACCGGCTTCGCCCAGCGCGACTCCCACTCCAGGATCTCCGCTTTGCCCTGCACGGGCCGTACGCTACAGGCGATGCCGAACGCGCAGCGCACCCCCGTCGTCCCCCTCGAGGCCGGCGCCGGTCCCGAGAACCCGCCCTGCCCCGCCTGCGGTGAGCCGCTCTTCGGCTGGATCTCGGCGCGGCCGGGGTTGCGGGACGCGGTCCGTCGCTGCGAGAGCTGCGGGCTCGGGGTGGCAGGAGAGCCGGGCGAGCCGGAGGAGGCCCTGCGGGAACTGAACCGGCTCGGGGAACCTCCGCAGATCGCCAACCGGGCGGGCTTCGCGGCCTCGCTCGGGAGCGCCGGCTGGGCCGGGCTGGAACCGGGTGGGCGCTACCTGTTCACGGTCGAGTCGGTGCGCCGCCTGGTCGCCCGCCGCGACCAGGTCGTGAAGTCGCAGCGCTGGGCGCCGGGAGCGAGCCTCGCCCTCACCTGGCAGACGCTGCTCAACAGCGTCACCTTCGGCCACAACGTCGCGCTCAGGGCGCTGGGACGGGGCGATGCGGTCAGAGCGTCGCGGCCCTGGCAGCGCCGGATCGACGGCCTGGCGAGCATCGTCCTGGCGCTCCCGGCCCTGCTCGTCGCGCTTCCGATCGAGCTAGCCGCCGGCCTCAGCCGCCGCGGCGCCGTGGTCACGCTGCGCTTCGAGCTGCTGTAGCGAGCTCAGGAGAGGCCTTCGCGGGCCTCGCGCACGAGGGTGACAGCCTCGGGGAAGAGCATGCGGATCGCGTCGCGCACCTGCATCGCCTGCTCGTCGGCGGTGCCGGTGAGGTCGAGGCGGCCGATCGAGGCGACGGTCATCTCGACGGCGAGCTTGATCGCGTTGTCGGCCCAGGCGACGCGCTGGGAGGACTGCATCTGCTCCGAGAGATCCTCCATGCGGGCGCGGAACTCGTCGGGATCGCCGAAGAGGTTGAAGGGGCTGCCCTCCATGGCCCCCATGTAAGCAGACCGGGGACACCGCCGGAACACAGTTCTGACATTGCGCGCGCCACGCGTGCGCCGAGCGGCTCTAGCGTCGGGGCGATGAGGCGGAGCGAGGGCGAGCGCGGATCGGCAAGCGTCGAGCAGGCGGGCCTGGCGGCGCTCGTGGCGCTGCTGCTGCTGGTCGGGATCGCCGCCGTCGCCGCCGGTGGCGAGATCGACAGCGGCCGCGATCTGGCCCGGACGCTCGGGAAGCGTCTCGCCTGCGGCCCGCGCCTTCCCGACGCCTGCCGCCACCACCCGCTCGTTCCCGCCTACGGCTGGCCGCTGGCCCGCACCGTCCGGGCCCTCGCACCGGCGCCGTGGGCCCGGCCTGGCCCCTCCGGCCTGCCCCTCGCGCCCGTCGACTTCCGCCGCTGCCGGCGCGAGAGCTGCGCGGTCGCCGCCACCTCCCACCTCACCGCCTCCGGCCGCCGCACCACCGCCTTCACCGAGGTCCGCGACCGGCGCCAATCGCTCGGCTGGGCGGAGATCGCCTACTGGCTCTACCGGCCGACGCTGGGCTGGGAGCGGCTCGTCCGCCGCGCCGGGCCGGCGGAGATCGCCGCGGCGGCCGGGGTCGAAGTGCTGCTCCGCGACGACCCCGCGCTCGTCCCCCTCGAGACCCTGCCGGGTCGCAACCACTACGGGTTCTCGCCCGGCGAGCGACCGCCCTGGCAATGGCAGGTAGCCGGCAGCTATCCCGGCTGGTCAAGCTGAGGAGGCGCGCGCGGCCTTTTCCTCCTCGGCTTCGTCCTGGGCCTGCCGGATCAATCCCCGCCAGTCGGTCGTCCTGAAAACCAGGAGGATGGCGAAGAAGCCGAGCACGACCGACCAGGCCGCCATCGCGATCTGGGTGCCGACCGAGAAGGAGAGGACGGCGGTGCGGGAGGGCCCGGTCAGGGTCGCGACGAGCAGCGCCTGCTGGGCGCCGGCGCCGCCGGGCGTGAAGGGCACGATGTTGGCGATCGCCTGCACGCTCATCACCAGCAGCACGTTGGAGAAGGAGCCGCCGATCCCGAACGCCTCGAGGAAGAACCAGAAGGCGGCGAAGCGGAACATCCATCCGATCCCCTGCCAGGCGAACACCTCGCGCATGTAGCGGCCCGGCTCGGTGAGGATCATGACCCCCTGGCGGACCCGCTCCCAGAAGCGGCGCACGCGGTGCGCGAGCATGTAGATCGCGATCGCCGACGCCACCAGCAAGGTCCCGACGACGATCGCCAGGACCTGGGGGTTTTCGACCCAGAAGGCGATCTCGAAGGCGGGCAGGTCGGGGATCCGGGGCAGCGGCGGCAGCAGGCCCTGGGTGATCGCGTAGAGGAGGACGAGGACGCCGATGCTGGTGTCGAAGACCGTCTGCACCAGGAAGGAGGAGGTCACCGCCGGATAGGAGGAGCCGGGGATCTGGCGCTTGACCAGGAAGACCTTGGTGACGTCGCCCGCGTGCGCCGGCACGATCGCGTTGATCCCCGCCCCGGCCAGGTAGGCGGCGCTGAGCGGCAGGAAGGGCAGGCGTTGGTCCGGATAGGCGGCCCGCAGCACGTTGCGCCAGGCCCAGGCACGGCAGAGCTGCATCGCCAGCAGGCAGAGCAGGGCGATCCCGAACGCGCTCCACTCGATGTCCGAGAGGTGGCGGAAGAATTCCGCCGAGACGTTGAAGAAGTGCTCGAAGTTGTCTCCGAGATCGGCGAGCGGCATCGCAGCTACACTAGCCCGCTCGTGCCGGAGACCGACACGCCTACGCCACCCATGACGCCCCGACGTGACCCCGCTGACGAAGCGATGTGCGCACGCGCGCGCGAGCGCTACGCGGTCGACCGCAAGAGCCGCTTCCGCCGCCGCCGCAAGCGCCATGCCCAGCTGCCGAACCTGATCATCATCGGCGGTCTCAAGTGCGGGACGACGAGCATCCACCACTACCTCGGCCTGCATCCCGAAGTCCAGATGTCGAAGCCGAAGGAGCTCAACTTCTTCGTCGAGGAGCTGAACTGGGACCTGGGGCTCGACTGGTACGCGAGCCGCTTCGACGACCGCTTCAAGGTGCGCGGCGAGTCCTCCCCCCACTACACGAACCTGCCCCGCTTCGAGGGTGTCGCGGAGCGCATCCACACCCACTGCCCCGACGCGCGCCTGCTCTACATGGTGCGCGACCCGATCAAGCGGATCCTCTCCCACTGGGTACACGCGACCGGTGCCGGCTACGAGACCGGCGACCTGGTCGAGGTCCTCTCCGACCCCGACTCCTCCTACATGAACCGCTCCAAGTACTGGATGCAGCTGCAGCCCTACCTGGAGCGCTTCGACCGCGAGCAGATCGCGATCGTCACCCAGGAGGAGCTGCAGAGCGAACGCGAAGAGACGATGCGCAGGGCGTTCGCCTTCGCCGGCGTCGACGAGAGCTTCACCTCCGAGCAGTTCGACCGCGAGTGGGAGAAGTCGAGCGCCAAGGAGGGCGACAAATACCAGCTGATGGAGAAGCTGGTGAAACTGCCGGGGCTGCGCTCTTTCGACCGCAACTTCGACCGCCTGCCGGAGTCGCTGCGCTGGCTGGTCGAGAAGGTCGTGCACGACCCGGACAAGCCCTCGGCGCCGAAGCCGAAGCTGCCCGACGACCTCTTCGAGACGGTCCGCGGCCGCTTCGGCGCGGACGTCGCGGAGCTGCAGAAGTTCACCGGCCGCGAGTTCGCCGGCTGGCACGACTACAGCTGACGCGGCGTTCGTCCTTTCCGGCGGTATTCCGCCGAAAGGACGAACGCTAGTCTCGGTCGGGTGAGGCGCCTCCTCCCCGACCCCGGCCCGACCACCGTCGAGGAGCAGCTCGCGGGCTACAGGCCCGGCGAGCAGGCGCACGCCGAGCGCCCCTTCGTCGCGATGAACTTCGCGGCGACGGTCGACGGGCGGGCGACGATCGGCGGCGTCTCCGGGCCGATCGGTTCGTCCACCGACACCGAGATGCTGACGACCCTGCGCACCCGCTTCGACGCGGTGATGATCGGGCACGGGACGATGCGGGCCGAGCGCTACGCCGAGATCGGCCGGCGGCTGATCGTGGTCGAGAGCGGGCCCGAGGGGCCGGTCGACCTGGCCGCGCTGCTGCGGGAGCTGCGCGAGGAAGGGGTGCTGGCGCTGCTCTGCGAGGGGGGGCCGCGGCTGCACGCCTCGCTGCAGGCGGCCGGCCTGGTCGACGAGCTGTTCCTGACGATCGCCCCGAAGCTGAGCGGCGGCGAGGGGGCGCCGCGGATCGTCGAGGGCGAACAGGCCGGGGTCGTCGGCCTCGAGCTGGCCTGGCTGCTGGAGGAGGACGGCGAGCTGTTCGCCCGCTACCGGCGCAGCTGAGTAGCCGCTAGCGTTGCGGGCGCAACCCGCGAGGAGAGGAACCGATGGACTTCACGCCGAGCCCCCAGGTCAGCGAGCTGCGCGAGCGCGTGCTCGACTTCATGGACCGGGAGATCTACCCGGTCGAGCGCGAGGCGATGGAGGCTCTCGACGACGAGGTGGCGCCGGGCGTCCCCTACCCGAAGATCCTCGTCGAGATCCGCGAGAAGGCGAAGGGCGAGGGGCTCTGGAACCTGTTCATGCCCGACGAGCGCTTCGGGCCGGGCCTCAGCAACTGGGAGTACGGCCTGCTCTGCGAGGAGATGGGGCGCAGCCCGGTCGCGGCGTCGATGGCCTTCAACTGCGCCGCCCCCGACACCGGCAACATGGAGATCCTGGCCGAGCACGGGACCACGGAGCAGCGCGAGCGCTGGCTGGAGCCGCTGCTCGAGGGCCGCATCCGCTCCTGCTTCTCGATGACCGAGCCCGAGGTCTCCGGCTCCGACCCGACGCTGCTGCAGGCGAAGGCGGAGCTCGACGGCGAGGAGTGGGTGATCGACGGCCACAAGTGGTTCACCTCCGGCGCGGTCGGCGCCGAGCTGGCGATCGCGATGGTCGTCACCGATCCCGACGCGCCGCCCTACGCGCGCGCCTCGATGATCTGCGTGCCGACCGACACGCCCGGCTTCGAGCTGGTGCGGCCGATCCCGGTGATGGGCCACGACAGAGGCCCCGGCCACTGCGAGATCCGCTACGAGGGCTGCCGGGTCCCGAAGGAGAACCTGCTCGGCGAGCGCGGGGCCGGCTTCGCGGTCGCCCAGGACCGGCTCGGGCCGGGGCGCATCCACCACTGCATGCGGGCGATCGGGACCGCCGAGCGGGCGCACGAGATGATGTGCCGCCGCGCCAACGAGCGCGTCGCCTTCGGCGGGCCGCTGGCCGACAAGCAGTTCGTGCAGGAGGCGATCGCCACCTCGCGGATGGAAATCGACCAGGCCCGCCTGCTCACCATCTTCGCCGCCTGGAAGATGGACACCGAGGGCAAGCGCGCCGCCCGCCAGCAGATCTCCGCGATCAAGATCGTCGCCGCCAACATGGTGATGGAGGTGCTCGACCGGGCGATCCAGATCCACGGCTCGCTGGGGATGACCGACGACACGCCGCTGGCGGCGCTCTGGCGCTTCAGCCGCATGCTGCGCCTCGCCGACGGCCCCGACGAGGTCCACAAGATGGTCCTCGCCCGCCGCGAGCTCAACCGCTGGGCGAAGCGCGACGAAGCCGCGGCGGAAGGGAACCTGGAGCCGCGGCACGCGCCGCGCATGGTCTAGGGCAAAGGAAGCTGCGCTCGCTTGCGCAGCTGCTCAGGGTCAGGCTTCAGCGTCCCAGGCGCTTCCTACCCCGCGCAGCTCCTCCTTCATCACCTTGCCGGTCTCGGCCCGCGGCAACTCCGCCACGACCTCGACGAAGCGGGGGACCATGAAGGCCGCCATCCGGCCCTCGCACCAGGCGCGCAGCGCGGCCGGTTCCACCTCCTCGCCGCGGGCCGGCACGACCACGACCTTGACGTCCTCTTCACCCAGCGGCGAGGGCACGCCGATCGCGCAGACGTCGGCGACGGCGGGGTGGCCGGCGACGGCGGCCTCCAGCTCGCCGGAGGAGATGCTCTCGCCGCGGCGGCGGATCGCATGCCTGATCCGGTCGCCGAAGTAGAAGAAGCCGTCCTCGTCGACGCGGCCGAGGTCGCCGCTGTGGAACCACTCGTTCCCCGCGATCGCCCTCGACGCCTCCGCCTCATCCGCGTAGGCGCCGGCGCGGATGCCGGGCACCCGCGACCGGCAGACGATCTCGCCGACACCGCCGGGTGCGGCCGGGCGGCCGTCGTCGCCGAGCACCGCGACCTCGAAGTCCGGGTTCGGGCGACCGCAGGAGCCGGGGGGCGTCGCCTCTCCCGGCCAGGGCAGGACCATCGGCTCGGCCTCGGTCATGCCGTAGACCTCGCGCACGCTGAGATCGAACCGGGCTTCGAAATCGGCGACGAACTCCGGGGGCATGGTCGCGCTCATCGCGGCCCGCAGCGAGTTGCGGCCGTCGCCCTCCCGCGGCGGCAGCGAGTGGAGGAGACGGTAGAGGTTGGGGAAGCCCACGACCAGCGTCGACCCGTTCGCGGCCACCTGCTCCCAGAACCGCGAGCGCGAGAAGGTCGGGTGGAGGGCGACCGCGCCGCCGGCGACCAGGCTCGGCAGCACGACGTCGACCTGGCCGGCGATGTGGAAGAGCGGCAGCTGAGCGTGAAAGACGTCCGCGGCGGTCATCTCGAACGACCAGGCGACCCAGCCCGCGCCGCGGCAGAGCTGGGCGTGGCTCAGCTCGACCGCTTTCGAGCGGCCGGTGGTGCCCGAGGTGTACATCAGCTCGGCCAGGTCCCCGGGAGCAGGGGCGGCCGGGGCGGCCGGTTCGAGCGCGGCGATCTCCTCCCAGGCGGAGATGACCCGCGGCCGCGGGTCGGCGAGGTCCGGCAGGCAGCTCTCCCCCTCCGCGTCGGTGACGAGCAGCTCCGCCCCCGAGCGCCGGACCATGTCGGCGAGCAGGTCGCCCCGGTGGGCGCGGTTGAGCGCCACGTAGACGGCTCCGGCGGTCAGGGTGCCCAGCCAGGCCCAGAGCGCCTCGGGCCGGTTGGGCAGGAAGCCGGCGACCCGCGGTCGCCCGCCCGCCTGCCCCTGGCGGGCGACCCAGGCTGCGAAGCGACGGATCTCCCTCCACGCCTCCTCGTAGCTCCAGCGCTCTCCCTCCCAGAGCAGGAACGTCGCCTCGGGCCTGCGCTCGACCTGCGCCGCGAACAGGGCCGGGACGGACGCCGCCTCGGCGGGGACCAGGTCGAGCAGCGGGTTGTGCGGCTTCCCCTTCACAGGCGGGCCTCGACCGCGGCACAGAGCTCGCGCGCCCACTCCAGGGTCGCCGCCGCGCCGTCGGTGCGGTGCCAGGCGAAGGAGAGCGGCGTCGCCGAGACCCGGCCCGCGGCGACGGCGGCGAAGTCGGTGCCCGGGGCGTCCTCGAAGGGCGGCGGGGGCCCGCCCCGCTCGCCGTAGCTGAAGAGGCCGCGGGCCCCGTCGCGCTCGCCTGCGAAGACCGAACCCGGCTCGTAGAAGCGCCTGCCGAGCCGGGTCACCTCGACCTTCCGCTCGCGCAGGGTCGCCGGCACGTTGAGGTTGATGACGCTTCGCTCCGGCGCCGGCCGGGCCAGCATCTCGACCGCGAACAGGGCGGCGATCGCCGCGGTGGTGTCGTAGACCGGCGTCGTCTGGTCGAAGGAGGAGAGGATGTGGAAGTCCTCGTCGAAGTGCTGCTGGGAGATCGCCAGGCCCACCGCACCCAGCAGGGCGCCCTCGATCGCGGCCCCGACGGTGCCTGAGTTGAGCGTGTCGTCGCCGAGGTTGGGACCATGGTTGATGCCCGCGACGACGAGCTCGGCCGCCGGCGCCGTCTCCCCCAGCAGCGCCACCCGCACGCAGTCGACCGGGGTGCCGCCGCAGGAGAACTGGGCGATCCCCCCCGCCTCGGCCAGGAGCTCGAGGCTGACCGGCCGGCTGTAGGAGGCGGCGCGGCTGACCCCGCTGCGGTTCCCGGCCGGGGCGACGAGCGTCGCCGGGACGGCGGCGCCGGAGATCGCCCGGGTCAGCGCGTGCAGGCCCTCGGCGGCGATCCCGTCGTCGTTGGTGAGGACGACGCGGGGGCCGCTCATGTCGCGGGGCGGTCCGGCAGCCAGGCAGCACCGTCGGGGAGGCTGCGCGGCTCCCCGAAGACGATCCAGTCGGCCGCCAGCGGGCCGACCGTGATCGCGGCGATCAGGCCCTGGCCGCTGAAGCCCCCGCAGGCGACGACGGTCGGGTCGGCCTCGTAGGGCCCGACGACGTACTCGCCATCGGAGCTGATCGGGTACAGGCCCGCCCAGCCGGGCTCGAACTCGAGCCCCTCGACCTCGAGGCGACCGCCGACGTGGCGCCTGACCGCCTCCAGGGTCGTCCAGCCGACCGTGTCCTCGAAGGAGTCCGGGTCGGCCGAGTCGGTCCCCGCGAGGGCGGAGTAGGTGTGCCGCCCGGCGATCATCCCGCCGGGACCGTCCTGCCGGAAGTACCCGGCCTCCTCCTCACCAGGGATGTATTCCTGGACCATCGGGACCGTGTAGTCGACCTCCGGTGGCAACTTCACCCTGATCACCTCGTTCAGCTGGTTGACCAGCGGCAGCGGGTGGCCGAGCAGCTCGCCGACCTCCATCGCCCAGGCGCCGGCGGCGTTGACGACCACGTCCGCCTCCACCGCCGGCCCACCGTCGGTGAGCAGGCGGTGGCCCCCGGCGCTGGCCTCGTGAGCCGTGACCCTGGCGCGCTCCAGGACCTTGGCGCCCTCCGCTTCGGCCCGTTCGGCGAGGACGCCGCAGAGCTGCCGGCCGTCCATGCAACCGTCGCTGGGATTGTGGATCGCGGCGAGCAGATCGTCGCTGCGCAGGTGGGGGACCAGCTCCCGCAACCGTGACTGGTCGATGATCTCGGCGGGCTCGGCCCCGAGCTCCCGCTGCAGCGCGATCACCTCTTCGAACATCTTCACGTGGGAGTCGGTCCTGGCCAGGCGCATGTAACCGATCCGGTCCAGGCGCAGCCCGTTCTCGCGCTCGAACTGTTCGAGCCGTTCGCGGGTCCGGACCCGCACCTCGACCTGCAGCGGCTCGGTGCTGCTGATGTTGAAGATGCCGGCCGAACGGCTCGAGGAGCCGGAAGCGGTGCGGTCACGCTCGATCACGGTCACCTCGCAGCCCAGCTCGGCCGCGCGCAGGGCCGTGCTGAGGCCGGCCACGCCCGCCCCGATCACGGCCACCGAGGGTGTTTTCATGTTGCCTCCTAGTGGGTGCGAGTCATCAGAAGGTCACGGACACGTATCCGTACACCTTCTTCGCTACCCCAGAGACGATAAGCCCCCAGTGAACCGGTACCACGACTGGTCCGGCCCAGGCGCGGGAAGAACTCGACCGGGTCGAGGCACTCCGGCGCGATCACACCCGGGTCCTCGGGTCCGGCCTCGAGCATCAACCGAACGCCTGCGGCGGCCGGTACGCCCGTCGACTTTTCCATGCTGGTCCGCTCGGCGCAGGAGAAACGAACGCCCTCTTCTCCCGACCAGACGTCGACGACGAGACCGCCCCCAAGGTAGGCGGCCGGCGCGCGGGTCTCCAGGTAGTGCTGATGAAGCCCGGAGGCAACAGCCGTAACCGGCAGCTCCGAGCCGTTCAGCGCCATTCGCGCACCACTGTCGTCGGACGCACCCAGGCGAGCCATTGCCCAGTTGACGACCATGCTGTCCTCGGGAACGACGCCACCGAATATGCGCACCGTCTCGATGCCGAGGAAGCGCGGGACCGTGATCGGCTCGGGGTGGGCGATGCCGACCACCAGCCGTTCGCCGAGGGGCTTGGGGAACTCGACCGTGCGCAGCTCCAGCTCCTCCCAGGCGGGCACAGGCTGGAGCTCCCCGCCCGGACCGAGGGGGGCGAGGATGTGCCGGAACTGCTGCAGGGCGGTGTCACTCACGTCGCTGACGTCAACCACCCAGGAGAGGCTGACCTCGTCAGCCTCTCCCAGCCAGTCACGGGCGGCGCGGATCAGGATGTTGGTGAGACCCGGGGAGGAGCCCATTCCGACCAGCGCGCGGATCCCGGCCGCGCGCACAGCCTCGTCGCGCTCGAGCATCGCCGAGGTGACGTCGGCGTCGTCGCAGATGTCGAGGTAGTCGCATCGAGCGTCGATGCAGGCCTCCAGCACTGCGGTGCCGGTGCGGTGATACGGGCCTGCGAAGTTCGCCACCAGGTCCGCGTCGAGGGCGAGCTCGCGCAAACGGTTCGGTTCCTCGAGCAGGTCAAGCTCTTCGGTTTTCATGCCCAGGCGTTCGCAGGCCTCTCGCTCGCGATCTCCCCAGTCGCGGTCGACCGCGACCCACCCGGCTATCGATTCAGCTCTTGCGGCGGCCTCCAGCATCGCCTGCGCCTGGGCACCCCCGGCACCGACGACAGCAACCTCGCATCCAGACAAACAATCTCCTTGTATTTAACAAACGTTAGTAAAGCTAACGCGCTCGGTACCCACCTGTCAAGGGCATCAAACCTTTGACCGGCAGACCTGAAGGAGGACTGTGGGGCGGTCTAGGCGGAGGCGCCGATCATGCGGCTGACCAGCTTCCAGGAACGGTCCGCGACCTGGCTGACTTCCAGTGGACCCTTGGGGTCGTACCAGCCGACTACCCGATCGCACATCGCCGCAATCCCGAAGGCGGCGATGCGCACGTCCCACTCGCTGTCCCGGGGAGCCGAGAGGTGGATCAGGCTGCTGAGCAGATCGACGTAGCTGCGCTGCACCCCGACGACCCGCCGGTAGACGGGAGGCGGCAGGATCTTCTTCTTGTTGGGAGCGTTGAGCAGGGCGTCGTTGGCCTGCGACAGGCGCGGGTACTCGAGCTGCCAGGAGACGTGGCTGCAGACGATGCCCTTCAGCCAGGTCTCAACCGGCTCCTCCTCCAGCGGTCCCAGCAGGCTCCAGAAGAAGCGCCCCATGATGTGTTCCATCGCCTCCGCCAGGACGTCCTCCTTCGAGGTGTAGTGGTTGTAGATCGCCGGCGCCTTGATCCCCACCGCAGCGGCTATGTCGCGCATCGTGCAGGCCTCGAACCCGCGTGCGGCGAAGAGCGTGATCGAGGTGTCGAGGATGCGCCTCTTCGTCTCCTCCCCCCGGCCTCCGGGCTCGACGACCAGATCGCCCATCGGCAGGCCGGACTCGAGGATCTTGAGGCGCTCGGCGCGGGCGGTCGCGGTGACGGCGGCGCGATTCTGAGTTCGTTTGGTACCCATCCCTTTACCAGCTCCTGCTCTTCCTGCGACCCGCCGCCGCGTCGATCAGCTCTTGGAAGTTCGGTGCCGCCGCGCGCTTCCGCGCAAAGTGAAGATAGGTGTTCAGGTGATTCTCGTAGAAGTCCTCGCCGCTGGCGGGAGTCGTCGTTCCCCTCAGGATCGGCGTCGCCATCACCGCCCAGGTCGCCTCGCGCATCGCCGCGACGAATTCCATCAGCTCCACGGTCGCGCGCTGCGCTTCGTCGGTCGACGGATCGTATGAGCGCAGCAGGGCCTCGCGCAGCTCCCGGTCGAGGTCGGCCGTGGCGCAGAAGGAGCCCAGCTCGAAGCAGGCCCAGCCGCGACCCGAGTAGTCCCAGTCCACCAGCTGCAGCCGCGAGCCGGAGAGGATGAAGTTCGGCGGATAGGTGTCGTTGTGGCAGAAGACGGTCGGGAGGCCGGCGCCTTCGACCAGCTCCTCGATCTGCCAGACCGAGCGCAGCAGCTCATCGTGGTCCTCGGGGACCTCGGACCCGTCGCTGCGCGCCAGCCGCGCCCAGAGCCGGATGTCGTCGAACGGCGAGTAGGCGGGGAGCGAGCTGGGCACAGCGTGGAGCTCGCGCAGGGTCGCCCCGACCAACGCGAGGACCTCGCGGTCGCGCAGGTGCTCGGGGCCCAGCGTCGTTCCCTCGACGAAGGCGGAGAGCACATGTCCCTCCGGCAGCCGCACGGCGATCGCCTCCGGAGCGAGGCCGCCCGCGGCCCCCTCGCGCTGGGCCTGGACCGCCGCCTCGCGGTTGACGGCGAAGCGCTCGCTCTGCGCGTTGGCGATCCGCAGCGCGTACTTGACCTGCGGGGTTCGGACCACGAAGTTGCGGTTGCTCGCTCCGCCGATCAGGACCGACACCTCGACCTCGCCGCCCGGGAACAGCCCCGGGTCCCAGCCTCCCAGCACCTCCCCGATCTCGCGCCGGCTGGCGGCGTCGACGTCGCCGGCGAAAGCGACCGCGGGGCCGCGGTCGCCCCAGGGCCGGGGCCCCAGCTCAACGCCCTTCATGCGGACCCCGCCGTGATCGAGACGTGCTGCAGCTCGGTGTGCTCCTCGATCCCGTGGATCGAGAGGTCGCGTCCGATGCCCGACTGCTTGAAGCCCCCGAAGGGCATCTCGTGGACGCTGAGGCCGTGGTCGTTGACCCAGACGGTGCCGGCCCGGATCTCGCGCGCGACCCGCATCGCCCGATCGATGTTCGAGGACCAGACCGACGCCGTCAGCCCGTACTCGACGCCGTTCGCCATCTCGATCGCCTCCCGCTCGTCCTCGTAGGAGAGGACCGAGATCACCGGGCCGAAGATCTCCCGCTGGACGATCTCGTCGCCCTGGCCGCAGCCGGCGACGACGGTCGGAGGGTAGAAGGCGCCGGGACCCTCCCCGATCTCCCCGCCGGTGAGGACCTCGGCGCCGGCGCCGCCCGCCCGCTCGACGAAGCCGTGCACGCGCTCGCGGTGGGCGCGCGAGATCAGCGACCCGAGAACGGCATCGGGGTGCTCCCAGGGATCCTGGGGCTCGATCGCGTTCGCCGCCGCGGCGAGCGCCGCGACGACCTCGTCCCGCCGTCCGGCTCCGACGTAGAGGCGGGAGGCGGCGATGCAGTTCTGACCGGCGTTGTCGAAGGCGGCGACGGGGATGGTCGCGAGTACGCGGCTGAGGTCGGCGTCGTCGAAGACGACCACCGGCGCCTTGCCCCCGAGCTCCAGGTGGACCCGCTTGAGGGTGCGCGACGCCAGCTCCATGACCCGCCGGCCGGTCGACGTTCCGCCGGTCAGCGAGACCATGCCGACGTCCGGGTGCAGCGCCAGCGCTTCGCCGGTGGGGGCACCGCCGGTGATCACGCTGAGCACCCCCGGCGGCAGCAGCTCTGCGGCCAGCTGACCGAACAGCATCGTGCTCAGCGGCGTCTCCGGCGAGGGCTTCAGGACCACCGTGTTGCCGGCCATCAGCGCCGGGGCGATCTTCCAGGCGGCGACCCCCAGGGGGTAGTTCCAGGGCGCCAGCGCGGCGACCACACCGATCGGCTCGCGCCGCACGAAGCTGGTGACGCCCGGCTTGTATTCGCCCGCGGCGGCGGCGGTCATCGCCCTGCCCGCGCCGGCGTAGAGGCGGAACTTCTCGGCGGCGCTACGGAGCTCCTTCCGCGCCGCCGCCAGCGGCTTGCCGACGTCGAGCGACTCCAGCTCGGCCAGCTCCTCGAGCCGGTCCTCGATCAGGGTCGCGAGCCCGAACATCGCCACCCCCCGATCCCTCGGTAGCGTCCGGCGCCAGCCGTCGAAGGCGGCCGCGGCCGCGGCAACAGCCACGGCGGCGCCGTCGGCGCCGGCCTCGGGGACCGAGGCGACGACCTCGTCGGTGGCCGGGTTGACGACCTCGATCCGCTCCTCGCCTTCGGGGTCCCACGGCTTGCCCGCGACGGTGCAGCGCAGGCCGGCGGGGTCGATCGAGCTGCGGCGGGCCTCCCGGGTCATGGATCGAGGCCCCAGAGCTCACGGTAGGCGGCGACGTAGTCGATCGGCGCCTGGTAACCCTCGCCCCGCGGGGGCAGGTTGTGGTCGATGTCGCAGACCTGCTCGCCGATCCCGCTGTCGCCCCGTTCGGGGTCCTGGCCGGCGAAGACCCGCGCCATGCTCATGATCGCCGCGTACCCTTCCCAGCCGGTCGGGGTGCCGGTGCAGGCCTGCATCCCGGAGCGGTCGTAGATCTGTTCGATCCCGGGCTTCGACCCCTCCCCGCCCATCACCTCGAGCTCGTCGAGACGGCCCGAGGCACGCAGCGCCGCCGCCCCACCGCCACCGGTCATCACCGCGTCATAGGCGGCGATGAAGGAGTTCGCCTCGGGGTGCTGGTTCAGCGACTGTTCGATCTTCTGCTGCAGGGGTGGGCCGAATTCGGACCCGACGAACTCCACCGTGTCGACGATCTCGCAGGTCTCGCAGCGCGCGAACGCTTCGGTGACCCCGGGGTCGTAGGTGACGCGGGTCGAGTAGAGGTCGGTCTGGGCGGTGACGATCGTCTTCGCCTGCCCCTTGGTCTTGGCGATGACCCACTTCGCCTGGGTCCCCCCGAAGCCGTGCGAGAGGTAGGTGACGAAGTCGCGGTGGCGGGCATAGCGGATCACGTGGTCCTCGAGGGGCGGCTCGCACTCCAGTGACTGGATCCCGACCACGGCGACCCCGTCGGCCCTGGCCTGCTGGAGCGCGGACTTGATCGGAGGGCAGTCGATGTAGATGAGGATCAGGCCGTCCGCCCCGTCGGCCAGCGCCTGTTCGACACCGGCGATCTGGCGGTTGGAGTCGAACCTGCCGTCGAAGACGGTGACGTCCCAGCCCAGCGCCCGCCCGGCCTCTTCCATCGCCGTGGAGGCGTTCACCGCCGCCTCGATCGTCTGGCCGGTGGAGATCACCCACACGTTCTTCCCCTGCGGGGGCTCGACGGGGCCGCCGCTCGGCTCTTCGTAGGTCCCCTCGTAGAGGGCGGCCAGTTCCCGCTCGTACTTGGCGACGTCGCCGGCGCTCGCCTTGCCCCCCGCATCGCCGCCACCCCCGTTCCCGTCATCCCCGCCACAGGCTGCAACCGCGACCGCGGCGATGACAGAGAGGGCGAGCAGCCCCAAGCGTCGGCTGACCGTCGCACTCATCGTTCCCCCCACTCTCCCTTCACTCCCTTCATCTAGACCTCCGCCCGGCGACCGAGCCGGACGGCGAGCGCAACCCCCACGATCAGAGCGGCGCCATTGACGTAGTTGCTCACGTACTCGGGGGACCCGGCCAGGTTGAGTCCATTGTTGAGCACGGCGAGAAAGAAGATCGCCACCAGGGTGCCGGCGACGTTGTAGCGACCGGGCTTGATCGCCGCGGCGCTGAGGAACGCCGCGGCCAGCGCGGGCAGGGTGAAGGTCTCCCCCACCTTCGGGTCCGCGCTTCCCGCCCGTGCCACCTGCAGCATTCCGGCGATCCCACAGAGGGCGCCGGAGATCAGAAAGGTCAGGCCCAGGGTCAGCTTGGTGCGGATCCCGACCAGCCGGGCGGCGTCGCGGTTGGAGCCGAAGGCATAGAGGTAACGGCCGTACGGCGTGTGCTCCAGCAGGTAGTACACACCGACCGCCACCAGCGCCAGCACGTAGGCGATCTTCGGCACCCCCAGCCAGTTGCTGGAACCGAACTCGGTGAAGCCGAGGGGGATGTCACCGGTGACCGAGAGGCCGCCGGTCTTCTGGTTGACGACTCCGGCGAGGATGATCGAGATGCCGAGGGTGGCGATCACGGCGTTGACCCCGACCCGCGTGATCAGCAGCGCGTTGACACAGCCGACGAGGAGGCCGAGCCCTGCCCCCAGCGCGATCGCGAGCGGGACCGGCGTGCCGCCGGCCAGGGCGGTGGCGACGAAGACCGAGGAGAGCCCGGCGATCGCCCCGACCGAGAGGTCGAACTCGTAACAGACCAACGGCACCAGGGCCCCCAGCGCAACGATCGCGATCACCGAGTTGCTGCTGACCAGGGTGCGCAGGTTGGCGGCCGAGGTGAAGGTCTCACCGGTCTCCGGCCAGAGGCTGAAGAAGGCCGCAGCACCGGCCAGCAGGGTGAGGAACGCGTAGGCCTCCAGGTAGTGGCGCAGCGGCCTCTGCAGGGTCATGCCGCCGCCTTCGCGTTGGCCAGCCCGGCGATGCGGTCGGCGTCGAGGTCGCCGTCGCGGAGCTCGGCGACCACCCGCCCTCTCCGCAGGACGATCACGCGGTCGCAGGTTCGCGCCAGCTCCTCGAAGTCGGAGGAGGCGACCAGGGCCGCGGCGCCGGCGGCGACGGCGCGGTGGACCAGCTGGTAGATCTCGGCCCGCGCGGCCACGTCGACGCCCTGGGTCGGCTCGTCGAGCAGGAGGATGCGGGGCTCGCGGCGCAGCCAGCGGGCGAGCACGACCTTCTGCTGGTTGCCGCCGGAGAGCGAGCGCAGGGGGGCGGCGTCGGACTCGGCGGCGATCAGGAACGAGTCGAACAGGTCGAGCGCGTCGCGCCGCTCGCGGCGCCGGTTGAGCACCCCCCGGT
>DASUQC010000032.1:0-21692 GCA_036280745.1 Solirubrobacterales bacterium
GGGCGGCGTCGGAGCGACCACACGGTCGCGCGACCAGGCGGGCGCACCCGCGTGGGTTGGCGGCTCGAAAGGCCGCTATGCGGCTTCGGCGGGCGGCACAGGGATCACGCAGACGCAGTTCGGCAGCCGCTGCGACCCCGGAAGGACCATCCGACCGGCACCGCGTTCGGCGGCGGCCTGCCGCGCGACCTCCGCGGCGTCCTGTCGGTCGTCGAGCTGCTGCGCCACCGGCGTCTCCTGCCCGTGCGCGTCGATGTAGACGACGTCGTACATGCTCATGTCCAGTCTGTTCGGCACCCCGGACGACTCGCCCGGGGTCTAGCCACCATACCTTTACAATCGGCTACCTTGACCTGGCGGACCGAGTGGTCGCGGGGGCCACCGGCCCTCGAGGAAAGTCCGGACATCAAAGGGCGAGGTGGTCGGTAACGCCGACCCGGGGAAACCCGCGGGAAAGTGCCACAGAAAAGACACCGCCTACGGCCGCTCGCGAGAGCGGCCCGGCAAGGTTGAAATGGTGCGGTAAGAGCGCACCGGCGCCGCGGTGACGCGGCGGCCAGGCAAACCCCGCCCGGTGCAAGGCCAAGCAGGACCGTCGACCCGGCTCGGCGAGGTCCAGGTGGGCCGCATAGATAGATGGCCGCTCACGACAGGATCCGGCTTACAGGCCCGCTAACGGAAAGGCCCCCGAGAGGGGGCTTTTCCCATTGTCAAGCGGTTTCGATCTATGCACGTTTTCCTGTCTTAGCCTTTGCTAACCTGCCGCTGACTTTCCGCTGAATCTCCGCCGACACAACGCGGAGAGCGGGGGACCCAATTGGTTTGGGGCGAATCGGCGGCATCTGCCGCGTAGCGCAGCTCTTTCAGCGCGAGCCCGACAGCTAACCCCGCAAGCGCTCAGAGAGAGATGCCCGAACCGAGAAACCCCCATCCCGCCCTGCGCCTGCGCGCGTTCGCCGTGCTCCTCGTCCTGGCGACCTTCGTCGCCGGAACCGGCTCGGCTCAGGCAGGGACGGGCGGCGCCTCGATGGCCCACGGGGGCGCCTCGCCGGTCGGCGAGGACATCGCCTTCGGCCCCTTCCGCACCGCCGGCGCCAGCTGGTACGGCCCCGGCCTCTGGGGCAACAGCACCGCCTGCGGTCAGACCCTTCGCCCGCGCACGCTCGGGGTCGCCCACCGCAGCCTGCCCTGCGGGACCGCGGTCAAGTTCGTCTACCGCGGCCGGGCCCTGGTCACGCAGGTGATCGACCGCGGCCCCTTCACGAAAGGCCGCGCCTGGGACCTCACCGCCGCCGCCAGCGAAGCCCTCGGCTTCGAAGGGGTGGGGATGGTGCGCTACGCGGTGGCGGTCGAGTACGCCCGCCCCGGCCTCAGGCGCTGAGCCCGAGCGCCCGCTTCTTCCGGCGGGGTGGCTAATCTGCCCTGCTCAGCAGTCACTTTGACGAGAGGAGCACTGGCATGACGAGGTCTTCGCACGGAGCATCCGCCACGGGCGCGCGGCGCCGGGGGCGCCGGTTCACCCTGGCGCTGGCGGCGACCTCGCTTGCGGCCCTGACCGTGCTCGTGGTCGGCGCCGGTGCTGCCAAGGTGCCGAGCACCACCGTCATCCTCGGCCAGACGTCGACCGTGCCCGATCCCTCCTGCCCCGGCCTGCCCTGCCAGGCGATCGGCAGCGTCACCGGCTTCCAGGTCAGCAACGGCCAGACCCGTTCGCCGTTCCTGGTGCCCCACGACGGCACGATCAAGTCCTGGACCCTGACCCTGGCCCAGCCGACCAACAAACAGCGCTCCTTCTTCAACGGCTTCTTCGGCACCCCGCCGCAGGCCCGGCTCGCGATCATGCGGCGGATCCCGGCCACCAACCCGCCGCGCTACGAACTGCGCAGCCAGGGCTCGGTCAAGGTGCTGACCCCCTACCTCGGGCAGACGGTCAAATTCGGCTCGTCGCTGAAGGTCGAGAAGGGCGACATCGTCGGCCTTACGGTGCCGACCTGGGCCCCGGCCTTCGCGCAGGAACTGCCGGCCAACAACGCCTGGCGCGCCAGCCGCGAAGCCGGCAAATGCACGAACGAAACGGCGATCCGCCAGGGAGAACCGCTCGAAAAGCTGAACCGCCGAGCGGACTTCGGCTGCAAGTACTCGACGGCAAGGCTGCTCTACACGGCCACCCTCGTCGAGGGCTAACAGCGGGCGCGAAAGAGGGGGAGGGGTTGTGTGCCCCTCCCGCAAGCGGCGTCCCGATTTTCGCCTTCCAGCCTCAGCGAGATGCGGAGCACTGAACGGCGAAAATCCCAGCGAAGGGGGAGGGGCACACAACCCCTCCCACGCTACGCAGGAACTGAGGGAAGGACCTTCGGCGTGGCCTGGTCTTTGGGGAGGGCGGCCGCGCCGGCGATCAGGCTCTGGAACTCGTTCAGGGCCAGGTGCCCGACCGCCTCGAGGATCTCCTCGTCGGTCCAGCCGATCTCCCGTGCCTCCTCGTGCAGGTGGAGCGGGGGAGGCCCGTCCGCCTCGAGGGCCGCCTTCAGGTAGGCGAGCAGTGCCGCCTCCTTCTCGTCGCCGGAGGTGAAGCTGCGCGCCCGCGAGACCTCGTCGAGGCCGAGCCCGGCCCGCCGCGCCGACTTCGCGTGCTGGGCGATGCTGTAGTTGTCCTCGCGGTGCTCGGCGACCGCAAGGGCGATCCGCTCGCGGGTCGCTTGCGGCAGCACGCCGCCGCGCAGCTCCGAGCGCATCCGGGTGTAGGCCCGCAGCACGGCCGGGGAGCCGGCCAGCACGCCGACGAACTTGGTCACCGCGCCGCCCGCGGCCTGGATGGTCTTGATCAGCGGAGCGCTCTCGTCGGGAGCGGTCAGCTCATCGTGGATCTGGAATCTGCTCACTGCCGTTTTTACAGTCACGTCGCTACTCGTCTCTGCCCTGCCTGAGCGATTTCGCTTTACAGAGCCTTTACGTGGCCTTTACTTTACTTTCAGCCGATAACTTACGGGAAGTAAGTTATACCGCTTTTCGGTCCTCCTCGCAAGCTCGTGGAGGGGCTCCGGGGAACGGTTGAGAATCCTGTTTCTCTACCCGTAATACGCCTATTTGCACCTTTTCGGTTCATTCGCCTATCGTTGCGGCCTTCTCGCGGACAAGCCAAGGAGGCCCGGATGGCAGAGCAACCCCGAAGTGCCGCTGACGTCGTCGCGATCGTCAAGGAGAACGACGTGCGTTTCGTCCGCCTCTGGTTCACCGACGTGCTCGGCCAGCTCAAGAGCTTCTCGATCAACGCCGCCGAGCTCGAGGACGCCTTCGACGGCGGCATGGGCTTCGACGGTTCCTCGATCACCGGCTTCAACCCGATCGAGGAGTCGGACATGATCGCGATGCCCGACCCCTCCACCTTCGCGCTGATCCCCTGGCGGCCCGAGGGGGAGAACGCGGTCGCCCGCATGTTCTGCGACATCCGCGTCCCCGGCGGCGGTCCCTACGAGGGGGACCCGCGCTGGATCCTGCAGCGGGCGATGAAACGGGCCGAGGAGCTGGGCTTCGACGCCTACAACATCGGCCCCGAGCTGGAGTTCTTCTACTTCCGCTCCGCCAAGCCGGAGGGCGGCGTGCCCGAACCCCTCGACGAGGGCGGCTACTTCGACCTGACCACGCTCGACGCCGGCTCCGACGTGCGCCGCGACACCGTGCTGGCGCTGGAGAAGATGGGGATCCACGTCGAGTACACCCACCACGAGGTCGGCCCCTCCCAGCACGAGGTCGACATGCGCTACAAGAACGCGCTCGAGATGGCAGACGACTGCATGACCTACCGGATCGTCGTCAAGGAGTACGCGATGAAGCACGGCTGGCACGCGACCTTCATGCCGAAGCCGCTGTTCGGCGAGAACGGGTCGGGGATGCACGTCCACCAGTCACTCGCCAAAGACGGCAAGAACGCCTTCTACGACGCCGACGACCCCTACTACCTCTCGGCCACGGCGAAGTCGTTCATCGCCGGCCAGCTCAAGCACGCGCGTGAGATCTCGCCGCTCTTCGCCCAGTGGGTCAACTCCTACAAGCGCCTGGTGCCGGGCTACGAGGCGCCGGTCTACCTGGCCTGGTCGCGCCGCAACCGCTCGGCGCTGATCCGGGTGCCGCTCTACCACCCCGGCAAGGAGGGCGCGACCCGGGCCGAGCTGCGCTGCCCCGACCCTGCGTGCAACCCCTACCTGACCTTCGCCGGGATGCTGCAGGCCGGCCTCGAGGGGATCGAGAAGGGCTACGAGCTGCCCGAGCCGATGGAGCAGAACCTGTACCACCTCTCCCAGGAGGAGCTGACCCAGCAGGGCATCGAGCAGCTGCCGTCGACCCTGGGCGAGGCGATCGAGGTCGCCGCCGACTCGGAGCTGGTGCTGCGCACCCTCGGCGAGCACACCTTCCGCCGCTTCGTCGAGATCAAGCGGCAGGAATGGGACGATTACCGGGTTCAGGTCACTCCCTACGAGATCGAAAACTTCCTCCCGATCCTCTGAGGGCGGGGATGGCGAAGCTGCACGTCCTCCGGGTCTTCACCGACGCGGACGGCGCGTGGGGCAACCCGCTCGGGGTCTTCCTCGACGGGGCGGAGGTGCCGGCGGAGCGGCGCCAGGAGGTCGCCACCGAGCTCGGCTTCTCGGAGACCGTGTTCGTCGACGACCGCGAGAGCGGCGCCTGCCGGATCTTCACGCCGGGCTCCGAGCTCGGCTTCGCCGGCCACCCGAGCGTGGGGACCGCCTGGCTCCTCGCCAGGGAGGGCCGGCGGGTCGAGGCGCTGCGTCCCCCGGCCGGCGAGGTCGTGGTGCGGTTCGAGGGTGACCTCACCTTCATCGCCACCCGCGCCGACTGGTCGCCACCGTGGGAGATGATCGAGCTCGGCTCCGCCGCTGAGGTGGAAGCGCTCGACGGCCCCCCCGGCGGCCGCGAAGACGAGATCTACCTCTGGGCCTGGGCAGACGAGGCCGCGGGTCGCGTGCGGTCACGCTGCTTCGCCCTCGAGGACGGGGTCGGCGAGGACGAGGCGACCGGCTCGGCGGCGCTGATGCTCGTGACTGAGCTGGACCGGCCGCTGACGATTCGCCAGGGGCGCGGCTCGGTGCTCGACGCGCGCCCGCTCGGCGACGGCCGCGCCGCGGTCGGCGGGCGCGTCGCCCTCGACGAGACGCGCGACTTCTCCGTCTAGGAGCTCTTCGCTAGAGCGAGACGCGCTGGATGAAGCCGGCGTCGAAGGTCATTTCGAAGCGGCCGTTCAGCGTCCGTTTCGAGCTCGGGATGCCGTCGGTGACGGCGTACCCGCGCAGGGGCTCGCCCGCCGCGTCGAACTCGGTCAGGGTGAAGTCCCGGGTCGCCGCCACGGTGTCGCCGAGCAGCACCAGCTCGTACCAGGATTCGAAGTCCATCCGGCTCGTCACCGGCAGCCCGATCGCCAGCGCACAGGTGTCGCCCTCGCAGAGGATCCGGTAGGCGCCCAGCTCGCCGCCGACCTGGAACCCGTCGATCGCGATCTGGGCCACGGCCCCACCGGTGAGGTAGTTGGCCGGGTCGAGCAGGTTGTCGGGGTCGACGGGGGCGGCCGCGTCTTTCCCGGCGGCGCCCTGGGCCCCCGCGGCGCCGGTCTCGCCCTGGGCGCCCTGCGTGCCGGGGGCGCCCTGATCTCCCTTGTCCCCCTTGGCCCCGTCGGCGCCCTTGGCGCCCGCTGCGGGCAGCGCTCCTGCCGCGAAGTCGGCCTTCCCGAGGCTCCCGTCCTTCACCTTGGCGCCGGTCACAGCTCCGGCTTTGAGCTGGGGCGTGCCGACGCTGTTGCTCGGGATCGCGATCGCTGCGTAGGAGATGCCGCCCAGCGCGACGAACAGCGCCAGCGAGGCGACCACGTTCGCGTAGGTGACCTTGGAACGAACCCTTGCCAGCATCACAACCCCGACCCGTAGCTTCCGAACGCCGCGAGTCTAGGCGACCGGGGCGTTGCCGGAGCGCTCCTGCGGCCGCGAGAGCGCCGACGGCCACCAGAACCTGTCGCCGAGGCTGAGCGCGATCGAGGGCACGAGGATGCTGCGCACGAGGAAGGTGTCGAGCAGGACGCCGAAGGCGACCACGAAGCCGAGCTCGGTGAGGAAGGTGAGGGGGAGGACGGCGAGCACCGAGAAGGTGCCGGCGAGGACGATCCCGGCGCTGGTGATGACGCCGCCGGTCACCGCGAGGGCGCGCAGCATCCCCTGTGCGGAGCCGTGCTTTTCGGTCTCCTCGCGGGCGCGGGCGACGAGGAAGATGTTGTAGTCGACCCCGAGCGCGACGAGGAAGACGAAGGCGAAGAGGGGTAACGACGGGTCCGAGCCGGGGAAGCCGAAGATCACGTCGAAGACGAAATACCCGACGCCGAGGGCGGCGAGGAAGCTGAGGATCACGGTGCCGATCAGGACCAGCGGCGCGATCACGGCCCGCAGCAGCCCGATCAGGATCAGGAAGACGACGACGAGGATGATCGGCGGGATCACGATCGAGTCCCAGGCGGCGGCCTCGCGGACGTCGAATTCGATCGCGCTGGGCCCGCCGACGAGGGTGCCGGGGGCGACTTCCTGGGTCGCATCGCGCAGCGGTTCGATCAGGTCGAAGGCCTCGGTCGAGTAGGGGTTGGGTTCGAGCGTGGCCTGGACCAGCGTCCCCGACGGGCCGCTCGCAATCGGCCCTGAGACTTCCTCGACGCCTTCGACCCGGGACGCCTCTTTGCGCACGAGCTCGAGCTCGGCGGGTTCGGTGACGACGATGTCCGTCAGTGCCGTCTTGCCGGAGGGGAAGCTCTTGTCGAGCAGGTTCTGGCCTTCGACCGATTCGACTTCGGTCCGGTAGCTGTCTTCGCTGGTCAGTTCGGTCGAGAAGAAGGCGAAGCCGGCGCAGCAGACCAGGAGCACGCCTACCGAGCCGAACATGACGCGGCGCGGCGAGATCGAGACGCGGTTGCCGACCCGGGCCCAGAACCCGTGGGTGGCGTCGGCGGCGTGCTCGAGCCTGTGGCGGCGCATCTCGTAGGGGGTGAAGACGGCGCGGTCGAGACGGCCGAACACGAGCGACGGGATGCGTCCCCGGCTGAGCTTGTGCAGCACCGAGTTGATGACCAGCAGTGCGATCGCGAGCAGGCCCAGGGGCGGCAGCAGGATGATGAGGAGGACGATCGGGACCACGAGCGCGAGGATCGCGAGGACCACGCGCGCGAGCGCGCCCGCGCCGGAGCCCTCGACGATCGACCGCCGTGCGCGCTCGGAGATCTCGCCGCTGGGCGCCGTCTCCGGCGTGTGCGGGACGAAGGGCCAGAAGGCGCGGCGGCCGAAGATCGTCAGCAGCGCCGGCAGCAGGGTCAGCATCGAGAGCGCCGCGCAGGCGATCCCGATCGCGGCGATCGGGCCGAGCCCGGAGGTGCCGTTGACCTTGGCGATCACCAGGCAGAGCAGGGCGGCGATCACGGTCAGGGCCGAGGCGAAGATCGCCGGCCCGGCCGATTCGAGCGCCGTCCGCATCGCCTCGTGCTTATCGCCGGTGTGGTGCAGCTCCTCGCGGTAGCGGGCGACCAGGAGCAGCGCGTAGTCGGTGCCGGCGCCGAGCACCAGGACCGACATGATCGAGCTCGACTGGCCGTTGATCGTCACCCCGAGCTCGGAGATCCCGAACCCGATCGAGCGCGAGAGCGTCTCCGCGAACATCACCGAGATCAGCGGGATGAAGAGGAAGATCGGCGACCGGTAGATCAGGATCAGGAGGAAGATCACGAGGCTGACCGCGGCCAGCAGCAGGGTTCCGTTGATCCCTTCGAAGACTTCGATCGCGTCGGCCGAGAAGCCGGCGCCGCCGGTGATCTTCGCTTCGAGGCCGGAGGGGAGCCCCTCGAGCGCCTTGCGCCACTCCTTCACCGGGTCGACGATCCGGTCGCCCTCGCCTTCAGCGTTGATGTAGGAGGTGACGATCGCCGACTTGCCGTCCTGTGAGCAGACGGGGCCGACGAAGGGGGCGTAGTCGGCGGGCTGGCCGGGGATGGTGGAGGTCGCCGTGCCGCAGCCGGGCTCGCCGACCCCGAGGCCGTCGATTTTCCCTTCCAGCCCGGATTTCGGCTCGGACTTGCCGCCGGAGGCCGCGGTTTCGCCGTCGGCGATCACGCCCTCGAAGCGCTCGGCGGTCATCGCGCCCACGTTCTCTTCGATCGTCCGGAAGTCCGCCGCGGTGAGGCCGGAGTCGTTGCGGTAGACGATCACCGCCGGGGCGATTTCCCCCTTCTGCAGTTCCTCGGTCGCGTCGAGCGCCGCGGTCGACTCGGCGTCTCCCGGCAGGTAGGAGGTCGCCTCGTTGTTTTCGGCCTCTTCGAACTTGGTGGGGAGTTCGGCCGGCCCGGCGGCGACGAAGATCGCCAGGAACCAGACGGCGAAGACGACCCACTTGGCTCGGCGGCCGGCGGGGAAGGTGAAGAGGGAGCCGCGCACTGGGCGGCATTCGTATCAGAGAAGGGCGGCCAGTTTCTTTGGATCGCTCACGGGCGCTTGGCAAGCGAAGTTCTCGCAGACGTAGGCGGCCGGTACGCCGTCTCGGAGGGGGCGATCGCGGAGCAGCGGCGGCTGCTCGCTTCCCTCTGGGCCGCCGGCGAGCACCAGGTGGGGGCGGTACCCGGCGCGGACGGTCGCCGCCAGATCGCTCGTGTCGGCGCCGATCAAGGCCACCTCCTTGACGGGGGAGAGGTGGAAGTCGAGGGCCCGCAGCAGGTGGGCGAAGGACTCCGGGTGGCGGACCGCCGGCTGGGTGAAGAGGGCGAAGACCTCCTCGGCCTGGCGCCGGTAGCGGCCCTCGCCGCTGAGGGCGGCGAGGCGGAGGAGGCCGAAGGCGGCGGAGCTGTTGCCCGACGGGATCGGGTGGTCGCCGATCTCCTTGCGGCGCGCGATCAGCTGCTCGTGGTCGTCGGAGGTCGAGAAGAAGCCGCCGCGCTCGGGGTCGTGGAAGCGGCCGATCAGCGCCTCCGCGACCCGCTCCGCCGCGCCGAACCAGGCCGGCTCGAAGCTCGCTTCGTAGATGGTGAGCAGCGCCTCGAGCAGGTACGCGTGGTCCTCGAGGTAAGCGTTGAGCCGTGCCTCGCCGTCCTTGTAGGTGCGCAGCAGGCGGCCCTCGCCGTCGCGCATCTCGCCGAGCACGAACTCGGTGCAGGCCCCGGCCGCCTCCAGGTAATCCGTGCGGCCGAGCGCGGCGCCGGCCTCGGCCAGGGCGGAGATCGCCAGCGCGTTCCAGGAGGCGAGCCGCTTCTCGTCGAGCCCGGGCCAGACGCGCTTGGCGCGGGCCTCGTAGAGGGCTCGGCGCACCGCGTCGAGGTCGGGCGGGGCGAGTTTCCGTCGCATATCGACGGTAAAGCGCCCCGGCCCGCCGGGCAGGTGGAGGATGTTGGAGCCCTCGAAGTTGCCGCGCTCGGTCACGCCGTAGTGCTCGATCACCGCCTCGGCGCCCTCGCCCAGCACCTCACGGATCTGGGCCGGCGTCCAGACGTAGAAGCGTCCCTCCTCGCCCTCGGAGTCGGCGTCGAGGGCGGAGTAGAAGCCGCCCTCGGGGCCGCGCATCTCGCGCAGCATCCAGTCGAGGGTCTCCTCGCAGACGCGGCGGTAGCGCTCGTGGCCGAGCGCCTGCCACCCGTGCAGGTAGGCGCGGGCGAGCAGGGCGTTGTCGTAGAGCATCTTCTCGAAGTGGGGGACGAGCCAGCTCGCGTCGACCGAGTAGCGGGCGAAGCCGCCGCCGATCTGGTCGTAGATCCCGCCGGCGAGCATCGCGTCGAGGGTGCGCTCGACGATCTCGCGCTCGCCGCGCGCCAGCAGCAGCTCCAGGGCCGAGGCGGGCGGGAACTTGGGCGCGGTGCCGAAGCCGCCGTTGCGCGGGTCGGCGGCGGAGCGCAGGCGCGCCACGGCCTCCTCCAGCTGCTCCGCCTCCGGCGCCTCCGGGTGGGGCTCGATCAGCCCGACCGCGCCCAGTCGCTCGCGGGTCGCGCCGGCGCGCTCTCGGATCTCCTCGCGTTTGCGCTCGAAGGCGTCGACGACGGCTTCCATCACCATCCGGAAGCTCGGCATGCCGCGGCCCTCGTCGGGCGGGAAGTAGGTGCCGCCGTAGAAGGGGACGCCGTCGGGGTCGAGGAAGACGGTCATCGGCCAGCCGCCCTGGCCGCTGATCCCCTGCACCGCCTCCATGTAGATCGCGTCCACGTCGGGGCGCTCCTCGCGGTCGACCTTGACGTTGACGAAGTGCTCGTTCATGTAGGCGGCGGTCCCGGCGTCCTCGAAGGACTCGCGCTCCATCACGTGGCACCAGTGGCAGGCCGAGTAGCCGACCGAGAGCAGGATCGGCCGGTCCTCCTCCCGCGCCCGGGCCAGCGCCTCCGGTCCCCACGGGTACCAGTCGACCGGGTTGTCGCGATGCTGCAACAGGTAGGGGCTGGTCTCCTGGGCGAGCCGGTTGGGCATCGTCCCCCAGCGTACCCAGGGGCCTGCGAAGCCAACTATTGGGGTGCCCCGACCGCCGAAAATTCGAGTCCCCTGGCGGAAACAGACGGGTTCCCCAACCTGGCCGCGATCCCAGCAAATACCTTTCGCGGGTGGCGAACGTACGTACCTCTCCGAAGCGCGACCCGGAGGTCGAGGCCGTGCTTCAGAAGCTCGCCGCGGCGGACCGCGAGGTCGTCGAGGGCGCGCTCGCGAAGGCCGAGAAAACGGAGGCCGAGCTGCGCTACCTGGCCGACCACGACTCGCTCACCGGGCTGCTGAACCGGCGCTGCTTCCGCGGCAAGCTCGACCGCTACGTCTCCTTCGCCGCCCGCTACGGGGGCCAGGGCGCGGTGATGATCATCGACATCGACGGCCTCAAGGAGGTCAACGACAAGCTCGGCCACCAGCCCGGCGACAACCTGATCCGCCGCGTCGCCGACGTGCTGCGCGAGCGCGTGCGCACCACCGACATCGTCGCCCGCCTCTCCGGCGACGAGTTCGCCGTGCTGATGCCGCAGGCCGACACAGACGGTGCGCTGCAGCTCGGGGAGGACCTGCGCGCACAGGTGGCGGAGGGCTTCCCGGCCGAGTCGGAATTGGGGGCCGCGACGATCAGCGTCGGGATCACGATGTTCGGCGGCAAGGGCGACATCGGCGCCGAGGCGGTGCTGGTCGCCGCCGACCAGGCGATGTACCGGGCCAAGGAGGAGGGCCGCAACCGGATCGCGCTCTTCCACGGCCCCGAGGACCCGGCTGGGATGCCGCGCCGCGCCCAGACCACCAGCGCCCGCATCCGCGACGCCCTCACCCAGGACCGCCTGCGCCTGGCCACGCAGCCGATCCGCAGCCTCGCCTCGGGCGGGATCGAGCGCTACGAGCTGCTGCTGCGGATGACCGGCGAGGACGGTGAGCTGCTGCCGGCGTCTTCCTTCATCGAGGTCGCCGAGCGTTCCGGGATGGTCCAGGAGCTCGACCGCTGGGTCGTGGCGCGGGCGCTGGAGCTGCTCGCGCAGCGTGAGCGCGCCGGCGCTCCGGTCTCCCTCCACGTCAACCTCTCCGGCGCCTCGCTGACCGACATCTCGGTGCTGGAGTTCATCGAGCGCCGCCTCGACGAGGGCGACGCCGACCCCAGCCGTTGCACCTTCGAGATCACCAGGACGGCGCGCGTCGACGACTACGACACCGCGATCGGGTTCGCCGACCGGCTCACCGAGTTCGGCTGCGAAGTCGCGATCGACGACTACGGGGCGGGGATCAGCCCCTTCCACCACCTCAAGCGCCTGCCCTTCGACGTGCTCAAGATCGACGGCTCCTTCGTGCGGGAGATGCCGCGCAACGACGCCGACCAGCTGACCGTGAAGGCGATCGTCGAAATCGCCCGCGGGCTCGGCAAGACGACGATCGCCGAGTTCGTCGAGGACGATGAGACCGAACGGATGCTGCGCGACTTCGGCGTCGACATGGCCCAGGGCTACCACCTCGGGCGCCCGGTCGACGCCGACGAGGGCCTCTTCGTCGCGACCGCTTAGCGGCGGCGCCCGGCGAGGAGCCGGGTTTTGAGGTTGAGCAGCGCCGTCATCGCCTTTTCCGGCGGCGAGCCCTGGGGCGGCAGGGCGCCGAGCTGGCGGGCCATCTCGGCACCGTTCATGTAGGCGTCGTTGTGGACGACCTTGCCGCCGCGGACGCTGAGCACGTCGCAGCCGGTCACGTCGACCCGCTGGCCGTTGGGGATCAGGCCTTCGAAGCGGGCGCTGCCGTCGAAGGTGCCGGTGGCGTGCCAGTGCACCGCCGCCTTCTCGCCGCCGGCGACGACGTCGAGCACCTCGAAGCTGAAGTCGGGGAAGGAGGCGAAGAGGCTCGTGAACCAGGCGCGCAGGTCCTCGGGCACGCGCATGTCGGCGACGCCGTGGATCACGTCGCGGGTGCCCGGCTCCCAGCAGGCCACCATCGCCTCGACGTCGCGTTTGGCGACCGCGTCGAAGTAGGCGCGGGCGACGCGCTCGGCCTCGGTCGCCTCGGTCGTGGTCACGGGGCCAGCTTACCCCCGGCGCAGCTGCGCGCGCTTGATCTTGCCGCTGCTCGTCTTCGGCAGCTCCTCGACGAACTCGACCAGGCGGGGGAACTTGTAGGGGGCGGTCTCGCGCTTGCAGTGCTCCTGCAGCTCGCGCGCCAGCTCCGCGCTCGGCTCGCGGTCGCGGGGCACGACGATCGCGCGCACGATCGCGCCGCGCTCGGGGTCGGGGGCGGCGACCGCGGCCGCCTCGGCGACGGCGGGGTGCGACTGCAGCGCCGACTCGACCTCGAAGGGGCCGATCCGGTAGCCGGAGGAGAGGATGATGTCGTCGTCGCGGCCCTCGAAGAAGAGGTAGCCGTCCCCGTCTTCGCGGACGAGGTCGCCGGTCGCCCACCACTCGCCCTCGAAGCGCTCGCCGTCGAGGTAGCGGCTGAAGAAGGTGGGGGAGGAGTCGCGCTTGAGCTGGAGCTCGCCCAGTTCAGTCGCCGCCTCCTCAGCTTCGCTTCCGGGGGCGGCTATGCGGACCTCGAGGCCGGGCAGGGGTTTCCCCATCGAGCCGGGACGGACAGGGTCGCCGGCGAGGTTGGCGGCGACGTGGCCGGTCTCGGTCTGGCCGTAGCCGTCGGCGGGCTCGAGCCCGGTGCCCTCGCGGAAGGCGGCGATCGTCTCCGGGTCGAGCGGCTCGCCGGCCGAGACCATGCGGCGCAGGGCGGGGAGGGGGCGGAGGCCGGCGCGCTTGGCCAGCATCCGGTACTCGGTCGGCGCCTGGCAGAGCACGTTGACCCCGAGCGCCTCGGCGAACTCGAGCCGCTCGGCCGGGTCGAAACGGCCGTCGTGGATGACCGCGGCGGCGCCGGTCAGCCAGGGGGCGAGAAAGACGTTGCGGGCCGACTTCGACCACCCGGTCGCGGTCGTGCACCAGGCGAGCTCGCCCTGGCGCGAGCCGAACCAGTGCTCGGCCTGGAGCCGCTGGCCGAACAGGTAACGGTAGGCATGCAGGACCCCGCGCGGCTCGCCGGTGGTGCCGGAGGTGAAGACGATCAGGGCAGGGTCCTCGGGGCCCATCGTCTCGACCCTGGCCGGGGTCTCCTGCGGGCGGTCCTCGTCGAGCACCCCGGCGACCTCGGCCAGGGTCATCGCCGGCACGCCGTCGGGGAGCTCGGCGAGCAGCGCCTCTTCGCCGACGCAGAGGGCGGGGTTGGCGGCGGCGACCCGGTGCTCGAGGTCGGCGCGGCGCAGCTGCGTGCTGCAGGGCAGCGCGACCGCGCCCATCCGCCAGCAGGCGAGCAGGCTCAGCACCCACTCGATCCTGTTCCCGACCAGCGTCATCACCACGTCGCCGCGCTTCACCCCGCGCGCCGCGAAGGCGCCGGAGAGCCCGGCCGAGCAGGCGATCAGTTCCCCGAAGTACCAGTCGCGCCGGTTCGCCTCGGCGTCGATGGCGACGGTCCCCAGCCGCGAGGCCGGGGACCGTTCCATCAGATCCTCGATCAGGTTCACGACCGAGAGGAGTGTGCCGGTTACCTCAGTTCGGAGGAGTTCTTGCCGAGCAGCTGGCGGGCGACGATCAGCAGCTGGATCTGCTGGGTGCCCTCGAAGATGTCGAGGATCTTCGAGTCGCGGGCCCACTTCTCCAGCAGCTCGTTCTCGCCGTAGCCGACGGCGCCGCAGAGCTCGACGCAGCCGAGGGTGACGTCGACGCAGGTGCGCCCCGCCTTCGCCTTCGCCATCGAGGCCTGCAGCGAGTTCGGCTTGCTGTTGTCCGCCATCCAGGCGGCCTGCAGGGTGAGCAGCCAGGCGGCCTCGTAGTCGGCCTCCATCTCGAGGAAGCGCGCCGCGGCGGCGTGCTGGGAGTTGGCCGGCACGTCGTAGTCGACCTCGACCCCGGCTTTCTTCAGCCGCTTGCGGGTCTCTTCCAGCGCCGCCCGGGTGACGCCGACCGCCATCGCGGCGACCAGCGGCCGCGTGTTGTCGAACGTTTCCATCACCCCGGCGAAGCCCTTCTCCTTCACCTCCGGGTCGCCCAGCAGCGCCTCTTTCGGCACCCGGCAGTCCTGCAGGGTGAAGTTGGCCGTGTCCGACGCGCGGATCCCGAGCTTGTGCTCGAGCCGGTCCAGCTTCAGGCCGGGGTTGTCGCGCTCGACGATGAACGACTTGATCGCCGCCCGCCCTTTCGAGCGGTCGAGCGAGGCCCAGACGACGATCAGGTCGGCGCGGTCGCCCGAGGTGACGAAGATCTTCTCGCCGTTGAGGACGTACTCGTCGCCGTCGAGCTCGGCGGTGGCGCGGATCGCGGCGGAGTCCGAGCCGGCTTCCGGCTCGGTGATCGCCATCGCGGCCCACTTGCCGCCGTACTTCTCCAGCTGCTCCTCCGTCGCCACCGAGGCGATCGCCGAGTTGCCGAGCCCCTGGCGCGGCATCGAGAGCAGCAGGCCGACGTCGCCCCAGCAGAGCTCGATGATGCCGAGCACGGTGGAGAGGTTGGAGCCGTTGCGGTTCTCGCCGTCGTCGTTCTTCTCGCGGCGCACGCCGGCGGCGCCGGCCCCGCCGATGTCGGAGCCCTCGTTCATGCCGTCGATCAGCGACGCCAGCATGTCGAGCTCTTTCGGGTACTCGTGCTCGGCCTCGTCGTACTTGCGTGAGATCGGGCGGAACACCTCGGTCGCGACCTGGTTGGCCTGGGTCGCGAGCGGCTTGAACTTCTTGGGAATCTCGAGGTTGATCATGGTGTCCTTTCGTTCGTCCGGCGGTGCCTAGACGAGCAGGGCGCCCTCCATCACGCCCGCGGCTCGGAGGTCTCGGTACCAGCGCTCGACCGGATGCTCCTTGACGAAGCCGTGGCCGCCGAGCAGCTGCACGCCCTGGGAGCCGATCTCCATGCCCTTCTGGGCACAGAGCCGGCGGGCGATCGCCGCCTCGCGGCCGAAGCTCTCGCCGCGGTCGGCGCGGCTGGCCGCCCGGTAGGTGGCGAGGCGCATGCCGTCGGACTCGATTCCGATGTCGGAGACCGCGAAAGCGACGCCCTGGCGGTTGGAGATCGGTTCGCCGAAGGCCTGGCGGTCGTTGACGTAGGGGATCACGTAGTCGAGGACGGCCTGAGCGGTGCCGGTCGCGAGCCCGCACCAGGCGACACGGGCGCGGTTGACGCAGGCGGCGTAGTCCTTCGCCTTCAGCTCGCCCTCCCCGAGCAGGGCGCTCGCCGGGACTTTGACCTTGTCGATCAGGAGGCGGCCGGTGGCGGCGGGGCGCAGCCCCATCGCCGGCTCGTCCTCGATCGTCAGGCCTTTGGCCCCGGACTCGACGACGAACAGCGCCGGGCCGATGTCCTCGGCGTCCGCGGCGATCACGAACAGCTCGCATTCGGTGGCGCGGGCGATCAGCGACTTGGCCCCGCTGAGGACCCACTCGTCGCCTTTGCGCTTCGCCGTCGTCTCCAGCTTCAGCGGGTCGAACAACGGTCGTGGCTCGAGAATCGCCAGCGCCGCGGCGGGTACGTTCTCGCCGGTGAAGGCCGGCAGGTAGGTCGCCTCCTGCTCGGCGCTGCCCCAGAGCCCGATCGCGGTCGCGACCGCCCCGGGGGCCAGCGCCGCGTAGGCGATGCCGAGGTCGCCGTGGGCGAGCGCCTCGCCGATCAGCACACTGGTCACCGCCGATTGCTCGTGCATGACGCCGCCGAGCTCCTCGGGGACGCCGAGCATGTTGACGCCGAGCTCGGTGGTTTCGGCCAGCAGCTCCTTCGGCGTCTCGCGGTCCTCGTCGGCCTTCAGCGCGGCCGGACGGACCTTGTCGGCGGCGAAGGCGCGGCCGGCCTCCTGGAACATCTGCTGCTCGTCGTCGGGGCCGAGGTCGAACAGGCCCGTCGACCTGCTCTTCTTCTGGCGGGCCGGTTTGCCCAGCTGCTGCGCGGCCTTGAAGGTGCGGCCGGCGGCGGTCGCCGAGCGGAAGCCGTTCTTGGTGCCCTGGAAGAGGGCGCGCTCGACCTGCTTGCGGATCCGGATCCGGTCCAGCAGGTCCGAGCCGGCGAGGCGGTTGAGCTGACGCAGGCCGAAGCCCATGCCACGCTCGGCCACGCTCGGGTTCTTGTCCTTGGTTGCGGTGCTCACTTTGCCTTCTTCCTTCCGGTCGTGGCTTTCGGATTGGACTCGAGGGGCTGTACGCGGCCGTCGAGGTGGGGGGTCTGCCGCTTGGCGTCGCGCACCGCGAAGAGGATCTCCTCGCCCTCCGGGGCGCTGGCGAACTCGACCCGCCCGGGCAGGAGGATCGGCTTGCGGAAGCGGACCTCGGCGGCGAAGGCGTCGGGAAGGCGGCTTTCCAGCGCCGCCAGGCAGTGCGCCTTGGTCCACATCCCGTGCGCGATCGCGGCCGGGAAGCCGAGCGGCTTCGCGGTCAGGGAGTGCATGTGGATCGGGTTGCGGTCGCCGGAGACCCCCGCGTAGCGGCGCCCGAGGTCGCCGCCGAGCTTCCACTCGGCGCTCGACGGGGCGTCGGCGGCGAGGGTCGGGAACGCCTCTCCGCTCTCAGTCTTCTCGCCGCCCTTGCCGCGGCGCAGCATCGTGCTCTCGCTCGCCCAGGCGAGCTCGCCGTCGATCGTCACCTCGGTGAGGAGCGAGAAGGTCTTGCCCTTCGCGTGCGGCTGCAGCTGGGTCGGGCGGACGCGGACCGTCATCTCCTCGCCGATCGCGATCGGGCGATGCTGCTCGATCCGGTTCTCGAGGTGGACGAGGCCGACCGCCCCGAACGGGAAGCCGCCATCCGCCATCACCGCCATGTGCAGCGGGAAGGCGAGCATGTGCGGATAGGTGGGGGGCAGGCTGTCGCGCAGGGCGAAGCCGCAGACCCTGGCGTAGGCGGAGACCTCGGCCGGGTCGGCGACGACGCCCTCGAGCTGCAGGTCGAGCTCGGGGATCTCTCCACCGCCGCCCGGGACGAAGGGCAGCAGCGAGGCGCCCGGGACCAGCGGCGCCGCCGCCCGCGCGTAGAGCGGCAGGATGCTGGGGGCGCTGTCGAGGGTCTTGGTCGGCATCGCCGTCACGCCCCCAGCAGGCTCTGGCCGCAGACGCGGACGACGTTGCCGTTGACCCCGGTCGAGGCGGGGCTGGCGAACCAGGCGATCGCCTCGGCGACGTCGACCGGGAGGCCGCCCTGCGAGAGGCTGCTGAGCCGGCGGCCGGCTTCGCGCGGGCCGATCGGCATCGCCGCGGTCATCTTCGTCTCGATGAAGCCGGGGGCGACGGCGTTGATCGTCGCTTTGCGTCCGGCCAGCTCGGGCGCCATCGACTCGACCATCCCGATCACGCCCGCCTTCGAGGTGGCGTAGTTGGTCTGGCCGTTGTTGCCGGCGATCCCCGCCATCGAGGAGACGCCGACGATGCGGCCGTTGGGGCGCAGCACCTTGCCGTCGAGCAGGGCGTCGTTGATCCGCTCCTCGCTGGAGAGGTTGATCTCCATCAGCTGCGTCCAGCGCTCCTCCGGCATCTTCGCGATCGTCCGGTCCTTGGTCACGCCGGCGTTGTGGACGACGACGTCGACGCCGCCGGCGAGCTCGGCGGCGATCGTCTCCGGGGCGTCCGCGGCGGTGATGTCGAGCTCGATCGAGCGGCCGCCGATCGCCTCGGTGACCGCCTTCAGGTCGGCGGCCGCCTGCGGGACGTCGAGGCCGACGACCTCGGCCCCGTCGCGGGCGAGGGTGTCGGCGATCGCGGCGCCGATCCCGCGCGAAGCGCCGGTGACCAGGGCCACCTTGCCGTCGAGCGGCCGCTCCCAATCGATCTCCGGGGTCGGGGCGACGCCGGCGGCGATCCGCACCACCTGGCCGGAGACGTAGGCCGAGCGCGGCGAGAGCAGGAAGCGCAGGGTCGACTCGAGCTGGCCCTCGGCGCCGGGCGCGACGTAGACCAGCTGCGCGGTCGAGCCGCGGCCGCCGATCTCCTTGGCCAGCGAGCGGGTGAAGCCCTCCAGCGCCCGCTGCGCGGTGTGGGCCCGGGCCGAGCCGGCCTCGGCCGGCAACGTGCCGATGACGACCACGCGGCCGCTGCGCTGGAGGCGGCCGACCGCCGGGTAAAAGAAGCGCTGCAGCTCGACCAGCTCGGTCGAGTCGGCGATCCCGGTGGCGTCGAACACGAGCGCCTTCGCCTTGCCCTCGGTGCCGGCCCGTTCGGCCTTGATCGAGTCGAGGAGGGCGGGCAGGGCCTTGTCGAGGCGGCCGCCCGGGGCGGCGCCGCTCAGCACCGGCCCGGCGACGACGGGGGCGCCCGGCTTGTGGCGGTCGAGGCTGACCGGCTGCGGCAGCCCCAGCTGCTTGGCGACCGTCGAGACGACGGGCGCGTTGACGATCTGCGAGTAACGGTCGCTCATTTGGTCCCTCCAGCGCTTTCGAGGATTGCGACGACGCCCTGGCCGCCGGCGGCGCAGATGCTGATCAGGCCGCGGCCCTTGCCGTCTTCGTGCAGCTGCTTGGCGAGGCCGGCGACGATGCGGCCGCCGGTCGCCGCGAACGGGTGGGCGGCGGCCAGCGAGCCGCCGTTGACGTTGAGCTTCTTGCGGTCGATCGCGCCGAGCGGCTGATCGCGCTCCAGCTTCTCCTTGCAGAACTCGGGGTCCTCCCAGGCCTTCAGCGTGCAGAGCACCTGCGCGGCGAAGGCCTCGTGGATCTCGTAGTAGTCGAAGTCCTGCAGGGCGAGGCCGGCGCGGTCGAGCATCCGCGGCATCGCGTAGGCCGGGGCCATCAGCAGCCCTTCGCGCTTGTGGACGTGGTCGACGGCCGCGGTCTGCGCCTCGGAGATGTAGGCGAGGACCGGCAGGTCGCGCTCCTTCGCCCACTCCTCGGAGGCGAGCAGCACGGCCGAGGCGCCGTCGGAGAGCGGCGTCGAGTTGGCCGCGGTCATCGTCCCCTCGGGGCCGCCGAAGACCGGCTTCAGCTTGCCGAGCTTCTCCAGGCTCGAGCCCGGGCGCAGGTTCTGGTCCCGCTCCAGGCCCAGGTAAGGGGTGATCAGGTCGTCGAGGAAGCCGCGCTCATAGGCGGCGGCGAGGTTCTCGTGGCTGGCCAGGGTCAGCTCGTCCTGCTCGCTGCGGCCGATCTCCCATTCGGTGGCCATGATCGCGCAGTGCTCGCCCATCGAGAGGCCGGTGCGCGGCTCCTCGTTGCGGGGGATGTGGGGGACGACGTGACCGGGGCGGACGCCGGAGAGGGCCTTCAGCTTGCCCACGGTCGAGCGCTGCCGGTTCGCCTCCAGCAGCGTCTCGCGCAGCTGCTCGTTGAGGGCGATCGGGGCGTCGGAGGTGGTGTCGGCGCCACAGGCGATGCCGGAGTCGATCTGGCCGAGGGCGATCTTGTTGGCGACGAGGATCGTCGTCTCCAGGCCGGTCCCGCAGGCCTGCTGGACGTCGTAGGCCGGGGTCTCGGGGGCGAGGCGGGTGCTGAGCACGCTCTCGCGCGCCAGGTCGCGGTCGTGCGAGTGCTTGAGCACGGCGCCGCCGGCGACCTCGCCGATCGTCTCGCCCTGCAGGCCGAAGCGGTCGATCAGCCCGTCGAGGGCGGCGGTGAGCATGTCCTGGTTGCTCGCGTGCGAGTAGGTGCTGTTGGAGCGCGCAAAGGGGATCCGGTTGCCGCCGACGACGGCAACCCGGCGGGTGTCGCTGTTCATGAGTGGTTGGTTCCTTGTTCTGGGGGTTGGGAAGTGGTGGGGGCCGAGCGGGCGCGGAGGCCGGGCTCGACGGTGGAGACGAGGAGCTCGGCGGCGTCCTCGGGGCCGATCGCCTCGGTCCGCAGCCACCAGCGGGCGAGCGCCTCGGCGGCGCCGAGCAGGGCGGTGGAGAGCGCCTCGACTTCGACCCGGGCGCCGTCGCGGGCCCGGTCCGGCAGCTGGGCCAGCAGGGCGCCGGAGACCAGCTCGGCGATCCGGCCGCGGTACTCGGCGACGCGGTCGAAGACCTCGCCGCCGTGGGGGAGGGTCTCGTCGAAGAGGACCGCCCAGGCGGCGCGGTCGCTGTCGAGGAAGGCGAAGAAGCCGCGCACCCCGGCGCCGAGCGCGTCGCCGGGGTTGGCGCTCTGCCCGACCGCATCGGCGATCGTCGCGATCAGGGCGTCTCCCGATCGCTCCATGCAGGCGATGTACAGCTGCTCCTTGTTGCCGAAGTAGTTGTAGAGGAGGGGCTTGGTCACCCCGACCGCGGCGGCGATCTCGTCCATCTTCACCGCCGCGTAGCCCCGTTCGGCGAACAGCGCGTGGGCGGCGACGAGCGTCTGCTCCATCCGGTCCTCACGGGCGAGGCGGGTGCGGGGCTCGGTGGCCATGCCCCTAAGTTACCCGGATATAAATTTATATGCGGGTAATGTGATCCACCTCACACGCCTCTTGTCAGGGTTTCTCCAGTAGCAGCTTCTCCACTCGCGACAGGTTGGCGATGTAGGTCTGAGCCTCGGTGTCAATGAGCCCCGCCAGCTGCAAGTGCTGAGCAAGCTTCCGCGAGAGGTCGATGGAGAAGACCGCTTCGTGGTGGGCAACACGGTTCCGGAAGCGCTGAATCACCGTGGCCAACTCATTGATCTCTCGCCTGCGCCCATTGCCATTGGGAAACGCACGCAGGAGCCGAGTCCTCCACAGACCCTCGTAACGGCCACTAAACAGGGCGCCCCAGAATCCAAAAGTGAGCGACCCGATTACTCGCCCTCGCGTCGGCTGCTTGCCCTCGAGACTAAGGCGGGCGATGCCGTCGTTGACCTTCCCGCGGCTCTCATCCGTGAGAACGTCGGGATCGCACAGCCAAACGCTGGGCACGCAGATCGAGAGGCAATGATCGGCATCGGTCTGGGGAAATTGGCGATCGATAGCGTTCCGCAGCAGGATCTCCAGGTGGTAAAGAACCTCCATGAAGGCGGCCGAGACCTCGGCGTTCCAGTTGTAGAGGGCGACGGCTCTGTCGTGATCCCCCTCGCAGGCTTGGCTGTAGGCACGGAACCGGGGGGCGCTCAGCCACTTATCCACCTGCTCGGGCCGCATGCAGCCTCCCTTTCAGTCCAAAGCGTGGTAATCGCCAGTGCTACACTGATCCGCGAATGCCTCGGTTCGCCTCTGCTTGCATGCGGCCGGGGCTTTGTTTTGCTTGCGTCCCCAGCCGCCCGCCGTTAGGCTCTGCGGCCGGAGCGCCCCGCCGCTCCCTCCAAGCCTCGCCGCGCAGAGCCT
>DASUQC010000033.1:0-102721 GCA_036280745.1 Solirubrobacterales bacterium
GTCACGCCGCTGAGCGCGATCCGCTCGCCGTATGCGCGCCCGAGGTCGTTGAGCTCGATCGCGGCGCCGGCGGGCTCAGTCGGTGACATGGTGCGACGAGTCGCCGCGCAGGGTGCGCACCACGTGCCGCAGGGTCGGCGCGAGCACGCCGAAGCCCTCCTCGACCGCCTTCGGCGAGCCCGGGAAGTTGACGACCAGCGTCTGCCCGGCGATCCCCGAGATCCCGCGCGAGAGGATCCCCATCGGCGTGTGCCGCGCGCCCTCGGCCCGCAGCGCCTCCGCGAAGCCCGGCGCCTCGCGGTCGAGCACCGCGCGCGTGGCCTCCGGCGTGATGTCGTTCGGCGTCAGGCCCGTCCCCCCCGTCGTGAAGATCAGGTCGCAGCCCGAGTCGATCAGCGAGTTCAGCCGGTCCTCGATCAGCGCGAAGTCGTCCGGCACGACCTCCATCGCGATCACCTCGCAGCCGGCCTGCTCGGCCGCCGCGGCCAGCTTCGGGCCCGACAGGTCCTCCTTCTCGCGGCGCGAGACGGACGTGGAGACGGTGAGGATCCCGGTGCGGATGCCCGGCAGGGTAGTCGGCCGGGTCAGGCCGGCGCGGGCGCGTGCGCCCGCTGCGCCGCGGCGATCAGCGCGCGGACCGCGTCCTCGTCGCCGGCGCGCAGCAGCGCGACCGGGTCGGGATCGCCGTTGACGATCCCCTCGAAGAACTCCTTGCGGTCCTGGTAGGTCGGCAGCGTGCCCTTCGCCCAGCCGCGCGCCTCGTTGAGCAGGACGGCCAGCCGCGCGTAGGGCTCGCCGTACTCCTCGGCGATCTGCCGCTTGATCCGCTTGGCCAGCGCGGGAGAGGCGCCGGCGGTCGAGATCGCGATCGCCAGCGGCCCGGTGCGGACGATCGCCGGCAGGATGAAGTTGCACAGCGGCGGCACGTCGACGATGTTGACCAGCATCGCCCGCCGCTCCGCGTCGTCGAAGACGGCGATGTTGACGTCGGTGTCGTCGGTGCAGGCGATGACCATGAAGACGCCCTCGAGGTCCCCGGCCCCGGCGTAGGCGCGCTTCTCCCACTCGATCGAGCCCTCCCGTGCCAGGTCCTCCAGCTCGGGGTGGGCGACCGGGGCGATCAGGGTCACGTCGGCGTCGCAGGCGAGCAGTCCCTCGACCTTCTCCAGCCCGATGTCGCCGCCGCCGACGACCACGCAGCGCCGTCCCTTCAGTTTCAGGCAGGCGATGTAGAAGGGGGTCTCGAGCATGTCCCGCACGCAGGACTGGTCGCAGATCCCCTTGCGGAGTTGGCAGACGCACTCCTTGCCGGCATAGGCCTGCGCGGGCATGGGGGACAGGCTAGCGGGCGGCTAGGTGCCGGAGAAGTGATCTGGCTTAAGGCGGGGAAGGCGGCGGCCGTTGCGATCGATCAACTCCGCCACAAGGGCACTGGCATCTCGATCCGAGATCTTTTCTTCTCCGACGGCAAGCCGAAGGATTGAGAGCGTCGTGCCCGTCGATATCCCTAGTCCCTCCGCGAGCTGCTTTGCATCTCGATCGTCGAGCAGAATCCCAAAGTTACCCCCCTCCGCGAGGGCGATGCACGTGGCCTCCCCGAGGTGTCGGCTGTCCCCGGGGCGTCCCCCCAAGCGAAGTCGCAGATCCTCCACTCGGGCCACGTTGAAAACTGGCTGCGGTTCACCAAGCCAATCCGAAGCGACCGCAGCGCCTAGGCGAGGCTCCTCTCGGATCCCTTGAATCAACTCGTCGTGAACGACAAGGGTCCATGATGCCCTGCCGCTGTAGAGATCTTGTGGGATATCCAGCCGCCCGGCAAGCGCAAAAGATGAGAGAACGGTGGTCTCGAATATCCATGTGAGCTCTTCAGCGCCGTTTACGTTGGCGTCGTTTCCTCCCACCAGTTCTCTCTTGCGCCAATACCCTGATCTTCTAGTTCACGTCGCAGGCTTCCTAAGTCTGAGCGTCCGAGTAGATCCGCGAGGGGCTCCAGTCCTATTGCTCCGCGGTCATAGGCTGAGGTCACGCGCTCTCGGAGATGGCGGGGTGGGCGCCTTAGGCCTCGCTCGGCGTCCGAGCGCTGCCAAACGTCGCCATAGCCGTACCGAATGGATAGAGACTTCAGGCCGATGTCCTGGATACGTCTCATGCGGCTTCTTGACAAGAGATCCAAGTTGAACAGATGCCAGAGAAGGGCCTGAAGACTCACGCCGAAGGTATGGACCAGCTCGATGATGACCTCCTCATCAGGTTCGCGTTCACGCAGGTAGCGACGCACGCTTTTCGCGGGCATCAGGAAATGAGCAGCGAACGCGTTTGCCCTTCTCTCGGCGTTGCTCTTCCCCGTCAGGCGTTCGTCAACGATGAGTCGATCCGTATCTCGGAGGAGAAAGTGGCACAGCTCATGGGCCACGGTAAAGCGCTGACGCCCGAGGGGTACAGAGCTGTCGACAAGGGCGATTGCCGTTTCGTCGACGCATGCATAGAGACCTGCTACCTGCTCGCTGAGAGGCTCAAGGGCAATTGAAAGGCCTGAAAGATCCTCGATAAGACTTTCGAAATTATTCGGCATCGGGTCATCATCAAGGCACCATCGCTCGCGCATTAGCCGGGCGAGATATTCCCCTTCGGCAATGGGGCCCCCTGCTTCGGGACTCTCTGCTTGACAAAATTGCGCTGGGCCCTGGTCCGCCTCCCTCACTAGTTGCTCGAGACGCACGAGGTCTACGACTCGGTTCAAGGCGCGATCGAGCCCCGCGCTCTCCGTCGCCTCGCTCCGAGCCGCAATCAGCAACTCTTCCATGAGCGGCCGTTCCTCCAAGAGGTCGAGCACTGATACGGCCAGAGCTTTGGCAAGCCGTGCCAACTCAAGCGACTCAACCGATCGCTCGCCTGACTCAATCCGTGAGATAGCAGATTGCGTTAGGCCGACGAGATCGGCGAGTTCGCCCTGGGAAAGTTTCGCGCTCTCGCGAGCGCGAAGTATCCGCGCGCCTAGGAAGGTCTGGGTCAACTCCACGCCTGAAAGCCTATATGCTGAAACCGCATTTCCATCTTTTCGTTATGCTAGAACATACGTCGAGGGCGGCTGGCCGACCCAATTGGGCCGGCCAGCCGGTCAAACACAATTGCCGTTGCTGGAACAACGGCGGAAAAGGAGTTTCTCATGTTTGAGGATCTCAGCAATATCCCCGTGAGCCGGGTCGATACCGTTATTGATGTGGTTTCTCGGGGGGACGGAACCCAGGCTCAGGACGATGTTTTCGTGACTGCATCCCTAGGCTTAACCGGGGATATCGATTCTGAGGAGGCAATACTCATCCTGCCTCTGGCTTCGGAGGCACAGACGCGGCCGCTTGTCCGCTACACGGATGAGCCGATAAAAGGGGCCGCAGTTTTCGAATTCGACGATGTTGAGCGGGCCGCTTACGATCAGGAATTCGTAGATCGCCTGGAGAAAATGGCAGACGGCGCGTCCAAAAGGGAGCAGCGGGATTTCGCGGTCGCCGTCGGGCGCGTGACGAAGTCGTTTTCGGTAGCGGCTATCTCGGTTAAGCCTGGCCAGCGTGAGCTGCGGCTCTTCTACAAGATCGCTGCCGACAAGGTCGGTGATCGGGAATTTGAGTATGAGGTCATTGGACCCCTGCCCTCCTTCGTGATCCAGGGTGGAGGATCAATCGGGGTCGTTTCCTTACAGCCCAGGAAGACGACCGTTGTCAGCGCCAAAGGTCTGACCGATCCGAGCAACGAAGGCAGCGAGATAGCCAAGGTCGAAGCCAGATTGGGCTATCGGCAGGTGATCGGCTGGGAGTGGCAGAGCGACCCGCTATTCCGCGTCCGTTATCGCTACGACGGGTAATGAGCGAGGGGCTCGGCGCACCATGGCCGAGCCCCTCGCTACATGGAGTCGAGGGTGAGGCGCAGGCCCTCGTCGAGCCCGGTCTCGGGGCGCCAGCCCAGCTCGCGTTCGGCGCGCGAGGCGTCGAGGGCGATGCGCTGCACCTCGCCCGCCCGCGGCGGGGCGGGCTCCGGCTCGAAGTCCTCGACTTCGCCGAGGCGGCCGAGGGCGGCGGCGAGCTCCAGCACGTCGGTCTCCCTGCCGGTGCCGATGTTGAGCGGCCCGGTGACCCGCGACTCCGACGCCGCCAGCGCCGCCGCGACCACGTCCCCCACATATATGTAGTCCCGCGTCTGCTTGCCGTCGCCGTAGACGGTCGGCCGCCCGCCGGAGCGCAGCAGGCCGCAGAAGATCGCGATCACCCCGGCCTCGCCGAGCGGGTCCTGGCGCGGTCCGTAGACGTTGCCGAGCCGCAGCGAGACGCCGGAGAGCCCGTAGAGCCGCTCGTAGAGCGCCAGGTAGCCCTCGGCCGCGAACTTGCTCTGGCCGTAGGCGGCGAGCGGCGCGATCGGCGCCTGCTCGGAGAGCGGCAGCTCCTGCCCCTCGCCCTCGCCGTAGATCGCGCCGCCGGTGGAGACGAAGACGACGCGGCCCGCCTCGGCGGCGCGCGCCGCGTCGAGCACGTTGGCGGTGCCGCCGACGTTGACCGCGGCGTCGAAGGCGGGGTCCTCGATCGACTTGCGGACGTCGATCTGCGCCGCCAGGTGGAAGACGGTCTCGGGGCACCGCTCGACCGCCAGCTTCGTCAGCGCGGCGCGGTCGCGGACGTCGAGCTCGACCAGCTCCGCGCCCGCCGCCAGGGCCGCGTCGAGGTTGCCGCGGCGGCCGGTGGAGAGGTCGTCGACCACGGTCACCTCGTCGCCGCGCGCGAGCAGCGCGTCGACCAGGTTGGAGCCGATGAAGCCCGCGCCGCCGGTGACCAAGCACTTCATGAGCGGGCGATCCTAATGGCGGGAGCGCCGAACGCCCCTGCTACCCTCGCCGACCCATGCGCCTCATCGTCACCGAGAAGAACAACAGCGCCAAGAAGATCGCCGACATCCTCGGGCGCGGCAGCGCCAAGTCCGACAAAACTTTCAAAGTCCCGTTCTACACCTGGACGGACGAGAACGGTCAGGAGCAGATGTCGATCGGGCTCAAGGGCCACGTGCTCGGCCCCGCCTTCCCCGAGGGCTACTCGAATTGGCAGAAGACGGATCTGCACGACCTGATCGACGCCGAGCTGATCAAGGAGCCGACCGACAAAAACGTCGTCAAAGCGATCAAGAAAGTCGCCAAAGGCGCCGACGAGCTGGTGATCGCCACCGACTTCGACCGCGAGGGTGAGCTGATCGGCCTCGAGGCCCTGGAGGAGATGCTCGACGCCAACCCCGACCTCGGATCGCGCGAGGGGACCGCCGACGGCAGCCTGGTGATCCAGCGCGCCCGCTACTCGGCGCTGACCAAAGAGGAGATCGAGCGCGCCTTCGGCGAGCTCGACACGCTCTCCTACCCGCTCGCCAACGCCGGCGCCGCGCGCCAGGACATCGACCTGCTCTGGGGCGCGACCCTGACCCGCGCCGTCTCGCTCTCGACCCGCCGCTTCGGCTCCAACTTCCTCTCGGTCGGCCGCGTCCAGAGCCCGACCCTGGGCCTGATCGTCGAGCGCGAGATGGAACGCCGCGCCCACGTCGCGAAACCGTTCTGGGAGCTGTTCGCCAAGTTCGAGCACCCCGACGGCAGCTTCGAGACCCACCACACGACCGACAAGTTCTGGGACAAAGCGGAGGCCGACGCCGCGCTCGCCGGCACCAGCTCGCCCGGCACGGTGAAGGCGGTGACCGCGCGCAAGAACACCCGCAGGCCGCCGACCCCCTACAACACCACCGCCTTCAGCACCGACGCCTCCAGCCGCCTCGGGATCACGCCCGCCAGCGCGATGCGGATCGCCGAGGACCTCTACATGGACGGCTTCATCTCCTACCCGCGCACCGACAACACGGTCTACCCGTCGTCGCTGCCGGTCAAGGAGCTGGTCTCCTCGCTGGTCCGGATCAAGGAGTTCTCCGCCGCCTCCGGCCTGCTCGACAGCCCGCTGCAGGCGACCCGCGGCAAAAAAGAGACGACCGACCACCCGCCGATCTACCCGACCCAGGCGATCCACCCGGGCGCGCTCGAGGGTCCGAAGAAGCGTGTCTACGAACTCGTCGTGCGCCGCTTCCTCGCCACCTTCAGCCCGCCGATGATCACCGAGTCGACCCGCGCCGACATCGAGGCGGGCTCGGAGACCTACTTCGTGCGCGGCTCGGTCGTGGTCGACCCCGGCTACGCCGGCATCTACACCTACGCCCGCTCCGCCGACGAGGAGATCCCGAAGCTCGAGGAGGGGCAGACGCTGCCGCTCGACGGCGAGCCCTGGATCGTCGACAAGGAGACGCAGCCGCCGGGCCGGATCTCCCAGGCGAAACTGATCGAGATGATGGAGGAGCGCGGCCTCGGCACCAAAGCGACCCGCGCCGACATCATCCAGAAGCTCTTCGACCGCGGCTACGTCTACGGCAACCCGCCGGTCCCCTCGGAGACCGGGATCGCCCTCTACGAGGCGTTCAAGAACTACGTGCCGGCGATGGCGACGCCGGAGATGACGGCGACGCTGGAGGCGGAGATGGACCGGATCGCCGCCGGCGAGATGACCAAGGGCGCCGTCGTCGGCGAGAGCCGCGAACTCCTGCACAAGACCTGGTCGGAGATCGACAAGAGCCGCGAGGAACTGGCGAAAGTGATCTGGAAAGGGATGGACGAGGACCGCATCCTCGGCCCCTGCAAGGTCTGCGAGGAAGCCGGCCGCAAGAAGGAGGACGGCTCGCCCAACATGCTGCGGATCATCCGCGCGAAAAAATCCGGCAAACGCTTCGTCGGCTGCCAGGGCTGGACCCTCGACGACCCGGAGTCCTGCGACCAGACCTTCCCGCTGCCGCAGCGCGGCGACGTCTTCCGGCTCGAGGAACGCTGCTCGATCTGCGACCAGACGCCGCGGCTGAAAGTGGTCCCCTTCCGCGGCCGCCCCTGGAACCTCTGCCTCAACGACGACTGCGAGTCGATGCAGGAGATGAAGAAACGGCGGGCCGAGCGCGAAGCTGCCAAAGCGGCGAAAGCGGCGATGGAAAAGAAGCCGAAGCCGAAGGGCGACGAGGACAAGGCTCCGAAACCGTCGAAGGCGGACACCGCGACGCGCGGGCGCAAACGCGCCAAAGCCGCCGCCAAAGGCTGAGGCACCGCGGCGTTGTTCATCTCCCTCGAGGGAGTTGACGGATCGGGGAAGAGCACCCAGGCCCGCCTCCTGGTCGAGGCGCTGGGCGAGGACACGGTGGCGATCCGTGAGCCGGGGGGGACCGACGCGGCGGAGCGGATCCGCGAGCTGCTGGCCGACCCGGCCCTGGCGCTGGAGCCGTTCGCCGAGCTGCTGCTCTTCCTCGCCGCCCGTGCCGACCTCACCGAGCGGGTGATCCGGCCGGCGCTGGAGGCCGGCCGCGACGTCGTCTGCGACCGCTTCTCGGACTCCAGCGTCGCCTACCAGGGAGCGGCGCGCGGGCTCGGGGTCGGCGAGGTGATCTCGCTCTGCGACAACGCCACCGACGGCCTCTGGCCTGACCTCACCCTGCTGCTGCAGCTCGACCCCGAGACCGGGCTCGGCCGCGCCGCGGGCGAGGACCGCTTCGAGTCTGAGGGACTGGAGCTGCAGCAAGCCGTCGCCGCCGCCTACGGGGAGATCGCGACGATCGCCCCGGACCGGGTCGTCGCGGTCGACGCGAACGGCTCCGTCGACGAGGTGCACGCGCGGGTGATGGAGGTCGTGAATGAGCACCGCGGCGCTGACTGAGGCCACCGAGCACCAGGGCCGCGCGCGGGTGGCGCTGAGCGCGGCGCTGGCGAGCGGTCCCTCCCACGCCTACCTGTTCCGGGGCCCGCGGGGCTCCGGCAAGCGCGCCGCGGCGCGGGCCTTCGCGGCAGAGATCCTCGCATCGGCGGCCGAGGACCCCGAGGACGCGCGGCGCCGGGCGCTGCTCGACCCCTCGCCGCACCCGGACCTCGTCTGGCTGACCCCGCGCGGGGCTCAGCACCTGGTCGAGGAGGTGCGGGAGCAGGTGATCCGCTCCGCCGCCTACCGCCCCTTCGAAGGGGGCCGCCGGGTCTTCGTCGTCGAGGCGGCGGAGGCGCTGCGCGACGAGAGCCAGAACGCGCTGCTGAAGACGCTCGAGGAGCCGCCGGAGTACGCGCACCTGATCCTGCTCAGCGCCGAGCCGGAGATCCTCCTGGAGACGATCGCGTCCCGCTGCCAGGCCGTCGACTTCGCCCCGCTGCCCCCGGAAGTGGTGGAAGCCGGGCTCGCGGGCAGTGGCAGCCCGGAGGAGGTCGCTGCCGCCGCCCGCCTGTCGGCCGGCGACCTCGACCGCGCCCGCTACCTGCTCACCGCGTCCGGCCGGGCTTTGCGGGACTCGGCCCTGGCCCTGGTCGGGGCAGGGAGCGCCGCTCCCTGGAAGAGCTTGCTCGAGACCGCGACCACCGCCGGCGAGGAGGTCGAAGCCGCGACCCGCGAAACGCTGGAAGAGGAGTCGAAGGCCGGTCTCAAGCGCACCGCCCGTGACCTCGCCGACGAGTCCAAGCGCGCCGGGCGCCGCCGCCGCACCGAGGTCCTCGACCTCGGTCTCGAGCTCAGCGCGGCGTGGCTGCGCGATCTCGCCGCCGTCGCCAGCGGCGCCGAGGACGTCGCCTTCAACCGCGACCGCCTCGAGCGGCTGCGCTCCCGGGCCACCGGCCTCGACCCCGCCGCCGCCCGCCGCGGTGCCGAGGCCGTGCAGGAGACCCGCCGCTCGCTCGACCTCAACGTCTCCGAGGAGCTGGCGCTGGAAGCGCTCTTCTTCCGGCTCGAGCGAGAGCTGCGCTAGAGACTTCACAAAGCTGGATCGTTCAGCGCGCCACGCGTGCGCTGAACGATCCTAGGGTCGGGTGATGGCAATTCACTCTCAGGAGCTCCCAATCGCTGGGGTGGTTCTAGATGTCGTTTCCAATATCGCGGGGACGACCATCCTGCTCACCGGACTCTTGGCCGCGGCGTTCAGGACTTTCGCTGTTCTCGTAAAGGCCCAGCCCGAGAGAGTCGAGTGGGCCACTGCGTACGGCTTCCTCAGTGGCACCCTGTTCGCTGGCGCACTCCTTGCCCTGGATGTGATGTTGGGCTAAGGTGCCGTCATGATCCGAGCGCTGACAATACGTTTCGGCACGATGTGCCTCGGGGCAATCCCTCTCGTGGCCTTTCTCAATCGCGTTGAACCTGCTGACGGCCTTGTCGGGGCGGCCGTGATCTTCTACACCTTTGGCGGCGGCCTTCTGATGGCGCGCTACTGCTTCGCCCACGAAGACGAAATCCCCTCCCGTGAGCCCCGGGACGGCGACCGGCCCTGACGGCGCCTAGCCGCGCTCGCGCCTGGATTCGCCGGACTGCTCGCGCGCTTTCTCGATCGCCCGCTCCTGGGCGAGCCGGGTGATCTGGGCCGCCTGGCGGGACATGATCACGCTGAAGTTGAGCGCCAGCCCGAGCAGGAGCAGGAGCACGATCGAGAAGAGGGCGACGTTGGTGTCGCGGACGCCCATCAGGTCGGCGACCAGCTCCAGCAGGCCGGGGAAGGCGGCGCCGGCGAGCATGCCGAGGCCGGCGACGAACCAGATCACGCTGTAGCGCTCCTGCAGCCGGTCGCGGCGGATCAGCTCGAGGATCAGCAGCATGAAGGCGATCGCGATGATCGCCGCCAGGATCCGGGTCTGCGAGGTGAGGTGGACCTGGGTGGATTCGCTCGCGGCGGTGGCAAGCAGGCTCATCGCTCCGCCTCCGCGTGCCGGGGCCGGAACTGGCCGACCAGGAGGACGACGACGCCCTTGAAGATGAAGAAGGCCGAGCGCACCGGGGTCAGGAACGAGGTGCCGCCTGCCCGCTCCAGCATCCGCACCGGCACCTCCTCGACCCGCAGCCCCTGGCGCACCGCCAGCTGCAACGACTCGATCTCGGCGAAGTCGGGCGAGTAGTGCACGCTGAACAGCCGCATCACCCGACGGTTCGCCGCCCGCATGCCGCTGGTCGTGTCGGTGAAGCGCTGGCGCGTCGCCAGGGTGAGGAAGAAGCGGAAGACGCTGGTCCCGATCCGGCGCGTGAAGGTCGGCCGGTAGTCGTCGCTCTCGACCGCGGCGTCGGGGTCGCGGTAGCGCGAGCCGATCACGAGGTCGGCCCGGTCGGCTTCGATCTCGGCCAGCAGCCGCGCCACCTCGGCCGCCGGGTGCTGCCCGTCGGCGTCGAGATGGGCGCAGAAGTCGTAGCCCTCGCGCAGCGCGTAGAGGTAACCGGTCTGCAGCGCCGCGCCGAGCCCCTGGTTGAAGGGCAGGGTGGCGACGAGGACGCCCGCCTCCTGCGCCCGCGCGGTCGTCGCGTCGGTCGAGCCGTCGTCGACGACGAGGATGTCGGCGGCCGGCAGGTGCTCGCGCACGTCGGCGATCACCGCGTCGATCGAGGCCTGCTCGTTCCAGGCCGGGATGAAGACAAGGGTCGCCACGCGGCGATTCTTCCACGGCGGGGCGGCGTCACCCTGCCTGACGCAGAGCCGACAGGGCTTTTGTGTTAGTAAACATTCATGAGTTCCCAAGACGAGCAGCGCGGGCCGCGCCGCGCTCCGGGCCCGCGCATCGGCATGCGCCTCTGGCTCACCGCCGCCTTCGCCGCGGTCAGCCTGATCACCGCCGGCGCCGTCTACATGTTCGGCGACAACGTGCAGGCGCTGATCGCCTCGGCCCTGATCGGGGTGCTGGCCGGGTTCCTGATCGCGGTCGCGATCTCCGAGCGGGTGCGGCGACTCGCCCGCGCCGCCGGCGAGATGGCGGGTGGCTCCTTCGACGTCCCGCTCAACGTCTCCGGCCCCGACGAGATCGGCGACCTCGCCCGCGCCCTCGACTCGATGCGCGCCTCCCTGAAGGAGAGCTTCGGCGTGCTTACCGCCGACCGCAACAAGCTGACGGCGATCTTCGACGGGCTCACCGACGCTGTGATGGTGGTCGACTTCGACGGCTCGGTGCGCTTCTCCAACAGCGCCGCCGCGCGCCTGCTCGGGGCGGGCGGCAAGCCGCCCCTGATCGTCCGCTCGCAGTTGCACCGCGCCTCCGAGCTCGGCTTCTCCGCCCACCCGGCGCTGCGGATCGGGGACCGCGCCTACGCGATGACCGCCCGCTCGCTGCCCGACGAGCGCGCCGTGCTGGCGGTGCTGCGCGACCGCACCGACGAGCTGCGCCGCGAGCTCGCCGAAGCCGACTTCATCTCCAACGCCGCCCACGAGCTGCGCAACCCGCTGGCGGGGATCTCGGGCGCGATCGAGGTCCTGCAGAGCGGCGCCAAGAACGAGCCGCGCGACCGCGACCACTTCCTCAACCGCCTCGCCGACGACGCCGAACGGATGAGCCGGCTGACCCAGTCGCTGCTGACCCTGGCCCGGGTCGAGTCGCGCGGGGCGGCGGAGAGCGAGGTCGTCGACGTGCCGGTGGCGGTCCGTGACGTCGTCGCCGCGGTCGAGGCGCCGCGCCACGTCGCCCTCGAGCTCGACGTCGAGTCCGACCTCGCCGCGACCGGCGACCCCACCCTGCTGCGCCAGGTGATGATCGGCCTCCTCACCAACGCCTTCAAGAACACGCCCCCGCCCGGGACGGTGACGATCCGCGGCAGCCAGGGCGGGGAGGGGGAGGTCGTGCTCGAGGTGATCGACACCGGCACCGGCATCCCCGCCGACGAGATCGAGCGCGTCTTCGAGCGCTTCTACCGCCGCAGCGAGTCGCGCAAGCAGGAGGGCTTCGGCCTCGGCCTTGCGATCGCCCGCCGCATGGTCGACGTGATGGGGGGCCAAATAGGCGCCGAATCCGTCGAGGGGGAGGGCAGCACCTTCTGGGTCCGTCTCCCCGCCGCCCAGCCGAGCCCGACCCCGGTGGCCTGACCTAGTTATATGGAGCAGATGGAGACCCACCGAACATGAGCAGCGGCCGCATCCTGATCGCCGACGACGAGCCCTCGGTCCGCGACTCGGTCGGCTACGCGCTGGCCCAGGAGGGCTTCGAGGTGACCCCGGCGGCCGACGGCGACGAGGCCTCGACCCTGCTCGGCAACGGCATCCCCTACGACCTGCTGATCCTCGACATCATGATGCCGGGGCCGAGCGGCCTCGACATCTGCCGCGACGTCCGCGCCCGCAGCGCCGTCCCGATCATCGTCCTCACGGCGAAAGACGCCGAGGTCGACAAAGTCGTCGGCCTCGAAGTCGGCGCCGACGACTACGTGACCAAGCCCTTCTCGGTCCGCGAGCTGCTCGGCCGGGTGCGGGCCCAGCTGCGCCGCCGCGAGCTCGACCGCTCGCCGCTGGCGCAGGCGGTGAAGATCGAGTCCGGCCCGGTCTCGATCGACCTCGTCCGCCACGTCGCCACCGTCCGCGGCGTCCCGGTCAACCTCACCCGCTCCGAGTTCCAGCTGCTGCGCCTCCTGGTCGGCCGGCCCGGCGAGGTCTTCCCCCGCGCCAAGATCATGGAGGAGCTCTGGCAGACCGAGTTCGACGGCGACGAGCGCGCCTGCGACGTCCACATCTCCAACCTGCGGCAGAAGGTCGAGCGCGACCCCCAGAAGCCGGAACTCGTGCTCACGGTGCGGGGCGTCGGCTACAAGTTCAGCGGCGACGGCGGCTGAATTTCGAAGCCAAGTCGTGGCGAAATTGGTGCATTCTGCGCACCTCCCATGCAACCTTTTGTCTTAGCCTGTCAAGATCATGGAGGCGATGACCAGAGCCACCTGGACCGACGAGCGCATGGATGACCTGAACGGGCGGGTCGATGAGCTCGGCCGGCGAATGGACAAGCAGTTCGAGCAGGTCGCAGACAAGCTGGACCGGATGGAGGAAAGGAACTCGCGCCAGCTCGAACGACTCGACTCCAAGATCGATGCCTTCCAGCTGGCCATCATCCGTGTGGGCGGCGGCTTGATCGTGACGATGGCGATCGGTTTCGGTGGCCTGCTGGCCGGTTGAGGCCGGTTCTCATCCTTCCAGGGCTCACTCCAAATTTCTCTCTGCTAAGCCGTTCGCGCGCGGGTTGACACCGCTGTCTTGACAAAGGGAAACATCTTCGTCTACTCTCTCAGGCAGATCAAGAAACTCGGATGTCCGCGTTTCTGTTCGAACAGGGAAAGAGATAAAGAGAGCCTCAGGGAAGCGCCGCACCAGGGAGCGGCCGGCAGAGGGGCTCACGGGACAAGGAGAAGACTTTGATGCTCTCGAGACTCCGCGAGCACTTCGGCACGGCCGGTTTGATTGTGGCCGTCGTCGCCTTGTGCGTCGCCCTCACCGGCGGCGCGATCGCCGCCAACGGTGGAGGAAGCGACAACGCCACCGCTTCGGCGAAGGCGAAGAAGGGCCCGCGCGGCCCCAAGGGCCCGAAGGGCGACACCGGACCCGCGGGTCCGGCAGGACCAGCAGGCCCCGCCGGCGCCAAGGGCGACACCGGAGCGGCAGGCTCCAACGGCAGCAACGGCTCCAACGGCGCGACCGGAGCCACCGGCTCCAACGGCGCTGCGGGCGCCGCCGGCAAAAGCGCCGTGGTGACCCCCTTCGACGGCGAAACCGAACCGGCCGGCGAACCCTGCAACGAATTCGGCGGCCTCGAAGTCGAAGTCGAAGACTCCGGCGAGACCAGCATCGTCTGCAACGGCGAAACCGGCTTCACCGACACGCTGCCGGAAGGCAAGACCGAGACCGGGGCCTGGGCCGGGAACGTCGGCTCGGGGGAAGAATTGTCGGTCCCGGTCTCTTTCAACATTCCGCTCGCCGCCGCGGCTGAAGGTCATGTGGTCCCACCTGAGGGGACCGCCCCCCCCAACTGTCCCGGCACTGCGAGCAATCCCAAAGCCGCCCCCGGCCACTTCTGCGTGTACTCGGGTTTCTTGGGTAACGAAGTGGAAGTCATTGCTCTCACCGCGGCGGGTGTGCCTGGCGAAGGTGCGTCCCGGGTCGGAAGCTTCATCGAAGTAATGGGTCCCGCCGGCAGGCTTGCCAATGGAACCTGGGCCGTGACCGGAGCGCCCCCCGGCCCCTGACCGGAAACCGGACCGGCTCGCCTCGGGGTGAGCCGGTCCGGACCTCCGTCGCCCCGTGAGATCGCAGAGAGGAGCGCTTGCAATGGAGATGCTGGGACACCCGACCGGATCCGAGGTACGGAAGCGCGGCTTTGTCCGGTCACTTTTGACCGCGGCCCTCGCTGTGGGCTTCGTCATGGCGCTGCTCGGCTTCGCCGCCAACGCCGGGGCCCAGTCCTTCCCCCAGCTCTCCAAATTCTGCCCCGACGGGACCGCCGGCGGCCAGTGCGCGCGGGCCTCAGGTCTCGCGATCTCCCCCTCGAACGGCCACATCTTCGAGGTCGACACCCGCAACAACCGCGTCCAGGAGTTCACCCCCTGGGGCGATTTCGTCAAGGCCTTCGGCTGGAGCGTCGTCGCCTCCGGCCCCGGCGACAAACCCCGCAACGAGATTCAGCAGCTGACCGTCACCGCCACCGGCGGCAGCTTCAAGCTTCGCTACGCCCAACCCGGGTCTTTCAATGTAGGCGAAACGGCTCCGATTGCAGCCGAAACTGCGCCGATTGCCTTCCAGCCCGGCGTCGCGCCTACCGCCGCGCAGGTCGAGAGCGCTCTGGTCAACGCGACCTCCTCCAACCCTGACTCGTTTGCCCCCGGCGACCTCAACGTCTCCGGACCCGCCGGCGGCCCCTGGACGATCGAATTCGTCGGCCAGTACGCGGACACCGATTTCGGAGGGGGCATCTTCGTCCTCGAAGGCGTCAAAGAATGGTTCCACCCGGTCACCAAAGTGAAAGAAGGAGGCCTCACCGGCGCCGGGGCCGCGGCGACCCTGATCACCACGCAACCGGGCGGGAACTACGAGATCTGCATTCCCGCTGACGGCGACGTCTGCCGCGACGGCTCGCCGGGGACCAATCCGGGGCAGTTCGGTGGGCATCCAAATTCGGAGATCGGGGCCCAAGGCGTGGCGATCGACTCGTCCGGCGACGTCTACGTGCTCGACCGGCGCAACCACAGGGTTCAGAAGTACGACCCGGACGGCAACTTCCTGCTGATGTTCGGGGGGAGCGTCAACCAGACGACCGGCGAAGACGTCTGCACCGCGGCCCAGCTCGAAGGGGGCGACGTCTGCGGTGCGGGAACCGTGGGCGACCCCGGTCCCGGCGAAGGCGAGTTCGGCCGCTGGCAGGTGAATGGCCTTCCCAACCTCGGCGACTACCTCGCGGTCGGCCCCGACGACACCGTCTACGTTGGAGACACCGACCGGATCCAGCGGTTCGATACCAGCGGCGTTTTCCAGGGCCAGCTCGCCGGTGCGGTAGCCGGCGAGACCGTCCAGTCTTTGGCCGTCGGGCCCACGGGCGCCATATACGCGGCCTTTACCGATCCCGCCACGATCTACAACGACAACAAGTCCTCCAAACCGAACGTGCGAGTCCTCGACGGCGGCGGCAACGAGATCGGGCAGCTTCCCGTCCCCAACCCGCGTGGGATCGCGACCGATGCCGAGGGCAACGTCTTCGTGATCGCCTCCGGCCCGGCCAGGACCTCCACGGTTCTGGGCTTCACTGCCGCCGGCGCGCCGATCGACCTCGACCCCGACAGCGCTTCCAACGCGATCGGGGAAGGGGTCCTGCAGGAGTCGACCGGGATCGCCGCCGCCTCGCCGCCGACCTGCGGGCTGACCGGGACCAACCTGGCGGTGAGCAGCTTCCTCGAAAGAATCGTCAACTCGATCCACCTCTTCGGCGGCGCGCCCGACCCCTCGATCTGCCCACAGCCGATAGCGGCCCCGACGATCGGGTCCCAGTTCGCCACCGCGGTCGACACCGCCAGCGCCACCCTGAAAGCGCGGATCAACCCGCGCTTCTGGCCCGACACCCGCTACCGGGTCGAGTACGGCACCGGCAAATGCTCCGAAGGCGGCTGCACGCTGAGCCAGCCCGCATCCCCCGGCGCCCTGCTCACCCCCGGTGTGCTGAACGTCGAGGTCCTGACCGGCGCCGTGATCCTCACTGGCCTTAAACCGGGGACGACCTACCACTACCGCTTCCTCGCCGAGAGCGGCGGCGGTTCGGCGACGGCAGAGGAAAAGACCTTCCGCACCGCCGATGCTCCGGCCAGCGAGGCCGGCTGCCCCAACGACGTCTTCCGCACCGGGCCCTCGGCGGCGCTGCCCGACTGCCGCGCCTACGAGCTCGTCAGCCCGCTCGACAAAGCCAGCGGCGGGGACATCGCAAGAGCCGGGGGACTGAGCCTCGTCCAGGCCGATCCATCGGGCCAGCGGATGAGCTTCAGCTCGGCGCGCTCCTTCGCCGCTCCCGAAGGCGGCCCGCTGGTCGCCCAGTACCTCGGGAGCCGGGGAAGCGGGGGCTGGTCGTCCGCCTCGATCTCACCGCCGCGCAGCTCCCTCTCGCTCTATGCGCTGGGAGGGAGCGAGGCGAACTACTTCAAGGCGCTCTCACCCGACCTCTGCAGCGGCTGGGTCCTGCAGGACAGCGCACTGGCCCTGACCGCAGACGCGCCTGCGGGCGTGCCGAACCTCTACCGCCGCGACAACTGCGGCGGGGGCGCCTACCAACTGTTGAGCTCGACCCTGCCCCCCGGCTTCGGCCCCACCCCCTACAGCTCCCTCTACTTCCCCACCGTCCAGGGCTTCTCCGAGGACGCCAGCCGCACCGTCTTCCGCGCCAACTCGCCCCTCGCGGTCGCACCCGGCGGACCGCGCCCGCCGTTCCTCTGCTCTGTCATTTCGAAAACCCCTGGGACCTTCGCCTACCGCTGGCTGCGCGACGGCGCCCCGATCGGCGGCGCCACCAATCCCACCTACACCCCCGTCAGCGCCGATGTCGGCAAAACCCTGCAGTGCCAGGTGACGACGACGGCCTCGGGCCGGACCAGCCTGGTCGCGAGCGAGGCGCTGCCGGTCGTCCCGCTGCCCGCGACCGAGCCGCCGAACCCGGGGTTCAAAACCCCGGGCTCCGCGGACCTCCCGGGCACCCCGGCGATCGCCGGCGCTCCAGTCGTCGGATCCACCCTCACCTGCGCGCCCGGTCCCTGGAACAACACCCCGACCTTCGCCTACCAGTGGCTGCGCGACGGAAACGCGATCGCCGGCGCGACGAGTGCGACTTACCTCCCCGTCCCCGCGGACGAGGGCACCTCGATCCAGTGCCGCGCGACCGGGACCAACGCCGGCGGAGCCGCGCTCAGCTTCAGCCGCGCCGTCACCGTGGAAGCGAGCCTGCCTTTGGCGACCGCTCCCCCGACCCTCGCCGGCACCCCCGAAGCCGGCCAGACCCTGACCTGCGAGAAAGGCACCTGGAGCTCCAGCTCGAGCTTCGCCTACCAGTGGCTGCGAAACGGCGACGCGATCGGAGCCGCGACCAGCTCCGAATACACCCTGACCGCCGCCGAGGAAGGCAAAGCGGTCCAGTGCCAGGTCAGTGGGGCCAATTCCGAAGGTACGGTCGCGGCGGCCTCGTCCCGGCTCGTCGTCGCCCCGGCCCCGGGTACCGCTCCGCCCTCCCGGCTGACCGCGGGCACGATCGACGGCACCCCCGAAGCCGGCCAGACCCTGACCTGCGAGAAAGGCACCTGGACCGGCAGCCCCACCTTCGCCTACCAGTGGCTGCGGGACGGCGCCGCGATCGGCGCCGCGACCAGCTCCGAATACACCCTCACCGCTGCCGACGCCGGCAAAGCGCTCCAGTGCCGCATCGCCGCCACCAACGCCGGCGGCACCGTGGTAGCGCTCGACGGCGACGAGGACAGCGCCCTCTACGCAGCCCCTCCGGCGGCCCCCCGCACGGTGATCACCACGATCGGCAACCAGCAGCTCTACCTCAACTCCGGCTCGACCCTGCGCCTCGTCAGCGTCCTGCCCAACGGCACGGCGACGGCCGCGATCTCCGCGACGACCGGCACCGGCTGGGCGTTTTCCCTGGGCCCGAACTCGCGCGACGATGCCGTGCAGAGGGCCGTCTCCGCAGACGGGAGCCGGGTGTTCTGGACCGCCACCACGCACCTGGCTTTCGATACGAGCGGAACCGGAGCGGGCACCCTCTACCTCCGCCTCAACGCGGCCGAGCCGCAGAGCGCGATCTCGGGCGGCAAATGCACCGAGGCGGCAAAAGCCTGCACGATCCCGGTCTCCGGCTCGCCCGAAGCCCGGTTCATCTCCGCCAACCCACAGGGATCCCGCGTCGTCTACCTGGCGGGGGCGAGCAACCCGAACGTCGGCCTGCAGCTCTACATCGGCGCGCTCGACGTCTCGGGCAGCGAGCCCGTCGTCGACTCGGAGCTGATCGCCAGCGGCGTGCGCGGCGTGGTCGGCGTCAGCGAGGACGCCAAACGCATCTACTTCGTCTCGCGCGAAGCGCTGAGCGGCGACCAGAACAGCGAGGGCGACGAAGCGCTGGCCGGGCAACCCAACCTCTACTTCTACGAAGAGGGCTCGCCGCTCGAGTTCGTCGCGACGATCTCCGCGATCGATGCTTCCTACGGGGAAATCCGACCCAATGCCGGCACTCCCCCGACCCCGGTCTCGCTCAGCCCGTCCCGCCGAAACTCGCGAGTCACCCCCGACGGCCTGCACGTCGCCTTCACCGCGACCGCCGCGCCGACCGGCTACGACAACACCGACGCGATCAGCGGCGCAGCGAACGCCGAGGTCTTCCTCTACGACGCCACGGCGAACGGCGGCGAGGGCCGCCTGCTCTGCGCCTCCTGCAACCCGAGCGGGGCGCGGCCCGCGGGGCGCTTGATCAACTCAGGATTCGTCGGCGGCGAGGACGACCTCTGGGCCGCCGCGATGATCCCCGGCTGGAGCAGCCAGTTCCAGCCCACCCGGGCCCTCTCGGACAACGGCAAGCGCGTCTTCTTCGATGCCTACGCGCCATTGCTCCCGGGCGACACCAACGGCCGCGCCGACGTCTACCAGTGGGAGGCCCCGGGCGAAGGCAGCTGCAGCGAAGCCAGCTCCTCCTTCAGCGAGCAGAACGGAGGCTGCCTGCGCCTGATCACCTCCGGCCAGAGCTCCGAGGACTCGGAGTTCATGGACGCCACCCCGAGCGGTTCGGACGTCTTCTTCCTCACCCAGGCCAGCCTGGTACCGGACGACTATGGCCTGCGCGACGTCTACGACGCCCGCGTCAACGGAGGCTTCGCCCCGCGCCAAGCACCGGGCCAGGGCTGCCAGGGCGACGCCTGCCAGAGTCCGCCGGCGCCGCCGGCATCCGACACGCCCTCCTCGGCCACCTTCAACGGCCAGGGCAACGTCAAGGAAACCTCTCCGCGCCCCCGCTGCCCGAAAGGACGCAGCAAGGCGAGGCGGGGCGGCAAAACCGTTTGCGTGAACAACCGCAAGCCGAAGAAGCCGAAGAAGCAGACGAAGAAGAGCTCCAAGAAGCGAGCCGGCAAGGCCGAGAAGGGAGGCGCCCGATGATCCGCCGCGCGACGCTGTTCCTCCTGCTCGTGGCATTGAGCGGCCTCTTCGCCGCCCCGGCAAACGCCGCCTTCGGCCTGCACGACCTCGATGTCGTCTTCGAGAACGAGAACGGCAGCATGGCCTACCAGGCCGGCTCCCACCCCTACGCGATGAAGACCACGGTCGCCTTCAACACCCGACCGAGCTCCGAGTTCGGCTTCGAAGTTCCCGACGAGGACCCGCGCGACATCGCGATCGGCCAGATCCCCGGCTTCATCGGCGACCCGAGCGCCGTGCCCCCCTGCACCAGCGCCGAGTTCGCGGTGAAACAATGCCCGGCCAGCTCCCAGGTCGGGGTGGTCGACATCGGATTCCAGGAGCCGGGCTTCAGGGAAGTCCGCGCCGTCTACTCGCTCGCCCCGCCCCCCGGCGCCGCCCTCACCCTCGGCTGGAACGTCTCCGCCGTCGACGTCCCGATCACGGTTGACGCGAGAGTCAGCGAGTCCCAGCCCCACAACGTCGTCGTCTCGCTGAGCAGCATCCTCAACGTGGTCCCGGTCTATGACTCGGTGGTGACGCTCTGGGGCGTTCCCGCGGCGAGCGCGCACGACTCCCAACGGCGAGGTCTCGGCTGTGGCAACAGCGGCTGCTCGGTCAACATCGCGGTCAAGCCCTTTCTCACCCTGCCCCGCGCCTGCGAGGGACCTCTCCCCACCTCCTTCTTCGCCCGTTCCTGGGAAGGCTCGACCTTCGAAGAGACGATCCTCACCCACGACGAAGCGGTCCCGCCGAACCCGACCGGGACGATCGGCTGCGGCAACCTCAACTTCGCCCCCTCGATCGCGGCGAAGCCGAGCTCCAAGGCGGCCTCATCTCCGACGGGACTCGACGTCTCCTTGACCGTCGACGACGAAGGCCTCTCCAGCCCCGACGGTCAGGCCCAGTCAGACGTGAAGGAAGCGGTGGTGACGCTTCCCGAGGGGATGACCGCCAACCCATCGGTGGCCGAAGGCCTCGCGGTCTGCTCTGAACCGCAGCTGGCACGGGAGACGGCGGCCTCCAAACCAGGCGAAGGCTGCCCCGAGCAGTCGAAGATCGGCAGCGTGCGAGTGAAAACGCCCTTGCTTGACGAGACCCTGGACGGCGCCCTCTACCAGGCCACCCCCTACGCAAACCTGGCCAACGACGCCCTGATCGGTCTGTACGTGGTGATCAAGAACGCGGACCTCGGGATCCTCGTAAGGCAGCCGATCGAGGTCAAGGCAGATCCACAGACGGGTCAGCTGCAGGGCATCGCGCGCGACATCCCGCAGCTTCCCTTCTCGAGCTTCGAGCTCGACTTCCGCGAGGGCGCCCGCTCGCCGCTGATCAGCCCCGAGCGCTGCGGCACCCACAAGGTCACCGCCCTGCTCACCCCCTGGGCGGGGGGAGCACCGGTTACCTCCACCTCGACCTTCGAGATCGTCGCCGGCCCCGAAGGCAGGCCCTGCCCGCAAGGAGGCACCCCGCCCTTCGAGCCCGGCTTCCAGGCCGGCACCGTCAACAACGACGCCGGCTCCTACTCCCCCTTCCTGATGCGCTGGACGAGGCGGGACGGCGACCAGGACATCACCCGCTTCTCGGCCAAGCTGCCGCCGGGCGTGGTGGCGAAGCTGGCCGGGGCGACGCAGTGCCCGCAGGCTGCGATCGCCGCCGCGAGGTCTAAGAGCGGTCTCGCGGAGAAGACCTCTCCCAGCTGCCCGCTCTCCTCGCAGATCGGCAGCGTCATCGCCGGCTCGGGAGTCGGCTCAGAGCTCCTCTACGTCCCCGGCAAGGTCTACCTCGCGGGCCCGTATAAAGGCGCTCCCTTGAGCGCAGTGGGCATCGTCCCCGCGGTCGCCGGCCCCTTCGACGTGGGAACGGTGGTAACCCAGCTCGCCCTGCGGATCGACCCCAGAAGCGCCGAGGTATCGGTCGACGGCTCCTCCTCGGACCCGATCCCCCACATCCTCGCCGGCATCCCGCTGAAGGTCAGGGACATCAGGGCCAACGTCGACCGGCCGAACTTCACCCTCAACCCGACCTCCTGCAACCCCTTCCAGGTCGGAGCGACGCTGTGGGGCTCGGGCAACGACCTCTTCGGCTCAGGTGACGACAACCCGGTCGCGCTCTCCGAGCGCTTCCAGGCCGCCAACTGCGCCAGCCTCGGTTTCGCTCCGAAGCTGACCCTGAAGCTGAAAGGCGGCACCAGGCGGGGCGACTTCCCGGCCCTCACCGGCACCTACGTGCCCCGACCGGGCGACGCCAACCTCCAGGGCCTGGTCCTGCGCTTCCCCAACTCGGCCTTCCTCGAACAGGCCCACATCGGCACGATCTGCACGAGACCGCAGTTCGCCGCCAAGGCCTGTCCGGCGGCGGCGGCCTACGGGACGGCGAAAGCGTGGACGCCGATCCTCGAGCAACCACTGGAAGGCCCGGTCTACCTGCGCGCCAACGGCGGCGAGCGCCAGCTGCCCGACCTGGTCGCAGACCTCAGGGGCCTGGTCGACGTCGAAGCGGTCGCCTACATCGACTCCAGGGGCGGTGGCATCCGCGCCACCTTCGCCGGGGTCCCCGACGCACCCCTGAGCAAAGTCGTGGTCTCGATGCGCGGCGGCAGGAAGGGGCTGATCGTCAACTCGGTCAACCTCTGCGCGAAGAGGCAGAAGGCCAATGCCTCCTTCAGCGGCCATAACGGGCGGCGGGCGACGCTGAGGCCGGTGCTGCAGGCCAAGTGCTCGAAGAAGGGGCGGAAGGGACAGGCGCGGGCGGGCGGCTGAACGTGAGCTGCGAAATAGGCGCGTAAGGGACGCGCCCGCAGGGGGCCCGGCAAGAGCTTTGCGCCGGGCAGCAAGTCAAACCGATTCCGGCCCAGTCATAAGCCGGAAGGGAGGCAACACACATGCAACGCACCAAGAGAATGGTCGCGGCGGTCGTCGCTGCGATGGCACTGGTGGCGATCGCGGGGGCGCCGAGCGCCTTTGCGGGGTATTTCTCCGTCAGCGCGGGGACCACCAACTACACCGCCACCTCGACCTCGCAGCAGTTCACCCAGCCGACCGGGGCCTACGGCAGCTGTTCGACCGGCGGCAACCTCACCGGCACCGTCGCCAACGGCAACAAAAGCACCGCCGGCTCCGCGGAAAGCATGAGCTGCTCCTCGACCGCCGAGGGCGCAGTCACCTGGAACTGGAACGGCTGCAAAGTCAACCTGGCACCGGGCAACGACGGCTCCCCGCTTAACGGGACCTTCTCGCTCAGCGGCTGCGGATCAGTCGAGGTCAACAGTTCGATCTGCGAAAAACGGATCGCCCCGCAGAGCGGGACTGCCACCTTCGCCAACGAAGGCGGCTCGGTCGCGACTGAGGTAACCGCCACCCTCTCCTACACCGTGGTCAAATCCACTCCCTACTGCAAAAACGGAACCCTCACCTACACCGGCAAATGGAAAGTCAACCCGGCCTCGGGCGCGCTGCAGGCGCTCTCGGGCAAGGTCGGGATCTCGCTTGCGGGCGGCTTGTTCAGCGCCGAAACGCCGGCCTACCCGGTCAACGTCAGCGGCGCCCAGGACGCGGCCGACCAGCACTCGATCGGCCTGCCCGGTCCGCGCTCGCTGAAATGCGCCAGCGCGAACCTCGCCGGTCAGCTCTCGGGCCCGTCCTCGAGCATCGGGCTCGCCCCGAGCTACTCGGGTTGCGCCGCCTACGTCGGTGCCAGCGAACTGCCGGCGGTGGTCAACCCCGGCAGTTGCTCCTACCAGGTCGCTGCGGCGAAAACGCTCGGCGTCGCCTGCGGCAGCGAAGGCGATGCGATCAAAATCACCCTCTACGCGAACGCGACCAAACAGGCCGAAGGCGTGTCCCTCTGCGTCTACAACATCGCCCCGCAGTCGGGGGCCGGCGGCATCGCGCTGAGCAACTTCGGCTCCGGCTCAGAAGCCGGAATCGAGCTCGGCTTCGGTGGCGCCAAACTCGTCAACACGCGGGTCAGCGGCACCGCCGGTAACTGCGGCGAAAAAACCACCAACGCCACCTACCAGGGCAGCACCGACCTGAGCGGGGTGATGGGCTAGCCAAGCCCGAAGTCCGAAGGACAGGAGCCGCGGGCGTGAGCCCGCGGCTCTTCGCTCTCCCACGCGGCTACCAGCGGCTCGTGACCACCTTCTCCCGCGTGTAGAACTTCACCGCGTCCGCGCCGTTGGCGTGCAGGTCGCCGTCGATCGAGTCCTTCCAGCCGGAGAAGGGGAACCAGGCGACCGGGGCGGGGACGCCGACGTTGACGCCGAGCATGCCGGCCTCGGCGCCGTAGCGGTAGCGGCGGGCTGCCTCACCTGATCGCGTGAAGATGGCGCCGGCGTTGCCGTAGCGGGAGCCGTTGAGGAACTCGATCGCCTGGTCGAGGTCGTCGACCTCGACCACGGTCAGCAGCGGGCCGAACTGCTCCTCGCGGGCGAGCTCGGACTCGTGGTCGGTCGTGACCGCGATCGTGGGGTGGAGCAGGGTCCCTGCGGGCCCGGGGTCGCCGCGGCCGTCGAGCAGCAGCTCCGCGCCCTCGCTCTCGGCGCGGCCGATCGCCTCGCTCACCCGCTCGTGCGCCGTCGCCGAGACCAGCGGGCAGACGTCGGTCGCGGCGTCCGACCCGGCGCCGACGTGCAGCTCCGAGGCCGCCGCGACCAGCGCCTGCCGCACCTCCTCGCGCCGGCTCGTCCCACCGACCACGACCGCCACCGAGCCGGCCAGGCAGCGCTGCCCGGCCGCCCCGAAGGCCGAGCCCATGATCGCCGGCACCGCCTGCTCGAGGTCGGCGTCGTCCATCACCACCAGCGAGTTCTTCGCCCCGCCCAGCGCCTGCACTCGCTTGCCGGTGGCGATGCTTCGTTCCGCGACCATCCGCGCCGTCTTCGCCTGGCCGACGAAGGAGATCGCGTCGATCCCCGGGTGGTCGAGCAGGGCGTTGACCGCGTCGTGGGCGCCGTGGACGAGGTTGACGACGCCGGGCGGGATCTCACCGACCGCGTCGACCGCCTCGAGGATCAGGCCCGACGGCCGCGGGTCGGCCTCCGAGGGCTTGAGGATGAAGCTGTTGCCGCAGGCGATCGCGTAGGGGAGGAACCAGAGCGGGATCATCGCCGGGAAGTTGAAGGGGGTGATCGCGGCGACGACGCCAACCGGCTGGCGCACCGATTCGACGTCGACCCCGGTCGCCACGCCCTCGAGGTTCTCGCCCTTCAGCAGGTGCGGGACTGCCGCCGCCGACTCGACCGACTCCAGCCCGCGCCCGACCTCGCCGTCGGCGTCGGGCAGCGTCTTGCCCATGTCGGCGGTGACGAGTTCAACCAGCTGCTCGCGCCGGCGCAGCAGCTCCTCGCGCAGGGCCAGCACCGCCCGCGCCCGCCGCTGCGGCGGCACCGCGCGCCAGGCCGGCTGCGCGGCCCGCGCCGCCACCACCGCGGCGTCGACCGCGGCCGCGCCGGAGAGCGGCACCTCCGCGACGGTCTCGCCGCTCGCGGGGTCGACGTCGGGGATCGCCTCGACCCCCTCGACGTCCACCCACTCGCCGCCGACGTAGTTGCGCAGCCGCTCCGCCATCACCGGGCCGCCACGGTACCGGGGACGGGGACCGGCTCGGGCCGCACCGCCGCCATCCGCTCCGCTCGCCGCTGCTGGAAGAGGACGAGGATCACGGCGACGACCGCGACGAGGAAGAGCAGGGTCGCGAGCGCGTTGACCTGGACCGGGATCCCGCGCAGGCTGACCCCGTACACATACAGCGGGAAGGTCACGGTCGTTCCCGAGTTGAAGTTCGAGATCACGAAGTCGTCGATCGAGAGCGCGAAGGCGAGCAGCGCCGCGGCGACGACCCCGGGCGCGAGCAGGGGCAGGGTGACGGTGCGGAAGGTGGTGAACGGCCCGGCGCCGAGGTCGGCCGCCGCCTCCTCGAGGTTGCGGTCGAACCCGATCAGGCGCGAGCGCACGACGACCACGACGAAGCTGATCGAGAACATCACGTGGGCGATCAGCAGCGTCTCGAAGCCGAGCGCGAACGAGTAGTAGATGAACATCGAGAGCAGCGAGGCGCCGATCACCACCTCCGGCGTCGCCATCGGGATCACGATCAGGAGGTTTGCGACGCGCTTGCCGTGGAACCGGTGCCGGACCAGCGCGATCGCCATCGCCGTCCCGATCGCGGTCGAGATCAGGGTCGAGAGCGCGGCCAGCCGCAGGCTGGTGGAGAGGGCGTCGTTGAGTTCGGGGATGTCGAACATCGTCTGCCAGTACTCGAGCGTGAACCCGTTCCCGAGGGCGAAGGTGAGTTTGTCTTTCGGGGTCTCACCGAAGGAGAAGACGGCGATGACGACGATCGGGATCAGGATGTAGGCGACCGCCAGCACCGCGTAGATCGGCAGCGCGTTGTAACGCAGCCAGGCCCAGCCTCGTCCCAGCGCCGCCATCAGGCCCGCCCCTCCGCCTCGTCTTCGTCGCCCATGAATGCCTCGGTCCCGGCGAAGCGGATGTAGACGAGGACGACGGCGAGGATCAGCGCCATCATCATGAACGAGAGCGCCGCCGCCTCCGGGTAGTCGCGCTGGTTCAGGTAGAGCGACTGGATCACGTTGCCGATCATCGACTGCCCGGTCCCGCCCAGCAGCTCGGCGTTGATGTAGTCGCCGAAGGCGGGGATGAAGGTGAGCAGGACGCCGGCGACGATCCCCGGCATCGTCAGCGGCAGCGTCACCTTGAGGAAGGCCTGGGTCGAGGAGGAGTAGAGGTCCTTGGCCGCCTCGACCAGGCGCAGGTCGAGCCGCTCCAGGTTCGCGTAGAGCGGCAGGATCATGAACGGGAGGAAGTTGTAGGTGAGGCCGGCGATGACTGCTGCGGGCGTGGCCAGGATGCGCCCGTCCTCCGGGAGCAGCGCCAGGGTCTGCAGCACGCTGACCACCGGGCTGTCGTCGCTGAGAATCGTTTTCCAGGCGATCGTGCGGATCAGGTAGGTGGTGAAGAAGGGCGCGATCACCGCGAACAGGAGCAGCAGCTTGAAGCGGCCGGCGCGGAAGGCGATCGCGTAGGCGAGCGGGTACCCGATCAGCAGCGCCAGGACCGTCGCCGTGCCGGCGTAGAAGAAGGAGCGGAGAATCTGCTCCTCGTGACCGGAGAGCGCGTTCGGGAAGTTCTCGAAGGCCCAGGTGAGTTCGAACCCGCCCGTCCGCAGCGAGCCCGAGTACAGCGCCAGTTCGCCCATGAAGTACATGGGCACGACGAAGAAGAAGAGGAGCCAGAGCAGGCCCGGTCCCAGGAGCCAGTAGGGGACCGAGCGCTGCTTCAAGCTTCTCATCGGATCAACCGGTCAGCACGTCCTGCCAGGCTTCTTCGACCCCGTCGACGTCATCGGGGGGCGAGACCTGGGTCGAGCACTCTTTCTGGAACTCGGGGGTCGGGAAGACGAGCGGGTCTTTCGCCAGATCGGGGCTGACCAGCTCCTTCACCCCTTCCACCGGGGAGATGTAGGTGATGTATTCAGTCAGGTCGGCCGCCACCTCGGGCTCGTAGACGAACTCCATCCAGCCCAGCGCCGCCGGGGTGTTGGGCGCCCCGACCGGGATCACCATGTTGTCCGACCAGAGCACACAGCCCTCGGCCGGCATGATCCATTCGGCGTCCGGGTTTTCGATGATCGAGGCGTCGCCCGACCACCCGATCGCCGCGACGATGTTGCCGGCGGTCAGGTCCTCGGTGTAGTTGTTGCCGGTGAAGCTGCGGATCTGGCCGGAGTCGGCGGCCGCGTCGACTCGCTCGATCGCTTTTTCCCAGTCCGCGTCGCTCGCCTCGTCCGGGTCGACGCCTTCTCCCTTCATCACCAGGGCGACGCTGTCGCGCATCTCTTCGAGCATCGTCACCTTGCCCTTGTATTTCGGGTCGAAGAGGTCGTTGACCGATTTGATCTCTGGCGCCTTCGACTTGTCGACCCAGATCCCGGTCATCCCGCTCTGCCAGGGGATCGAGAACTTTCGGCCCGGGTCGAAGGAGGGATCCCGCAGGCTCGGCACCATGGTTTCGAACACGGTCGGCAGGTCGTCCGGATCGATCTCCTGCACGTAGCCGAGGTCGTACATCAGTTTCGCCATCCAGTCGGTGACGACGAAGATGCTGCGCCCGCCCGACTCTCCCTGTTCCAGCTGCGGCTGCAGCTTGCCGAGGAAGTCGTTGTTGTCGTTGACGTCCTCGATGTATTTGAGGCTGACGCCGGTCTCTTTTTCGAACTCGGCGACGGTGCCTTCCTTGCCGGGATCGATGTACCCCGGCCAGTTGGAGATCGTCAGATCGCCTTTGACCGGGCCGGCTTTGGCCGTGGTCACTTCGCCGCCGTCGTTGTCGCCGCCGCCGCCTCCGCCGCAGGCGGCGAGGCCCAGGGCGAGGGCAATGGCGACCACGATCGCCGGGACCGCTCGTCTGCTGCTGGCTTCCATCTCATTCACTCCTCTTGGTTGGCTCCAGAACCGCGGACTCGCGGACCATGTGCATGTGCTCGGGCTCCCAGCTCAGCGCCACGCGGGCACCGCCGCCGGGCAGGGTCTGGCGTGCGGCCTCGTCGGCGTTGGGGACGAGCACGGTCATCCGCACGTCGTCGCCGAGGCCGACGACGATCTGCGTCGCCGTCCCCAGGTACAGCGAGCTCTCGACGATCCCCTCGACGCGCGGCAGCCCGTTCGAGCTGCCCTGACCGGCTGCGTCCCCCGCCGGCTCCACTCGCAGCTTCTCCGGTCGCACCACTGCGTAGCAGCCTTCGCCGGTCCCGAGGTCGCCGGTGTTGCCCGACACTTCCGGCCCGCTCTCGAGCCGGACCTGACCGGGCCCGGAGACCACCGCCGGCATCAGGTTGGAGACGCCGATGAAGCCGGCGACGAAGGTGGTGGCGGGGCGCTCGTAGACCTCCTCCGGCCCGCCGACCTGCTCGACCCGGCCGCGGTTCATCACCGCGATCCGGTCGCTCATCGTCAGCGCCTCCTCCTGGTCGTGGGTGACGTAGACGAAGGTGATCCCGACCTCGCGCTGGATCCGTTTCAGCTCCACCTGCAGCCCCTTGCGCAGTTTCAGGTCCAGCGCCCCGAGCGGCTCGTCGAGCAGCAGCACCTTCGGCAGGTTGACCAGGGCCCGGGCCAGCGCCACCCGCTGCTGCATGCCGCCGGAGAGCTGCGCCGGCTTGCGCTGCGCCTCGGCGGCGAGGCCGACCCGCTCCAGCTCGGCCCGCACCCGCTCGGCGATCTCGCCCTTCGGCACCTTCTTGCGCTTGAGGCCGAAGGCGACGTTGTCCTCGACGCTGAGGTGGGGGAAGAGCGCGTAGCTCTGGAAGACGGTGTTGGTGGGACGCCTGTATGGGGGCAGGGCGGCCACGTCCTCGCCCTCGATCCGGATCTCGCCCGCGTCCGGGGTCTCGAACCCGGCGATCATCCGCAGCGTCGTCGTCTTGCCGCAGCCGCTCGGCCCGAGCAGGGTGAAGAACTCGCCCCGGCCCAGGTCGAGGCTGAGGTCGTCGACCGCGAGCACGTCGCCGAAACGCTTGCTGACCCCTCTCAGCTCGACCCCGGCGGTGTTCCCATTCGTGCTCATCGGCTCACCGCCCCCGCCTCAGTCCGCCCTCGCGGGTGCCGGTTCGGGTTCCAGGGGCGCTCCCGGCGCTCCCTCGAGCAGGCCGGGCGGCGCGACTTCGCGCCGGCGCAGGAAGAACGGTTCGCGCTGGTGCCGGCGCCAGGCGGCCAGGAGGACGAAGCCGAGGACGAGGAAGCCGACGCCGATGACCGCCGGCGGGGCGACGCCGAACCAGCTGGAGCCCGTGTATGAGTTAGCCGGATCGGCATAGTCGACCAATGCTTTGAAGAAGAGGTACCCGAGGAGCACCGCGCCAATCACCGGCGCGACGCCGACGAAGAGGAAGTTCTTCACCGACTTGCGCAGCTCGCGCCGGTAGTAGACCGCGCAGGCGATGCCGGTGAAGGCGTAGTAGAAGGCGATCATCAGGGCCAGCGCCGAGAGCGAGTCGAAGAGGAAGTTTTCGCTGACCAGCTTCGACGGCAGGTACCAGGCGACCGCCAGCACGCCGATCACGACGGTCGAGACGACCGGGGTGAAGTAGCGCGAGCTGACCTCGCCGAGCGCGCTCGGCATCGCCTCCGCCCGCGCCATCGAGAGCGAGGTGCGCGAGGCGGGCAGGATCGTCGTCTGGGTCGAGGCGAGCGCGGAGACGACCACGGCCAGCAGCACGAGGCTGTCGAGGGGGCTGCCGAGCACCCCTTCGGCGTAGCTGGCGAGGATCGCTTCGTTGTCTTCGAAGGCGGCCGCTCCGGCCTCGCCCTTCCAGGCGACCAGGGCGGTGGCGACTCCGAGGTAGGTGACGAGGAGGAGCACGGTGCTGACCAGGCCGGCCAGGCCCGGCGCCGTCGCCGCGCCCTCGGTCTCCTCGTTGAGGTTGACCGCGCTCTCCCAGCCCCAGTAGATGAAGACGCCGAGCAGCAGGGCGCCGGTCAGCGCTCCGCCGCTGCCGATCTCAAAGGGGTTGAACCAGGAGAGCGAGGGATCGACCGCCGCGCCCGGGGCGTCCCCGCTCAGCACCTTGTAGATCGCGACCGCCGCGAACAGCAGCAGCGGCCCGATCTGGAGCACCATCAGCCCCTTCTGGACGTGGGCGGAGAGCTCGGTGCCGAGCACGCAGATCGTCGTCATCCCCGCGATCAGGGCGAGCGCCACCAGGGTCACCGCGGCTTTGCTTTCGGCCAGCGATTCGGCCCCGACGAGTTCGAAGAACGAGTAGGCGGCGACGTCGGCGAGGGAGCCGATCACGAGGATCCCGGTGACGCAGATCGCCCAGCCGGTGATCCAGCCCGACTGCGGCCCGATCGCCCGCGTCACCCAGGAGAAGCTGGTCCCGCAGTCCTGGTCGGCGCGGTTCATGTAATAGAAGGCCGCGGCGATGAAGAACATCGGCACGAAGGAGAGCAGCAGCGCCGCCGGCGCCTGGAAGCCGACGATGACGACGATCGAGCCGATCACCGCCGCCAGCGAGTAGGCGGGGGCGGTCGAGGCGAGGGCGATCGTGAGCCCGTCGCTGAACCCGATCGCGTCCTTCTTCAGCCCCTTCTCCCCGGTGCTCAACTCCACTTCCCCCTTCTCTCGACTCACCGACCGTAAGCCTCGGCGGAGCGCGGCACAAGTGGCGAATGTCCCAAAAGCACAGGCACGATTTGTACCCTATGTACAACTGTGCGCCTGGAGCTTGACCCAATGACCACTTGCACTGGTGCCAAACTGGAGTTAGCGTTATCCATATCGTCGTAGCCTGAGAGGAGAATCGGAATGGCCACGGAGGCCCCCGTAGACACGGAGCTCCAGCAACTGGCACGCCGGCATCTCTGGATGCACTTCTCGCGGATGGGCGCCTACGGCCCCGACCACGAGATCCCGATCATCACCCGCGCCGAGGGCTGCTACGTCTTCGACGAGCACGGCAACCGCTACCTGGACGGCCTCTCCGGGCTCTTCTGCGTCAACGCCGGCCACGGGCGGGCCGAGTACGGCGAGGCGGCCGCGCGCCAGGTCGAGGAGCTCGACTTCTACACGCTCTGGAGCTACGCCCACCCGCGGGCGATCGAGCTGGCGGCGCGGATCGCCGCGCTCGCCCCCGGCGACCTCAACCGCGTCTTCTTCACCAACGGCGGCTCGGAGGCGGTCGAGTCGGCGCTGAAGCTGGCCCGCAACTACCACCGCATGCACGGCAAAGGCCAGAAGCACAAGTTCATCGCCCGCGAGGTCGCCTACCACGGCACCTCGCTGGGGGCGCTGGCGGCGACGGGGATCACCGAGCTGCGCTCGCAGTTCGAGCCGCTTGTTCCGGGCGGCTGCCACGTCCCCAACACCAACGTCTACCGCTGGCCCGAGGACCGCGAGGAAACCTGGGCCGCCGACGCGATCGAGGAGCGGATCGTCTTCGAGGGGCCGGAGACGGTCGCCGCGGTGATCCTCGAGCCGGTCCAGAACGCCGGCGGCTGCTTCGTCCCGCCCGACGGCTACTTCCAGCAGGTGCGGGAGATCTGCGACCGCCACGACGTGCTGCTGATCTCCGACGAGGTGATCTGCGCCTGGGGCCGGCTCGGCCACTACTTCGGGTGCGAACGCTTCGGCTACCAGCCGGACCTGATCACGGTCGCCAAGGCGCTGACCTCGGCCTACGCCCCGATGGGCGCGGTGATCGCCTCCGACAAGGTCGCCGAGCCGTTCATGGAGGGCACCGCCTCCTTCGCCCACGGCTTCACCTTCGCCGGCCACCCGGTCGCGGCGGCGATCGCGATGGCCAACCTCGACGTCTACGAGCGCGAGGACCTCTGCGGGCACGTGCTCGCCAAGGAGAACGAGTTCCGGGCGATGCTGGAGACGCTGCACGAGCTGCCGATCGTCGGCGACGTGCGCGGCGCCGGCTTCTTCCACGCGGTCGAGCTGGTCAAAGACAAGGAGACGAAGGAGAGCTTCGACGACGAGGAGTCCGAGCGGCTGCTGCGCGGCTTCCTCTCGGCCGAGCTCTACCGGCGCGGGCTGATCTGCCGCGCCGACGATCGCGGCGACCCGGTGGTGCAGCTGGCGCCGCCGCTGATCTCCGACAGCGAGCAGTTCGAAGAGATCCACGACGTGCTGCACGGCGTCCTCACCGAGGCCTGGGAGCAGGTCGTCAGGTAGGCGCGGTGCTCACCGTCCAGAGCCTGCTCGACGAACTGGACCTCGACCTGGCGGCCGGTGCGGAGGGCGCTGCGGCGCCGGTGCGCTGGGTCCACATCTCCGAGCTCGAGGACCCGACCCCGTGGCTCTCGGGCGGAGAGCTGATGCTGACCACCGGCATCCCGCTCGACAGCGCCGCCAAGCAGCGCTCCTTCGTCCGCCTGCTCGCCGACAGCAACCTCGCCGGGCTCGGCTTCGGCACCGGCTTCAGCCACAAGAAGCTGCCGAAAGCGCTGGTCGACGAGGCGGAGAAGCGCGACTTCCCGCTCTTCGAGGTCCCCTACTCGACCCCGTTCATCGCGATCACCGAGAAAGCCTTCGCGCGCCTCGTCAACGAGCAGTACGAGGTGCTGCAGCGGGGGATCGCCGTGCAGCGCCGGCTCGAGCGCCTCGTCCTTGAGGAGCGCGGCCTGGAGGAAATCGCGGCGACGATCGCCTCCGCCGTCGGCGGCACCGTCGCCGTGCTCGACGGGCGCGGCGAACGCCTCGCCGGGCGCGGCTTCCGCCGGCAGCTCTCGGCCGACGCGATCGGCGCGATCCGGCGCGAGGCGCTCAGCCACGCCGGCGACGGCCACCCCTTCGTCCCCTCCCATCCCTCGGTCGCCGAGCGGGCCCTCGCCCACCCGGTGATCTCGCCGGGGGGCGGGCCGCCCCAGGCCTGGGTGGTGATCGTCCGCGACTCGGGCGGGCTCGGGGACTTCGAGCGGCTGATCCTGCAGCAGGCGGTTGCGGTGGTCGCGCTCGAGCTGATGCGGCGCCGGGTCGCCCGCGAGACGGAGCGCCGGCTCGCCGGCGACGTCCTGGCGGGGGCACTGGGCGGTCGGATGGAGGCGACCGAGCTGCGGCGGCGGCTGGAGCCGTTCGGCATCGGAGAGGAGGCGGCGGTGCTGGTTTTCTCTCTCGACCATCCCGCTGCCGCCGTCGGTGCGCTCGAACGCGCGCTGGCCGCCGACGCATGCCCCGCGGTCGTCGCCACGCACGAGGTCGGCGGCCGCGAGCTGCTCTGCGCCGTGGTCGACGCCGCCGACCGCGACCCGCTCGACGTCGCCGCCGACGCCCGCAAGGCGCTGCGGCCGGACGGCGCGGTCCGGGTGGCGGCGAGCCGGCCGGCGTCGCCGGAGCGGTTGCGCCACTCCTTCCACGAGGCCCGCTGCGCGCTGGAGGCGACCGGGTTCGACAACGGCACCGCGCCGGAGGTCGCCTCCTGGCGCGACCTCGGCGCCTTCACCCTGCTGCTCTCGATCCAGGACGACGAGGCGCTCGACCTCTACTGCGACAGCGTGCTCGGCCCGATCGAGGAGGGCGACGAGGAGTACGGCGGCGAGCTGCTGCGCTCGCTGGAGGCCTTCATCGAGCAGAACGGGCAGTGGGAGAAGGCGGCGCGGCAGGTCTACTGCCACCGCCACACCCTGCGCTACCGGATGCGCAAGGTCGAAGAGCTGACCGGGCGCGACCTCTCGCGCGCCCACGACCGGATCGAGTTCTGGCTGGCGCTGCGGGCGCGGGAGCTGGTCGCGTGAGGGTCGGCGTCGTCAGGGAGATAAAGGCCGACGAGTACCGGGTGGCGATCACCCCGGCCGGGGTGCGCGAGCTGGTCGAGCGCCGGCACGAGGTGCTGATCGAGGCCGGGGCGGGCGAGGGCAGCGCGATCGCCGACGAGGAGTACGAGGCGCAGGGGGCGGAGATCGCCGCCGGCGCGCCCGCGGTCTTCGAACGGGCCGAGATGATCGTCCACGTCAAGGAGCTGCAGCCGGCGGAGATCGAGATGCTGCGGCCCGGCCAGCTGCTCTTCACCTACCTGCATCTTGCGCCGGACCCCGAGCAGACCAGTGCCCTCTGCCGGTCCGGCGCCACCGCCGTCGCCTACGAGACGGTCGAGGACGCGCGCGGGCGGCTGCCGCTGCTGGCGCCGATGAGCGAGATCGCCGGCAAGATCGCGACCCAGGCCGGCGCCTTCATGCTGGAGAAGCCGGAGGGGGGACGGGGGATCCTGCTCGGGGGGGTGCCCGGGGTCGCGGCCGCCAACGTGCTGGTGATCGGCGGCGGCGTGGTCGGGATGAACGCGGCCTTCATCGCGATCGGGATGGAGGCGGACGTCTTCGTCTACGACCGCTCGGTCGACCGCCTGCGCGAGCTCGACGTGGTCTTCGGCGGCCGCTGCTCGACCGTCTACTCGACCACGCTGGCGATCGAGGAGATGCTGCCGCGCGCGGACCTCGTGATCGGCGCGGTGCTGGTGCACGGGGCGCGCGCTCCCTACGTGGTGAAGCGCGAGCAGCTGGCGCTGATGCGGCCGGGGTCGGTGCTGGTCGACGTCGCGATCGACCAGGGCGGCTGCTTCGAGACCTCGCGGCCGACCACCCACCGCGAGCCCACCTTCGAGGTCGACGGGGTCATCCACTACTGCGTCACCAACATGCCCGGCGCGGTCCCGATCACCTCGACCCACGCGCTCACCAACGCGACCCTGCCCTACGCGATCGCGCTCGCCGACCACGGCGTCGCCGAGGCGGTCCGCCACGACCCGGGCCTGCGGCTCGGGGTCAACGTCGCCGGCGGCGAGGTGACGCACCCGGCGGTGGCGGAAGCGGTGGAGAGGGAGTACGTGCCGGTCGAGACGGCGTTGGACCTGGAGGGCGTCGGGGTAGTGGAGAGCTGAACTTCAACTGATGGGAGGAAGCGCGCAATGAGCAGCTACGCGGTTGTCAACCCGGCCACCGGCGAGACGGTCAGGGAGTACCCGGAGATCGGCGACGACGAGCTCCGCGCCGCGATCGGCCGCGCCGACGAGGCCTCGCGGACCTGGCCGGGGTCGACCTCTGTCGCGGACCGCGCGGCGCTGGTCCGCCGGGTCGGCGAGCTGCACTCCGAGCGCCGCCAGGAGCTGGCCGAGATCATCGTCCGCGAGATGGGCAAGCCGATCGAGCAGGCGCTCGGCGAGGTCGACTTCGCGGCGGAGATCTACGGCTTCTACGCCGAGCGGGCCGAGGAGCTGCTGGCCGACGAGCCGATCGAGCTGCTCGGCGGCGAGGGCACGGCGGTGATCCGGCGCAGCCCCTTCGGCGTGCTGCTGGGGATCATGCCCTGGAACTTCCCGTACTACCAGGTGGCCCGCTTCGCCGGGCCGAACCTGGCGATCGGCAACACGATCCTGCTCAAGCACGCGCCCCAGTGCCCGGAATCGGCCGAGGCGATGCAGCGGATGTTCGACGACGCCGGCTTCCCCGAGGGCACCTACGAGAACATTTACGCGACCAACGAGCAGATCGAGTGGGCGATCGCCGACCCGCGCGTGCGCGGCGTCTCGGTCACCGGCTCCGAGCGGGCCGGCGCCGCGGTCGCCGCGGTCGCCGGGCGCAACCTGAAGAAGGTCGTGCTCGAGCTCGGCGGCTCGGATCCCTTCATCCTGCTCGGCGCCGAGGACCTCGACGCGGCCGCGCAGCAGGCGGCGGAAGCGCGGCTCGACAACACCGGCCAGTCCTGCAACGCGGCCAAGCGCTTCATCGTCGTCGACGAGCTCTACGACGAGTTCCTCGAGAAGTTCCGCGAGAAGCTGGAGGCGTCGAAGCCGGGCGACCCGACCGCGGAGGAGACCGCGATGGGCCCGCTCTCCTCGCAGACCGCCGCCGACCGGCTCGAGGACCAGGTGAAACGGGCGATCGCGAACGGGGCGGAGGTGCTGACCGGCGGCAAGCGCGACGGCAACTTCTTCGAACCGACGATCCTGACCGGGATCGAGCCGGGCGACGAGGCCTCCCAGGAAGAGTTCTTCGGCCCGGTGGCGCAGGTCTACCGGGTCGGCTCCGAGGACGAGGCGGTCGAGCTCGCCAACCAGACCCCGTTCGGCCTCGGCTCCTATGTGATGACCACCGACGCCGAGCAGGGGAAGCGGGTCGCCGACAGGCTCGAAGCCGGGATGGTCTACGTGAACCTGGTGCTGGCCGACAGCCCGGAGCTGCCGTTCGGCGGCTTCAAGCGCTCCGGCTTCGGCCGGGAGCTGGGCCGCTACGGCGCCGACGAGTTCGTCAACAAGAAGCTGATCCGCAGCGCATGAGTACGATCTTCGCCTGGTGAGCACGCGAATCAGGGGGGTCGTGGCGGTTCTGCTGGTGGTTGCTGCCGCTTTCGCGGCGGTGGCGAGCGCGGCCGAGGACAACGCGACGATCGAAACGCCGATCTGCCACGGGCGGCAGGCGAAGATCGTCGGCACCCCCGGTGACGACGTCCTCCACGGCACGCCTGACCGCGACGTGATCTGGGCCGGCAACGGCGACGACGAGATCTTCGGCAGCCTCGGCAACGACCTGATCTGCGGCGGGCCGGGGGCCGACGTGGTGCACGGGGGCCGCGGCAACGACGAGGTCGACGGCGGCGCCGGAAACGGCGACCGCGCGATCGGCGGCCTCGGCGACGACAAGGTCCTGGGCGGCGCCGGCCGCGGCGACGAGGTGGCCGGCGACCTCGGGATCGACATCGTCAACGGCGGCCCCGGGAAGGAAGACCTGGTCCACGGCGACTACGGCTACGACCTGATGAAGGGCGGCGCCGGGGGCGGCGACATCGCCTCCTTCGCGACCGACGTCGCCAGCGCCAAGGGGGCCGGCGTCTGGGCCTCGCTGCGAAGGCACCGCGCCTACGGCGACGGCCACGACAAGCTGTTCGGCTTCGAGTCGATCGAAGGCTCGGCCTTCCGCGACACCCTGACCGGCAACCGCCGCGCGAACGAGATCGACGGCGGTCCCGGCGACGACCAGCTCGTCGGCGGTGGCGGTGGGGACACGATCGACGGCGGCCAGGGGCGCGACGGCTGCAGGGGCGCGAAGGGGAGGACGACCTCCTGCGGCCCGGAACGCGCTCCCAAGGGCTCGGCCTACATCCAGCTCGACCCCGCGCCGGGCGGCGGTGCGGGGCTGGAGATCGTCGGCGGCTCCGGGCCCGACCACTTCATCGTCGCCTTCGACGCGGCGACCTCCACCTTCGCGGTCACGGCGCGCGCCGGCCTCGCGATCGGCCCCGGCTGCCACCGCCCGCCCGGCGTCGCCAACCAGGTCTCCTGTCCGGCCGCGGGGCCCGGCCGCTGGCTCACGGCCGACCTCGGCCCCGGCCGCGACTCGCTGCGGGTCGAAGGCTCGCTGGAGGAGGTCGGCAGCACCCGCTTCGCCGGCGGTCCCGGCAACGACACGATCGTCGGCGGCCCCGAGGACAACCTGATCGAGGCCGGCCTGGGAGCGGACAAGCTCTACGGCGGCGCCGGCGCCGACGGGTTGGTCGGCGGCCTGCCCGGCCCGACCTTCTTATACGGGGGAGAGAACGGCGACCTGCTGGCCGCCGGCGGCGGCTGCGCCGGCGGCGCGATCGTCGGCGGGCCGGGCCGCGACGACGCCTCCTTCGCGGAGACGCAGGCGCACCCGGGCCTGCTGATCATCTCCTTCCCGAAGAACGCCGCCTGGGTCGACGAGATCAGGGGCTGCGACAGCGTCCGCCTCGACAACTCAAACGAGGACATGGAGGGCTCCTTCGACTGGGACGTCCTGATCGGCGACGGCCGCGCCAACAGCATGCTCGGGCAGCCCGGCGAAGACGTCTTCATCGGCAACGGCGGCGACGACGTGATCGACGCCCGCGACGGCGTCCGCGACTTCGCGATCCAGTGCGGCCGCGGCAGGCCGCCGAAGAAAAAGCCAGGCGGCAAAGGCTTCACCAAGCCCACCGGCAAACCCGCCGGCCGCGCCCTGACGGACCGCTTCGACCCGAAGCCGTTCAACTGCGCCGTGGTCAAACACGGCACCCCGGTCCCAGGCCTCCACGGCTAGCGGGCCGACCGAAGCGCCGCCAGCGGCTAGGTCTCGCAGCGCTGGACGACGCTGCCGCGACCGCCTCCGCGGCAGCGGTCGCGCTGAGGGCCGCCGTCGATGCGGTTGCGCCCGGGCTGGCCGAAGAGCCGATCCCGTCCGTCGTTCCCCCGGATCAGGTCCTTGCCCGGACCGCCGAAGCCCTCGTCGTTTCCGCCGTCGAGGTGGAGCTGGTCGGTTCCGGGGCCGCCCAGCGCTCTGTCACCTCCGGCGGTGATCCGCAGCTTTCGCGAGTTCCCGTAGTCCCAGCGGAACGTGTTCAAGCTGATCCCGGCGACGCGGCCCAGCTTGCTGCCCCCGCCGACCTCCCCGATCAGCCAGTCGTTCCCTCCTGCCCCGATCAACAGGTCGCTGCCGCCGTTGCCGACGAGGTAATCGCCGTCGCCGTCCCCGACCAGCAGGTCGTCGCCGTTGCCGCCGGCGAAGAACTCGGCGCCGAGGATCGCGTCGCCCTCGCCGGGGGCGCCGTCGTTGGCGAGATCGTCGGCCGTGTAGGAAAGCCCCGTCTGTCGCAGGTTGAAGTTGGCTATGTCCCGCTCCCCTGCCCCGAGGTCGATCCTGTCGGGACCGTTGGGGGCGGCGGTGGCGAGCAGGAAATCGTTGCCGCCTCCGGTGGAGACCTGGCTCGGCCCGTCGCCTAGCCAGATGGCGTCATCGCCGCCACCGGTCGCGACCCGGTCGGCTCCGGTGCTGCCGTCGCCGAGTTCAGGGTCGCACTCGGACGAAGGGTGGATGTCGGAGCCGCAGCGGGTTGGAAAATACGTGAGACCTCCATTCCCGGCCGTGATCGAGTCGTCGCCCGAACCGGCCCGGACCTCGATCCTGTTCGGAAACGAGCTCGCGTCGACGGTGCCGCCGCGGTTGCCGAGGACGATCGTGACCGGACTCGGCGTCACGGTGAGCGCGCAGGTGACCAGCGCTCCCGCGCCGCCGCCGCCCTCGCAGCGGTTGCCGGCCTGGAGCGGCTCGGCCTCGTCGCGAATCTGGAGCAGGTAGCTGCCGGGCTTGCCGGTGAGCACGATCGAGAGCCGGTTCGCCTCACCGGGCTCCGCGTCGACCCGCGCCGACGCGTAGCGCGTGCCAGGGGTTTTGAAGAGGGGCTCCTCGAAGGCGCTGACCGTCGCGGCCCCGGCGCTCGTGGCCGGCACCATCGTCGTCGCGCCGATGGCCAGCGCTACCAGCCGCAGCTTGCCCCTGCCCAGACTCCTCATCGCAGCTCCCTTCTAGGGTTGTCGGTCAGACAGCGGTGTTCCCCACTGAGCTGCAATCGAAACCGGCGGCGCCCCGCCAAGTTGCGGCCGGCCGCGTCGCAGTAGGCTTGATCCGTGGCAGTCAAGACCGCGAGCGGAGACGAGGCGGCCGCCGTGGCGGCGGCGATCGCGCGGTTCGAGGCGGAGTTCGGTGGGGCGCCGGCGGAGGCACCTGAGACGACCAGCGCCTGGCAGCGGGCGGCGCTGATCGAGGGTGTGAGCGCCAAGGAGAGTGTTCTGGACGAAGGAGGATCACAATGGCCGTCGTGAAAATCATCGAGCTGGTCGGGAGCTCCAAGACCTCGACCGACGACGCGGCGAAACAGGCGCTGAGCCAGGCTCAGGGCACGCTGCGCAACATCCGCGCCGTCGACATCGTCTCGACCGGGATCCGCGGCGAGAACCTCGACGAGTACCGGGCCCACGTCCGGGTCGCCTTCCTGATCGAGGGCACCGAGATCGACTAGGAGAGGGGCCGGGGCGGCGCCAGCCGCTCGGCGCGCTCGGCGATCCCGACGGCGATCTCCCTGACGATCTCGTGCGAGTGCTCGGGCTCGGCAGCGAGTTCGGGGACCGCATCGAGCACGCGGGCGACGAAGGGCTCCATGCGCTGCTCCAGGAAGCGCGGAGCGAAACGGATTTCCTCGGCCAGGCGCCGCCAGGCGGCGTAGCGGACCTCATCGAGGCTCTTCGCGCCGTCGATCGACATCGCCAGCCGTGAGGTCAGCACGTCGTAGGCCGCCGTGGAGACCAGGTCGTAGAGCGGCGCCAGGCTTGGCGCGCGCGAGTCGTAGAGCAGCGAGTAGTTCTTGCCGTGCGCGTCGCAGTTGCCGATCAGGACGTTGAAGGCGAGCGCCAGCCAGAGCTGCGGCCGGTCGCGCGCCGGGGCGGTCGAGGCCGCGTCGATCAGGGCCATCGCCTCCACCACGCCGGGCCCGCCCTCCTGCTGGTACTTCTCGATCGGGAGCTTGCCGAGCGCCTGGCAGAGGTCCTCCTGGTGGAGGCGGCGGACCGGCTCCTGGGTGAGGTCGCGGTCGTAGCGGGTGACGATCAGGTAGGGCAGCCCGGAGAGGGTCTCGGCCCGCTCGACCTCGGCGACCTCCAGGCCGGCCGCCGCGGCCAGGCGCATGCAGAAGAACTCGTTGGCGACCAGGCCGGGGAACCGCTCCGGCTCGGGCTTGAGGATGTGGGTGGTCGGCCGCCCCGAACCGTGCGGGAGCGCGAACCCGTTCTCGACCTCGACCACGGGCAGCTTGCTCTGCGCCCCGGCGAGCGAGAGCCGCACCTCGCCCGCCTCGTCCGCCGCCAGCGGTCGCTGGGGCAGCTCGACGAGGATCTCGTCCAGCCGCTCGGGCGAGAGCAGCTCGAGCTCGTCCGGCTCGGGGTCGGCCGGCCCCTCCGCCGGCGGCAGCAGGGTGATCGCGCCGGCCACGTCGCCGCCGAATCGCTCCAGCAGCTTGTAGTCGTTGGAGGCCGAGATGCCCGTGGTCAGGGCGAGCTGCGCGCGGACGCCCTCCTCCGGCAGCAGGTTGCCGAAGAAGGCGAGCGACTCGCGGTGGGGGAAGGCCTCGGCCCGCAGCGGCAGGTTCAGCGAGAGCGGCCGCCCGCCCGCGTCGAGGTAGGCACCGTCGTAGCGGAACTGGAGGTTGCCGTTGTCCTTGCGCCGCAGGACGCCGGCCAGCTCGTTGTGGAGGAAGACGTTGAGCGTCCGCTCAGCCACGCGCCTCGACCCCGACGTCCAGCCCGACCGCGCGGGCGGCGCGCAGGGCGATCCCGACGTGGACCGTCTCCTTGCCCCGCTCGAGCTGGCCGATCACCTTGCGATTGACCCCGATCGAAGCGGCGAGCTCGTCCTGGGTGATGTCCAGGCGCCGTCGCCGCTCGCGTATCGCGCTGCCCAGCTCGGCCGGTGAATTTGCCGTCTCCATGGGTGGAAAGTAGACCAGATGAGACCGATCTGTCGCATCTGTGCCGGTTTGGTCGTATTTCTGCGAAATGCGACCGATCGGTCGCATCGCGTGCGCGCGGGCGCCCGTAGGAAAATAATGCGACCGATCGGTCTCATACTGCCGGGTTGCTAGGGTTTCGCACCGTGACGGACGAGGCCAAGGAGATCTCCCGCGAGGAGGCCCGCAAGCTGGTCGACGAGGGCGCGCAGCTGGTCGACGTGCGCGCCGGCCACGAGTGGGAGGCGGGGCGGATCGCCGGCGCCACCCATCTGCCGCTCGCCGAGCTGGCGCAGCGCACCGGCGAGCTCGACAAGGACCGCCCCGTCGTCCTCTACTGCCGCGGCGGCAACCGCTCCTCGATGGCGGCGGCGGCGCTGGCCGAGGCCGGCTACGACGCGGTCAAGATGAGCGAGGGGATCGTCGGCTGGGACGAGGCCGACCTGCCGCTGGAGCCGGAGGGCGGCTACGTCGCCGAGTCCGGTGAGGCGGCGGCGATCCTGCAGGCGCAGGGCAAACCGTCCCATAGCTGAATTTCGCTGCGCAGCGGGATCGCGCGTCTAAATACCCTAATCCCTGTCAGGTTTTGCTATTTTCCTCCGCATGGACGTAGTCGTGGCCGAGAACAAGGAGCAGCGGGGCAAGGGCCGGGTCGGCACGCTCGAGAACCCGGAGACCTACGAGAACGTCCCGGGCCACATCATCCCGATCATCGAGCGCGAGTTCGACGACTTCGACAACGAAGCGGAGAAGTTCCTCGGCGGCGAGCTGGAAGAGAACCAGTTCATCGGCTTCCGCCTCAAACAGGGCGTCTACGGCCAGCGCCAGCCCGACGTGCAGATGGTCCGCGTCAAGCTCCCGTTCGGCGGCGTCACCCCGGAGCAGATGGACGCCTTCGCCAGCGTGGTCGAGAAATACGCGCCGCTGAACAAAGGCCACGTCACCACCCGCCAGAACATCCAGATCCACCACGTGCCGCTGCGCGACATGGAGGAGCTGCTGCGGGAGATCGCCGAGGCCGACCTCTCCTCGCGCGAGGGCTGCGGCAACACCGTGCGCAACGTCACCGGCGACCCCTGGGCCGGCGTCGCCCCCGACGAGATCTTCGACCCCACCGCCTACGCCGGTGCCTTCGTCCGCTACTTCGTCCGCCACCCGACGACGCAGCTGATGCCGCGCAAGATCAAGACCGCCTTCAGCGGCTCCGACGAGGACCGCGCGATCACCGGCATCCACGACATCGCCTTCATCTCCCGCGAACGGGACGGGGTCAAGGGCTTCGAGGTCCGGGTCGGCGGCGGCACCTCGATCATGGCCCGAGTCGCCCCCACGGTCTACGACTTCGTCGAGGCCGACAACGGCGACTACCTCAAGGTCGCCGAGGGGATCTTCCGCATCTTCGATCGCCAGGAGTGGCTGCGCGTCAACCGCGCCCGCGCCCGGATCAAGGTCCTGATCGACAAGATCGGGATCGACGCCTTCCGCGAGCAGCTCGACGAGGAGCTCGAGGGCGACTGGGTCGCCGAGCGCGACTTCGACTCCGACCTCATCGAGCGGCTGCGCTTCGACATCGACGAGGAGGCGACCGCCCCGGCGGCGCCACCCGCCCCCGCCTCGCCGAACGGCGACACCTCCGAGTTCGAGCGTTTCCTCAAGGGCAACGTCGAGGCGCAGCGCCAGGAGGGCTTCTCCACCGTCGAGGTGAAGATCACCCGCGGCGACCTCACCCCGGAGCAGTTCCGCGGCCTCGGCCAGATCATGCGCGAGTACACCGGCGGCCACGCCCGCAGCACCGTGCAGCAGAACTTCGTCCTGCGCTGGGTCCGCGACGAGGCGCTCTACGACGTCTGGCAGCGGCTCACCGCGCTCGGGCTCGGCGAGGCCGGCGCCCGCGAGATCACCGACGTCGTCAGCTGCCCCGGCACCGACAGCTGCAAACTCGGGATCACCTCCTCGATGGGCCTCAACCGGGCGATCAAGGAGCGGGTCGACTCGATGCAGATCAGCGACGAGCTGACCAAGAAGATCCACATCAAAATGAGCGGCTGCCCGAACGGGTGCAGCCAGCACCACATCGCCAACATCGGCTTCTACGGCGCCTCGCTGAAAGTCGGCGGCCGCCAGCTGCCCGCCTACATCCCGCACGTCGGCGGCAACTTCGAGGGCGGCGAGGTCGTCTTCGGCAAGCGGCTCAAATCACGGCTGCCGGCGAAACGGGTCCCGGAGGCGGTCGAGCGCTGGGTCAAGCTCTACGAGGCCGAGCGCAACGACGGCGAGGAGTTCAACGCCTTCGCCGAGCGGACCGGCGCCGAGAGCTTCGAAGCCGCCGTCAAGGACCTCACCCTGCCGTCCGAGTTCAGCCTCGAGACGATGCAGGAGTTCATCGACTGGAACCGCTCCAGCCCCTACAAGGTCGAGCGCGGCGAGGGGGAGTGCGCGATCTGATGAAGCCGCCGCCCGTCACCCTCTCGGGGACCGTCCCCACAATCAGCGACCTCGACCACGAGGCGATCGCCGCTGAGCTGGAGGAGAAGACGGCCCAGGAGGCGCTGGCCTGGATGTTCGACCAGTTCGGGCCCGACCACTACATCGCCTGCTCGTTCCAGAAAACGAGCTCGGTGACCGCCCACATGGCGAGCCAGATCAACCCCGAGGCGCGCTTCTTCTACCTCGACACCGACGTCCTCTTCGAGCAGACCTATGAGACCCGCGACCGGCTCGCCGAGGCGCTGGGGATCGAGTTCGACCGCTTCCACAACCTGACGCTCGAGGAGCAGGCCGCCCAGTACGGCGACGAGCTCTGGAACAGCGACCCCGACACCTGCTGCGGCCTGCGCAAGGTCGAGCCGATGCGCCGCGCCCTGGCTTCCGTAAACTGCTGGGTCGCCGGCGTCCGTCGCGGAGATTCCAGCTCCCGTTCCAAGACCCCGAAGTTCGCTTGGGACAAGAAATTCAACCTCTGGAAGCTGAACCCGATCGCGGACTGGTCCGAGCGCGACGTCTGGAACTACATCCGTGAGCACCACCTCCCTTACAACCCCCTGCACGATCAGGGCTACCCGTCGATCGGCTGCACCCACTGCACGCAGCCGGTCGGGCCGGGCGGCTCGCCGCGCGACGGCCGCTGGGCGGGCGTCGCCAAGACCGAGTGCGGGATCAACTGACGGCGCCCGGCGCGCCGCCTCCACCCCAACTTCTCTCCCGACCCGATTCCCCGACCCGATAGGTGACCGACCTGCATGAGCGAGACGATGACTGAGCTTTCCCTGACCCTTGACGAGCGCCACACCGCGGACTTCGAGATGATCGGCAACGGCGGCTTCGCGCCGCTGACCGGCTTCCAGGGCTCCGCCGACTGGGAGCGCGTCTGCACCGAGATGCGGACCGCCGCCGGCGACTACTGGCCGATCCCGATCACCCTCGCGACCGACCTCGAGTGCGAGGTCGGCGACACGATCTCCCTCTCCAGCGACGAAGGCAAGCCGCTGGGCCGGATCAAGGTCGAGGAGATCTGGGAGCGCGACGTCAAGCGCGAGGCCGAGCAGGTCTACGGCACCGCCGACGAGGCCCACCCCGGCGTCGCTGCGATCTACGCCGAGGGCAACCGGATGATCGCCGGCCCGATCGAGGTCGACGCGCTGCCCGACCACGACGAGGCGTTCATGCGCCGCTACAAGACGCCGGCCGAGCACAAGGCCGACTTCGAGGCGCGCGGCTGGAAGAAGATCGTCGCCTTCCAGACCCGCAACCCGATCCACCGCGCCCACGAGTACCTGACCAAGGCGGCGCTGGAGACCTGCGACGGGCTCTTCATCCACCCGCTGATCGGCAAGACCAAGGCGGGCGACATCCCCGCCGACGTGCGGATGAAGTGCTACGAGGTGCTGATGGAGAACTACTACCCGAACGACCGGGTGGTGCTGGGCGTGAAGCCGGCGAAGATGCACTACGCCGGGCCCCGCGAGGCGGTCCTGCACGCGATCGTCCGCCGCAACTACGGCGCCACCCACTTCATCGTCGGCCGCGACCACGCGGGCGCCGGCGACTACTACGGCACCTACGACGCGCAGAAGATCTTCGACGAGATCGACATCGACGAGCTCGGGATCGAGCCGCTGATGTTCGAGCACACCTTCTGGTGCAACGAGTGCGAGGGGCTGGCCTCCGGCAAGACCTGTCCCCACGACAGCGAGGCGCACCTGTTCCTATCCGGCACCAAGGTGCGGGAGATGCTGGGCAACGGCGAAAGGCCGCCGCACGAGTTCTCGCGCGACGAGGTCGCCGACATCCTGATCGACGCTTACAAGGAGGACTGAACGAGCATGGCTGGCGAGAAGGGCTTCACCCTCTGGTTCACCGGGCTGTCCGGGGCCGGGAAGACGACGATCTCCGGGCACCTGGAGAAGGAGCTGCGCGCGCGCGGCTCGAAGCTGGAGATCCTCGACGGGGACATCGTCCGCGAAAACCTCTCGAAGGGCCTCGGCTTCTCGAAGGAGGACCGCGACATCAACATCCGCCGCATCGCCTTCGTCGCCGACCTGCTCAGCCGCAACGGCGTGCCGGTGATCACCGCGGCGATCTCTCCCTACGCCGAGATCCGCGACGAGGCGCACGAGCTGATGGGCGACCGCTTCATCGAGGTCTACGTGAAGGCATCGGTCGACACCTGTGCCGAGCGCGACGTCAAGGGCCTCTACGCGAAAGCGTTCGCCGGCGAGATCAAGGAATTCACCGGCGTCTCCGATCCGTACGAGATCCCGGAGAACCCGGCCCACGTCTGCGACACCGAAAACGAGACTCCCGAGGAGTCTGCGCAGAAGCTGATCGCCTACCTGGAGCAGCGCGAGCTGATCCCGGCGGCGGCTGTCGCCTAGCGGTAGCAGCCTGACTTCGGGCGGGTAGGGCGCGAGCCCTGCCCGCCCTTTTTATTTGGCCAGGCGTTCGAGGACCTCGCGGTCCTCGGCCAGGCGCTGCTTCAGTCTCTTCTGGAAGCCCTTGTCGGCGCGGCGGGCGGCGATGTGGTTGTCGATCGCCTCGCGCACGACCTCCGAGACCGGCATGTCGTCGGTGCGGGCGATCGCGGCGAGCTCTGCGGCCTTCTCCTCGGGGAGGCGGAGGCTCATTGCCTTGACTGCCATCGGATCGGATCTCCTTCTTTGCTCGGGGCTCTGCTCAAGCCACTTGAGTGCGCAAGCGGATTGAGCGTGTTAACCATTAAAGCACGGATATATGTGTCTCGATACCAAAAATTTCTATATCTTGGTATCAATGTCCAAACGGTTGGAGATAGCTGAGTTCCTGCTGATCGCCGAGGCAGTGCTGGGGGTGGAGGCTGAGCGCCTCAGCGGGGCGGTCCGCCTCTCCGCCGTCGAGGCGGCGCTGGCAGCTCCCTTCGCGACCATCGACGGCGCTCCCTTCTACGCCGACCCGGTCGAACGGGCGGCGATCTGCTGCTCGCGGATCATCCGCCACAACCCCCTGCCCGACGGCAACAAGCGGGTCGCCTACGAGTGCATGCGCGAGCTGCTCGACCGCAGCGGCGTCCTCTGGCCGCGTCCCCGCGAGGACGCCGAGGAGATCGCGCGCAAGGTCCAGGGTCTGGCGGCGGGGCGGCTCTCCGAGCAGGAGTTCGTGCGCTGGGTGAAGCTGCGCGCGCGGCTCAGCGAGGTTCCCTGACGACCACGGTGCGGCCGTCGCTGAGCCGGTAGACGGTGCCGATAGGCTCGCCGCGCCCGACCACTTTCTCGCCCGGTTTCAGCTCCACCTGCTTGACCTTCTCGCCATTCTCGGTGACGACGCTGTCGGCGGGCCGGGTGCGGGCGTCCGTCTCCGCCTTCCCGGTCAGGGCCGAGGTGAGGTCGAGCGAGGAGAGGGCGGCGAGCAGGAAGGCGACAGAGAGGACGATCCCGAGGTCGAAGAGGTTGACGAGCCCGTCGAGCGGGTCGCCGGCGCGGTCCTCGTAGCTGCGGGCGCGGGCGGTGACTTTCAATGCGCCGGCTCCCAGGTCGCGGCGACCGGGTGGGTGGGGAGGCCGTTGCCGGCCGGTGCGGTCAGCGTCGCGGCGACGTACTCGACGTCGGAGTAGTCCTGAGCGTAGAGGCGGTCGCGGACCAGCGAGATCCCGAAGGCGAAGGCGCCGATCATCAGGCCGGCGACGGTGACGCTGAAGGCGACCCGGAGGTTCTCGGTCAGGGTGGCGACGTCGCCGTCGGCGAGCCCGGCGAGCGCCGGCGAGAGCGGGATCAGGGTCCCCATCAGCCCCAGCGCCGGGCCCATGCGGACGAGGATCCGGGTGCGCTCGAGGCGGCGCAGCGAGAGGTAGTCGTACTCGGCGAGCCGCTTGGCGATCCGCGCTTCGGCGCCGGGCCGGCCACACTGCTCGACGATCTCGGCGAAGGCGTCCTCCATCTGCCGGTTCCAGGCGAAGGGAAGCAGCGCCGCCAGCCCCTCGGCCGGCATCCCGGCGGCGAGCCGGCCGCGGCACTCCTCGACCGCGCGCTCCAGCGCCCAGAGGTTGCGCCCCCGCCGCCGCCGCGCCTCGACCAGGAGCGCGCCCGCTTCGACGATCACGACCGCGAGCGCGACCATGGTGAGGACGAGCACCGGGACGAGCAGGGCCTCGGAGACGTCGAAGAGGATCTCCTCGATCATCCCGAGCGCCCTCTAGTCGACTTGCTCTCGGATAGCGAGAGGAACTCGACTGTGCCGGGGAGGCGGCGCGCCTCGATCAGGGCGCCGGTGCCGAGCAGGCCGAGCGTGGCGAGCAGGCCCCAGGCGGCGGTGGGGAGGCCCCCGCCGCCGTCGCCCTCGAGCCGGCCGCGACGGGCGGCGGCCTTTTGCTCCGGGGAGCGGGACGGGACGGGCTCGGAGCCGGCGCTCAGCAGTTCGCCGGAAATTCGCGTGCCGTTGCCCGAAGCGGGCTGATCTTGGCGATCCTTCGGGGGCTGGGACCGTGCGGTGGCCGAGGACGGCTGGGTGACCGAGTCGCCCGCCGAGCCCCCCACGTCGCCGCCGGTCCCGGCACCGGTCGACGGGCCGTCGGCGGCGCCGTGGTCGGGCGCGTTGGCGGTGTTGTTGCGGCCGCCGCCCTTGCGGTCGGGACCGGCCAGGGGTGCGCCGACCTGGACCGTCACCACGGCGGAGGCGCCGCTCTCGTTGCCGTCGCTGGTGATGCCGACGACGACGTCGTAGCTGCCCTGTTTGGCGAAGCTGTGGCTGACCTCGGGCCCGCCGGCCGAGTGGCCGTCGTCGAAGTACCAGGAGTAGGAGAGCTGCTCGCCGGCGCCGGCGCGTTCGACCACGGCGCTGAAGCGGACCGGCTGCCCGGGCCGCGTCCGCAGCGTCGAGGCCCGCGCCTTCACCTGCAGGGGCCGGCCTTTGCGCAGGACCACGGAGACGCCCTGGGGCGCCTCGAACACGTCGGTGGCGTTGAGGTCCTCGGGGCCTGCGCTCGGCCGCAGGAAGCCGGTCCCGGTGGCGGTCGCGTAGACGACCGGCGGGCCGTCGGCGAAGGCGCCCGCGTCGAGCGCCTGGTCGCGGCTGAGCAGGACCGCCCCGCCGGCGGGGCGCTGCACCTCCAGGTAGGAGAAGGCGAAGGGGTCGGCGCCGGCGGCCTCGAGGATCGCCGCCAGCGAGAAGCCGGTGACGGCCTGACTGCTCTCTCCCGCGGCCGAGCGCAGCGCGTAGGGGCGGCCGACGACGTCCTCGGAACCGGCGAGCGCGTCGAGCGCCAGCGTCTGCGACGCCCCGCCCGGCGAGACGACCGTGACCTGGGCGGCGTCGGCGCTCGCCGCCGCCGCCCACGGCGAGCCGAGGCTGAGCGAACCCGCGGCCGCGGCCGCGATCAGGGCGTGGAGAAGGAGACGTCGAAGCATCCGAAATCGGTGCCCGGGGCGTAGAAGCCCGCAAAGACAGAGGAGGCGGTGCCGGACGGTATCGCGCCGGGGACGCGCTCGTAGGTGTAGGAGTTGCCGCTCTGGGCGATCGCCGCGGCGCGGCTGAGGTCGAGGTTGACGAGGACCTGGCGCTGGGCGACGCCGCCGTTGTCGGAGATCGAGAAGATCGCCCGCGAGTCGGCGCCGGCGAGCTCGATCTCCGGGTCGCTGGTCAGCAGGTCGATCCCGTGACCGCTGTACTGGAAGCGGACGCCGCCGTCGAAGTGGAGCGCGGCGGTGTCGTCGGCCGGGCTGCCCGGGTTCGCGCCGGGGTCGAGCCAGCCCTCGGCGAAGGGGAAGCGGAAGTCGTAGCTGAGCGGGGTCGAGGCGCCGGGGAGCAGGACCGGCGGGTCGGCGCTGGCGCCGCCGGAGACGCTGGTGCCCTCGCCGGTGGCGATGTAGCGGATGAAGGACTCGCGCACCCGCCAGCGGATCGAGGCCGAGGTGACGTCGAGGGCGCCGAGCGGGCGGACCGCGGGCGGCGGGGTGCTTTCGGCCGGCGGCCCGGCGGTGCTGGGCAGGGGACAGGCGTTGGAGCTCTCGCCGCCGCCGGGGCCACCGCCCGTGCCGGGCTTGCCGGAGTCGCCGCGGGCGAGGCCGGAGAGCCTGCTCGCGAGGGTGCCGAAGCGCCTGGCCGGGACCGGCGCCAGGGCCAGTTGCCGGGCCAGGGCGCCGGCGGCGCCGCGGGTCAGCTTGAGACGCAGGCCGGTGAGCTGGACGCGACCGCTGCCGGGGTCGACGTCCCGCCTGCCGCCGCGCATCACCTTGAAGAGGTCGATCTGCTCGCCGCCGAGCTTCGCCTCGACCAGGCTGCGTTTGCCGATCAGGAGGCGCAGCGAGGTCAGTCGCGCGCTGCGGTTGCCGGGGGCGGTGAGCTCCAGCCCACCGCGCTGGCGCAGCAGGGTCGTCTTCGAGCCGGCGAGGCCGGCGGCGACCGGGAGCGAGACCGCGCGGTTGCCGCCCTTGGCCGGTTTGATCGGCGTGATGCGAACGCCCTGCGCGCGCAGGGCGTTCGCCGCCGGGCCGTCCAGCTTCAGCTTCGTCTCGCCGTCAGCGGCGAGGGACTGCGCCGGCAGCGCGACCGCGGCGAAGGCCAGAGCCGTCGCCGCGGTGCCGCACAGCCGGATGATCGGCGCTCGGCTCAACCCGCCGGTACGGCGATCGGCTCGACCTGAACCGAGATCGTCGCGGGGTCGAGGGGGTGGCCGGCTTTGTAGGTGGGCGCGAACGGCGCCGAGGCGGCCGCGGTCAGGGTCGCCGGCAGGCCGGCCCAGGTGATCGTGCTGCCGCTGACGCTCGGGTTGACGCTGCCGAGCGTGGCGATCTCGGTGTCCGGGGCGGAGACCGGCGGCACCGGGTTGCAGCCCATGCCGTTGAACTGGTCGATGTCGTAGTCGAGGTCGGCGACGATCGAGGACGCGCTGCCGAGCGTGGCGACGATGTCGCTGAACCTGATTTCGACGATGCAGTGACCGGGCTTGGCGAACTTGACGCTGCCGCCCGCGTTCAGCGAGAGCTTGTCGGTGGCGCCGAAGAGGCCCTGCTGGTAGCTGCCGCCGGTGGCGGGGAAGCTGAAGTACGAACCCGGTTTGGACGGTTCGCCGACGGTCGTCGCGCCGCCTTCGGTCGTGATTGAGCCGACCGAGCCCGGGCCGAGGTTTCTGTAGATGTATTCGCGCCAGGAGGTGAGGAAGCCCCAGTCGAGAGCGCCGCCGGTGACTTTCTGGGCGGGGCCGTGGGTCGGGGAGGCCTGCGCCGCGAGCCAGAGCATGCCGACGCCTTTGTGGTTGAGGGCTCTTTTCAGCCCGAGGCCGGTCTCGAGCTGATCGGCCGCGGCGGCGGTCAGTCGCAGCTGGCCCTCGTTGAGCGCGATCGTGCCGTTGGCGGTGTTGACGTTGGAAGCTGCGCCGACCACGCGGAAGACCTCGATCTGCGAGGCCCCGAGCTTGCCGACCAGCGTTCCCGCCGCTACGTTGAAGCGGATCTCGGTCAGGGCGAGCGACCGTTTGCCGCGCTGGAAGGTGAGGGCGGCGCCGGTCTGCGCCGACGGGTGCGAGGCCGAGGGCTGCGAGAAGGGGTTGAGCTCGGCGATCGGGAGGCTCAGCTTGCGGTCCTGCGCGCTGGCGCCGGCGCCGGCGAGGAGCTTCACGCCCTGGCCGCTGAGGGTGCGCCCTTTGGCGTGCTTGGCGGCGACTATCACTGCCTCGCCCTGTCCCTTGTAGGCGCTCGCGGGGGCGACCGTCGCGCTCAGCGCGACCAGGGCGGCAAGGCCCAGGGCGGCGGCGAGCCGGCTCCTTCTCGAAACGTTCGAACTCATACTCGAAAGGTCTCCTTGTCTGCGCACGCGGTGCGCCGTTCTGACGGCGGCTTAGGCCGCCCTAATAAATCCACACTAACAAACTCGGAATTAGGGTGCCCTAAGACCCCTCTTCGGGCGCTCCCGACCCGACCCAGGCGACGTGCAGCGCCGTGCGCCCGTCGTGCTCGCTGAGCCGGGCGTCGGCGCCCCAGACCGCGGCCAGCCGCTCGTGGTCGAGCACCTCGGTCGCCTTCCCGCTCGCCACCGTGCGCCCCTCGGAGACGACGACGACGCGGTCGGCGATCGCAGCCGCCAGGGCCAGGTCGTGGACGACCAGCAGCACCGCCAGTCCTTCGCCGACGAGGTCGCGGAGGAGGCCGGCGACGCCGACGGTGGCGCCGAGGTCGAGCTGGGAGGTCGGCTCGTCGGCGATCAGCACCGGCGCCTCCTGGGCCAGCCCGATCGCGATCTGCACCCGCTGCAGCTCGCCGCCCGAGAGGGTGGTCAGCGCCCGCTCGGCGAAGCGGGTGACGCCGGCGCGCTGCATCGCCCGCTCGACCCCTTCCCGGTCGGCGCCGGTGAGGCGGCTCAGCGGCCGCAGGTGGGAGGAGCGGCCGATCGTCACCGCTTCGCGCACCGTCACCCCGGCCGGCACCGGCATCCGCTGGGGGACGAAGGCGCGGACCCGGGCGAGGTCGCGGCCCCGCATCTCGCTCAGCTTCCGCCCCTGCCAGCGCACGTCCCCGGCGCTGGGGCGGTGGAGGCCGGAGACGGCCCGCACCAGGGTCGACTTGCCGGCCCCGTTGGGACCGACGATCGCGACCAGCTCGCCGCCCCTGAGGTCGAGATCGGCGCCGCGCAGGATCGGCGTCCCACCGATCTCCACCTCGACCCCGCGCGCTTCGAGATGGGCCTCCATCACACGGCCTTCCGCAGCAGCCAGAGGAAGAGGGGGACGCCGAGCAGGACCATGAAGGGGCCGACCGGCATCTCGATCGGCGCCCGCAGGGTCCGCGCCAGGGTGTCGCCGGCGGCCAGCAGCGCGGCGCCGCCGAGCGCCGAGGCGGGAACGACGAAGGTGTTGCTGGAGGTGCCGCCGGCCATGCGGACGACGTGGGGGACGACGAGGCCGAGGAAGCCGAGCAGCCCGGCGATCGCCGCCGAGGCGGCGGCCAGCAGCGCCGCCGCGATGCCGGCGCCGAGCCGGATCGCCTGCGGGCGGGAGCCGAGCGAGGCGGCGACGTCGTCGCCGAGGGCGAGCCGGTCGAGCGGCCGGATCAGCGCCACCGCGACGAGGAAGCCGACCGCGAAGTAGGGCCAGATCGTCTTGATCTCCTCCCAGCCGCTCGAGGTGAGGCCGCCGGCGATGAAGAAGATCGCCGAGGGGGCGCGCTCGGGGTAGGCGGCGAGCAGCCCGGTGGTCCCCGCGGTGAACAGCGACAGCACCGCGATCCCGGCGAGGATCACCTTGCCGGTGCTGCCGCGGTTGCGGCCCGACCAGGCGAAGGTGAAGACGAGGGTCGCCGCCAGCAGCCCGAAGAAGAGCGCCCCGACCGGGAGCAGTGCGATCGAGCCGGGGAAGAGGATGATGATCAGGATCGCCCCGAACCCGGCGCCGCCGGTCACCCCGATCACGTCGGGCGAGGCGAGCGGGTTGCCGAGCGCCCCCTGCAGGACCGCGCCGGCGACCCCCAGCGCCGCGCCCACGACCAGCGCCTCGACCGTGCGCGGCAGGCGCAGCGTCTCGACGATCTGCTGCTCGGTCGGGGTGCCGCCGCTGCCGATGAGGATGTCGAGCACGTCGCCGAGCGGCACCCTGACGGCGCCGAAGGCGAGCGAGGCCACGGTCGCGGCGGCGAGCGCGGCGAACAGTGCCGCGAAGACCAGGGTGCGCCGCGCCAAGGCCCTAGTTCTTCAGGTAGGCGCGGCGGACCTTGCGGACGGTGCGGGCGATGTCGGTGCCGGCCTGCAGCAGCGAGTTGTCGACCGAGACGTAGACGCGCCCGTCCCGCGCCGCGTTGGTGCTCGACCAGGCCGGGTTGGCCCGCAGGTACTCGGTCAGCGAGGGGATGTCGTCCTGGTTGGCGTGGGGGACGGCGATGATGATGTCCGGGTTTTCGGCGACCACGACTTCGTCGGAGATCCGCTCGAAGCCCGAGCTGGAGCTGACGCCGCCGGTCAGCAGCCTGCCGCCGGCCCTGGTGACGATGTCGCCGCCCCAGCTGTTGGGGAGGAAGGTGAACGGGGTGCGGCCGACGCCGAGGATCAGCATCACCTTGGGCCTCGATTTGATCCCCTTGGTGGCGGCGCCGATCTGCTTCCGCATCCCCTGCAGGAGGTCGCGCGCGTAGTGCTTGCGGCCGACGATCGTGCCGATCTTGAAGGTGTCGGCGAGGGCGCCGTCGATCGACTGCGGGTCGTGGAGGACGACGTCGATCCCCAGCCCCTCCATCGCCTGGTTGCCCTTGGCCCAGGTGCGCGAGGAGAAGACGAGGTCGGGGTCGAGCGAGGCGAGCTGCTCGAGGTTGGGCCCGTTCGGGTGGGAGAGCGGCAGGGCCGGGACGCCCTTCAGCTTCGGCGAGAAGCGTTCGCTGCCACCCAGCGTTTCGCCGATCGCGACCGGCTTGACGCCGAGTTTCGCGAGCGTGTTGGCGGCGAAGGGGGTGAGGGCGACGATCCGCTGCGGCGGCTCCGCCTGGCCGGCGGCCGGCAGCGCCAGGGCGGCCGCCATCAGCGCCGCGACGACGCAGAGCTTCAGCGAGCGTGAACGATTTTCCGCCCTATGGGGTGGAAAACCCTTCAGGGAACGAGATCGGCCCATCGTTACGCCGGGACCCGGGTCTCGATCACGTCGTAGTTGCGGACTTCGCTGAAGTCGGCGAGCTGGCCGTCGGCGTGGCGGTGGCTGAGCTTGAAGAGGTCGCCGTCGCGCCAGTTCTCGTAGTTCTCCCTGGTCTCCCAGCGGCTGAGGACGATGTACTCGCCCTCGCTGTCGCGACGCAGGAGTTCGAAGCCGGCGTAGCCCTCGGCCTTGTGGACGTGGCTCTCGCGCTGCAGGAACTGTTGCTCGAACGCCTCCGCGTTCCCGTCCTCGACGTGGACGACGTTCATCACCGTGTACAAGCTGCGCGCTCCTTTCGAAGGCGCCCGGGACCTCAGCTGCTTAGGGCGCCCTAATTAGGTTGACCGAATTAGGGTAGCCGAATCCCGGCAAGCCAGGGCGAGCGGGCGGTTCCGCTCTGAGTGCAGATCGCGACTGCTCCTCCTGAAAGAATCGCCAGTCCACGAACCTTCGACAGAACCGGGAGAGCAAGCGAATGGGACAGGCGGAACCGCGAGAGAATCGGACTGGATCGGCATCGATACGGGCCCTGATTGGGTTCATGGCGATGCTTGCGCTGAGCGCATGCCTGTTCGCAGGGCAGGCTCAGGCCGCGCCAGGCGCCTACAAAGTGCTGCTCGCCGAAGCATTTCCCGAAGGGGCGAAAAAACTGCAGAGCCAGGTCGCCGCGTTCCCAGGCATCGCGGCGGTCGACCTCGCCGACACCGAAAAAGAAACCCCCACGGCAGCGCAGCTGGCTGGGTATGACGTCGTCGTCAGCATCGGCGACAGCAGCTACCTCGACCCCGAAGCGTGGGGTAACTCCCTTGCGTCCTTCGTCGACTCCGGCGGGGTCGTCGTCCAGACCACCTATGACACCTGGGACGGCGGGGGAGCGCCGACCGGGCGGTTCGAGAGTGGCGGCTACGCGCCGTTCATCCCGGGCAACAACGACAACGAAAGCACCACGCTCGGCGCCTTCGACACGTCAAGCCCCCTGATGCAGGGCGTCGTTCCGGGCTCTCTCACGACCGAACTCAACACGACCAACGTGCCCACTCCCGGAACGACCGTGGTGGCTAGTTGGGCCGACGGCCGGCCGTCGGTCGCCTTCAAGGGACGGGTTGTCGCCATCACCGCCTTCATCGGCGACCACTACGGCGAAGTCTGGACCGGTAACTACGGCCAGATCGTCTACAACGCCGTGCGCACCTTCGGCCAGCAGGTTCTCACGGTGACCAACGCGAACCCGGCGGGCGGGACGGTCACCGGCAGCGGCGGGATCTCCTGCGGCACCACCTGCAGCGCCAACTTCCTACACGGCGCTGCCGCCAGCCTGACCGCGACCGCCAACCCCGGCTATGCCTTTGCAGGCTTCTCCGGCGCCTGTACCGGGGGCGCCTGCAACCTGACGATGGACGCGGCAAAGGCGGTGACCGCCAGTTTCTCCGCCTTCGGCTTCGGCAAAAAAGTCAAAAAGAACAAGAAAAAGGGCACGGCGCAGCTGACCGTCAAAGTCGGCGGGCCGGGCAGCGTCCTGGTCAGCGGCAAAAAGGTCAAGAAACAGACCAAGACGGCATCGCAGGCGGGCAAAGTTGTCGTGCCGATAGTCGCCAAGGGCAAAGCCCGCAAAGCCCTCAAGAACAACGGCAAAGCCAAAGTCAAATTCAGCGTGGCCTACACGCCGACCGGGGGATCGACGGCGACCCTGACCAAGTCGGTCGTGTTGAAGTTGAACGCCGGCTAGCGAAACGGCGGCACGGATCTGCGGTCTACGGCCTCGGCGGAACCTGGGGTTCCCCGAGGCCGTAGGTCTCGTAGGCCCCGAACTCGCTGAAGGTCTTGTGGGTCGGGCCGTGGTAGTCCGAGGAGGCGGTGGGGACGATGCCGAGCTCGTCGCAGAGCTCGAGCAGGTGCTCGGTCTGCTCCTTGCTGTGGGTCGGGTAGAAGGTCTCGACCCCGTCGGCGCCGAGCGAGCGGAGCAGGTCGTCGACCTCGTCGGGGGCGTCGATGTCCCAGTAGGGGTGGGCGATCACGGCGACGCCGCCGGCGGCGCGGATCAGCTCGATCGCCTGCGCGGCGGTCGGCCAGCGGCGCGGCACGAAGGCCTTGGCGCCCGGCACCAGGTACTCCTCGAAGAAGGGGCCTAGGTCGCCGCTCGCCCCCGCCGCCCGGGCGATGTGGGGGCGGCCGATCGAGAGCGCGTCGCCGGCCTCGCGGACGGCGTCCTCGAGGTGGAGGTCGAAGCCCTCTTGGCGCAGCTTGGCGACGATCTCGCCGGCGCGGGAGACGCGTTCGTGCTGGGCCCGCTCGCAGGCCGCCGCGATCCTCCCGAGGTCGATCCAGTAACCGCAGACGTGCAGGTCTTCGGCGTACTCGTGAACGCACGACATCTCGATCGCCGGGACCAGCTCGACTCCGAGGCGGGCCGCGGCCTCCTGCGCTTCGGCCACGCCGGCGATCGCGTCGTGGTCGGTCAGGGCCAGGGTCGTGACCCCCGCCTCCGCCGCCCTGGCGACGACCTCGGCCGGCGGCAGCTGCCCGTCGGAGACCGTGGAATGACTCTGTAGCTCGATCAGCACGACGGCGCAGCCTAATGCGCTCAGGGCGGGGAAGGGGGCACCCCTGAACGGGCGGATACTCAAATCGACGGCCTCATTAGGCCGTCGATTGTCCGGGCAGGGGTGCCCCCTTCCCCGCCTCACGGCTGAATAGACTGCGCCGCCGTGTTCCAGAAGGTCCTCATTGCCAACCGCGGCGAGATCTCGATCCGGGTCGCCCGCACCCTCAAGGAGATGGGGATCGGGTCGGTCGCCGTCTACTCGGAGATCGACCGCGAGGCGCCGCACGTGCGCGAGGCCGACGAGGCCTTCCTGATCGGCCCCGCGGTCCCGGCCGAGAGCTACCTCAACATCCCCAAGATCATCGAGACCGCGAAGGAGGCCGGCGCCGAGGCGATCCACCCGGGCTACGGCTTCCTCGCCGAGAACGCCGAGTTCGCCCGCGCCTGCGACGAGGCCGGGATCGTCTTCATCGGCCCGCCGCCGGAGGCGATCGAAGCGATGGGCTCGAAGACCCGGGCGCGGGAGATCATGCAGGAGGCCGGGGTGCCGATCGTCCCCGGCTCGACCGAGGTCGCGGTTGACGTCGAGGACGCGAGGCGGCAGGCCGAGGAGGCCGGCTACCCCGTCGCCTGCAAGGCCGCGGGCGGCGGCGGCGGCAAGGGCTTCCGCGTCGCGATGACCCCGGACGACCTCGAGGAGGCCTACGAGGGGTCCTCGCGCGAAGGCGAGAAGTTCTTCTCCGACCCCCGCGTCTACGTCGAGCGCTACCTCGAGGACCCGCGCCACGTCGAGGTCCAGGTGCTGGCCGACTCGCACGGCAACGTGATCCACCTCGGCGAGCGCGACTGTTCGCTGCAGCGCCGCCACCAGAAGGTGGTCGAGGAGGCGCCGGGCCCGCACGTCGACGAGGAGATGCGCGAGCGAATCGGCAAGATCGCCACCGACGCGGCGGCCGCGGTCGGCTACCGCGGCGCCGGCACGATCGAGGGCATGCAGGTCGGCGAGGAGTACTTCTTCCTCGAGATGAACACCCGGGTGCAGGTCGAGCACTGCGTGACCGAGATGGTGACCGGCATCGACATCGTCCGCGAGCAGATCCTCGTCGCCGCCGGCGAGGCGCTGACGATCGCCCAGCAGGACGTGAAACTCAACGGCTGGTCGATCGAGTGCCGGATCAACGCCGAGGCGGCGCACAAGAACTTCGCCCCCGCGCCGGGCGCGATCACCACCTACCGCGAGCCGGCCGGCCCCGGCGTCCGCGTCGACTCCGGGGTCGAGGCCGGCGGCGAGGTGACGCCGATGTACGACCCGATGGTGGCCAAGCTGATCGTCTGGGACGTCGACCGCGAGCACGCGACGCGGCGCATGCTCAGGGCGCTCGACGAGTACGAGGTCGGCGGCCTCACGACCCTGATCCCCTTCCACAAGGCGATCCTCGCGACCGAGCAGTGGGCGAAGGGGGAGACCTGCCGCGACCTGATGGAGGACAAGAAGTGGCTGAAGACCACCGCCCCCGAGGAGGTCGCCGCGCCCGAGCCCTCCGAGGACGGCGCCGAGATCGTCACCCGCGACTACAAGGTCGAGGTCTCGGGCAAGCTCTTCGACGTCAAGGTGATCGGCGAGGCGCCGGCAGGCGGCGCGGCCGCCCCCGCCGCGGGCGGGGGCAAGAAGCCGCCGAAGCGCGAGCGCAAAGCCGGTGGCGGCGGTGGCGCCTCCAGCGAGGCCCTGGTCGCGCCGCTGCAGGGCACCGTCTTCAAGGTCAACGTCGAGCAGGGCGCCGAGGTCGCCGAGGGCGACCTGATCTGCGTGATCGAGGCGATGAAGATGGAGAACGAGATCACCGCGCATCGGTCGGGCAAGGTCACTTCTTTGAACGTCGAGGTCGGCGCGGCGGTTTCCAGCGGCGACACGCTGGCGACGATCGAGTAGTTCGGAGCCGGTGCAAAGGGGCGGGGCGGGCAGGCCGCGTCTACGCCTAAGCACCTCGCTTCGCTCGGAGCTGATTTGGACTGGCGCCTTACGGCGCCAGGGGAATCACTCCGCGGTGCCGGGGGGAGGCTAGGACGCGGCCTACCCGCCCCGCCCCAGCCCGGCGTGCCCCACCAGCTCACCCCCAAGCTAACGCGCCGAAATGGCTGAGACGACTAGCTAAGAGAGGGAAGCCCGGCGATGGCTCGTAGCGGGGAGTTGGGGGTCCCTGGAGCGCGCGGCGTCCTGATTTTCGCCGGGAGCACTCAGCGAGAGACGGAGCGTCAGCGGCGAAAATCCCAGCAAGCGGAAGGGACCCCCAACTCCTCCCCCTCGGAGCACCCAGCTCAAGCAGCTATTTCTGCCCCTGCTGTTTTTTCTGTTCGCGTTCTTTTTCGCGCTTTTCGCGTTCGCGCTGTTTCTTTTCCTGTTCCCGCCGGATCTCCCGCTGCTCCTTCAGGGTCAGCGGGGCTTTTTCAGCGGGCGTCTGGCATTTCTTGCCGACGCATTCGATCAGGCGGGTCAGTTCGCGGTGGAGGTAGCCGCGGATCGGGTAGAAGTTCGTGTCGCGGGCCTTGTTGTTGAGCTCGTAGGGATCTTTGGTGATGTCGTAGAGCTCTTTCTCGCCGCTCGGCCACTCGATGTACTTCCAGGGGCCGAGGCGGATCCCGACGTAGTCCTTGGGCGGGGCGACGATCGAGGCCCCCGCTTCGCTCGACGCGCGGGCCCGGGTGTTGGGCCGCGAGGTCCCCAGCGGCACCCCGCCCTGCTGTTCGACGTCGGCGGTCTCGACGAAGGACTCGAAGAGCAGCGGCCGGCGGGTGCGCAGCGCCGGGTCGACCATGTAGGGGACGAGCGAGCGCCCGTCGATGCTTTTCGTCGCCGTGGCGCCGGCCAGCTCGAGGATGGTCGGGGCGATGTCGATGTTGCCGGCCAGCTCGCCGGTCGCGGTGCCGGGCTTGATCCCCGGGCCGCGCATCAGGAAGGGCAGGTGGGTGGCCGGCTCGTAGGCGAGGAACTTGCCGCCGGTCAGCCGGTGCTCGCCGTAGAAGAAGCCGTTGTCGGAGGTGAAGATGACGTAGGTGTTGCGCAGCTGTCCCATCGCGCCGAGCGTGTTGATGATCTGCTGCACGCCCTCGTCGACCGCGCGCAGCGACTCCAGCGCCTTCTGGTAGTAGACGCGGTAGGTGTGGGTCTCGGTCGGCGAGAGGTAGCCCGCTTCGCGGATGAAGCGGGGCTTGTCGTTGACGTTGCCCTCGTTGAACCCCTGCGAGCGGTCGTGCGGGTAGGGAGCGCCGGCGAAGGAGTCGTAGTGCCGGGTCGCCGGCTCCGGCCCGGCGGGACGGCGGAAATCGCCGTGCGGGGCGGTGTAGTCGACCTGCATGTAGAAGGGCTGGCCGGGGGCGGTGCCGAGCAGCTCTTCCCAGGCGATCCGCGTCATCACGTCGGTCAGGTAGAGGCACGGTTTCCCGTTCAGCGGCGCCGCCGGGCAGCCGAAGTCGTCGCGCTCGCCGTATTCGCGCGTTTCCCAGCTGCCGGAGTCGCCGAAGGGCCCGTCGATCGTGCCGTTGTCGTTGAGCGAGTAGCCGTAGAAGTAGTGGTGGGTGTCGGCTTTCAGCACCGAGTGCCAGGAGCTCCACCCAGGCGGCACGTAGTTGCCGGCGTCGTACGGTTCGTCGCCGTAGCCGTTGAGGAACTTGCCGATGTGGACCGTGCGGTAGCCGGCGCCCTGCAGCCAGGTCGCGATGTTGTTGTTGTTGGCCTGGCGGAAGCCGAAGCCGGTGGAGCCGCCGTTCGGCGGCACGTTGCCGCGGACGTTGTGGTTGTGCGCGTAGCGGCCGGTCAGCGTCGTCACCCGCGAGGGGCAGCAGAGCGGGTAGGAGTCGTAGAAGCGGTTGAAGGTGATCCCTTTGGCGGCGATCGAGCCGAGCGTGTAGGGCATCGCCTGGATCGGGGCTCCGCCCGGCGGCGTGAATTCGGCGTAGAGCTGGTCGAGCGTCTGGTCGTCGGTCTGGATCACGACGAAGTTCGGTTTCTGGCCCGCCGGCAGCAGCGTGTTGCGTTTGCCCGTCTTGGCGGGGGCCGGGGAGGCGGCGTCGGCGCGCTCCTGGGCGATCGCGAAGCCGAAGGAGGCGAACAGCACCAGGAGGCTGGCGGCCAGCGCCAGGCGGGCTGCGACGAGCGCAGGCGTCTTTGACTTGGGGTGCTCGAACCTATCCATGAGGGAACGACCTACGAGACGAAACCGGCACTTCCTGCCGGAGTTGCGCCGCGCAGGCTAAATAACGATCAGGACGCGCCGAGCTTTTTCGCTGCTTCGCGGAAGTTTTTCACCGTGGCGCTGGGGGCTTTGCGCCCTTCCAGTTTCTCGCCATGGCGGTTGACCCAGATCACCGGCACGTTCATTTTCAGCACCGGCGCGATGTCGGTCGTGTAGTCGCAGCCGATGTGCAGCCAGCCTTTCTTGCCGCCGATCCGCCGCGCGCACTCTTTGAAGTGGACGGGGTCGGGCTTGTAGCTGCGCACCTGCTGGGCGGTGACGACGAGGTCGAGTTCGGTCCGCAGGTGGCGGCGGCTGATCCCGAGCAGTTTGTCGTCGATGTTGGAGACGATCCCGACGTCGTACTTCTTCCCGAGCCGGTCCATCGCCGCGTTGGCCTCGCGGAAGGGCAGCCAGTAGGCGACGCTGTTGGGCAGGAACTGGGCCCGCGAGGGCTCGACCTCCCAGCCCAGCTCGCCGGCGACTTTGACGATCGTGCGGCGCAGCACCTCGGCGTAGAGCTCGTAGGAGCCGGCCATGATTTCGGCCTGGACTTCCATGAAACGGGCGAGGAACGGACCCTCCTCGAAGCTGAAGCCGTCTTTCGCCGCCTCTTTCTTGCAGGCTTCGACGATGCCTTTCTCCCAGTCGATCAGGGTTCCGTAACAGTCCGTCGTTACCCATTTGATGTTTTTAAGACTGGGAAGGGCCATCGGCGAGCGCGGCATTATGCCACTCACACCTGTCTCGGCGCGCCCCCCTCGACTTGGATAGTCTGCGCGGCCGCGCCCCCACGGGGTGCCACCTCCAAATGGACCTCCTCGAGTACCAGGGCAAGCAGCTGTTCGCCAAGCACGGCATCGCCGTGCCGAGCGGCGAGGTCGCCGACACGGTCGAGGAGGCGGTCGCGGCGGCGGAGCGGGTCGGATATCCCTGCGCGATCAAGGCCCAGGTGCTGATCGGCGGCCGCGGCAAGGCCGGCGGGATCAAGATCGCCAAGGACTCCGGGGAGGCGCGCGAGTACGCTGGCGCGATCCTCGGCATGGACATCGTCGGCCCGCACGGCGAGGGGCCGTTCCGGGTCGATCAGGTCTGGATCGAGGGGGGCTCCGACATCGCCGAGGAGTACTACGCCTCGATCATCCTCGACCGCGGCGAGAAGAAGCTGCTGGCGATGGTCTCCGCCAAGGGCGGGATGGACATCGAGGCGGTCGCGGCCGAGGACCCCGAGGCGCTGGTCAAGCGCCACATCGACCCGACCCGGCCCTTCGAGGCGGCTGCGGCGCGGGAGATCGCGGCGGACGCCGGCCTGGCCGAGGACGCGCTCGACGAGGCGGCGCAGGTGCTGGTGAAGCTGGCCGAGGTGGCGAGCGAGGAGGACGCGACGCTGATCGAGGTCAACCCGCTGATCGTCACCGCCGGCCGCGAGGTTGTCGCGCTGGACTCGAAGGTGACGATCGACGGCAACGCGGTCTTCCGCCACGAGGACCTGGCCGAGGCCGCCGACGCGGTCGACGACCCGCAGGAGGCGATGGCGAAGGAGAAGGGCCTCACCTACGTGAAGCTCGACGGCGACGTCGGCATCCTCGCCAACGGCGCCGGCCTCTGCATGTCGACGCTCGACGTCGTCGCCCAGGCGGGCGGCGCGCCGGCCAACTTCCTCGACGCCGGCGGCGGCTCGAAAGCCGAGGCGATCGTCAACGCGCTCGAGGTGATCACCTCCGACGCGAAGGTCACCGCGATCCTCTTCAACATCTTCGGCGGGATCACCCGCTGCGACGAGATCGCCAAGGGGATCGTCACCGCCTCGGGGCAGATCGACCTCGAGGTGCCGCTGGTCGTGCGGCTCGACGGGACCAACTCCGAGGAGGGGCTGGCGATCCTCGCCGAGGCGAACCTGCCGAACCTGCACCAGGAGAAGACGATGCTCGACGCGGCCCGCCGCGTCGTCGAGCTCGCGGGGGGCGCCTCGTGAGCATCATCGTCGGCACCGAGACGAAGCTCGCCGTCTCCGGCCTCACCGGCCGCGAGGGCTCCTTCCACGGCCTGCGCAACAAGGCCTACGGCACCGACCTGGTCGCCGGCGTCACCCCCGGCAAGGGCGGTCAGGACGTCGAGGGCACCCCCGTCTTCGACACGATCAAGGAGGCGGTCGAGGAGGCCGGCGCCAACACCTCGATGATCTTCGTCCCCGCCCGCTTCGCGGCGCCGGCGATCGACGAGGCGATCGAGTCCGGCGTCGAGACGGTGATCGCGATCACCGAGGGGATCCCGGTCCTCGACATGCTGAGCACCTACTGGAAGGCGAGGGAGGCCGGGGTGCGGCTGATCGGGCCGAACTGCCCCGGCGTGCTTTCGCCCGGCAAGGCAAACGTCGGGATCATCCCCGCCCAGTTCTTCGACCCCGGCCCGATCGGCGTCGTCTCCAAGTCGGGGACGCTGACCTACCAGATCGGCAACGAGCTGAAACAGGCCGGGACCGGCAACTCCTCGATCGTCGGGATCGGCGGCGACCCGATCGTCGGCTCCGACTTCATCGACATTCTCAAGCTCTACGAGGCCGACCCCGAGACCGAGCTGATCGTGATGGTCGGCGAGATCGGCGGCGACGCCGAGGAGCGGGCCGCCGAGTTCATCGCCGCCGAGGTCTCAAAGCCGGTGGTCGCATACATCGCCGGCTTCACCGCGCCGCCCGGCAAGCAGATGGGCCACGCCGGCGCGATCATCTCCGGCTCGTCGGGCACCGCGCAGGCCAAGAAGGACGCGCTCGAAGCGAAGGGCGTCCGGGTCGGCCAGAGCCCGACCGAGACGGCCGCGATCGCGGCCGAAGTGCTGCGCGGCGGCTGAGCCGCCTCGGTCGCCCGGCAGTCGGCCTCTCCTGAGAGGATGCGCGGCATGGCGACCGCATCGAAAACGAACGCGCCGCGCACCGAGAAGGTCCTGCCGGGGATCTGGCGGCTGCGGCTGCCGCTGCCCTGGCCCGGCGTCCCGCACGGCAACGCCTGGGCGGTCGCAGCGGGGGAGGGGATAGTCCTCTTCGACACCGGGATGGGCGGCAAGGGACGGCTGCGCCAGCTCGACCTGGCGCTGGCGCAGGCCGGGTTCGGGGTCGAGGACATCGGCCTGCTCGTCTGCACCCACTCCCACGTCGACCACTACGGCCTCGCCGCCGGCATCGTCGAGGCGGCGGGCTGCGAGCTCTGGATGCACCCCGCCTGGGAGCACGTGCGGCTGCTCGCCGACGACCCGGCGGCGGCGCTCGAACACCGGCTCGAGGTCGCCCGCCAGAGCGGCGTCCCGGTGGCGGCGCTGGAGCGCTACCGCGAGTCCCGCGAAGGCGACGAAGAGACCGGGATCGAGAAGATCCAGGTGCCCGACCGCGATCTCCTCCCCGGGGTCGAGGTCGAGACCGACCTCGGTCTCTGGCAGGTCCACGAGACGCCCGGCCACGCCCCGTCGCACGTCGTCCTGCACCAGCCCGAGCGCAAGCTGCTGATCTCCGGCGACCACCTGCTCGGCCGCGTCGTGCTCTTCTTCGACTACGGTCACACGCCCGACCCGGTGGGCGAATTCCTCGGCGGCCTCGACGAGGTCGAGCCGCTCGCGGTCGACCTGGTGCTGCCCGGCCACGGGCGCCCCTTCCGTGACCCGGACGCGAAGATCGCCGAGGCGCGGCGTCAGGTCGAGGAGCTGCTCGGCAAGGTGCGCGAGGCGCTGGGCGAGGGCGAGCGCACCGCCTTCGAAACCGTCGCCGACATCGTCGGGCCGGAGAACCTCAACACGCCGGCCAGCGCCTGGGTCCTGCAGATCGTCCTCTCCTGCCTCGACCACCTGGCGCTCCAGGGTGAGGTCTCGAAGGTGCCTGAGACCGATCCACAGCAATGGATGCTGGGGGGAGTCGGGTGACCCTCCCCGCTCAACTTTTTCTTCGAAAAAGTACAAGCCGCGGCGAGGGTCACCCGACTCCCTATAGCCTTCGCGGCCGTGGCTAGTTTCACCTACGAGCGGCAGGTTGCGGCGCCGGTCGAGACGGTCTTTTCCGTGTTGACGGAACATCATCTCTACGCGGAGATCACCCCGATGCGGAAGTCGGTCCTCGAGCGCGAGGGCGAGCCGCCCCCGAACGGGGTCGGCGCCGTCCGCGTGCTCACCTCGGTCGGGCCGCCGCTGCGCGAGGAAGTGATCGCCTACGAACCCCCCAGCCGGTTCAGCTACAAGCTGCTCGACGGGGCGCCGGTGCGCGACCACGTCGGGACGGTGGAGCTGACGCCGCAGGACGGCGGCACCCGGGTCGTCTACGCGGTGAAGACGACCCCGACCCTGCCCCTGGTGGGGCCGCTCGTCGTCGCCGTCGTCAAGCAGGCGATCAAGGCGCTGCTGGGCGGCATCGCCAAAGAGTCCGAGCGACGCGCCGCGAATGGCTGAGGGCGGGCCTCAGGCCCGCCGCCGCTTCGAGGCGCTGCTGCACGAGTCCGGCCGGCTCCTGCACCGCAACCGGACCGCGGCGGTCGCGCTGCTTGTCGGGGCGATCGGGTTCAGCGCCGCGATCGTCGGCTACGAGCTGGCGAAGCGGCCGGCCGACGTCCACAACACCGACGCCGTCTTCGTCCCGCAGGGGCCGAAGCAGGTGAAGAAGGCGAGGACGGTCAACTGGCCGATCTTCGGCTACGACCGCGCCCGCACCCGCTACCTCCCGGTCAGGGGGGTGAAGCCCCCCTACGACAAAATCTGGCGCTTCACCGATCGGCCGCTGCTCGAGTTCCCGCCGATCTACGTCGCCGGCAAGCTCTACTTCGTCAACAACAGCGGCTTCGCCTACGCGCTCGACGCGGACACCGGCAAGGAGCTGTGGAAACGCCGGATCGGTCGCCTCAACGCCTCCTCGCCGGCCTTCGCCCGCAACCGCCTCTACGTCGTCAACCTCGTCCCCGGCCACGTGCTCAAGCTCAACGCCAGGACCGGGAGGACGATCTGGAAGCGCGATCTGCCCGCCCGCGCCGAGTCCTCGCCGATCGTGATCGGCCGCACCGTCTACTTCGGCGCCGAGGACGGCAACCTCTACGCGCTCAGCACCGGCAAAGGTCAGGTGCGCTGGACGACCGGGCTCGGCGGCGAGGTGAAGGCGGCACCGGCCTACTACGGCGGCAAGCTCTTCGTCGGCGACTACGGCGGTCACATGAACGCGGTCGACGCCAAGAGCGGCGAGCTGGTCTGGCAGAGCGGCTCGCTCGGGCTCGGGTTCGGCGCCTCCGGCTCCTTCTACTCGACCCCGGCCGTCGCCTTCGGCCGCGTCTACGCCGGCAACACCGACGGCCGCGTCTACAGCTTCGAGACCAGCGGCGGCGAGCTCGCCTGGACCTACTCGACCGGCGGCTACGTCTACTCCGGCCCGACCGTCGCCAACACCAGGCACAGCCCGCCGACCGTCTTCATCGGCTCCTTCGACGGCAACGTCTACGCGCTCGGCGCCAAGAACGGCAACCTGCGCTGGAGCCGCTCCGCCGGCGGCCAGGTGATCGGCTCGCTGTCGGCGGTCGGGGACCTCGTCTACGTCGCCGAGTTCACCCACAAATCGACCTCGGCCTTCATGATGCGCAGCGGCCGCCGGGTCTGGCGCTACCCCAAGGGCACCTACACGCCGGTGATCTCCGACGGTCGCCGCATCTACCTGACCGGCTACTCGAGCATCACTGCGCTGCGACCCCACCGGGCGGTGGTGGGGGTAGCTGAGGCGCACCCGGCGCGAAAGAAGGGAAAAGACCCGAGTGGAGGCGGGCGCGGAGCACGTTGAGGCTGCTGGGGTAGTTCTGGATCCGGTAGTTGCTGGTGGAGCCGAAGTCCTGGTAGTAGACGAGCATCTTGCAGCGCGGGTGCTTCCTGACCCAGGCGAAGAGCTTGCTGACGAAGGCCGGGTCGTCGCCGGCTTCGACGCCCCACTCGGTGATCGCGAAGGGCTTCTTGCCGGCGTAGCGGTTGTAGAGGCCGCTCAGCGCCTTCCATTCGGGGTAGGAGGCGTAGAAGTCGGTCCCCGCCCAGTCGACCCAGCGCGAGCCGGGCCAGAAGAAGCGGGGGCGGTTGTGGGGCACGGTCGGCGAGCCGGAGGGGAGCGGGCTCCAGACCACCGCCACCGGCGCCTTCGGCAGGCCGCCGAGGGTCGCGTTCAGTGGCGGCAGGCCGGCTTCGGCGAGGCGGCGGTTGATCGCCTTCGCCTTGCCGCCGCCGTGGACGATCACGTAGATGCGGCGGAAGGCGAGCTTGTACCAGCGCGGCCGGTGGGCGGCGTCCTTGAGCGTGCCCTCGCAGTCATAGGCCGCGTAGACGTTGAGGCAGCGGTTGGGCTCGCCCAGCGGCCGGATGTAGGCGCGCATCTCCTTCTCGTGGAAGAGGCGGTTGAGGCGGATCAGGTAGTCGTCGCCGGCGCCCTCGGCGATCGCCCGCGGCGTGATGATCTCGTGCCCGTCGTTGTTGTCGGCGGTGGTGATGTGGAGCACCGGCCGCGCCCGCGCCGTCTGCCAGCGCTGGATCGACTCCGGGAAGTCGCTGCCCCAGGTGCGGAAGGACTCGATCACCGCCGGGTGCTTGTTCATCAGCTCCGAGAACTGACCGAAGTCCGCCATGTCGCCGGTGTCGGAGACACCGAACCAGACCTTCTTGCCGGGCGGTTCGAGCAGGCCGGCGCCGGCCTGCGCAGCCAGGCCGAGGGCCAGCGCCGCGAAGACCGCGAACACGCAGGCCCAGGCAGAAAAAAGTTTCAAACTGATGCCTAGGGGCACTTGGGGTGATGTAAGCAGCCGAAGGAGGAGAAATGTCGACGCTTGCAGTCATTGCAATAGTCGTCGCGGCCCTGATCGTCCTCGCCGTCGTGGTTTCCGCCGCTCGCAAGAAAGGTCGCGAGCGGGAGTTCGCCGAGGTTCAGACCGAGGCCAAGCACGACGACGTCCAGCACTACCGCGAGCGTGCCGGCGAGCGCCGCACCGAGGCCGCGATCGCCGAGGAGAAGGCGAAGCGAGTCCGGGCCGAGGCCGACCTCGACGAGGAGCGCGCCCGCAACCGCGAGGCGGAGCTGGGCGACAGAGGCTGAACGAAGGGAAGACGAGGAGCAGACATGGCTGAGACCAAAACCCGCTCGAAACCCAAAGCCAGAACGAGACCGGCGAAAGCGAAAGCGAAACCGCGGGCATCGAGCAAAACGAAACGAACGCGTTCGCCCAACGGCGCGAGCGCTGGAAAAACGAAAGCGAGCCGCCCGAGCAAACCGAAAAGCCTGGTGGAGAAGACGAAAGCCACCGGCGAAACGGTCGAGGAGACGGCGAAAGACGCGGGGCGCAAAGTCGGCCGTGTGGCCGGCAAGGCGAAGGTCCCGCTCGTGGCCGGAGGTGCGGCGCTTGCCGGCGCGGCCGGGGGGATGGCCGCCATGAGTGCCCGGCGCAGCCATCGCCATCGCGGCCTCGGCGGGGTCAGCTCCAAGGACCTCAGGAAGGCGGCGAAGAGGGCCGGCGACGTCGGGGCTCAGGTCGGGGAAATCGCGCTGGAGGTACGGCGTGCCCGCGAGAGGACCAACGGCAACGGCGCTCACCGCTCGCCGATCGAGGTCGTGCTGCAGGGCCTCACCTCGCGGGGGCCGAAGGAGTAGTGGCGGGCGCGCGCGGGAGCGCGTCCGTCGATTAGGCGGCGAGCCCGGCGGGGTGCTCGGCGACGATCGCCAGCACCTCCACCGCGTACTTGGCGATGAAGCTGGGGCCGACGCCCTTCACCGCGAGCAGCGCCGCCTCGTCGCCGGGGCGGGTCGTGGCGATCCCGATCAGGGTGCGATTGCTGGCGACCGTGAAGGCCGGCTTGCCCTCTGCCGTCGCCAGCCGCCACGCCTTCAGCGCCTCGAACAGGGGAGCGTCTGCGGGGCCGAGCTCCGGCGGCGGCGCGGCCGCCGCCGAGCCGCTGCTCGCGCGCGCCGAGCTCCGCACCGCGATCGTCTCGGGGTCGGGCAGCCCGTTCTCGGGGTCGCAGACGTCGCAGCAGCGGCCCACGGGCGCTCCCGCCTCGCTGTCGCCGAAGTGCTGGAGCAGCGAGCGGCGCCGGCACTGCTCGCCGTAGACGAAGGCCTTGATCGTCTTGTAGTCGCGCCAGCCGCGCTCGTAGGCGATCGCCAGCTCGGGGTCGCCCGCGCGCTGTTCGTTGAAGCGCAGCAGCCGGCCGAGGTCGCCTCCCATCGCCAGCAGGACGGCCCGCGCCGGCTGCCCGTCGCGCCCGGCCCGGCCCGCCTCCTGGTAGTAGGCCTCGAGGCTGGTCGGGATCGCCATGTGCCAGACCGAGCGCACGTTGGCTTTGTCCACTCCCATCCCGAAGGCGTTGGTGGCGACGATCACCTCGATCTCGCCGTTCATGAACCCCTCCTGGGTGGAGCTGCGGTCCTCCGGCTCCATCCCGGCGTGGTAGGCGAGCGCCCGCAGCCCGGTCTCGCGCAGCGTCGCCGCCAGCTCGTCGGTGTCCCTGCGGGTGCCGCAGTAGACGATCGCGGGGCGGTTGGCCGGGTCGGCGAGGCCGGCCTCGAGCAGCGCCAGCCGTCGCGCCTTCGAGCCCTTGCCCTCCAGCGCGACCACGTCGAAGGAGATGTTGGGACGGTCGAAGCCGGAGCGGACCTGCAGGGGCTCGCGCATCTCGAAGCGGCTGGCGATCTCCCGCGAGACCGCCACCGTCGCCGTCGCCGTGCAGGCCATCACCGTCGGCCGCCCCAGCCGCTCGGCGATCTCCGGCAGCCGCAGGTAGTCGGGGCGGAAGTCGTGGCCCCACTCGGAGACGCAGTGCGCCTCGTCGACCGCGAGCAGGTCGATCCGGCGCCGGCCGATCGCGTCGAGGAAGGCGCGGGAGCCGAAGCGCTCGGGCGAGCAGTAGACGATGCGGGCAAAGCCGTCGCGCACCTCGGTCATCGTGCGGGCGACGTTCTCCTCCGACATCCCGGAGGCGATCATCGTCACCGGGTGGCCGCCGCCGCGCAGCCGCCGCGCCTGGTCGCGCATCAGCGCGATCAGCGGGCTGACGACGATCGTCAGATCCTCGCCCGCCAGCCCGGGCAGCTGGTAACAGAGGCTCTTGCCGCCGCCGGTCGGCATCACGATCAGCGAGTCGCGCCCGTCGAGCGCGGCGATCACCGCCTCGCGCTGCCCCGGCCGCCAATCGGCGTAGCCGAGGCTGTGCAGCAGCTCGTCCGCTCTCTCGCCCGTGCCGAGCGCCACCGCTAGAAGCCCAGGACCTTCTCGGAGGCCGGTTCGGGCAGCCACGGCTCCGACCACTGGGCGATGCCCCGGGTCAGCTCCTTCGCCGCCTCCGGTCCCCAGGTGCCGGGCGCGTAGGGGAGGGCCGGGCCCGGTTCGTCGAGCAGCGGTTGCACGACCCGCCAGGTCTCTTCGATCGTGTCCTGGCGGGTGAAGAGTTCATGGCGGCCGGAGATCGCGTCGCCGAGCAGGCGCTCGTAGGGCTCCGGCTCTTCGCCCGGCCTCTTTTCGAACAGCACCTCGAGGTCGGCCGGCTCGAACGCGTCCTCGCCGGCCTTCTTGGCGAAGAGCCGCATCCGCGAGCCGGGCTGCGGCTCGATCCGCACCGTCATCTTGTTCGGCTCCGGCGTCTTGCCGTGGCCGATGCCGAGGTTGGGCGGCCGCTTGAACACGACCGTCACCTCGCTCGCCTTCGCCGGCAGGCACTTGCCGGCGCGGACGAAGAAGGGGACGCCGCTCCAGCGCCAGTTGTCGACCTCGAGCTCGACCGCGGCGAAGGTCTCGGTGGTCGAGTCCGGGGCGACGTCCTTGACGTCGAGGAAGCCCTCGTACTGGCCGCGCACGTAGCGCTTCGGGTCGGCGGCCCGCATCGCCTTGAAGAATTCGAGCTTCTTGTCGCGGATCGAGTCGGGGTGGTTGCCGGTCGGCGGCCCCATCCCGACCAGCGCCAGCACCTGCAGGGCGTGGTTCTGGATCACGTCGCGCATCGCCCCGACCGCGTCGTAGAAGCGGCCGCGGTCGTCGACCCCGAAGTTCTCGGCGATCGTCAGCTGCACGTGGGAGACGTGCTCGCGGTTCCAGACCGGCTCGAGCAGCGAGTTGACGAAGCGCAGGTAGGTGATGTCCATCACCGGCTCCTTGCCGAGGTAATGGTCGATGCGGAGGATCTGCTCCTCCTCGAGCACCTCGCAGAGCTCGGCGTTGAGCTTGCGGGCGGACTCGAGGTCGTGGCCGAACGGCTTCTCGATCACGACGTGGGCGCCCGCGGTGAGGCCGGCGTCGCCCAGCCCCTTGACGACGGTGGCGAACAGCGCGGGCGGGATCTCGAGGTAGAAGACCGGGTTGTCGGCGCCGCCCAGCGCCTCCTTGACCCGCGCGAAGGTGGCGGCGTCGGCGTAGTCGCCCTGCACGTAGGCGAGGCGGGCGGCGAGGCGGTCGAAGACCTCGTCGTCGGGCTCCTCGACGGTCGCGTCGATCGAGGCGCGGGCGTGGCGGCGCAGCGCCTCGTCGTCCCACTCGTCGATCGCGACGCCGACGATCGGGCATCCCAGCTTCCCGGCGGCCTCCAGCCGGTACAGCGCCCGGAAGGTCATTTTCTTCGCCAGATCGCCGCTGATGCCGAAGATCGCGAGCACACCGGCGGCGCTGTCGGAAGGCTTCGACATTCGGCCGTCAGGCTATCCAAGGGCATAGGATGCCGCCGATGGAGCTTGGGATCGTCGGACTGGGGCGGATGGGGGCGAACATGGCGCGGCGCCTGATGGGCGACGGCCACCGCATCGTCGCCTACGACGTCAACGCCGACGCGGTCGCGACCCTGGCCGGGGAGGGCGCCGAGGGCGCCTCCTCGCTGGAGGACCTGGCGGCGAAGCTGACCGCGCCGCGCTCGGTATGGGTGATGGTCCCGGCCGGCGAGATCACCGAGCAGACGGTCGACGGCGTCGCCGCCGTGCTCGACTCCGGCGACGCGATCGTCGACGGCGGCAACTCCTACTACCGCGACGACATCCGCCGCGCCGCCAAGGTCGGCGAGCAGGGGATCGACTACGTCGACTGCGGGACCAGCGGCGGCGTCTTCGGCCTCGAGCGCGGCTACTGCCTGATGATCGGCGGTCCCGACAGGGCGGTCGAGCGGCTCGACCCGATCTTCGCCTCGCTGGCGCCGGGCGTCGAGTCGGCGGAGCGGACGCCGGGGCGCGAGGGCGACCCGACGCCCGCCGAGAACGGCTACCTGCACTGCGGCCCGAACGGGGCCGGCCACTTCGTGAAGATGGTCCACAACGGGATCGAGTACGGGATCATGGCCGCCTACGCCGAGGGCCTGAACATCCTCAAGAACGCCGATGCCGGCAAGGTCCAGCGCGAGGCCGACGCTGAGACCGCCCCGCTCGACCACCCCGAGTACTACCAGTACGACCTCGACCTGCCGGAGGTGGCCGAGGTCTGGCGCCGCGGCAGCGTGATCGGCTCCTGGCTGCTTGACCTGACCGCGGCGGCGATGCAGGAATCACCCGATCTCTCCGCCTTCGCGGGGCGGGTGTCGGACTCCGGCGAGGGCCGCTGGACCTCGATCGCGGCGATCGACGAGGGCGTGCCGGCCCCGGTCCTGACCGCGGCGCTGTACGAGCGCTTCGCCTCCCGCGACCTCGACGAATTCGCCGACAAGGTGCTCTCCGCCATGCGCAAGCAGTTCGGCGGACACGACGAGAAGCCGAGCTAGGGATGCCTCCACAGATCGAGGTCGTCGCCGACGAGAAGGCGGCGGCAAGGCGCGCCGCCGAGCTGATCGCCGAGGCGGGCGCCGCGGCGGCGGCCGAGCGCGGCCCGTTCGGCTTTGCGATGAGCGGCGGCCGAACCCCGTGGGCGATGCTGGCGATCCTCGGCGAACTCGAGCAGATGCCCTGGGACAGCACCGAGCTGTTCCAGGTCGACGAGCGAATCGCCGCCCCCGGCAGCGAGGACCGCAACCTCACCCACATGGTGCTCGGGCTCTCGATGGACCACCAGGCGGCGCTGCGGCCGATGCCGGTCACACAGCGCGACCGCGACGCCGCCGCGCGCGACTACGAGTCGTCGCTGCCGGAGCGCTTCGACCTCGTCCACCTCGGGCTCGGGTCCGACGGCCACACCGCTTCGCTGGTGCCGGGCGACCCGGTCCTGGAGGTGCGCGACCGCCGCGTCGCCCTCACCGAGGGCGAGTACCAGGGCCATCGCCGCATGACCCTCACCTACCCGGCGCTCGACCAGGCCCGCCAGGTGCTCTGGCTGGTCACCGGCGCCGAGAAGCAGGACGCCCTGGCGAAGCTGCTCGCGGCCGACGACTCGATCCCAGCCGGCCGGGTGCGGAACGAGAACATGGTCGTGGTCGCCGACGAGGCCGCCGCCGGAGCGGTTGCCTAGAGAAAAAAGGCAACTGTTAGCGGATTCGCTAACATTGTCCTATGCCCCGAGCTGCCGCTCTCATCGAGGACATCCTGCGCCGCAGTGGACTGAGCCAGGCTGAGCTGGCCCGCAGGAGCGGAATGCCACGTTCGGTCCTCAATGTGTATCTGCGCGGACGCAGGGAGCCGGGGGCCGATGCGCTGCTCAGGCTCGCGTCCGCGGGCGGTCTCGACCTCCAGTTCGTGGAGCGCAAGCCCCCGGTCGACCCGGAGCGCGCCGGGCGGATCCTCGTACAGGTGCTCGAGCTGGCGGAGGCCCTGCCCTTCCGGCCCCGGGCCGAAAACGACTACCCGCCTCTCGCCCAGCGACTCAAATCCAAGGCGGCCTGACATGAGCGAGCTCGTCGAGAAGCTGTTCGCCGTCCACGATGCTCTCGAGGCGCGGTCCCTTCCTCACGCTTTCGGCGGCGCGATCGCCCTCGCCTATTGCGTCGAAGAGCCGCGCGGCACCCGCGACCTCGACGTCAACATCTTCTGCGACGCCGCCGATGCGAAGAAAGTGCTGGAGGCCCTGCCAGAAGGTGTGCGGGTCGATGCCGAAGACATCAAACGGGTGGAACGCGACGGGCAGACCCGCCTTTTCTGGGACGGCGTACCCATTGATGTCTTCCTCAACAACCTGCCCCTTCACGACGCAGTTGCCAACGCGGTCGTCTGGGTTCCGATAGAGGGGCGCCAGGCGCCGGTTCTCGACTGTGCCTCGCTCGTCATCTTCAAGTCCTTCTTCGATCGCACCAAAGACTGGGGCGACATCGAGGCGGTTGCCCTGGCGACCCCTGAGGACATCGAGACCGCAGCCGAGGTGATCGCCGACCTGGTCGGGGAGGACGACCCGTCCTATCGTCGCCTCGCCGCGATACGCGAGGCGAACCCCGCCTGACCGCGGTTCAGCTCGCCGGGTCGAGCGCGACCGCGTGGTTGGCGACGATCCGGTTGCCCGGGTCGTAGCGGCGCTTCACCTCGGCGAGGCGGGCGCAGGTCTCGGCGGGGAGGATCGAGTCGACGTCGCAGGGTCGCTCGGCGAAGTTGAAGTAGCCGCCCGCGGCGGTCCAGGGCTCCATCGCCGCGACGATGCGGTCGAGGTCGCGCGGCACCGTCTCCTCCGAGCCCGGCGCCATCAGCGACCCGATCGCCGACATCACGAAGGGGAAGTCGAGCTTCTCCAGCGCCCCGGAGCCCTCGGTGTGACGACCGAGCGCCCCGCCGAGCTGGCGCAGCTCGGCCAGGAGCAGGGTCGAGCCGGTCTCCGGGCCGGGGCCGTTGGCGACGAAGGCGTCGATCGCCTCGTCGGGCAGCTCGGAGATCGGGGCGTGGGTGCCGAGGCCCGGGACCGGCTGCTCGGGGTCCATGTGGATCCGGCCGAGGCCGGCGGCCGGCATCGCGTCGAAGCTGTCCATCAGCGGCTCGCCGATCTCGCGCAGCGGCGCGATCAGGGCCTCGCCCTGCTCGCGGTCGCCGACGAAGGCAGCGTCGATCGTGATCAGCGGCACCCCGCGCAGCGGCTCCGGCACGTCGGGGATCGGCGGCGGCCGCAGCAGGCGGACGATCGAGGTGACCTCGTCCGGCGCGCCCGCCGCCCAGTCGCGGTAGGCGCGGAAGGCACCGGCGCCGAGCTCGGCGGGGAGGATCATGATCCCGCCGTAGACCTCTGAGATCGGCAGCAGCGTCAGGTGCAGGGCGGTGACGATCGCGTAGCCGCCGCCCCCACCACGCAGCGCCCAGAACAGGTCCGGGTCGTCGTTGGCGTCGACGGTCCTGCGCTCGCCCTCGGCGGTGACCAGCTCGATCGCCTTGACCTGGTTGCAGGCGAAGCCGTGCAGGCGGCCGAACCAGCTCAGCCCGCCGCCGAGCGTGTAGCCGGCGACGCCGACATCGGGGGAGGAGCCGGGCAGCGAAGCGAGCCCGTGCGCGGCGGCCGCCTCCGCCAGCTCGATGGAGAGCACGCCGGCCTCGACCCGGGCGCCGCGCTCCTCGGGGTCGATCTCGATCCCGCGCATGCGCTCGGTCTTGATCAGGACCGTCTCGTCGAGCGGCGGCAGCGGGACCGCGCCGTGGCCGGTGCTCTGGCCGGCGACCCTGAGGTCGTGCTCGGCGGCGAAAGAGACGACCGCGGCGACGTCGTCGGCGCTCTCGACGAGGGCGACGGCGACCGGTCGCTGATCGGCGGCCAGGTTCCAGGCCGCCCGCGCCTCGTCCCAGTCGGGGTCGCTCGGGGTCGCCACGCGGCCGGCGATCGACAGCTCGTTGAACTCGGTCATGCGCTCGCTCCTCCTCGGTTCAGGTTCAGACGGTCGACGGTGCCCCCGGCCCCGATCAGCACCTCGCTGACCATCTCCGGGGGGAAGAGGCCGTGGGCGGCGATGCCGGGATCGGACTCGAGCCGGGCGGCCAGCCCGGCCGGATCGCCGATCGTCCCGCGGTAGTCGGCGATCGCGCCGCCGTCGGGGCTGGGCGGGGCGTCGCGAAGCTCGACCTCGGGGCCGAGCCGCTCCAGGGTCGAGGCGGCGCCGAAGCCGAACAGCTCCAGCGGGACCGGGCCGCGCAGCGAGTCGACCGGCTTGCTCGAGTCCCCGATCACGACGAAGCGCTCGGCCGCCGCGGCGACGACCTTCTCGCGCAGGTGGGCGCCGCCGCCGCCCTTGATCAGCCAGCCGTCGGGCGTCACCTCGTCGGTCCCGTCGATCGCGACGTCGAGCCGGGCCAGCCGGTCGAAGTCCTCGACCGGGATGCCGAGGTCGCGCGCCTGCTCCTCGGTCGCGACCGAGGTGGCGACGCAGCGGATGCCGCTGAGGCCGCGCTGCGCCAGCGCCGGCAGCAGGTAGGCGACGGTGGACCCGGTGCCGAGGCCGACCGTCATCCCGTCCTCGACCAGCTCCGCCGCGGCCTCTGCCGCCAGCCGCTTCTCGGTGTCCGCCTCGCTCACCGGGCGGGACTCTATCCTCGGCCTCGATGGATGCACGCCTGTGGGTCTCCAGCGGCGGCGAGGCGCCCCGCTCAGTGGCGCTGAGCGGGGAGCGGACCGTGGTCGGGCGCTCGCCCGAGGCCGACGTCCGGCTTGAGGACGAGGCCGTCTCCTGGAACCACCTGGAGATCGAGCGGCGCGGCGACGTCCTCATGGCGACCGATCTCGACAGCAGCAACGGCACCGCCCTCAACGGCGAGCCGCTCGACCGCCCGCGCCGCCTGCGCGACGGGGACACGCTGATCGTCGGCGCCCACCGGCTCGAAGTCTCGACCGGCCCGGCGACGCCGGTCGGCGCGACGGTGCCGAGCGCCGCTCCCTCGGTCGCGCTCAACGAGGAGGAGCGGGGCACGGCGGCGGCCCTGGTCGCTCCCTACCGCAGCGAGGGCGCCTTTGCCGGCCGGCCCGCCACCCGGGCGGAGATCGCCGAGGCCCTGCACGTCAGCGAGCGCACCGCGCAGCGCCGCCTCGACGCCCTCGCCGCCAAGCTCGACGTCCCCGGCGACGCCGGCCGCGACCGCCCGCGGCAGATCGCCGCCCGCGTGATCGAGCTCGGGCTCGACCGCTGAACCTCCCTCGCCGGGCCGGTCGCTGACCCGGACCGGGCCAAGCGCGGCCCGGTAGGTGGCGCCGCTGTCGTTTTCGCGCCCGCGTCCGGGGCGCAGGATCGGTTGTGCAGCACCAACAACCGAAAGGAAATGCCATGCACCGCACCATCGTCACCTCACTGATCGCACTGCTCAGCCTCGCCGCGCCGGTGGCCGCCTCGGCGGCGCCGTCGACCGGGGCTGTCGTGTTCTCGAAATCGACCACTGTCGACGGCGTCGCCAAAGGCGGCCTGTTCGCGGTCCGCGACGGCCGGCTCAACCAGCTGACCGAAGACCCGGCGGACACCGAACCGGCCTTCTCGCCGGACGGCCGCACGATCGCTTACGCCCGCGGCGGCGACCTCTTCTCGGTCCGTCCCGACGGCTCCGGCCAGCGGCGACTGACCAGCGGCCCCGAGCTCGACTCGGCGCCGGTCGTCTCGCCCAACGGTCGCTTCGTCGTCTTCGAGCGGCGGGTCGGCGCCGGCGCCGCCGACCTCTACACGGTAGGAGTCAAAGGCGGCGGCATCCGCGCCCTGACCCGGGGCGAGGCCGACGACCACGACGTCGACATCGCGCCCGACGGCAAGGCGATCGTCTTCGTCCGCGGCATCGCCCAGGGAGCCAACGCCACGACCGAGGACCTGTACTCGGTGCGTCCGACCGGCGGCGGCCTCGCCCGCCTGACCCGGACCGGCGCCGACGAGTTCGAGCCCCGTTACTTCGCCGGCGGCATCATCTACAGCCGCGGTGAGAGCACCGAGGGCCCGGCCGCCTTCGCCGACATCTACACGATGCGTGCGAACGGGACCAAAGCGAAACCGCAGGTCCGCGGCGTCGGCTCCGCCTACGTCGAAGACGTCGGGGCGAACGGGCGCACCCTGCTGTTCCGCCGCGACCAGGGCCTCTGGGTGAAGCCGATCGGCCCGGCCCAGGCCCGCAAGCTCGCCGAGCTGCCCGACGGCTCGGAGACCAACGGCGTCTTCTCCTCCGACGGCAGGAAGGTCGCCGCCTTCGTCGCCGCCGAAGAACGGCAGATGCTGGTCTCAATCGACGTCAAGACCCGCCGCCAGAGCCAGCTGGCGCAGGGGTTCACCGTCGACGCCAAAGACGGAACGACGATCGGACCGGTCATTGCATGGCAGCCGGTGCCGCAGAGCGGCAACTGATCGTCGGCCGAGGATGATCGAGGGCCCCCGCCGGACGCGGGGGCCCTCGACGCCTGTCGGGGGCGGTATAACCGCCCGGTGGGAGACCTCGCCATCGGCTCCACCGTCGCCGGCTACCGCATCGACGGGCTGATCGCCCGCGGCGGGATGGGCGTCGTCTACCGCGCCACCCACCTCAGCCTCGAACGGCCGGTGGCGCTGAAGGTGATCGCCGGCGAGCTGGCCGGCCGCGAGGGGTTCCGCGAGCGCTTCCTGCGCGAGTCCCGCCTCGCCGCCCGCCTCGACCACCCGGCGGTGGTGCCGGTCTACGACGCGCGCGAGGCCGACGGCGAGCTGATCGTCGCGATGCGGCTGGTCGAGGGCGGGGACCTGCGGCGGCTGCTGGACCGCGAGGGCCCGCTGGAGCCGGCCCGGGCGATCGCCCTGCTCGGTCAGGTCGCGGAGGCGCTCGACGCCGCCCACGCGGCCGGGATCGTCCACCGCGACGTGAAGCCGCACAACGTCCTGGTCGAGGGCGACCGCGCCTACCTCTCGGACTTCGGCCTCGCCAAGGCGCTCGGCGAGAGCGGCGCCCAGCAGAGCGGCGCCTCGGTGGTCGGGACCGCCGAGTACATGTCGCCGGAGCAGTGGCGCGGCGGCGCGGTCGGGCCGGCGGCGGACGTCTACTCGCTCGGCTGCGTGCTCTACGAGGCGCTGACCGGGATCCCGCCCTTCGCGCGCAAGGAAGCCGACTCCGAGCCGGAGCTCCCCGAGGGCCTCGGCGCGGTGATCGAGCGCGCCGCCGCCAAGGACCCCGACGAGCGCTACCCGAGCGCCGGGGTGCTGATCGAGGCCGCCCGCGAACGCGAGGGCGCCGGCATGGCGGCGACGCGGGTGCTCTCGGAGTCCTCCGAGCACCCCACCTCGGCGTTCGTCCTTTCCGGCGATATCTCGCCGAAAGGACGAACGCGAAGCGGTGGCGGCAAGGGCTTCGACCTCGGCCGGCTGCAGGGGCGACGGGGGCTGCAGTGGATCGGCGCCGGCGTCGCGCTCTGCGCAGGTCTTGCCGTGCTCGCGGTGACGTTGCTCGGCGGTGACGGGGTCGACGTCTCCGACCCGGTCCCGGCCGGTGCGGCGCCGCTGCGGATCACCGCCTCCGGCGCCGGGGTCTGGGTCAGCAGCGAACGCGACGGGACGCTGAGGAGGCTCGATCCCGAGAGCGGGGAGGAGGTGGGACGCCCACTCCCCGTTCCCGGCGTCTCCGGGGTCGCCGTCGGCGGCAAGTGGCTCTGGGCGACCGTCCCGCGCCGCGGCGAGCTGCTGCGGATCGACAAGGGGAGCGGTCGCGTGCTCGAGGCGATCGACGTCGGCGGCGCTCCCGGGCCGATCGCGCTCGGCGGCGGCCGGGTCTGGGTCGCCGACGAGGAGGGCCGCGGCGTCACCGCCGTCAACTCCGAGGGCGGCCGCATCTACCGGCGCGGCCTGGCCCCGCACGCGGCGCCGCTGCGGCTCGCCGTCGGCGCCGGTGGGCTCTGGGTCAGCAGCGCCACGGCGGGCAACGTGCGGCGCATCGACCTCGGCAACCTGGAAGTGGGAGAGCCGATCGCGGTCGGTCGCGGACCGGCGGGCGTCACCGTCGCCCGCGGCCTGGTCTGGGTGGCCAACAGCCGCTCCGACACCGTCTCCAGGGTCGATCCCTCGATCCACGCGGTGCTCCGCGACCCGATCGAAGTCGGCGGCAGGCCCGGCGGCATCGACGCCGGCGACAGCGCTGTCTGGGTCGCCAGCGCCAGCGAGGACGCGGTCACCAGGATCGACCTCGCCAGCGGCGAGCGGGAGGGCGACCCGGTCGGGGTCGGCCCGGAACCGGGGGCCGTCGCGATAGGAGCGGGGGCGGTCTGGGTAGTCAACAACGGAGACGGGACCGTCACCCGCATCGAGCCCTAGCTGTGAGGAACTACAGCTAGCCCGCTCAGTAGCCCTCGGTCGCGAAGGGATTGAGGAACTGGCGGCGCCAGAACCCGTTGCGCTGCACCGCGGTCAGTTCAGCCAGGTCGCAGGCTTCGGCCCACTGGGTCTCGATCACGTCTATCTGGTGGTCGACGACCTCACGCGCCTCGGCTTTCGAGAGGAGATAGATGGAGGAGCGGTCGACGCAGCCCGCTACCTGACTGAAGCGAAAGCCGTCCCTGCCGATCGCCATCGCCTGGGTCGCCTCGCCGCCGCTGCGTGGGCCCGGGCAGATGTCGTAAGCCGGGGTGAGGGCGAGCGCGGTTCCGTCCCAGAAGGCGGCGTGGTTGCGCGCATGGTCGTCCGTGTTGCCGCAGAGGACGTTGAACGTGATCCGGGCAAAGAGCTCGCGCAGGGTCGCGGTTGAGTCGTCGAAGCGAGCGCGGACCATGTCGGCGAGGTCGGCATAGCTGGCGTACCTCCCTCCGATCTCGTCGAGTCCGAGGATCGTCAGGGCGGAGACCATCGCCCGGCGGCTGCCGTCGCCGGGACGGTCGAAGCGATCGACCAGCAGGACCTCCTTCTTCATCGCCTTGGTCAGCTCGACCGGTGCCGTCTCGATTCCGGCGCGCTGCGCCAGCGTCATGGCCAGGAACTCGCCCTTGACGACCGGATAGGTGTCGGTGGTCGAGCTGAACTTCGCGATCAGCTCCCGCTTGCCGTCGCGCAGGCGGGCCTTGGGTCGAGCGCCGCCGATGGAGCTGCCGTGCAGCAGCGCCTCGTCGAGGGCTGGGGGGAGCGGCAGGCCGCGCTCGACCAGCTCGGCTGACTCGGCGAGCTCCGCCAGGGTCGCGGCGTCGAGCGAGCGGGGGGCATAGTCCACCGCCGAGCGCTGAAAGTCGAGGGCGCCGGTCCGGTCGGAGCCGGACTCCAGCAGGTAGGTGAGTGGGGTGAGGTCGGTCACGTCGGCATCGGCGCGCCGTCCGGTGAGGCGGTTGAGGATCACCCGCTTTCCCCAGGCGTCGGGAGCGCCGTCGGCGATGCAGCCCGCGAGCTCACCGGCGAGCGGTGGGAGCGCCCCCCGTTCCAGCGGCAGCTCGGGCAGGTACAGGGGGACACGGTCGGCGCGCGCCAGGTAGCTGCGCCCGTAGGTGAAGGTGAGCACCTCTCCTTCGGGATCGAGGCGACCGGCGACGACCGGCTCGCTTGCCCCCGGTAGCCAGATCCAGACGAAGGCCCGTTCCGGCTCAGAAGTCATCGTCGACCTCGGTTGGCCTGCGCACGTGCTTGGGCAGCACCGCGAGCCGGTCCTCCACCCGCTCGAGCTCGAGCCGGCGGCGCACTCCGTCCTTGTGGAACAGCGGCACGCCGGTCAATGCTGCGGCCTCGAAGGCGGCGCCGAGCCGCACGGTCGGATCGCCACGCTCGACCTTGCGCAGCGTCACTGCGGTGACGCCGACCCGCTCGGCCAGCTCCTGCAGGGTCCAGCGGCGCTCACGTCGCGCGAGGCGGATGCGAGCACCGAGCAGGCGGGCCGCTTCGGTGGCGAGAGGGGAGGAGGTATGCGGTCTGCTTTTCATCCTGAGAGAGATATTAAATCATGCTTTTCATCATTAAAAACGAATTTTAATTTCTCTTACAGGTGTGCGCGTCTCCCTATCGGAGGCGTTGCGAGCGGCTCCGGAGATGGCGCAATCAGCCTCTCGAGCGGTTCTGGTTAGGATCGGTCCCGCACATGGCCCAGGACATCGACGAGCTAGCGATCAACACCATCCGCACCCTCTCCATGGACGCGGTGCAGAAGGCCAACTCCGGGCACCCCGGGACGCCGATGTCGATGGCGCCGGTCGCCTACGAGCTCTGGCAGAACCACCTGCGCTACGACCCGGCCGACCCGATCTGGCCGAACCGCGACCGCTTCGTGCTCTCCGCCGGCCACGCCTCGATGTTGATCTACTCGGTCCTCTTCCTCGCCGGGGTGAAGCGGGTCGACGCCGACTACAACATCCTCGACGAGCCGGCGCTGAACCTGAAGGAGATCGAAGACTTCCGCCAGCTGCACTCGCGCACCCCGGGCCACCCCGAGTACCGCTGGACCACCGGGATCGAGACCACCACCGGGCCGCTCGGACAGGGGATCGCCACCTCGGTCGGGATGGCGATGGCCTCGAAGTGGCAGGGGGAGCGGTTCGGCGCCGACCTCTTCGACTTCGACGTCTACTCGCTTGCCGGCGACGGCTGCATCATGGAGGGCGTCTCGCACGAGTCGGCCTCGCTCGCCGGGCACCTCAAGCTCGACAACCTCTGCTGGCTCTACGACAACAACCACATCACGATCGACGGCGAGACCTCGCTCGCCTACGGCGACGACGTGCTCTCCCGCTTCGAGGGCTACGGCTGGAACGTGATCCGGGTCGGCGACGCCAACGACCGCGGCCTGCTCTCCCGCGCCTTCGAGGAGTTCAAGGCCGAGACCGGCCGCCCGACCCTGATCGTCGTCGACAGCCACATCGGCTGGGGCTCGCCGAACAAGCAGGACACCGAGTCCGCCCACGGCGAACCGCTCGGCGAGGACGAGATCAAGCTGACCAAGAAGGCCTACGGCTGGCCCGAGGACGCCAAGTTCCTCGTCCCCGACGGTGTCCCCGAGCGCTTCCAGGAGGTGCTCGGCAAGCGCGGCGCCGAGGAAAGCGCCGCCTGGAGGGAGAAGCTCGCCGCCTCCGGCCACGCGGAGGCCGTTGAGACGATGCAGCGCCGCCGTCTCCCGGACGGCTGGGACGCCGGCATCCCCAGCTTCGAGGCCGACGAAGAGAAGGGCCTCGCCACCCGCAAGGCCTCGAACAAGGTCGAGAACGCGATCGCCGAGCGGGTCCCCTGGCTGATCGCCGGCTCCGCCGATCTCACCGACTCGACCTCGGTCCGGCTCAACTTCGACGGCGTCGAGAACTTCGAGCCCGGCTCCTACGGCGGCCGCCAGGTCCACTACGGGATCCGCGAACACGCCGCCGTCACCGCCTGCAACGGGATGTCCCTCTGCAAGCTGCGCCCGCTCTGGTCGACCTACCTCACCTTCTCCGACTACGGCCGGCCGGGGATCCGCCTCTCGGCGCTGATGGAGCTGCCGGTGGTCCACCTCTTCACCCACGACTCGATCAGCCTCGGCGAGGACGGCCCCACCCACCAGCCGATCGAGCAGCTCGCCTCGCTGCGGGCGATGCCGCACCTCGACGTGGTCCGGCCCGCCGACGCCAACGAGGTCACCGAGGCCTGGCGACTGGCGATCGAGCGCACCCACAACCCGATCGCACTCGTCCTCACCCGCCAGAACGTGCCGGTCTTCGACCGCTCCAAGTACGCCGCCGCGGCGGGTGTCCAGAAGGGCGGCTACGTGCTCGCCGATCCCGCGGACGGCGACCCGGAGCTGATCCTGCTCGCCACCGGCAGCGAGGTCCAGTTCGCGCTCGGCGCGCACGAGATCCTCGCCGGCGAGGGCGTCCGCACCCGCGTCGTCAGCCTTCCCTGCTGGGAGCTCTTCGACCGCCAGGACCAGTCCTACCGCGACCAGGTGCTGCCGCCGGAGATCACCGCGCGGATCGCGGTCGAGCAGGCCTCGCCGCTCGGCTGGGAGCGTTACGTCGGCGACCATGGCACGATCGTCGGCATGGACACCTTCGGCCAGTCGGCGCCCTACAAGGACATCGAGGCCGAGTTCGGGTTCTCGCCGGAGAAGGTCGCCGAGGTGGCCCGCGGGGTCGCCGCCGGCGCGGCTGTAAAGACTTCGACCTAAGGGGGTCGCACATGAGACCGACCGCACGACTGAACGAGCTGGGGCAGAGCCTCTGGCTCGACAACATCACCCGCCCGATGCTGCGCGAGGGGGTGCTGGAGGGCTACATCCGCGAGCTCTCGGTCACCGGGCTCACCTCCAACCCGACGATCTTCGACAAGGCGATCTCCGCCGGCGACGCCTATGACGAGCAGATCGCCGAGGTCAGCGCCGCCGCCGAGGCCGGTGAGGGGATCGGGGTCAACGCGAACGAGCGGGTCTTCTTCGAGCTCGCCGTCGCCGACCTGCAGGACGCCTGCGACCTCTTCGCGGCGGTGCACGAGCGCACCGCCGGGGTCGACGGGTTCTGCTCGCTCGAGGTCTCGCCGGAGCTCGCCGACGACGCCGAGGCGACGATCGCGCAGGCGAAGGCGCTGCACGCCAAGGGCGAGCGCGACAACCTCTACATCAAGATCCCCGGGACCGAGGCCGGGCGCACGGCGATCGAGGAGGCGATCTTCGCCGGCATCCCGATCAACGTCACCCTGCTCTTCGACGACAAGCACTACCTCGGCGCCGCCGAGGCCTACATGCGCGGGATCGAGCGGCGGATCGAGGCCGGGCTCGACCCCCACGTCGAGTCGGTCGCCTCGCTCTTCATCAGCCGCTGGGACGTCGCGGTCAGCGAAGAGGTGCCGGACGAGCTGGTCAACCGGCTCGGGATCGCGGTCGGCGGCCGCGCCTACCGCGCCTACCGCGAGCTGCTCGACTCGCCGCGGATGCAGCGGCTGATGAACGTGGGCGCGCGCCCGCAGCGGCTGCTCTGGGCCAGCACCGGGACCAAGGACCCGAACGCCTCCGACACCCTCTACATCGAGGCGTTCGCCTCGCCGCTCACGGTCAACACGATGCCGGAGCCGACCCTGCACGCCTTCGCGGACCACGGCGAGATCGGGGACCTGATGGCGCCCGACGGCGGCAACGCGGAGGCGGTGCTGAAGGAGTTCGCCGACGCCGGGATCGACGCCGCCGCCCTCGCCGCCCGCCTCCAGGAGGAGGGCAAGGCGAGCTTCGTCAAGTCCTGGCAGGACCTGCTGGCGTCGATCGAGTCGCAGGCCGCCGCCACCGCGTGAGCGAGCTGCGGCAGACCGAGGCCTGGGCGCAGCTCGAGCGCCACTACGACGCGGTCAAGGACGCGCACCTGCGCGATCTCTTCGCCGCCGACCCGCAGCGCGGCGAGCGCCTGGTCGCCGACGGCGCCGGCCTCCACCTCGACTTCTCGAAGAACCGGATCACCGACGAGACGGTGATCCTGCTCGGCGAGCTGGCCCGGCAGCGCGGGGTCGAGGAGCGCCGCGACGCGATGTTCCGCGGCGAGCACATCAACGTCTCCGAGGACCGGGCGGTGCTGCACGTGGCGCTGCGGATGCCGCGCGACCGCTCGCTCGTCGTCGACGGGGTCGACGTCGTCAAGGAGGTGCACGAGACGCTCGACCGCATGGCGGCCTTCTGCGAGCGGGTCCGTGCCGGCGAGTGGCGCGGCCACACCGGCAAGCCGATCCGCAGCGTCGTCAACATCGGGATCGGCGGCTCCGACCTCGGCCCGGTGATGGCCTACGAGGCGCTGCGCCACTACTCGCGCCGCGAGCTGACCTTCCGCTTCGTCTCCAACGTCGACGGCACCGACTTCGCCGAGGCGACCCGCGACCTCGACCCCGAGGAGACGCTCTTCGTCGTCTCCTCGAAGACCTTCACGACGCTGGAGACGATGACCAACGCCCGCACCGCCCGCGAGTGGTCGCTGGCCGGGCTCGGTGGCGACGAGAGGGCGGTCGCCAAGCACTTCGTCGCCGTCTCGACCAACGCGGAGGAGGTCGGCAAGTTCGGGATCGACACCTCCAACATGTTCGGCTTCTGGGAGTGGATCGGGGGCCGCTACTCGATGGACTCGGCGATCGGGCTCTCGACGATGCTGGCGATCGGCCCAGCCCGCTTCCACGAGATGCTCGCCGGCTTCCACGCGATGGACGAGCACTTCCGCAGCGCCGAGCCGGCCGCCAACCTGCCGATGCTGATGGGCCTGCTGGCGGTCTGGTACGGCGACTTCTTCGGCGCCCAGACCTGCGGCGTCTTCCCCTACGACCAGTACCTGCACCGCTTCCCCGCCTACCTGCAGCAGCTGACGATGGAGTCGAACGGCAAGCACGTCACCCTCGACGGCGCCCGGGTCGACTACGACACGGGCGCGATCTTCTGGGGCGAGCCGGGGACCAACGGCCAGCACTCCTTCTACCAGCTGGTTCACCAGGGCACGCGGCTGATCCCCTGCGACTTCGTCGGCTTCCACCACTCGCTCAACCCGCTCGGCGACCACCACGACTTCCTGATGTCCAACGTCTTCGCCCAGGGCGAGGCGCTGGCCTTCGGCAAAACCCCGGAGCAGGTGCGGGCGGAGGGGACGCCGGAGGCGATCGTCCCGCACCGGGTGATGGAGGGCAACCGGCCCTCGAACACGGTCCTCGCCGACCGCCTCACCCCGGCCAGCCTGGGCTCGCTCGTCGCCCTCTACGAGCACAGCGTCTTCACCCAGGGGGCGATCTGGGGCATCGACTCCTTCGACCAGTGGGGGGTCGAGCTGGGCAAGGTCCTGGCCAAGGCGATCATCCCCGAGCTGCAGGCCGACGCGGAGCCGCAGCTCGACCACGACAGCTCCACGAACGCCCTGATCCGCCGCTACCGCGCCGCCCGCCGCGGGGAGTAGCCTCGGCCCATGCTCCCCTTCGACCCGCTTCCTCTGGCGGCGGAGTCGTCGAACCTGCTTGCGGCGCGGAACCAGATGGCGTTCACGCTCGGGTTCCACATCGTCCTCGCCTGCCTCGGGGTGGCGCTGCCGGCGATCATCCTCGTCGCCAACTTCCTCGGGCTGAAGCGCGGCGACGCCGATGCGATGGAGCTGGCGCGGCGCTGGTCGAAGGCGATGGCGGTCACCTTCGCGGTCGGCGCCGTCACCGGGACCGTGCTCAGCTTCGAGTTCGGGCTGCTCTGGCCCGAGTTCATGGACCGCTGGGGCGGCGTCTTCGGGGTCGCCTTCGCGATCGAGGGGATCTTCTTCTTCATCGAGGCGATCTTCCTCGCGATCTACATCTACGGCTGGAAGCGGCTCGGCGGCTGGGCGCACTTCTGGTCGGGGGTGCCGATGGTGATCACCGGGATCGGCGGCGCCTTCTCGGTCGTCGCCGCCAACTCCTGGATGAACCAGCCGCAGGGCTTCACCCTCAACGCCGCCGGGGAAGTGATCGACACCGACCCGCTGCAGGTCCTCTTCAACCCGGCGACCGGTTACGAGGTGCCGCACATGCTGCTCGCCGCCTACATGGTCGCCGGCTTCCTCGTCGCCTCGATCTACGCGGTCGGGATGCTGCGCGGACGGCGCGATCGCCTGCACCGGCTTGGCCTCTTGATCCCATTGACCATCGCCTGCATCGCGACCCCGGTCCAGCTCTTCGTCGGCGACACCGCGGCGCGCGAAGTCGCCGACCACCAGCCGGCCAAGTTCGCCGGCATGGAGTGCATCCAGGAGACCGGCGACCACCAGACGGAGTGGGTGGGGGGGATCTGCACCGAGGACGGGGTGAAGTGGGGGATCGGGGTCCCGGACCTCGACTCCTACCTGGTCGGGTTCAGCGCCGACACCGTGGTCACCGGGCTCGAGGACATCCCGCCCGACGAGCGCCCCCCGGCCAACACCCTGCTGCACCTCTCGTTCGACACGATGGTCGGGATCGGGACGGCGCTGATGCTGCTGGCGCTCTGGCTCGGCTGGGTCTGGTGGAGACGCCGCGACATCCCGCAGACGCCGTGGTTCCTGCGCGCGGTCGCGGTCTCCGGCGCCGGGGCGGTCGTCGCGATGTGGTGCGGCTGGATCGTCACCGAGGTCGGCCGCCAGCCCTGGATCGTCCAGGGCTACATGCGGACCTCCGAAGCGGTGACCGAGGCGGACGGGATCTGGTTCTCCTTCGCCGGTGTGATGCTGCTCTACGCGGCGCTGGGGACGATCGCGATCCTCGTCCTGCGCGGGATGTCGCGGCGCTGGCGCGAGGGCGGGGCGGAGCCGGAGGCCGCCGGCCCTTACTCACCGCAGAGTGAGGTGGCCCCGTGAAGCGAGTCGACTTCCTCTCGCTATGCGAGAGCAACTCGACTATGGGAGGCGACCGATGAGCAAGGCCGACGCCGCAGCCGCGATCCTCTGGATCGGGGCGACCTTCTATGCGCTGTTCGGTGGCGCCGACTTCGGCGGCGGCCTCTGGGACCTGATCGCCGGCGACGCCGAGAAGGGCGAGCGGCCGCGGGAGCTGATCCAGCGCTCGCTGACCCCCGTCTGGGAGGCCAACCACGTCTGGCTGATCTTCGTGCTCGTCATCCTCTGGACCGCCTTCCCGCCCGCCTTCAGCGCGATCTTCTCGACCCTCTACGTGCCGATCGCGCTGGCCGCGCTGGGGATCGTCCTGCGCGGCGCCGGCTTCGCCTTCCGCAAGCAGATCGAAGGGCTCGCGGGGCGGCGGGCGATGGGCGCGACCTTCGCCCTCTCCTCGGTCCTGACCCCGTTCTTCATGGGCATCGTGGTCGGCGCGATCGCCACCGGCAACGTCCCGGCCGAGGGCAACGGCGACGCCTTCTCCAGCTGGCTCGAACCGCTGCCGCTGCTGACCGGGGCGATGTTCGTCGCCACCAGCGCCTACCTCGCTGCGGTCTTCCTCGTCGGCGACGCGCGCCGGGCGGGAGAAGCCGAGATGGAGCGCTACTTCGTGCGGCGGGCGCTGGCGGCGGCGGCGGTCGCGGGCATCGCGGCGGCGGCGGGGCTGCTCAGCCTCGACGACGAAGCCCGCTACGTCTTCGACCGCCTCGTCGACCAGGGCCTGCCGCTCGTCGTCCTCTCGGGGCTCTGCGGGCTCGGCCTGCTGGCGGTGCTGCTGGGCGGCGGCCGCCGCCCGCTCCGCCCGCTCGCCGCCGGTGCCGTGGTCGCGGTGATCTGGGGCTGGGGCGTCGCCCAGTTCCCCTACCTGCTGCCGACGAGCCTGCGGATCGAGGAGGCGGCCGCCCCCGACCCGACCCTCGTCACCGTCTTCATCGTCTTCGCCGTCGCCGCGGTCCTCGTCCTGCCCTCGCTCGCCCTGCTCTACACGCTCAGCCAGCGGGACCTGCTGGAGGGTGAGCACTGAGGCCGTTGTACAGGTCGGATGAACTTTCCCATCCAACGTCAAGTGCGGGGAGGGGGCCGTCGATGAGGCCGCATGAAATACCGCCGTGTTCTCGTCGCCCTCTCGATCTCTCTACTCGCCGCCGCCCTGCCGGCGGGCGCCCACGCGGCTGAAGAAGCGGCGCTGACCTTCAATCCCGCGCCGGTCGCCTTCGCCAAGACGACCGCCGGCAGCGAATCGCAGAACCTCACGGTCGACATCCGCAACACCGGCGGCGCCGGTGTTGCGGTCGACCAGGTCGTCGTCGAGGGGGTCGACTCGGGCGATTTCAAGCTCAGCGGCGCCGGCTGCGGCTGGCTCGACCCCGAACAGCAGTGCTCGGCCTGGGTCTCCTTCGCGCCCGGCAGCCAGGGGGCCAAGCTGGCCTCCCTGGTCGTGAAGCTGAAGGAAGCGCCGGAGCAGGCGGTGGCGCTCAGCGGCGAAGCGGTCCCCGTGCAGCTTGCCTTTGTGCCGACCAGCCACGACTTCGGCATCCAGCGCGTCAACCGCGGCGAGGGCTCGGCGACGCTGCAGCTCTTCAACGTCGGCGAGGCCGCCGCCCAGCTCGGCTCGGTCGGGATCGGCGGCGCCAACCCGGGCAACTTCTGGACCAACGGCGGCGACTGCTGGGGCGGGCGCTGGCTGCAGCCGGGCGAGAGTTGCAACGTCCAGGTCGGTTTCAACCCCTGGGAGACCGTCGCCTACGAGGCCGAGCTCCAGGCCCAGGCCCACGGCACGACCTTCGGCGCCGTCCTCACCGGCTTCGGCGGCAGAGCGCAGGTCGAACCGGCCTCCAACCCGGTCGAGTTCGCCCCGGTCGCCGTCGGCTCGGCCGGTCCGGTCGAGACGATCGTCCTCACCAACAACGGCAACCTGCCCGGAAGCTTCTTCATCGCTGTGATCGCCGGCGGCAGCGTCGGCAGCTTCCAGCTGATCGACGAGAGCTGCAGCGCGGCTGCGGTCGAGCCGGGTGCCACCTGCACGGCGCAGGTTCGCTTCGCGCCGCAGGCGACCGGGCCGAAGACCGCCCGCCTGGCCCTGTTCGGCGACGACGATCCGACGATGGTGATGCTGGCCGGCGAAGGGCTGGCGCCGCCCCCGGTCGCGTCCGCCCAGGCCCTCGACGCGGCGGCCCTGCCCGCGGCGCCCGGGCAGCACCGCCGCTTCGCCCACGGGAAGACGCTGTACGCGGGCCAGGCCCGCTGTCACGCGGCCAAGTGCCGCAAAGCGCTGCGCGCCCGCCGGGTCGCCGCCACCGGCTGACGCTCGGGGCGTCTATACGCTGCGCGCCGTGATCAAGGCCGTCCTCTTCGACATCGACGGGACCCTGCTCTACACGGGCGGTGCCGGCGCCGTCGCCTGGCAGCGCGCCTTCGCCGAGCTCTACGGGATCGAAGCCAACATCGAGGAGCACACCCACGCCGGCATGACCGACCCCGAAATCGCGGCGATCGTCTTCCGCGAGGTGATCGGGCGCGAGGGCAGCGACGAGGAGCGGGCGTCCGCGATCGCCGCCTACCTCGACCACCTCGGCCGCGCGGTCGAGGAGTCGCGGGGCTACGAAGTGAAGCCGGGCATCGAGGAGCTGCTGCCGCGCCTCGCCCACGAGGGCGTTCTGCTCGGCATCGTCACCGGCAACATCGAGTCCGCCGCCCACCTCAAGCTCGCCCGCGGCGACCTCAACAGGTACTTCTCCTTCGGCGGCTACGGCTCGGACTCCAGCGACCGCACCGAGCTGACCAGGCGCGCGGTCGAGCGCGGCGGCGAGGTCGCCGGCCACCCCCTCGACCCCGCCGCGACGATCGGCGTCGGCGACACCCCCCGCGACGTCAGCGCCTGCCACGGCGCCGGCATCCGCGTCGTCGGCGTCGCCACCGGTCACTACACGGTGGAGGAACTCAGCTCCTCCGGCGCCGACTGGGCGATCGAGACTGTCGGGAACGGGTTCCCGGCTTAGCCCAGGCTGCAGCGCGCCTGGTAGATGCTGGTGAAGCCGTTGAGGAAGCCGTTGCGCGCCGCCCGCAGGTAGAGGCGCCAGACGCGGACCCGTTCGGGCCCGGCGAGCCGGATCGCCTCGTCGAGGTTGTCGTCGAGGTTCTGGGCCCAGTGGCGCAGCGTCTCGGCGTAGTCGGCGGCGAAGTCCTCGACGTGGTGGGCGACGAAGCCGGCCCGTTCCAGCGCCAGCAGGTTGCGCGAGAGGTGCAGCGGGGCCGCATCGGGAAAGACGTAGCGCTCCGAGAACGCACCCGCCTCGGCGTCGGTGTGGCGCAGCCGGGTGATCCCGTGATTGAGCAGCCGCCCGCCCGGCTCCAGCACGCTCGCCAGCGTCTGCGCGTAGACCTCGATCTGCGAGGCGCCGACGTGCTCGACCATCCCGATCGAGGCGATCGCGTCGAAGAGCTCGCCGCTGGCGGGCAGGTCGCGATAGTCCATGACCCGGATCTCGACCCGGTCGGCGACCCCGGCCTCCTCGGCCCGCTGCCGCGCCTTTTCGGCCTGCGGCGGTGAGAGGGTGATGCCGACCACGCTCGCCCCGTACTTCGTCGCCGCCCAGAGCGGGAACCCGCCCCAGCCGCAGCCGACGTCGAGGACCCGCTCGCCCTCCTTGATCTGGAGCTTGCGGGCGACGGTGTCGAGCTTCTCCTCCTGCGCCTGCTCCAGGGTCCTCATCTCGCCGTCGCGCCAGATCGCGCAGCTGTAGACCATCGTCGGGCCGAGGAAGAGCTCGAAGAACTCGTTGGAGACGTCGTAGTGGTGGCGGACGGCGCGGGCGTCGCGCTCCTTGCTGTGGCGGCGCCCGCTCGGGCGCAGCTCGGCCTGCGGCCGCGGCGGCGGTTTCGTCACCCCGGCGGCGCGCACCGCCGCGAGCAGCAGCGCCCGCTTGTCGGAGCCTTCCAGCGATGGCGGCTGCCAGCCGTCGAGCAGCTCGATCACCGCGTCCATGTCGTCGACCTCGAGCTCGCCGCTGACGTAGGCGCGGCCGAGCCCGAGCTGCCCCGGCGCCCGCAGCACGTGGGCGGCGGCGCGCGGCGAGCGCACGCTGAACACGGGGCCGTCGCCGGAGGTCGAGGCAACCCTCGTCCCGTCCCAGAACTCGACCGTGAACGGACGCTCCGGAATCCGCGCCTCGATCTCGCGTCGCAGCGGGGCGGTGGTGGCGAACGGCATCGGGTTGAGCCTATCCAGAGGGACGCTTGGCTGCGAGTCCAGGGGAGCCGCCCCTATCATCGTTTGTGATGGCAACCGCCGGACCGCTCCCGTCTGACATCCAGCCCGTCGCCAACGAGACGCGCGACCGCATCATCACCGGCCTGGTGACGCTGGTCCCGTTCCTCGCGATCGGCCTCGCCGGCTGGCAGGTGTGGGGCAGCGCCCTGCACTGGAGCGACGTCTTCCTCTTCGTCGGCCTCTACGTCTTCACCGGGCTGGGGATCACGGTCGGCTTCCACCGCCACCTCACCCACCGCAGCTTCAAGGCGAAGCCGTGGCTGCACGGCCTGCTGGGGATCCTCGGCTCCGCCGCGATCGAGGGGCCGGTGATCTCCTGGGTCGCCGACCATCGCAAGCACCACGCCTTCTCCGACGAACTGGGCGATCCCCACAGCCCCCACGTCGACCACGGCCACGGCTGGAGCGGCGCCCTGCGCGGCTTCTACCACGCCCACATGGGCTGGCTCTTCATCCACACCCAGCGCGGCAACAAGGAACGCTTCGCCCCGGACCTGCTCAAGGACCCGATCATCAGCTGGGTCGACCGCACCTTCCTGCTCTGGGCGATCGCCGGCCTGCTGCTGCCCTTCGCGCTCGGCTGGATCATCGGCGGCACCCTCTTCGCCGGCCTCACCGGCCTGCTCTGGGGCGGTCTCGTCCGCGTCTTCGTCCTCCACCACTTCACCTACAGCATCAACTCGCTCTGCCACGTCTTCGGCAAGCGCGAATTCGAGACCGAGGACCACTCGCGCAACCTGGCGCTGATCGCGATCCCGACCCTCGGCGAGGCCTTCCACAACAGCCACCACGCCTTCCCCACCTCCGCCACCCACGGCCTGCGCTGGTGGCAGGTCGACATCTCGGCCCTGGTCATCGACGGCCTCGAGAAGACCGGCCTGGTCTGGGACGTGGTCCGGGTCTCGCCCGAGCGTCTCGCCGCCAAAGCGGCCTGACCCGCCGGGTCAGGGTGCCGCGGGGGACTCGTACCAGTCGATCCAGGAGTCGCAGGCGGCGCTGAGCGGCACGGTCCGGCGCGGCGCGGCCGGCACCGCCACCAGCTCGCCGATGTAGGCCTTGGCGTCGTAGCCGCTCAGCTCCTGCAGGGCGTTGGCCTCCGCGGTCGAGATCGTGAAGCGGGCGCCACCGCCGGGGCTCTCGTAGCGGCCGGCCGGCCAGAACTGGCCGTTGTTGCCGAGGCTGATCGTGTTCGGGCGCTGGCCGTCGAGCGCCGCGATCAGCGGCGCCCGGAAACCCGGTGCGCTCAGGGTCAAGTCGAAGGGGGAGAAGTACTGGAGCGAGAGGTCCCAGCTTCCCGCCGGCAGCTCCAGCCGCTGCGTGGCGCTCTCGCCGGTGCCGAGCACGCTCTCCTCGCGCCAGGCCGATTTCGGCCCGATCACGGCGCCGGGGAAGAGCGAGGCGCGGCCGGGGCTGGCGAGCAGGATGCGGACCTCCGGCGCGGCGCAGTTCGCGAGGGCGCCGGCCTCGGTGCCCTCCAGCAGGACGTGGCGTTCCTCCGGGGTGGGGCCGGTCCGCTTCCAGAGCACGTAGGAGGGCGTCGCCATCACCCGCTCGAAGTTCTCCGGCGCCTCGCTGTTCCAGGCGGCGCGGCCCGTGATCACGTAGGCGGAGCGGTCGAGCGTGCCGCGCGAGAAGGAGTCGAAGTCGATCGGGCTGTAGGCGTCGCCGGTGTCGAACGGCTTCTCCGGGTTGGCCTCCACTTCCGGGTCGGGGAACTCGACCAGCGGCACGTGCGTGTCGGCGCCCATCAGCTCATAGGCCGCGTAGCGGTCCTGCCCCGCGTAGAGCACCGGCTGGCCATGGACCACCGGCAGGAAGGCCGCCAGCTCGGCGCCGTGGCCGGGCGGGCCGATCGGGGCGTCGCGCAGGGCCAGGAAGCTGGAGTAGACCGCCCCGCCGATGAAGGCGACCGCGAGCACCGACCAGCCCCAGCGTGAGAGGGAGGACGGGGGAGGGGTCGGCGGAGCGACAGCGGGGAGGCTCCGGCGACCCCTCCCCCGTCCTCCCATGACACGTGGCAGTTCTTCGAGGAGGGGACGGACGGCTACGAGCATCGCCAGGGGGGCGGCGATCATCAGGGCCTTGGCCTGGGAGTAGTCGCCGCTGAACGGGAGCGAGGCTAGGTAGAGGGCCGCGCAGGCGCCGAGCGCTACCGGGATCGCCAGTTCGCGGCGGCGCGTCCACCAGGCGACTCCGGCGAGCAGGGCGAGCGCCCCGATCGCTCCCGCCAGGCCGGGCAGCCGGGCACCGCCGGCGGCGTCGAGCCGGTAGTTGCCGGCCGGCCAGACCCCCAGCGTCTCCAGCGGAGAGACCGGGCCGTAGGTGTTGCTGCCGGCGACCTTGTTGAACCCGTGGGCGAAGCCGAAGGGGCCGACGATCGTCACCACCACCGCCAGCCCCCCGAGCAGGACGAGCGTCAGCAGCGTCAGCGGCCGCAGCAGGAAGCGGAGCACGGAGCGCGGCCGCAGCGCCTGCCGCACCTCCGCCTGGGTCAGGCTCCAGAGCGCCAGGATCGCGACCGGCCAGGCGAGCCCGGCGAAGCTGTAGGAGAAGAAGATCCCGCCCGCGAGGGCCAGCGGCACCGCCAGCCAGGTTCCCACCCCAGACGCTCGCTGCGCTCGCTGTGGAGTGTCTGGTGCGGGAACCTGGCTGGCGGTGCCGGCGGACCCTTCGACGGTTGCCAAGCCGATCGCGAAGGCGAGGACGAAGAGCGCCTCGGCGGTCTCCTTGAAGGCGGCCTGGGCGTAGTAGGAGGCGGCGAGGTAGCAGAGGGCGACCAGCGTCGCGGCGAGCACCCGGCGGCCGGTCCCGAGCTCGCGCAGGGCACCGAGGGCGGTGAGGCCGGTGAGGCCGCCGATCGCGACGATCTCGCCGAGGAAGGCCTGGCCGAGCCCGATGCCCGGGACCGCCGCGACCGCGACCGCGAGGCCGTGCGGCCCCAGCGGGTAGCCCGCCTCCGCCGTCGGGCCGAAGCCGCTGCGCAGCCACTCGGCCCAGGCCAGGTGCAGCCCCAGGTCGTTGTTGAAGCCGACGCCGAGCAGCCCCCAGCGGCCGCTGATCGCGAACGGGATCGAGAGGGCGAGGACGATGACGAGCGCGACCGGCCACGCTTCGCGCAGCGCGCCGGGCGCCTCGTAGGGGGAGCGCCAGGCGACCAGCGCCGCCGCGATCAGCAGCACGAGAAGAGCGAGGGTGGCGCTGGTCCCGTGGCCCGGGGCCCGTGCCAGGGCGCCGGTCACCGTCAGCACCGTCGCCAGCCCGACCGCCGGCTCCAGCCAGGACCAAGAGCGGCGCCCGGCCACCGACATCAGCGCGCGCCCGACCAGCAGCGAAGCGGCGCAGATCAAGGCCGCCGAGGCGTAGGTCCCGATCATCAGGAACGGCAACCTATGGCAGCGGGGCGCCGGACGCTCCCGCGCCTCAGTACTTCTCGGCCGCCCGTTCCAGCGTCGCCCGCAGGCTCTCTCCGCGCAACGGGTGCTCGTGCCCGGCGCCGACCACGCGCGGGTCGAGCGCCGCCAGCTTCCGCACCGACTCCTTCGCCTGCTGGTGGTCCCAGGCCCAGGCGGGGTGGGGGACGCTGGCCTCGCCCTCGGGCAGCGGTTTCAGCCGCCCCGAGTCGACCAGGTAGATCGTGTCGGAGACCAGCGCCACCCGGTCGCTCTCGCGCCAGAGCCCGATCAGGCCGGGCGCGTGGCCGGGGAAGTGGAGGACCCGGAAGCCGGCGATCTCCTCGCCCTCGGCGACGGTGCCGGCGATCTTCACCGCACCCCCGTCCCAGCGCCGCAGCAGGAAGGGGTAGATCCGGCGCACCCAGGCCACCGGCAGTTGCGAGAGGTCGAAGTAGGGCGCGAGGGCGGCGCCGCTTTCGGCGTCGGCGACGTCGTCGGCGTGGCAGTAGACCGGGGCGCCGACATAGGGGGCGGTGCCGCGATGGTCGGCGTGGGCGTGCCCGAGCACGACCCGCTTGATCCCGCCGAGCTGATCGCCGGCCGCTTTCACCTTCTTCCGCATCGCCTTGGTCCCGGCGTCGAACTGGACCACCCCGTCGCCGTCCTCGACGAAGTAGACGTTCATCGCGCCGCGCAGGTCGCCGCGCAGCAGCCAGACCCCGTCGGCGACCTTCTCCAGCCCCATGCGGCCAGCCTAGTCCACCGATCCGCACCCGGCTAGGGTTGCGCCGGTGCCGTGGCTCTGGAAAGTGGGAATGGTCGTCCTCGTGGCCTGCCTGTTGGCCTCGATGGCGATCGCGATCGTGCGCCTCGCGACCACGCCGACCGAGATTCTTGGCGACGGTTACCGTGGACTCCCGGCCAGGCACCGTTAGTATCGCGGCGTGTTCGCTCGCATCGTGGTTGGAACCGATGGGTCGGAGACCGCCGCCGAGGCGGTCCGCCAGGCCCGCGACCTCGCCAAGCTGGCGGGCGCCACGCTGAGCATCGTCAGCGCCTACGCGCCGATCCCGGAGCGGAAGGTGAAAGACCAGCAGCGCGACGCCCCGGCCGACGTCCAGTACGAGATCGGCCCGCGCGAGGACGTCAACCTGGTCCTCGACGCGGCTGCCGCCGACGCCCGCAAGGAGGGCGTCGAGGTGCAGACGCACCCGGTCGAGGGCGATCCCGGCGAGGCGATCCTCAACGTCGCCGAAGAGACCGACGCCGACCTGATCGTGGTCGGCAACAAGGGCATGACCGGCGCCCGCCGCTTCCTGCTCGGCAGCGTGCCGAACAACATCTCCCATCACGCTCCATGCTCCGTGATGATCGTCCGGACCACCTGAGCCCTGGTCGGCGCATATCGGCGTCCTCGGTCGCTCGCGTGCAGAGCACGCCACGCTCCCTGCGTCCTTGATCTGCTTGACCAGGACTCAGGTGGTCAGGTTTGCTCAGGACCGCGCGGACTGGTGGCGGCGGCGGCGTCGATCAAACCGGCGCCCTGCTGATTCTTCGGCAGGCCGAGGTCGCGGGCGGTCTTGCGCAGGTGCTCGGCGACCTCCTTGACGCGGATCCTGGCGCCCTGCTTGCCTTCCGGTGAGAAGCGGGGGCCGCCGTAGGTGTCGGCGGCGAGCACCATCGCGGCGACGCCGCTGACGTGGGCGGCGGCCATCGAGGTGCCGACGTAGTTGCCGGGAATGCCGAAGGCGCGGATCGAGCCCGAGCGCAGCGTCACCTGGTAGATCGGCCGCGCCGAGACCGAGGGGCAGCTCGCGACCGGGGTGCCGCCGCCCGGCGCGACCAGGTCGACCTTGCGGCCGGGCAGGGAGTAGTCGCCGAGGCAGGCGCCCTCGGTCGTGCCGCCGACCCCGATCACGCGCGGACCGGTCGCCGGGGCCGAGACGCAGGCCTCCGAGCCGAGGTTGCCGACCGAGGCGACGGTCACGACCCCCTTCGCGTAGGCCGTGCGCAGCGCTTCGTCGACCTCGGGGACCCGCTTGCCGCAGCCGAAGTTGAAGCTCATGTTGATCACGTCCGCCCCGTGGGCGACGGCGAAGCGGATGCCCTTGGCGATGTCGCTCGCCTGTCCCCGCCCGTGGCGGTCGAGGACGCGCACCGGCAGCACCTTCGCGCCGTAGGCGAGGCCAGTCACCCCGATCGCGTTGTTGGTCTCCTCCGCGATCGTCCCCGCGATGTGCGTGCCGTGGCCGTTTTCGTCGAGCGGCACCCGGTCGTCGTCGATGTAGTCGCGTCCCTGCGTGAACTGCTCCGAGCTGAAGTCGGGGCTGCGCAGGAAGCGGCCGCTGTTGCGGTAGGAGACGCCGGTGTCGAGCACGGCCACGGTGACCCCGGCGGCCCCGGGCCGGCCGGCCTTTTCGAGGTTCTCCCAGGCGCCCACCGCGTCGATTCCGCCCGGGGAGAACAGCAGCCGCCCCTCGGCCGCCTGCCAGGGCAGGAAGTTCCACTGCTTGAAGGTCCAGTTGCCGGCGGCGGCAGACGCTTCCGGGGCGCCGTCGAGGCTGCCGGAGTCGTCCGGGAGGACGAAGGGGCCGGCGGCCGTCGCCGAGGCGGTGGCGACGTAGTCGGGCTCGGCGTACTCGACCCGCGGGTTGCGCCGCAGCGCCGCCGCCGCCTCGCGCACGCCCGTGCCGGCGGGCAGGCGCAGCGCCCGCCCCCGCCGCTGGTCCTCGAACTTGATCACCACCTGGCCGGGAACAAACTCGCGCGCCGATGCGATCGAGGCGGCGGGCGCGGGGGTCGCCGCGAGCGAGAGCAGCGGCAAGGTGGCGAGTATCGGCAGCAGTCGTTTCATCGGGACGTTGCCTGCCCGAGTCCCTGTCCCGGGCGAGCTCTTGACCTAACACCGGCGAGCCGGCGAAGTTGTCGCCGGACATACTCCTGGATCGATGGACGCAGCTCCCACCGCGGCCGAGCACCTGCAAGCGATGGACCTCGCGATCGCGGCGGCCCGGCGGGCCGAGGCCCACGGCGACGTCCCGATCGGCGCCGTGATCCTCCACGAGGGGGAGGTGCTGGCCGAGGCGGGCAACGAGCGCGAGCTGCGCCGCGACCCCACCGCCCACGCCGAGGTCCTCGCGATCCGCGCCGCCGCCGCGGCGCTCGGCGGCTGGCGCCTGCCCGGCACGACCCTCTACGTCACCCTCGAGCCCTGCGCGATGTGCGCCGGGGCGATCGTCCTCGCCCGCATCCCCACCGTGGTGATCGGCGCCCCCGATCCGAAGGCCGGGGCCGCCGGCAGCGTCCTCGACGTGCTCGCCGAGCCGGCCCTCAACCACCGGCCCGAGCTGCTGACGGGGGTGCGCGGGGAGGAGTGCGCGGCGCTGCTGCGCGAGTTCTTCGCCGCGCGCCGCGGCCGGGGCGGCGCCCTCGGCTGAACACTTGTACAGTGAGGCTGAACATGCGTTCAGTCGAGTCAAACCCGACCGCAGCAGCGCCGTCTCCCGGCCGCGACGCGATCCTGCAGCAGGCGATGCGCACCTTCGCCGCGCGGGGGATCGACGCGACCTCGCTGCGCGAGGTCGCCAGGGCGGCGGGTGTCTCACCGGCCCTTGCCGTCCACCACTTCGGCGGCAAGGAGGGGCTGATCGCCGCCGTCGACGCGGCGGCCGTGCGGGAGTTCGGCGACGCCTACGCGGAAGCCGAGCCCGCCGCAGGCCCGGTGCTGCTGCGGCAGCGCGCCGAGCAGACCGCCAGCGTGATGCGGGACCGCCCCGATGTCTGCGCCTACCTCGGGCGGGCGCTGGTCGAGGGCACGCCGGGCAGCGCCGCCCTCTTCCGCCTGATGATCGCCGGCGGCCGGGCGGAGATCGACGGGCTGGCCGAGAAGGGCGCGCTGCGGGAGGACGCCGACCGCCTCTGGGCAACGCTCCAGCACTTCTTCCTGATCTGGGCGCCGCTCAGCTTCCGGTCGCTGCTGGAGCGGGAGGCGCTGGGCGGGTCGCTGCTCGAGGAGGAGAACCTGCGGCGCTGGGTCGACGCCAACGTCGAGCTGTTCGAAGCGGGGCTGTACCGCGATGCCTGAGCCGATCGCCGAGGTCGAGTTCCCGGTGCGTGGCGAACGCTGCGCGGGGTGGCTGCACCTGCCCGAGGGCGCCGGTCCCCACCCGGGGCTGGTGATGCTGCACTCGACCGCCGGCGTACGCCAGATGCGCTGCTACGCGGAGCGGGGGCGGGCCTTCGCGGAGGCCGGCGTCGCCGTCCTGCAGTTCGACTGCCGCGGCTTCGGCGCCAGCGAGGGCGAGCCCCGGCAGCTCTTCGACGTGCGCCGCCAGGCCGAGGACCTCGAAGGCGCGCTGGCCTGCGCCCGGGCGCGCGAGGAGCTCGACGCCGAGCGGCTCGCCCTCTGGGGCGCCTCGGCGAGCTGCGCCCTGGTCCTCGACGCGGCGGTCCGCGACCCCGAGATCGCCGCCGTCGTCTGTCTGACTCCCTTCGTGCCCGGCCGCGCCACCCAGCGCTCCGCCGGCACCCCGATCCTCCGCCTCGCCGCGGCCGCCACCGCCGACCGCGGGCGCATGCTGCTCGGCCTCAAACCGCGCGGCGTCGCGGTCGGGGGCGAGCCCGGCGAGACCGCGATCCTCGTCCGCGAGCAGGCGGCCGCCGGCGAGCGCGCCCTCCTGCCCGCGGACGCCCGCCTCGATCCCTCCGGCCGGCGGGCCGAGCTGCCCGGCGGCGCCGTCTGGGAGAACCGCGTCGTCCTCCGTCCCCGGCTGCGGACCCCGCACCCGCTGCGCCTCGCCCCCAGGGTCGCCGCGCCGCTGCTCGTCGTCGCCGGCGAGCGCGACCTCCTCTGCCCGCCCGGGCCCGCCGCCGAGCTCGCCGCGCGCGCCCCGCGGGCCGAGCTGGAGACGCTGCCCTGCGGCCACTTCGAGCTCTACGAAGGCGCGGGAATTCGCGCCGAAGCGGACTTCCTCAAAGGGAATCTCACCGGCTGATCGAAGGTCTCGGCGGCTGCCCCGGCAGCGCGATCATGGGCGAGGAAAAACCGAAACAGCAGGCCCAGAACCTGCGCTTCAGCGAGTACTTCAAGCTCTGGCGGGGCGGGGGCAACGACGACGAGAGCCTCAAAGCCCGCATCCTCTTCCTCGGCACCATTCGTGACTTCGGCTTCTTCGTGATCGCGGTCGTCATCCCGGTGGCGGCCGGGAGCTATGCCGTCGCGAACCACGGCGAGGTCCCGCTCGAGATCGGCCTGCTAATCGGCTATCTGGAGCTGGTCTGGATCTTCGCCGTGATGGTGAGCCGAATGCGGCTGCGCGACCTGCAGGCGACCCGGCGCAGTCAGGAATTCGAAGATCAGATCTTCAAAGGGAGCCAGGACACGCCGGTCGTGCTCTTCCTCAAGCACCAGTCCGACCTCAAGCGGTACTACGACCAGGCGCTCCAGCACAGCTCGCTGGTCTTCTTCCTCGGCATCTTCTGCGTGCTGGCCGGCCTCGCCACGATCGGGGTTGCCCTCTACCTCGTCGTCCAGGCGGGCACTGAGTCCAACCCCGATCAGGTCACCGAGCAGATCATCACCGGCTCTCTCGGTGCGGTCGGCGCCATCCTCTCCGGTTTCGTCGCCCAGGTCTATCTCGGCATCCACCGTGGCGCGATCGAGTCGCTCAACGACTTCCACGACAAGCTGGTCGGAACCCATCACCTGCACTTCGCCGGTGTCCTCGCGGCCCGGGTCGAAGACGAGACGACAAAGGACCAGGCGCACCTGGAGTTGGTCAAACGGGTCCCGGCGGCGCACCTGGCGGTCGCGTCTGAGAACCCGAGTACTGAGCTAGATTGACCTGACATGGCCGCTTCCGCCGAAAGTGCCGCGTTGTCGCAGACCGGCGGGGAGCGCCAGGTGGAACCGGTCGTCTACTCGGACTGCACCGTTGCCGAAGCTCTTCTCGCGGGGATGCAGAAGGAGTTCCCGCGGCCGCCGACCCGGCTGAACCGGACGATCGCCGGGCTGGTCGAGCGCCTGCCCTCGCGTGAGCTGCGCGACGAGGACGTTCGTCGGTGGCTGCACAGCTCGATCGAGGTCTTCTCGACCTTCGTCGACGACCCCTCCGCGCTGGACCGGGTCCGGCGCGAGGTCGCCTGGGTCATCAGTGACCAGGACCCGCCCGATTGGGACATCTGGTCCGGCGAGTGCAAGTTCATAAGGGACGCCGTGCCGATCGTGATCTGCTATTCGACCACGCTCGCGTCACGGTTGCCGGGGGAGACCTTCGACCTCGCCTGGCAGGGCGCGATGGACCACTTCGTGGGCCACCTCTATCCGTACTTCCACGGCGCGACTGACCCCAGCGAATACGACGAGGCCGTCGCCTGCCGCTACCAGCACCTGGCGGCGCAGCTCCGAGGGCGCACCGACCGCCGCTTCCGCGGGATCGCCCGCCTCCTGCCCCTGACCTACCGCCTGCACAAGGAGATCCCGCTCTCGAACTACCAGAAGCTCGGGGCGGGACGTTTGAGCGGAGAGGGTGGGATTCGAACCCACGAGGCGGGTTAACCCCGCCCACGCGATTTCCAGTCGCGCTCCTTAAGCCACTCGGACACCTCCCCAGGGTCTGCGAAGGGTACCCGGCGGACGAGTCAGCGACGCGCTGCGAAGAAGCCCTCGAGCAGGGCCGCGCACTCGCCCTCGAGGACGCCGCCGACCACCTCGGGGCGGTGGTTGAGGGCAGGCTCGCTGAGGATGTCGAGGACGCTGCCGGCGGCTCCCGCCTTCGGGTCCGGCGCCCCGTAGACGACAGTCGGCACGCGGGCGAGGACGACAGCCCCCGCGCACATCGCGCACGGCTCGAGCGTGACGACCAGGGTCGTGCCCGGCAACCGCCACCCGCCGAGCGCCT
>DASUQC010000034.1:0-54288 GCA_036280745.1 Solirubrobacterales bacterium
GCTCACCGAGCCGGGCGTCCTCGCAGCCGCCGCCGCCCTTCGGCGGCGCTGTGCCGACGCCCCCGCTGCCGCCACCCGCCTCGGCGCTGCCGGCGGCGACGAGCATCGCGACGACCGCCATGACGAGCGCCCAGAGCGCCAGCCGGTCGGGTCGCGAGCCGATCCGATCGGGTGAGCGAAGTCGTCTTGAGTTGAAGCCGGCCTGACGGCGCGGGTTGCCACGGTCCACTGGACCCTCTTTCGACGCTTACGGGGTTAGCTGTCGGGCTGGCGCTAAAAGAGCTGCGCCTCGCAACAAATCGGTCACGACTCGCCCCAAGGGAATTGGTTCCCCCACTCCCCGCTCTATCGAGCGGGGATTCAGCGGTGGCGGCAAGATACCAGCCTGCTCGCGGGACACTCACGAATCGCTCACATCGTGAAATGGAGAGGGCCCCGAAAAATCGGGGCCCTCTCGGTAGCGGGTCGTTAAGCCGGATTTTGTCTGGCGCGACCATCCATCTCGACGGGGCTGAGCCCCGAAGGGGCCGCGTTCACCGCGGCCCTGCGGCCTACCTGGACCTCGCCGGGCCGGGTCGTCGGTCCTGCTTGGCCTTGCACCGGGCGGGGTTTGCCCGGCCGCCGCGTCACCGCGGCGCCGGTGCGCTCTTACCGCACCATTTCACCTTTGCCTGTACGCGGCTCACGTGTGGCCGCGCCATCGGCCGTATGTTTCTGTGGCACTTTCCCGCGGGTTTCCCCGGGTGGGCGTTACCCACCGCCCTGCCCTGTGGTGTCCGGACTTTCCTCGAGGGGTTTTCTCTCCCCCCGCGGTCCGCTCGGCCCGCCCGTCGATGGTACGCCTCTGCCTCCCTGAAGCCAAGTTCCGGCGGATATGGTGGCGGCCATGCGGACGGCGGTGGTGACGGGAGCGGGCAGCGGCCTCGGGCGCGCGATCGCCGCCGAGCTCGCCGGGCGCGGGTACCGCGTCCACGCCACCGACCTCGATGCCGAGGCGGCGGAGCGGACGGCGGCAGGGCTCGGCGGCGGCGCCACCGGCTCGGCCCTCGACGTGCGCGACGAAGGCGCCTGCCGGGCGCTGGCCGGCGCGGTCGCCCGCGAGGGGTCGCTCGACCTCTGGGTCAACAACGCCGGTGTCTTCTTCAGCGGGCCGCCCTGGGAGCAGGGCTCGGAGCTGCGGCAGCTGATGCTCGAGGTCAACACGACCGGCCTCATCAACGGGACCCTCGCCGCGCTGGCGCCGATGATGGCCTCCGGCCGCGGCCACATCGTCAACGTCATCTCCCTGGCCGGGATCGTCGCCGCCCCCGGCGAGGTCGCCTACTCGGCGACCAAGCACGCCGCGATGGCGTTCACGCTCGGCACCCTCTTCGACCTGCGCCGCGCCGGCGTGCGCGGGATCGAGCTCACGGCTGTCTGCCCGGACGGGATCTGGACGCCGATGCTCGAAGACAAGCTCGACGACCCCGACGCGGCCGCCTCCTTCTCCGGCCAGCTGCTCACCCCCGAGCAGGTGGCGCGGGAGGTCGGCAAGTTGACCGTGCGCCCGCGGCCGATCGCGATCGTGCCGCGCTGGCGCGGACCCATCCTCCGCCTCGCCGACCTCTTCCCGCGCCTGACGATCCGGGTGCTGCCGCTCCTGTTCTGGGACGCCCGCAGGCGCCAGCGCCGCTACAAGAAGCTGATCGAGTCCGGACGCTGGCCGAAAAGCTAGACGGCTCGGAACACGCCGACGACGCGACCGAGGACCCGGGCTTCGGTGGTGATGATCGGGTCCATCTCGTCGTTCTCGGGCTGCAGGCGGATGTGGTCCTTCTCGCGGTAGATCCGCTTCACCGTCGCCTCCTCGCCGATCAGGGCGACGACGATCTCGCCGTTGGCGGCGTCGTCGCTGGGGCGGACGACGACGTAGTCGCCCTCGATGATGCCGGCGTTCTTCATGCTCTCGCCGCGGATCTGGAGGATGTAGTCGCCGTCCTCGCCGCCGATCACGTCGGGGATCTCGAGGTACTCCTCGATGTTCTCCTCGGCCAGGATCGGCTCGCCCGCCGCGACCTGGCCGACCAGCGGCAGGCCGCTTTCCGGGCGGATCGTCCGCTTCGCCTTGTCGATCAGCAGCTCGATCGCCCGCGGCTTCGACGGGTCGCGTTTGAGCAGACCGATCTTCTCCAGGTTGGCGAGGTGCGCGTGCACGGTCGACGACGAGTGCAGGCCCACGGCCTTGCCGATCTCCCGCACCGTCGGCGGGTAGCCCGTCTTCGCCGCGTACTTGCGGATGTAGTCGAAGATCTCCTTCTGCCTTTTGGTCAGGTCCAGATCAACCATCGTTGGTCCTCATTGTCTCCCAAATTGCTCGCCGGACGACGTTCGAACACCTGTTCGCAGGCTACCGCCCAAACCGGATGCAATCAACCCGCCCCTCCCCACCGGCCCCGAACATCTAGAATCGGCCACCCTCGAGCGGCTGTGGCGGAACTGGTAGACGCGCAAGGTTGAGGGCCTTGTGGGTGGAAACACCCGTGATGGTTCGACTCCATTCAGCCGCATTTGAAAACCCCCGCAAAGCGGGGGTTTTCTTTGTTTGCAGTCTCCACCGAACATCGTGCGTCGAGCGTCGAAAGCCTGGCGAATAGTTTGCCCTTGAAGTCGGTCGGCGACTGGACCCGTGAACACCTGCTCAGCTAGATGCCGGGAACATCAACCTGCACTGGCACCGGCAAGGTGATCGGGACGAGGCTGTCGTATTGAGCGCTGGAGGTGACCGTCTCGTAGAGGTTGATCATCTTAGGGGCCCTGATCGTGAGCAACATTGCAAAGTCGAGGTCAATTGAATCCTCGGCGTCGACCAGCTCGCCCTGACCACGCTCGAGGTAGGTAAGCCACACCTCGGGAAGATGGACGCTGGTCGCCTGGAAGCCCGATTGATGGCGGACGACCGTCTCCCACTTGCCTTCTTCGACCTGAGTCTGCTCGCTGCGGTATGCGGCGCCGGAACGAGTGATCGGATTCTTCGCCCGTTTCCATCCTTCGCCTTCTCGCACTTCGATGTGGGCTTTGTCTGTACGAGTGTCTACCCGTTCCCGGCTTAAGCCGCGCCCTTTCGGCGGGTTCAGCCAATAGCGGGTTTTATGAGGGCGCATACCGACATCGAGACCAGCGAGCGTGTACTCGACCGCCTCCTCCTCATCAATCGGAGAGATGTAGCTGACCGTCCAGCGCATTGACACCCGTCCGCTTAAGCCCGCTGGAGGCACTGGGAACGGATATCCCTTCGTCTGGCCGCGTTTAAGGGTGTCCTCAACGAGCACCGTAAGCTCGTTGGGCTGGCATTCCAAGTGGGGTCCGTAGTCACTCGGCAGGCGGCCGTGACCCAGCTCGACCAGGTCATGGTCGGCGCGCTCGCAGCCCGCGGCGAAATGTGCCGCAAAGGCGCGCAAGGTGTCGGCCTCAAAGCTCTCGGGACCGAGCGGGCCGCGCAGGGTAGCGAGACCCCGCGCGACGGTAGGCGCGGCGAAACTCGTCCCAAGCGACGCCTGCAGGCCACCACCGGGTGCGGCGCCAACAAAGCGCTGTTGCTCACCCCCGAAGCAGACGCCCATCGGCTGAATCCGCATTCCGGCCCTCCCGGGCCCAACCGCACTGTACGACGCACGAATCGGATCTGCCTCACCGGGCTCCACGCATGCGCCGACGCCGATCACGTTGGCTCCGTCGGCGGGTGGCTGTACCCGATCCAGTCCGAGCGGCGAGATTTCATCGCTGGCATTGTTGCCAGCAGCAACCGCGAAAGCGATGTCGTCGAGATAGGCGAGGCGGTCAAGGGCCGAGGTGAATCGGTGCGGCTCAAGATCCTCCTCGACGGCCTCATTCGGCCCGTAGCTCAGCACCGCGATCCGGTAGGGCCCGCCGCTCAGAATCGCTTCAATCTGGTCAATCACCCAATAGACCTCATCGTCGGCGTCGACATCTTCAGGTCGAGGGAGAACCCGAAAGTGATCGACCTTGGCCGGCGGCGGGGAAAGCGTGGTGCCAGAGGTTAGGTGCCCGAAGAGGGCAGAGCTGGTGACGAGGTTGCCGTGCGCGAACGGCGTCGGCTGGGGTGCCGAGCTAGTCAGATCGATCTGTCTGACGAAGGGAGCAAGCAGTGGGTGCGCCTCATCGACCCCGCCGTCGAAGATCGCGATCGCCTCGGCGTCGGCCGGAACCGCGGCCGGTGGGGCTGGCGCCGCTTCAGAAGCGGGCAGTTGGCGAAGCTCGGCGCCGCCGATGTCCCGCATCCGGGGCATCGGGCGCAGAACGCGCAGAGCGTTGAAGCGCGCAGCCTTCTCGAGGTGCTCCGCGGCCAGGCTGACCGGCATGAAGAGGAGGTTGCCGACGGTGCGGACGAAGCCATCGTGCAGGTAGCCGCCAAGCTCGGCCAGATAGGCACTCCAGCGTTCGAGCACGAGCTTGCGTGACTCGGCGCTGATCCGACCTCGACGATCGAGGGGCGGGTGCATCACTGCCTCCCAGGCCGGCAGGCGGTCGGTCGATGCAGATGCCACGTCCTGGCGGCGGCGCAGAACACGGTCGGGTCCCGGAATCTCGATCCGCTCGATCGTCGCGATGTCTTCTTTGACCCGTTTCGGGGTCGTGACCGGCGGCTCGCTAATCAGATCATCGAGCTTCTGTACAGACTCAACCGTCCCCGCCAGCAGCAGGGACTTGGTCGGCTGGTCGGGCTTCTCACCCGACTTCGTGCGGAGGGTTCCGGTCGCTGCCTTGGTGCCAACAAGGACGAGGTCGGTGGCGGCGCGGAGCTCTTTTGGGAAGTAGCTGGCGGCGAGGTAGTTGGGCAGGAGCTCAGCTTCGAAAACGATGCGCTCTCCGCGCATTGCCTCTGGGATCTCCTGCGCCCTAGTCCTCAGCGCGGCAGTCATCGGCGCCAGCAACTCGCGCGCTTCGTCAAAGCTCCGCGGACGGTACTTCTCGCCGCCGCCGCCTTTCTTTTCCGCTTTGCGGGCGAGGGTCTCGCCGCAGCGAAGCAACGGTCGCTGGATACCGTCCCCGTGTGCCACTAGGCCGCCTCCGGCCGATCAGCGAGCATTCGCATCACCGAGGTATGGGAGCAGCCGAGCAACCGCCCGATTGCCCTAGTAGAGAGGCCCGAGGTACTGGCGAGGCGAGCAACCTGAGTCCTCGCATCCCGGGTTGAGTGCTGGGAGCGTTCCAGGGCAGCCCGCAGCAAAGTAAAATTGATGCTCTCCTCGGTAAGCAGGTGGGCACGTATACCGTCGTTAACGAGGCGCTTCAGATCGGAGCCGCTGCGCGACTCCATCAGCTCCGCGAGAAGCCCGACAGTGGCTGGGTCAACCCCCGCTGCGAACTCGGCAAGAGCCGTCTCAATGATCAACTGCCGGGCTCGTAAGTCCGGCGGGCAAAGTTCGATTGCAGCGTCGAAACGACGGTGGACGGCGGGGTCGAGAAGGTCTGGATGGTTGGTGGCGGCGACGAGAATGCCGTGCGGCAAGCCGCGCTCTAGCTCGACCAAGAGGGTCGTAACAAAACGCTTCAGCTCTCCGACCTCGTGGGTGTCGTCGCGCCGCTTGGCAAAGGCGTCGAACTCATCGAGGAGTAGCAGGCTCGGAGTTCTCCTGGCCGCCGCGAAGGCGCCCGCCAAATTGCGAGCGCTCTCGCCTAGAAGGCTGGTAACGATCGTCGAGGGCTCGGCACGCACCAGGGGAAGATCTAGTCGAGATGCGATGTAGGTCGCCGTCATCGTCTTGCCAACCCCAGGGGGACCGCTGAGTAGCAACGACCGCGTCGGTGCGATGCCAGCGGCACCCAACTTCTCGGCGTGCTCGTGCTCGGCCAGCAGTCGATTAAGAACAGCCTCCGCGTTGGCCGAAAGGGTCGGGGCGTGTATGCCCACCGGAACCTCGGGCTCGATCTCGCGCTCGGCAGAAAGTGGGACAGATTCAGCTAGTGCGGGGCTGCTGCGGCGCAAGGTGGCGCTTGGCGCTCCGGCGTCGGCCACGGCCCGCGATAGAGCGTCGCGACAGGGCTCGGAGAGCTGCTGAGCGCGGCGACCCCCCACTCCACGCAGGAGCTTGCTGACCCGCTTCGGAACGGCCTCGGCCTCCCCTCGCGCAACGAGCCGAACCACATCAACGAGGACCGCCTCCGACTCGCTCATTCGGGAACTGCTGGAACGTTTGGAGTCGGGCATAGGGCGACTGTACCAGCCTCGACGGCGCAATTTGCAGGCTAACTTGCCCAAAGCTGGCACAAGATCGGTCGCTGAACAGGAAATGTGCCATTACCGAGACCCTTCGCATCGGTTCAGCATTTCCCTGTTATGTGAGCGGCTTGACCGGCGGAACCCCGACTGAGACTCGCTCGTTCGGGGATTGGTCCCGCCCGCGCAAGTGAGGGCCTCGTGGGTGGAAACCCCCGTGGAGGTTCGACTCCTCTCAGCCGCATAAGCGGGCACGGAATGCCGCGAAGCCGCGCTCCGGTCCGATCGACGGCTCGGCGAGGCCAGCGGACTCGAGCCAGCCGAGCAGGTCCTCGCGTCGAGGGGGCAGCGGGTGGCCGCTGCGGGCGCCGAGGTTGAAGAGGCGGTCGGCTCGGGGGCTCTCGCCGGCTAGGAAGGTCGTGCCGATCAGCTGGCCTCCGGGCTTGAGGCAGCGGGCCATCTCCCGGACCGCGGCCTCCGGGTCGTCGACCATGTGCAGGCCGCTGTAGGAGAGGAAGAGGTCGGCTTCGCTGTCGCTGAAGGGCAGCGCGGTCATGTCCGCCACCTGGAACTCGACGTTGCGCAGGGAGAGCTTGCGGGCCCGGCGTTCGGCGCGGCGCAGCATCTTCGGATCGAGGTCGGCGGCCACGTAGCGCACGTCCTGCTCGGACCCGAGGGCGCGGAAGGCGACCCCTCCCCCACACGGCACGTCGAGGATCGTCGCGCCCGGCTGCGCCCGCCCGATCGGCTCCATGGCGGCGTAGAGCACCGAGGAATCGATGCCCCAGACGGCTCGGCCGATCCGCTGCATCAGCCACGGCCGCTCGATGTAGAAGCTGTAGAAGCCGCCGAACGGTCCGGCGCAGACGTTCGGCACCTGGTCGGACATGCCGGGATCATGATCGAAGCTTCTGGCAAGCTGCCGCGATGGACGGTTGGAGCATCAGGACCGGGACCGAGGCCGACGTCGCCGCGGTGCGCGAGCTCTGGCGCGCGGCGGAAAGCCCGCCGTCGCCGACCGAGGGCGACGAGCCGGTGCTGCGGCTGCTGCGACACGATCCCGGCGCGCTGCTGCTCGCCGAGACGGACACAGCCGTGATCGGCTCGCTTGTCGCCGCCTGGGACGGGTGGCGCGGCAGCTTCTACCGGCTCGCGGTCGACCCGGCCTGGCGCCGGCGGGGGATCGCCACGGCGCTGGTGCGCAGCGGCGAGGAGCGGCTGCGCGGGCTCGGGGCAGTGCGGCTGACGGCGATCGCCGTCGGCAGCGACCCCGAGGCGACCGGGCTCTGGCTCGCCGCCGGCTACGAGCGCCAGTCCGACCGGGCCCGCTATATCCGCATGCTGCCCGAGGCATGAGGCGACGGTGCTGATCTGGGCGTCCGACCGGCCCGAGCGGGGCTCGCTCGTGCTCCCCGACGGCGCCGTGCTGGAGACGGTGCCGCGACACCCGGCCGAGCACCCCGGCCTGGAGCAGGTCGAGGTCCTGGTCCCGCCCTACCGCAGCGGCCGGGTGCTGGAGGCGCTGCCGAAGATGCCCCGGCTGCGACTGGTCCAGGCGCTCGAGTCCGGGGTCGAGTGGCTGCTCCCCCACGTCCCCGCCGGGATCCCGGTCTGCAACGCCCGCGGCGCCCACGACGCCGCGGTTGCCGAGTGGGTCGTCGGCGCCATCCTCGCCATGCAGCGCAAGCTGCCCGACCACCTCGACGCCCAGCGAGAGTCCCGCTGGCGCGACGTGGTCGCCGGCGGCGAGTGGCAGCCGCCCTACGCAGGCGACCTCGAAGGCGCGACCGTGCTGATCCTCGGACACGGGTCGATCGGCGCGGCGGTGGAGCGGCGGTTGCAGCCGTTCGGCGTCGAGCTCCTCCGCGTCGCCAGCCGCGAGCGGGCCGGCGTACAGGCCGCGGCGGCCCTGCCAGAACTCGTCCCGAGAGCCGACGTAGTCGTCCTCCTGGTCCCGTTGACGCCGGCCACCGAAGGGATGATCGACGCGGAGCTGCTGAGCGCGATGCGCCCGGGCACCCTGCTGGTGAACGCGGGACGCGGCGCCCTCGTCGACCAGCCGGCCCTCACCGCGGCCCTCTACGACGGGAGGCTGCGAGCGGCCCTCGACGTCACCGACCCCGAGCCGCTGCCGGCGGACGACCCGCTCTGGTCGGCGCCCAACCTCCTACTCACCCCGCACATCGCCGGCGACACCCCGCGCCGCTTCCGGCGCTCCTGGGAGCTCGTCGGGGAGCAGGTCTCGCGCCTGCGGGACGGACGACCGCTGCTCAACGTCGTCCGCCCCGCCTGACGCGCTCCAACGAGCTACGGAGTCAGGTCGAAGTTGAAGTACCCCTCGTCCCCACCGACCCCGTCGACGGCGATCTTGTATTTCGTGAACGCCACCGCTTCGAAGGTCACTTCGCTCTGCGGTGCGCATTCGCCGGCGCCGTTGTCGTTGCTCGCGATCGGCGTCAGGGCACCGAGTTCGGTGCCGGTGTAGACCGCCAGCACCGTGTCGGGACCGCTGCCGCCGCCGCAGTTGTCGAGCGTGACGGTGCCGGTTTCGACCGGCGTCCAGTGGTACCAGACCGAGGCACCGCCGCTGACTCCCCCGTGTTCGGGCTCGCCCGCCTCTGCGGTGGCCAGCCAGTTGCTGGGCGTGAATTTGACCCCGGTCAGCGGCAGCGTTTCGGAGTCGGCGAAGTCGTCGTTGCCCGGCCGCTGGAAGATCCGCATTTTCACCGTGCCGGTCGCCCCGCCTTTGCCGTCGACGGCGATCATGTATTTGACGCCCGCGCTCACCGGGACGCGCACTTCGCTGGCCGGGGACCCGCAGGCCGGTCCGCCACCAGTTGGAGTGTTGTCGTTGCTGCCGACTTCGGTCAGGGCGTTGACCGCGGCACCGGTGTAGACGCCGATCACGGTGTCGAAGCCGCCGCAGGTGGTGAAGGCCGCCACCTGGCTTTCGGACGGGGTCCAGTGGTACCAGACCGACGCCCCGCCGGGGTCGCCCGCGTGGTTGGGCTCGCCGGCCTCCTTGGTCGCTTCTTTGGTCGAACCGGGTGCGCCTTCGCGCAGCAGCGAGCCGGAGATTTTCGTCGCGTTGGCGAAGTTGTCGTTTGCCGGGGCGGCGTAGGCAGCCTGCGCCAGGCACAGCACCAGCATCGCGCAAGCCATCGGGACGGCCGCGCGCAGGCCGCGTCGCTTGAAACTCATATCTCTCTCCATTCCCCTGTCGTTGATTAAGACAACTATTTTTACCTTTAGGGCGAGAGTAGCGTCAGCTTCCAGCTTTCGCCAGCGCGCTCGAACAAGCGTCGATCGTGCAGCCGGTCCGGCGATTCGCTCCAGAGCTCGATCGCCTGCGGCCGCACCCGCACCGCGCCCCAGTCCTCGGGGCAGGCCGGCGCCGTCTCCTGGACCCGCGCCAGGTGGGCAAGGCGGTCGCGCAGGTGGTCGAGGTCGTCGATCGGCTCTCCCTGGCGGGAGACGACGGTCTGCAGCCGGTGCACGGGGTCGCGCTCGTCGAACAGCTCCTCCGCCAGGGCGCGCTCGGCGAAGCTCGCCTCGCCGGCGACGTGGACCTGGCGCCCCAAGGCCGGCCAGTGGAAGAGCAGGGAGACCTGCGGGTTCCCTTCGATCTCGCGCGCCTTGCGGGTCCACAGCGCCGAGGTGAACAGCAGCGCCTCGTCCTCGAACCGCTTCAGGGTGACGGTGCGGGTGGTAGGCCGGCCACCCTCGCCGACGGTGGCGAAGGCGACCGAGGCGGGCTGCGGGATGCCGTCCTCGCGCGCCTCCTCGATCCAGCGTTCGAGCTCGCGGATCGGGTGGTCGTCGGGCACGAATTCGAGGATAGTCCGGCGCCGCGCCAGATGCGGAGTACGCTCTGGGGAGCGAGCCGAGTGGGATCGGCCCAACCGAGGAGGAGGTCCGATGTACGACTACGTGATCGTCGGGGCGGGCTCCGCCGGATGCGTGCTGGCAGCGCGCCTCTCCGAGGACCCGGACGTCAGCGTGCTGCTGCTCGAGGCCGGCCCGCCGGACACGGCCGAGAACCTGCACGTGCCGCTCGGGTACCTGAAGCTGGCCCGCACCGAGGTCGACTGGGACTACTCGACCGCGCCCGAGCCCAACTGCAACGACCGCCGCATCTCGCTTCCGCGCGGCAAGGTGCTCGGCGGCTCCTCCTCGATCAACGCCATGGTCTACATCCGCGGCAACCGCCTCGACTACAACGGGTGGGGCGTCCCGGGCTGGGGTTGGGACGATGTCTTCCCCTACTTCCTCAAGGCCGAGGACAACGAGCGCGGCGCCTCCGAGTGGCACGCGACCGGCGGGCCGCTGGCCGTCTCCGACCAGCGCTCCGGCAACGTCATCACCCCCGCCTTCGTCGAGGCCGGCACCGAAGCCGGCCTCGCCCGCAACGAGGACTTCAACGGCGCCGAGCAGGACGGGGTCGGGATGTACCAGGTGACCCAGCGCGGCGGGATGCGCGCCAGCGCCTCCGTCGCCTACCTGCACCCGGCGATGGAGCGGCCGAACCTGACGGTGATGCCCTACATGCACGTGAACCGCGTGCTGTTCGAGGGCACTCGCGCGGTCGGGGTCGAGGCGACCCAGCTCGGCCAGGCGCAGGAGCTGCGCGCCGAGCGCGAGGTGGTCCTCTGCGGCGGCGCCTTCAACTCGCCGCAGCTGCTGATGCTCTCCGGGGTCGGCCCGGCCGAGCACCTGGCGATGAAGGAGATCGAGGTGCTGCTCGACCAGCCGGCGGTCGGCGAGAACCTCAGCGACCACGCCGCCACCTACAACGTCTGGACCACGCCGGAGCCGCAGAGCCTGCTGCTGGCGCTGGAGCCGGCGGCGCTGGAGGAGTTCACCGCCTCCCAGACCGGGCCCTTTGCCTCCAACCTGGCCGAGTCGGGCGGTTTCGCGCGGGTCGGCGACGGCGCCCCCGCCCCCGACGTCCAGTTCCACGTCGCCCCGGTGCAGATCGTCGACGAGGGGATGGGCGAGCCGACCGCGCACGGGGTTTGGGTCTCACCCTGCCTGCTCACGCCCGGCAGCCGCGGCTCGGTCCGGCTCGCCTCCAACGACCCGACCGCGAAGCCGATCGTCCGCGACGACTTCTACAGCGCCGCCGAGGACATGCCGCGGATGGTCGCCGCGGTGCGGCTGATGGAGGAGATCTGCGCCCAGCCGGCGCTACGCCCCTACTGCGCCGAGCGCTTCACCGCCCCGGCCGGCGACTCCGACGCCGAGCTGCGCGACCACATCGCCCGCACCACCTTCCCGATCTACCACCCGGTCGGCACCTGCGCGATCGGCTCCGTCGTGGACGCCGACCTGCGGGTGCAGGGCCTGGAGGGAATTCGCGTCGTCGACGCCTCGGTGATGCCCACCGTGCCCCGTGGGAACACCAACGCTCCGACGATCGCGATAGCCGAGCGCGCCGCCGACCTGCTCAAGGGCGCGGCGCCGCTCGGCGCCAGTGCGGTCGAGGCCGTCTAGTCCCCGGCGAGGATCCGTGCCTCGACGCCGCAGGCGGCGTAGGTGCGTTCCGCGCGGCGGTCGAGGCTGAGCAGGGTGGCGCCGGCATCGCGGGCGGCGAGCGCGATCAGGGCGTCGTAGACCGCCGCGCCGGGCAGGTCGCGCTCCTCGAGCAGGCCGAGCGCCTCGCGGTAGGACCCGGGATCGTGCTTGATCGGGCCTCCTTCCTCGAGGAACTGGTCGAGATAGGCGATCACCGCCCTCGGCTCAAACCGAAAGGGGCCGCTGGGCGAGCTCAGCACGGAGTAGGTCTCCGCCAGCGTGTGCGCGACCAAGCGCCCGCCCGCCTTTACTTCGACCAGGGCTGGAACCGCCTCGGCGTGGCGAGGGTGGTCAGGATCGAGCCCGGCGACCAGCACCGAGGTATCGGGCGCGATCATCGCCTGAGCCTGACCCGTTCCAGCTCCTCGCGAACCTCGTCCGGTCCGAGCCCGACCCCGACGTCGGAGACCAGCAGGCCACCGGGTGCCTCGCGCAGGTTCACCTTCCGGGGCGCCGGAACGAGCTCCAGCCGCTCCCCCTCGAGGGTGATCTCGACCTCGTCGCCGCCCTGCAGGCCGAGCGCTCGCCGCAGGCTCTTCGGCACGACAATTCTTCCGGCACTGTCAATGGTGGTTTTCATACCATTAAGAGTACCGAGAAGAGTGGATGGAAGGGCGAGCGTGGGCATTTGGCCAGGGTAAGGCCCCGGCGAAGCGAAAATCTCCCCCCTTGAAAGGGGAATTTGCGGAGAACCCTCAGGCGGCGGAGCCGAGCGCCCGGTCGATGAACGGGCCGAGCAGGTCGGCGACGGCGGCGGCCGTCGTGTCCGGCGACTCGGCCGGCGCGGTGATGTAGCTGATCGCGAGGCGGACCAGCGATTCGGAGAGCAGCAGGACGTCCTGCTGCGGCGCCTGCGGCCAGCCCGTTTCGATCGTCGTCGCCAGGCGGGCGGTCGCCCACTGGACCACGGGCATGCCCTGGGTGGTGACGAAGGGCAGCATGCCGCCGGTGCCGTCGTCGCTGAGCAGGATCCGGATCAGCGGGTCCTCGCCGGCGGTCCGCAGGAACAACTCGAGCGCGGCGCCGATGGCGGCGCGGGGATCGTCGCGGTGGGCCAGGACCGCCGCGTCGACGGCGTCGAGGAAGCGCTCGCCCTCATGGATCACGAAGGCGAGCCCGAACTCGTTGCGGTTGCCGAACTCCTTGTAGAGGGTCTGGCGGCTGACCCCGGCGGCGGCGGCGATGTCGGACATCGTGATCTCCGACCAGGCGCGCCGCTCCAGCTCGTCGCGCGCCGCGCCGAACAGAGTCTCGCGCAGCAGCTCGCGTGCCGCCTCTGGGTAGGGGGTTCGGGTGCCTGCCATCCGCCCCCCCATGGTCGCAGCGGAGGCGGTCATTCAGCCTCGTCGCCGGGCTCGAAGTCGACCTTGTCGCGGACCCCGCAGTCCGGGCAGGCCCAGTCGTCGGGCACCTCGCTCCACGGCGTCCCCGGGGGGAAGCCCTCGCGCGGGTGGCCGGCCTCCTCGTTGTAGACGTAGCCGCAGCCGGGACAGCGCCAGCGGCTCACGAGGCCGCCTCCGGGGCCGCCCCGTAGCGGGCGAGGATCTTGGCGCGCTTGCGCGGCTGGATGTTGGCCTGGGTCACGTCGCCGTCGAAGTGCTCGAGCAGCCGCGGGTCCATCACCCGCCGCCACAACGGCGGGAACCAGGCGAGCACGATCATCCCGGCGTACCCGGTCGGCAGCTGCGGCGCTTCGTCGACGTGGCGCAGCGCCTGGTAGCGCCGGGTCGGGTTGGCGTGGTGGTCGCTGTGGCGCTGCAGGTGGTAGAGGAGGACGTTGGAGGCGACGTTGTTGCTGTTCCAGCTGTGCTCGGGCAGGCAGCGCTGGTAGCGACCGTCCTCGCGCTTCTGGCGCAGCAGCCCGTAGTGCTCGAGGTAGTTGACGACCTCCAGCAGCGAGAACCCGATCACCGCCTGGACCAGCAGGTAGGGCAGCACGACCGGGCCGAAGGCGATCGCCAGCACGGCGAAGAGGCCGACCGTCATCGCCCAGGCGCTGAGGACGTCGTTGTGGATGCTCCAGTGCGACTTGCCGAGGCGGTCGAGCCGGGCCGCCTCGATCCCCCAGGCGGAGGTGAGGCTGCCCTTGACCGTGCGCGGCAGGAAGGCCCAGAAGCTCTCCCCCAGCCGCGAGCTGGCCGGGTCCTCGGGGGTGGCGACGCGGACGTGATGCCCGCGGTTGTGCTCGATGAAGAAGTGGCCGTAACCGGTCTGGGCGAGGGCAACCCGGCTCAGCCAGCGCTCCGAGCTGGCGCGCTTGTGGCCGAGCTCATGGGCGGTGTTGATCGCGATCCCGCCGACCACGCCCATGGTCAGCGCCAGCCCGATGCTTTCGAGGGCGGAGAGGTCGCCGCTCGACCACAGGTAGCAGGCGAGGATCAGCCCCCCGTACTGGATCGGGATGAAGACGTAGGTGCACCAGCGGTAGTAGCGGTCCTGCTCGAGGAACTTGAGGACGCTGTCGGGCGGGTTGCTGTTGTCGAGCCCGATCGCGATGTCGAGCAGCGGGAAGATGACGAAGACGAGGACCGGCCCGAGGAAGTAGAAGGCGCCGATGCCGCTCAGCGAGGCCCAGCCCCAGGCGAGGAAGGGCGCCAGCGGGACGACGATCCCCAGCAGCCAGGCGTAGCGCTTGCCGTCGCTCCAGGCGGCCGGGTTGACCTCGACCTCGTCGTGATCGTGGTGGTGATGATGGTGATGCGAGTCGGCGGTGGTGGCCTCCATCGAGCTCTCCTCCGAAGTCAAAAGTTGGCCAGGCGTCTATCTGGTTTACAGAATAGCGTACTTTGTCAACTACACGTACAGATTTCACTGGTTTGCACGCAGGAGCCGGGTTAGGCTGGCCGCATGGCGGGCGATCTCAGGCAGGAGCTGCCGCTGGCGATGTTCCCCTCGGGGCACGGCTGGACCGGCAACGGGAAAGGCAGCTTCTCCGACGTCGGCGCCCCGCTGATCGTCAACACCGACCGCTCGTTCAAGATCGAAACGAACGGATCAGGCGAAGCCTCCGTCGCCTCCTCCCCGGAACTGACCCCGGTCGACCTCTCCGGCGCCCACGTCGCCTTCCACTGCCAGATCAGCTTCAGCAACCGCCTCGACCGCGTCGTCCTGCGCCTCGCCTCGGGCAACATCGCCACCGACTACGCCGAGGCGACGATCTGGGAGGACGCCGAAGACCCGGTCATCCTCGGCAGCAGCTTCGAGATGCAGTCGCTGTCCCCGGAAGCGTTCGCGGTCAACGGGGAAGTCGACTGGTCGGCGATCAACCGGGCCCAGATCTTCCTCACCGACAACGCCACCGGCAAAGTGACGCTCTACATGGCCGGCATCTACGCCGTCCCCACCGCCTCCCCCGCGATCGTCAGCTTCGCCTTCGACGACGGGCGCGCGAGCGTCTACTCGCGGGGGCTGCGGAAACTCTCGGCCTACCGCTATCCCGCCTCGGCCTACGTGATCACCGACATCGTCGGCGAAAGCGGCTGGCTCAGCCTCGAACAGCTCTACGCGCTGCGCGACCAGCACCACTGGGAGATCGGCGGCCACGCCTTCACGCTCGCGGCCCACAACCTGCCCGACGGCTACGACGACCTCGAAGGCGAAGAACTGGAAGCCGAGGTCGACGGGCTGCGGGGCTGGCTCGACGAACACGGCTTCCGCCGCGACACCTTCGCCTACCCGAAGGGGGCGGCCGGCCTCGAGGTGCGGGCGCTGATCAAGCGCGACTACGGGGCGGGGCGGGTGACCGCGATGGGGCCCGAGACGCTGCCCTCACGCGACGACTACACGCTGCGCGGCTCCTCGATCAACGGCCAGCTGCAGACGCCGGCCGAACTGAAAGAACGGATCGACGCGGCGGTCGCGGCGCGGACCTGGCTCGTCCTCACCTTCCACGACATCGTCACCGGCAGCCCCGCCGCGGCGACCGAGTACAAAGAGTCGGCCTTCGGCGAAGTCGTCGACCACGTCCGCGCCCTGCAGCTCGAAGGCGAGAACATCGAGGTGCTCACGGTGGCGGACGCGCTCGGCGCGCTGCCCGGCAACCCCCCGGCCTGAGCTCAGATCTTCAGCAGCAGGAAGGTGTTGAGGACGAAGAGGACCGCGAAGAAGACGGTCGCGCGGTCGAGGTTGCGCTCGACCATCGAGCCGCCGCCGATCGAGCTGCCGCCGCCACCGATGCCGAAGGCGCCGGAGAGGCCCGCGTCTTTCCCCGAGTGCAGGAGCACCAGGAAGATGAGGACGACGGAGATGACCACCTGGATGAAGCCGAAGATCACTTCCACGGTCAGGAAGTCTAGCCCTGCGGGACCTTCGGCCGCGTCTCCCCCGCGCCCTGCCCGTTCGCGCCCTGCTTCGGCGCCGCGCCGTTCTCGGCCCGGTCGAGGATCTCCACCGCTTCCCGGCGCAGCTCCGCGTCGAGCAGCGCGAAGTCCTCGTCGGAGAGCTTGCCGGCCGCGTGGTCGAGCTCGGCGTCGCGGATCTCCCGGTACTTGGCTTCCTTCAGCGCGTCGGCTTCGGTGCGGACGACGGCGCCGCGGCGGCGTCCGCGTGAGGGCCAGAGCGCGATCAGCGCCCCGGCCAGCGCGATCAGGCCGCCGATCCACATCCAGGTGACCAGCGGGTCGACGATGATCCGGAAGGTGGCGGTGGAGCGGTCGCTGAGATAGCTGCGGGCGATGCGGTCGAGCGCCGCGCCCTGCACCGCGGCGATCGTCGCCAGCGCCCGCGGGGTGAGGCTCGGGTCGGCGGCCGCGGCGCGCATCAGCGCCGCCAGGTCCTGGCAGGAGGGCGGCGAGCCGGGTGCGCCGCTGACGCAGGCTCCGAAGCCACGGTCGGCGGCGCGGACCCGCCGCTGCACGGCGGCGATGCCGGGCGCCATCGAGGCCCAGAGGTCCTCGGCGAAGCCCGCCTGCAGGCCCACCTCGCTGGTCGCCTCGCCTTTGAAGAAGCTGCCGATCGTGCCGCCCTCCTGCCCGGTCGGGCGGTGGTAGCGGCGGCTCGGGGTCAGGGTCGCCACCACCTTGCCGTCGTCTTCGACCCGCAGCACCGCCCCGAGCTCGATGTAGGCGGGGGTAATCTCGGTCGTCGGCTTCACGTAGGTGATCTCGCGGCCGTCGACGATCGTGCTTTGCCCCGGGCGCAGGTCCGCGTCGCGGTTGGTCTGGAAGCTGGAGGAGGCGGCGATCCCGATCAGCAGCACGATCACGCCGACGTGGACGATGTAGCCGCCGTAGCGGCGGCGGTTGCGCGAGACCAGGCCCGCCAGGGCGACCGGGAAGGACTCGCCCGTGAGCCGCCTCCGCGCCGCCGCGCCGCGCCAGAACTCCTGCGCGAGGCCGGTCAGGGCGAAGGCGGCGAAGACGAAGAGGGCGAAGGCCCAGGGGGAGCCGAGGGCGTCGGTGAAGAGCACCAGGGCGAGGGCCATCGTCGCGCCGGCGACCAGCGGCACCCGGAAGACGCGCCTGGCCGAGGCCCAGCTGACCCGCCGCCAGGCGAGCAGCGGCCCGACGCCGGTGAAGAGGACGAGCAGGATCCCCAGCGGGGTCGTGTACTCGTCGAACCAGGGCGCCGCCAGCGAGGCCTTGGTGCCGGTGAAAAGTTCCGAGATCAGCGGGAAGAAAGTGCCCCAGAAGACCACCGCGGTGAGCGCGACCAGCAGCAGGTTGTTGACCAGGAAGACGGACTCGCGCGAGGCCAGCGAGTCGATCCGCTTCTCCGAGCGCAGGTCGTCGAGGCGGGAGACGATCAGCGCGGTCGAGCCGATCAGGACGACGGCGATCAGGCCGAGGATGTAAGGGCCGACGGTGCTGTCGCCGAAGGCGTGGATCGACTGCAGGACGCCGGAGCGGACGAGGAAGGTGCCGAGCAGAGCCAGCGAGAAGGTGGCGACGATGAGCGAGGCGTTCCAGACCTTCAGCATCCCCCGCTTCTCCTGGACCATGATCGAGTGCAGGAAGGCGGTGCCGACGAGCCACGGCATCAGCGCCGCGTTCTCGACCGGGTCCCAGGCCCAGTAGCCGCCCCAGCCGAGCTCGGTGTAGGACCAGCGGGCTCCGAGCAGCAGGCCGAGGCCGAGGAAGGCCCAGGCGACGAGCGCGAAGCGGCGGGTGGCGCGGATCCACTCGGCGTCGATGCGGCGGGTGACGAGGGCGCCGATCGCGAAGGCGAAGGGGACGGTGAAGGAGACGTACCCCGCGTAGAGCATCGGCGGGTGGATCATCATGCTCGGGTGCTGCAGCAGCGGGTTGAGGCCGGTCCCGTCGGCCGGGACGGGGCTGAGGGTGGCGAACGGGTCGACGCTGGGCGCGAACAGCATCAGCCCGGTGAAGAAGGCGCCGACCCCCATCATCGTCGCCGTCGCCCAGGGGACGATCTCGCGCAGGCGGCCGCGGGTCACGTAGAGCGCGGCGCTGGCGGCGATCGAGAGCACCCAGGCCCAGAGCAGCAGCGAGCCCTCCTGGCTCGACCACATCGCCGCCAGCTTGTAGAAGGTCGGCGTCTCGACCGAGGAGTGGTTGGCGACGAGGTTGAAGGAGAAGTCGTCGGAGGCGAAGGCGATCTCGATGATCGCCACGCAGGCGGTGAGGAGGAGGCAGAAGGCGTAGACGCAGCGGCGGGCGAGGTCTACGCGGCTGCCGCCGTCGCGACCGGCGAGGGCGAGCCCGGCGGCGGCGAGGGCGGTGAAGAAGGCGAGCGCCAGCAGGGCGCTGCCGAGGCTAGGCATCCTTCTCGGTCGTGAACTTCGAGGGGCACTTCGTGATCAGGGTGTCCGGCTCGCCGACGAAGGTGCCCCGCTCGACGCTGCCGGTGAGGATGATCTCGCGCCCGCCCCGGAACGGGTCCGGCACGGTGCCGTCGTAGGTGACCGGGAGGCGGCGCCCCTCGCCGTCGCGGTCCGTGACGAGGAAGGAGATACCGCTCTGCTCTCGGTCGATCGAGCCTTTGACGACGCGGCCGGTCATCTCGTAGCTCGTCCCGGGCGCGGCGGCGAGCAGCTCCGAGGGCTCCTTCGCCTCGGTCGAGGCCGAGAACGAGGTGTAGATCAACGCCACCGCGAGCAGCACGGCGGTGCTGAGGGCGGCGACGAGTCGGATCTTCCGCTTGCGCTGAGGGTCCAAGAGCCCGGTGATTATCGCAAGTGGGAGAATTCGGCCATGGCCGACCCCGTGATGCTGATCACCGGCGCCAGCAGCGGCATCGGTGCGGCGACCGCCCGCGCGGCCGCCGGGAAGTACCGGCTGGTGCTGGCGGCGCGGCGCGTAGATGAGCTGGAGGCGCTGGCCGCGGAGCTCGGCGGCGAGGAGCGGGCGCTGGCCGTGCGCTGCGACGTCACCGAGTGGGACGAGGTCGAGGCGCTGCGCGATGCCGCCCTCGAGCGCTTCGGGCGGATCGACGTCGTCTTCACCAACGCCGGCTTCGGCGCCACCCGCGGCTTCACCGAGGAGACGGTCGAGCACTGGCGCTCGATGGTGCTCACCAACGTCTACGGGGTGGCGCTGACGATCCGCGCCACGCTCCCCCACCTGCTCGAGCGCGGCGACGGCCACTTCCTCGTCACCAGCTCGATCGCCGGCCGGCGGGCGCTGCCGGGCTCGCTCTACTCGGCGACCAAGTGGGCGGCGACGGCGATCGGCGAGGCGCTGCGGGCCGAGCTGCGCCAGATGCACGACAACAAGGCGATCAAGGTGACCCTGATCGAGCCGGGGATGACCGACACCGACTTCTTCGACAACCGTCCCGGCGAGTGGGCCCTGCAGGACACCGACATCGCCAAGGCGGTGATCTACGCGCTGGAGCAGGGCCCCAACGTCGACGTCAACGAGATCCTGATCCGCCCGACCTCACAGCCCATCTGACCAGGCGCCAGTAGCCGCGCAGCAGCGCGCGGGCGGGCCAGGTCCGGACCAGCGGCGAGATCAGCTCCGAGTCGAGGTCGGGCGTCAGCCAGGAGGCGAACTTGGCGGCGCTGACGGTGCGCGCGGCCTGGACCTGGCGGCGCTCGCGCAGCAGGCGCGGCAGCCAGCGCAGGAACTGGAGGTTCGCCCGCAGCTTCTGGCCGCCCCAGCCGCCGGCCGCGGCGACGAGCAGCAGCGCCAGCTCGGTCGCGAGCAGGGCCGGGGCGAGCAGGGCCAGCAGCGCCCCCGGGTAGGTGCGGACGAGGAAGGCGAGGCGGTTGCGCTCCAGCCAGAGCCACTTTTCGGCGCTGGCCGCGAACTCGTAGTCGTGGACCACGACCGCCGTCGGCTCGATCCCAACGGGCCGGCCGGCCGAGCGCAGGCGGACCGAGATGTCGACGTCCTCGTGGTACATGAAGAACTCCTCCGGGAAACCGCCGACCTCCCGCCAGCTCGACGTCGGGACCGCGAGGCAGGCGCCGGATGCGGCCGGCACCTCACCCGCGGGCGGCGCCTGCGCCAGCGGGCGCCCGTGCCCCCCCGCCCAGACGATGCCGGTGAAGTGGACCGGGTTGCCGGCCGAGTTGATCCGCTCGCCGCTGCCGTCGGCGACCAGCGCCTGCCAGGCGCCCCAGCCGCGCCCCTCCACCCAGGGCCGCCGGATCGCCTCGCCGAAGCCGGGCTGGGGCGCGGCATCGGGGTTGAGGATCACGAGCAGGTCGCCGCTCGCCACCTCGGCCCCGGCGTTGCAGCCGCCGGCGAAGCCGGTGTTGCCGCCGGGCTGCACGGTCCGCGCCGCCGGCGCCAGCTCCCGCACCAGCTCGACGCTGCCGTCGCCGGGCTTGTTGTCGACGACGATCAGCTCGTCGCCCTCACCCAGCTCTGGAAGCAGGGCCGGAAGGGTCCGGGCGAGATCGTCGCGACTGTCGTAGGCGACGATCAGGACTGAGAGCGAAGGACGCACCGGCGCGGAGGCTATTCGGCCTTCCGCGCCGGTGCGGGGTACGTCCTAGCGGGCTATCGCCCTACTTCTTCTTCTTGCCGCAGCTGCTGATCCGCAGCCCGTACTTGTTGTTCTTGACCTTCTTCCCGTTCTGGGCCTTCATGTTCAACACAGCCTTCTGCTTCTTCGCGCAGAGGTTCTGCGAGTTGACCAGGAGGCTCTTCTTGCCGCCCTTCATGTTCAGGATGAACTTCTTGACGGGCACGTCGGGAACTTCCGGGAACACGGTCTTGAGTCCGCCCCGCTTGGAGCTGATCACACCGCGTAGCTGGATCCGCACCTGGCCGCGCAGGTCGGCGACGAGGTTCGGCAACTTGTCGTCGGAGGCGACCAGGTAGACCGGCCCCTTCAACTTGTTGTCGAGCAACGGCGATTTCGCTTCCGCCTGTCCGTAGACCGAGGCCTTCGGGCAGGTCATCGAGGCGAGCTGCGGACGCGTGCAGATCGTCTTGATGTGGCTCTGGTCGAGGAACAGCGACCGCGGCATCGTCAGCGCCGTGCGGGCCATGTTGGCATCGCCGTTGCGGGCTTCCAGGATCGCCCGGATGCGCGGGTTCTTGGCCCGCTTGGTCGGCCCGAACAGCCGCGTGAACAGCTTCGGCTTGAAGGCCAACTTGTTGCATTCGGTCGCCTGGTAGGGCGCGCTGACGGCGTAGGAGCTGAGCGGCGACTGGCCGCTCCCGCCGCCGGCGATCGTGCCGGCGGTTGCCCCGGCGGCACAGTTCGTCGGGTTGAGCATGAACTGGGGCCGGTCGACGTTGACGTCGATCAGCCTGATGTCCAGTTTCGCCCCGCCGAACACGTCGGGGACCGCGTCGGAGACCGCGTTGATCTGGGCGGTCGCCGGGTTGACGTTGAGCGCGACCCTGACCACGACGACGCCGAGGTCGAACGGTCCCGCTTTCGCCGGGGTGATCACCACCATCGAGAGCGGCGCCCCCTTGTACGGACCGGCGAGGTAGGCGTTGCCGCCGATGTTCAGCGGTTTCGGCCCGGTGCCGGAGTCCGTCGAGGTGGAGCCGATCCTGCTCGCCGACGAGCAGCTCGGGTTGGCCAGCTCGGCCGCGCCCGTGCTCGCCGCGGCGGCGGCGATCGCCGCCTCGGAGCAGTACGGGATGCCGGCGAGTTTGCCGGTCAGCCCCTTCGGCAGGGTGACGTCGACGACCTTGAGCTCCTGCTCGCCGTCGACGCGGGCGATCCGCACCCGGAACGGGCTGTACGCACCGGCTTTGGTGCTGTCGGACTTCGCCGTGTAGCTCGGCGTGAACTTACGCGCCGCCAGCGAGGTCGGGCAGCTACCGCCCGCCGGGTCGCTGGTCAGCGTGAAGTCCGCCGATTTGGTCACGAACGTGCCCAGTCGCGCCCACGGTTCCTGGCTCGTGGTCGAGGTCTGGGTCGCACAGGTCGGCGGGCTGGTCAGCGTCTCTTTCGAGCCGTCGAGTTTCAGCGACACCGATTCGAACGGGACCTGCGGGTTTTCCAGCAGCGTCGTGACCAGCTGACCGGTCTCTTTGTTCGCTTTGACGTTGCCGATCAGGCGCACGTCGATGTCGTAGCGATCCGACTTCGGGTTGATGAAGATGCGGTACATCTCCCCCGATTCCGGATTCGAGCCGATCTGCTGCCCGAGGTAGACGTCGCCGACCAGCGAGCCCGGCTCGAGCGGCGGGGTTTCGACCGAGGCGGTACCGATCTTCGACCCCGCCGGGCAGGTGACCGGGTTTTCGGTCCCCTTCCCGAACTGCTGCGTGGTGCAGGACTCCAGGCCCTTGCCGGCCGCTGCGGCCGACGGGTTCAGGGCCATGCCCTGCGGCAGGGTCACGCTGGCGTCACGGACGTGGGACTGTTCCTGGCCGTTTTCGTCCGGGTTGTACGGCAGGTTGACCGTCACCTCCGGCGCGGCGGGGGAGTCGATCTGGTTGGTCCCCGGAGCGACGACGAGGGTCGGGTCGAACGGAACCGTGTCGCAATCTTCCTGTTCGACTCCCGGCGGGAGCGCGGCCGGCCACGGCGTCTGGCCGACGGGGAAGTCGGGGTCCGGTTCTGCGACCGAGTCGGCCCGGAGGAACGTGGTGTAGATCCCCGTCGCCGGGTCGATGCAGGTGGTCGGGTTGCTGATGTAGCTGCCTTCACCCGATTTGCCGAAGTTGACCAGGCGGCTCTTCAGGGTGTGCGCGGCCGGGTTCGGCGGCGGTAGGACGATCGTGAAGCCCTGGTGGTAGTCGCCGGCCCAGTCGACGTCGCCTTCGAGATAGACCTCGGATTTGGCGCTGCCGATCTTGAAGCCGAAGCGGGCTGCCTCGCCGAATTCCGGGACGATGTTGTAGACGTCGACCAGGGTGTTCAGCGCCGGGTTGGTGCTGGGCGGGAGGACCGCGTTTTCGGGGAAGAATTCACCCGGAGGGAAGGGTGGCGACGGTTTCGGGATGACCCCGCCGATTTTCACCGAGACGGTGACTTCCTCGCGACCGACTTTCGACCCGGCAGGACAGGCGTCCGCTTTGAAATCGGCGATCGGGCACTGGTCCGTCGCCAGCGGGTTGACCGTCAGCCCGGGCGGTAGGTCGACACGGATCGTTTTCGGGACAGCCAGCGTTTTTTCCAGCACGCCCGGGACGATCGTTTCGTGTTTGACGATGTACTGGGTGAACCCGATTGCCGGGTGTCCCCCTGCCGTGGTGTAGAAGAGCCCGGGCGTGTCAGGAGAGCATTTGGTCGGTTCATCCGACGTGCACGTCCCTGCCTGGAACCCATCCGCCGCCGTCGGCGGATCGTTCTGTTTTTCGATCACGTCGCCGGTGTCCGCGTAGACCGCGGGCGCAGCGAAAACCGAAGAGAACGCCATAACCGCAACTGCGATTAAAAAGCGCCTAGCCATTAAGTCCCTCCTTGTTGAGCGAAAACGCTTCCCCTGCGTAGCGCCCAGTACTTCTCCCACTGAAGACCTTACAGAGCGGTGCAGGCGAATCAAGTGCTAAATGCAACGAGTGCTCCAAAACGGTCACCGGTTGCCGCCTTTGGCTCCGCCGCGTCCGCCACGTTTTGCCTTACCGGAGTTGTTCTTCTTGCACGGCGTGCGCAACGTCTGGCGGCGGTTGACCTTCTTGCCGTTCTGGGCCTTGAAACGGACGAGCGCTTTGACCTTCCCCTTGCAGAGATCGCGGGAGGCGACCAGCAGGCCCTTCTTGCCCCCCGGTAGGACCATCGTGAATTTGGAGACCGGCACGTCCGGGACGCGCCCGAAGGTGGTGCGGATGCCGCCGCGGAAGCTGTCGATCCTCCCGACCAGGTCGACCTCGACCTGTCCCTCGAGGTGAGCGACGAGGTCGGGCAGGGGGTTGTTGGAGGAGCGCAGGTAGACGGGCCCTTCGAGCGGTTTGCCGAGCAGGGGCGTGAAGGCGCGGGCGCGGCCGTAGATCGACCGTTTCGGGCATTTGCCCTGGGCGAACTGGACCCGGGTGCAGACCGTGGCGAGGCTCGACTGGTCGAGGAACAGCGCGTTCGGCAGGGCGACCGAGGCGCGGCCGATATTGGCGTCGCCCGGGCGCGCTTTCAGCGTCGCCCGCAGTTTCGGCTGCGTCGCCCGTTTCGTCTTGCCGAACAGGCGCAGGCTCAGCTTCGGCCGGAATTTGAGCCGTTTGCATTTGCTCGCCTGGAACGGGTCGTTGACCGCGAAGCGCGAGAAGGCCGCCGGGTTGGCGGGGTCGGCGCCCCCGCCCAGCAGCGCGCCGGCGGTGGCGAACTTCGAGCAGTTGGTCCCGTTCAGGGTGAACTCTTTGCGGTTGACGTTGACGAAGACCGAGCGCAGGCTGAGCTTGGCGCCGCCGAACACGTCGGGGACCGGGTCCGAGTCGGCGGTGATCTGGGCCGTTTCGGGGTCGAGCCGCAGCGGCACCCGGACGACCACGTTGCCGAGGTCGAAGGGCCCGGCGACGGCGGGGGTGATCACCGAGAGCGAGACCGGGGCGCCCTTGTAACGACCGGAGAGGTAGGCCTTGCCCTCGATGCGCAGCGGCGAGGAGCCGGTGCCGGCGGTCGCGACGACCACCCCGACCTGGCTCTTGTCCGGGCAGCTCGAGCTTTTCCGCTCGGCGGCGCCGGAGCGTTTGGCGGCCTCGGCGAGGTCGGAGGGCGGGCAGTACGGGACCTCCTTCAGCTTCGCCGTGGCGCCCGGCGGCAGCGTGATGTCGACCCCTTTCAGCTCCTGCTGACCGTCGGTCCTGACGATCCGGGTCGAGAAGGGCGTGTAGGTCGCAGACGTGGCGTCGCTGGGGGAGGCGGCGAAGCTCGGCGCGAACGGCCGCTCGGCCATCGTCTTCGCGCAGGCGCCCCCGCCCGGCGCTTTGGCGAGGGTGAAGCCGGGGTCGGTCGGGCCGCTGTCGAGCGTCCCCGACCAGGCGGTCATCGCGTGCCCGGTCGAGTTGGGGCCGCAGGTCGGCGGGCTGCTGAGCGGTGCCTGGTTGCCGCCGTCGAGCTTGACCCGGACCAGGTCGAACGGCACCTGCGGGGCTTCGCGCACCTCGGCGGTGAGCTGGCCGGTCTGCGGGTCGGCGACCACGTTGCCGATCAGGCGGACCGAGAGGCCGCGGGCCGCCGACTCGGCGGCCATGAAGATCCGGTACACGTTGCCCGAGAGCGGGTCACGGCTGAGCTGCTCACCGAGGTAGACGTCGCCGGTGAGCGTCCCGTCCGGGAGCGGCGGCGTGTCGATCGCGACGGTGCCGACCTTCGAGTTGGCCGGGCACCCGACCGGCTCCCTGTTCCCCTTGTTGAACTGGTCCTCGGTGCAGATGTGCAGGTTCGGCGCGGCGGCGGGGTTGACGCCCATCCCCTTCGGGAGGCTTACCCGGGCGACGCGGACGTTCGAGTTGTAGATCGGGGCGGCCGGCTCGAACGGGACCCGGACCTCGACGGTGGGGCCGGTCGGCGAGTCGGTCTGGTCCGTGCCGGGGTCGGCCGCGGTCGAGGGCGCGAACGGGACTTTGTCGCAGCCTTCGGGCCGGGCGCCTTTCGGCAGGTAGGAGTCGACCAGCTCGGAGCCGTTGACGAAGGAAGCGGGCGGCGGGGCCGGCGCGGCGACGTCGTACTGGTTGTCGGGCGCTTCTTCCTCGTAGGAGTCGGCGTGGAGCCAGGTCGTGTACTGGCGTTTGAACGGTTCGACTTCCGGGTTCTCGCAGGTGCTCGGGATCGTCAGGAAGCGACCGCCACCGGGTGACAGTTCGGTTTCGCCGTCGAACACGAGCCGGTTCTGGAGGATCCGCGCCAGTTCGAAGCCCGGGCCGAGGTTGAGCTGGGTGGCGTGAATCGTGAAGTACTCGTGGTAGTCGCTCTCCCAGGCGACGCCGGCGTTGAGGAAGACGTCGTTGCCGAGGACGCTGAAGCCGAAGCGGGCCGGTTCGCCCTGGCGCGGCGCGATGTTGAAGACGGGCGCGGAGACCGGCAGGCCGAGGCTGGTCAGCGGGTTGACCGCTTCCAGGCTGCTCACCCCGACTTTGGTGTCGAGCGGGCAGGTCGCCGGGCTCGCCCCCTCGGCGAGCTGGCACTGCGGCGTCGCCTGCGGGTTGACGCTGAGGCCGGCCGGCAGGTCGACGAGGACCGTTTTCAGGTTCCCGACCGGGACTTTGCTGCCCGGCACCAGCCCCGGTTCGTGACGGACGATGATCTGGGTGAAGCCTTTGGGCGGATGGCCGGCGGCCTGTTTGAAGAAGAGCTCCGGGGTTTCGGCCGAACAGGGGTCGATCGTGCAGGTGCCGGCCTGCCAGCCGGCCTGGGCGGTTTCGGGTTTGCCCCCCGGCTCTTGGCTTTCGATGATGTCGACCGCCGCTGCCGGCGCCGCTGCCAAGAGGGCCAGCGCCGCCACGGCGAAGACCATCGCGCTCAACTTCCCTGCCCGGTCCCTCATCCGCTCTCCTTCGTGTTTCCCTTGCATTGGTGCGGAGCCCGCACAGAGGAAGCCCCTGCCGACGGCGATACCCGGAACCCGCCAGCCTCAATCAGCGCTGGGACTGCTTCTGCTGCTTGCCGCGCTTGCATGCGGCCACCCGCAGCGGCAGCCGTTTCTTGCGCAGGGGCTTGCCGTTCTGCGCTTTGAAGTTGAGGAAGGAGGAGGCGCGGTGGGCGCAGAGGTCGCGGGAGTTTTCGAGCAGCCCCTTCTTGCCGCCCTTCATCGTCAGCACGAACTTGCTGACCGGCACGTCGGGCACCGTCGAGAAGATGTTCTTGATCCGCCCCTTCTTCGAGCTGATGACACCGCGCAGGCGCACGTTCACCTGGCCGCGCAGGTCGACGAGCAGGTCCGGCAGCGGGTTGCTGGAGGAGGTCAGGTAGACGGGGCCGGCCAGCTCGTCGTCGAGCAGCGGCGTCTCGGCGCGGGCGAAGCCGTAGATCGCCGCTTGCGGGCAGCCCCCCGCCGCCAGCTGCACGCGGGTGCAGATCGTGCGGATGTGACTCTGGTCGAGGAAGAGGGCGTGCGGCAGGGTGAGCGCGGCGCGGCGGATGTTGGCGTCGCCGTTGCGAGCGATGAGGACGGCGCGGAGCTTCGGGTGGCCGGTGCGCTTCGTCGATTTCTTGCCGCCGAAGAGCTTCGTGAACAGTTTCGGCTTGAAGCCGAGCGCGCCGCAGTCGCTGGTCTGGAAGGCGGTGCTTGCGGGGAAGGCGCTGAAGGCCGCCGGGTTGGCGGGGTTGGAACCGCCGCCGTTGAGGACGGCGTTGGTGGCGAGCGGCTCGCAGCTGGTCGGGTTGAGGGTGAAGTCCTTGCGGTCGACGTCGACGTCGACCGAGCGGATGCTGAGCTGGGCGCCGCCGAAGACGTTGGGGACCGGATCGGAGACGGCGCGGATCTGGGCCGTTTCGGGATCGACGAACAGCGCCACCCTCACCACGACCGTGCCAAGGTCAAAAGGACCGGCCGTGGCGGGGGTGAGCACTGCCAGGGAGAGAGGAGCCCCGCGATAGGGGCCTGAGAGGAAGACTTTTCCGCTGATCTGGATCGGCGAGGGGCCGGTGCCGCTGGCGATCGTGGCGGTGCCGACGAGGCTCTGGGCGGGACAGCTGGGCGAGGCCTTCTCGGCCGTGCCGGCGTTGCCCGCCGCCGCCGCGATCGCCGCCTCCGGGCAGTAGGGGACGCCGGCCAGCTTGCCGGTCATCCCGGGCGCCAGGGTGAGGTCGACGCCCTTCAGCTCCTGCTGGCCGTCGCCCCGGGCGATGGTGAGGGAGACGGGGCTGAAGGCGCCGGCCTTGGCGCTCTGCGGCCTGGCCTCGAAGCTCGGCCCGAAGGGGCGCTCGCCGAGGGCCCTGGGACAGGGGCCGCCGCCGGGGGCATCGGCGAAGACGATTTTGGAGCTCGGGGCCGCCGGCGGGTTGCCCGTCCAGGGCGTCATCTCACTGGTCGCCGGATCCGGCTCGCAGACCTGGGCGCTGCTGAGCACCGCCCGCGGGCCGTCGTCGAAGTCGAGCGCGAAGGTGGTGAACGGCACCTGCGGCGTTTCGGAGAAGGTGGTGGTCAGCTGGCCGCTGACCGGGTCGGCGCGGACGTTGCCGACGAGGCGGACGTCGACGCCGTAGCGCGGCGACTGGGCGCGGACGAAGATCCTGTAGAGGGTGCCGCTGGTCGGGTCGCGCCCGATCTGCTTGCCGACGTAGACCTCGCCGGTGAGCGGACCGTCGGGAAGCGGGGGCGAGGCGATCGTCACCGTGCCGATCTTCGAGGCGGCCGGACAGGTGACGGGGTTCCGCGTCCCCTTCGCGAACTGCTCGTCGCTGCACGCCTCGAGCCCGTTGGCGGCTGAAGGGTTGAGCGCCATTCCGGTCGGGAGCGCGACCCGCGCGGACCTGGTCTGGGAGCTCGCCTGTTTGTCCGCGCCGGGGATGTGCGGTACGTCGACGTCGACCCGGGCGCCTGCCGGCGAGTCGGTGGTCGCGGTGCCGGGGTCGACCGCGAGCGCGGGGTCGTAGGGGATGGTGTCGCAGCTTTTCGGTTCGGTCCCCGGCGGGATCGGCGACTCCAGCGGCGGCGCCGCGCTCTGCGGGAAGGTGTAGCCGGGGGCTTCGGCTTCCGCCCAGGAGCCGGCGAGCAGGTAGGTCGAGTAGACGTGGCCCGAGGGCCCGCCCGGGAAGCCTTCGCCCAGGCAGGTGGTGGGCGTGGTTATGAAGGTCCCGTCTTCGCCGGAGGTGCCGTCGAAGACCAGCCGGTTTTTCTTGACCAGCCCGCCCAGCCCGTCGGGCAGGGTTTTCGGCACGTCGATCGTGAAGCCCTCGTGGTAGTCGCCGTCCCAGGCGACGTCCCCGCGCAGGAAGACTTCGTTATCGACCAGCTTGAGGCCGAAGCGGGCCGCCTCGCCGAAGACCGGCTCGATGTTGAAGACGTCGGCTTCCAGCTGCGGCAGCTCGGTGCCGATGATCGGCAGCGCCGCGGTGACGAGGCTCTTCCCCACTTTCGACTCGGCCGGGCAGAGATCGTCTTCGAAGTCTTCGAGCGAGCACTGCACGGTCGCGCCCGGGTTGACGCTGAGGCCGACCGGGAGGTCGACGCGGACGGTTTTCAGTTCCCCGACCGGGGCCGGTTCGCTCCTGATGATGAACTGGGTGAAGCCCCATTTCGGGTGGGCGCCGGCGGTTTCGAAGAACTGGTCGGGCGTGGCGACCGAGCAGAAATCGGCGCTTTCGGGCGGTTCTTCGGAGCAGGTCCCGGCCTGCCAGCCCGAGTTCACCTGGGGGTTTTCGGGGTCGCTCGGGGCAATGATGTCGTCGGTGCTGGCCTGTGCGGCGGGGGCCGCGAAAACCAGTGCCAGAGCCGCGAACAGGGCCAGGCCCCTCGCTCGCTTTACTGCTGCAGTCCCGTGATTCCCGATCATGCAAAACCTAGCTTACCCAATTTTGAGGACATGAATCAATATTTTTTGGTATCTTCCGCTCATGAAAATTCGTAATGGTCACTCCCCCAACGGCCAGAACGGGCTTCACAACGGCAATGGGAACGGAAACGGCAAGCATTCCTCGCTTCCGGTCAACTGGGAGCAACTGGCGCGAGCCACCGCCCACCCGCTGCGAATCTCGGTCCTGGAAATCCTCGGCCTGGACGGAGGGCGCACCCTCTCCCCCAGCGATCTCAGCCAGGAGCTTCAGATTCCCCTCAGCAACACCAACTACCACGTCACCGAGCTCGCCAAAGCCGGCCTGATCAAGCTCGTCGGCCAGCGCCAGGTCCGCGGCGCCACCGAGCACTTCTACTGCCTGCCGCAAGCGAGCAAGCACATCAAGGTGGACCTGCGCGAGGAGTGGGTGCCGGCGGGGGTCTAGCGGCTGGGCCGACGAATCGCTCGCTCGCGAGCTCGTCGACTGTGACAGGAAAGCGAGTCCTTTTCGCCGGGAAACGCTTGCGCCGTGGCACAATGATCCGCATGCCGGGGCGCCCGCGTAGCACCGGGGGGCGGGCGTCCCGACATCTTTCTTCTTGGCGGATCGGGCTTTTGGCGAACGCCTAGGCGGCGACCCAGCTCTTAGCTTCTTCCAGTCCGTCGAGGTCGCGGATCAGAACCTCGCCCGGGGTCATCCAGGCGAACATGTGCATCGCCTTGGCGACCCACTCGGCGTCGGTGACGAGAGCGAAGCGCTTCCAGGCCGAGTGGTCGTGGAACCAGACCCGCATCCCGGTCTTGAAGTCCTCGGCGATCGCGCTCGACTCGAGCCCGTCGAAGTCGGCGAGGACGAAGAGGAGACGCAGCTCTCCCGACTCGACCCCCTCGCGCAGCGCCGGCTCGAGCACCTCGGTGTAGTCGGCCTTGGTGAGCTTGGCGGTGGCGCGCAGGCCGATGGTCCCGGCCGGCATCTCGGCGATTCGCTCGATCATCAGCGACTCCCCCTCTCGCTGGTCAAGGTCGCGGGACGGTACGGAGGCATGAGGAGAACGATCGAGGCCGGGGCGCCGGCCGCCGTGTCTTCAGACTCCATCCCACACTCCTCCCCTACGTCGCCTTGGCCTGCCCGCCGAGGATAGGGAAGTTTGCGTACTACGCTGGTCGGAACCGGCGCAGGCGCAGCGAGTTGGTGACGACGAAGACGCTGGAGAAGGCCATCGCGGCGCCGGCGATCAGGGGGTTGAGCAGGCCGGCGGCGGCGAGGGGCAGCGCCGCGACGTTGTAGGCGAAGGCCCAGAAGAGGTTGCCCTTGATCGTCGCCAGGGTGCGGCGCGAGAGCCGGATCGCGTCGGCGATCCCGCGCGGGTCGCCGGAGACGAGGGTGATGTCGGAGGCCTCGATCGCGACGTCGGTGCCGGTGCCGATCGCGAGGCCGAGGTCGGCCTGGGCGAGCGCCGGCGCGTCGTTGACGCCGTCGCCGACCATCGCCACGGTCCGGCCCTCGGCCTGGAGGCGCTCGACGACCGCCGCCTTCTGCTCGGGCAGCACCTCGGCGAGCGTCTCCTCGATGCCGACCGCGGCGGCGACCGCCCTGGCGGTGGCCTCGTTGTCGCCGGTCAGCAGCAGCGGCCGCAGGCCCAGGGCGCGGAGCCGTTCGACGGCCTCGCGGCTGGACGGCTTGACCGTGTCGGCGACGACGATCAGTCCGCGGGCCTCCCCGTCCCAGCCGACGGCGACCGCCGTCTGCCCGCGCGCTTCGGCCTCGCCCTTGGCGGCGCCGAGCTCGGCCGGGAGCGGCATCCCGCGCTCGGCGAGGAAGGAGGCGCGGCCGACGGCGACGGCGCGCTCGCCGACCGTGCCCTCGACGCCGAGCCCGGCGTGGCCGGCGAACCCGTCGACCGCGTGCAGCAGGGTCAGCTCCCGCCGTGCCCGGTCGGCGATCGCGGCCGCGATCGGGTGCTCGGAGGCGTCCTCGACCGCGCCGGCGAGGCGGAGGACCTCGGTCTCCTCCACCCCGGCGGCGTGCACGGCGACGACCGCCATCTCGCCGCTGGTCACGGTCCCGGTCTTGTCGAGGACGACGGTGTCGACCCGGCGCGTCGACTCCAGCACCTCCGGCCCCCTGATCAGGAGGCCGAGCTGGGCGCCGCGGCCGGTGCCGACCAGCAGCGCGGTCGGCGTGGCGAGGCCGAGCGCGCAGGGGCAGGCGACGATCAGGACCGCGACCGCGGCGGTGAAGGCGAAGGTGGCGCCGGCGCCGTTGCCGAGCCAGAAGCCGAGGGTGGCCACGGCGAGGGCGATCACGACCGGGACGAAGACGGCGCTGACGCGGTCGACGAGGCGCTGCACGGGCGCCTTGCCGGACTGGGCCTCGGTGACGAGGCGGGCGATCTGGGCGAGCGCCGTTTCCTCGCCGACCCGGGTGGCGCGGACGACGAGACGGCCGCCGACGTTGATCGTGGCGCCGACTACCTCCCCTCCCGGCCCCACCTCGACCGGCACCGACTCGCCGGTCACGAGCGAGCGGTCGACGGCGGAGGAGCCGCTCTCGACGACGCCGTCGGTCGCGACCTTCTCGCCCGGGCGCACGACGAAGCGGTCGCCGGCGGCGAGCTGCTCGACCGGGACGCGGAGCTCCCGCCCGTCGGCGTCGAGCAGGGCGACGTCCTTGGCGCCGAGGTCCAGCAGCGCCTCCAGGGCGGCGCCGGCGCGGCGCTTGGCCCGGGCCTCGAAGTAGCGGCCGGCGAGGAGGAAGGTCGTCACCACCGCCGCCACCTCGAGGTAGATGTGGCTGGAGGCGGCGCCGCGCTCGGTGACGAGGTCGAAGGGCATCGTCATCCCCGGGGTGCCGGCGTCGAGGAAGAAGAGGGCGACCAGCGACCAGCCCAGGGCGGCGAGGGTGCCGAGCGAGATCAGCGTGTCCATCGTCAGGGCGCCGTGGCGCAGGTTCTGCCAGGCGGCGCGGTGGAAGGGCCAGCCGGCCCAGAGCACGACCGGCGTCGCCAGGTACAGCGCCAGCCACTGCCAGTTGCGGAACTGCAGCGGCTCGACCATCGAGAGCACGAAGACGGGCAGCGAGAGCGTCGCGGCGAAGAGCAGGCGGCGGCGCAGGTCGGCGGTCGGGTCGGGTGCCGGCCCGGCGGCGCTCTCCGCGGCGTCGCGGATCGGCAGCGAGGCCGAGTAGCCGACGTCCTCGACCGCCTCGACGAGCTGCGCGGCGGCGACCCGCTCCGGGTCGAAGCTGACGCTGGCCCGCTCGGTCGCGAAGTTGACCGACGCCTCGACGCCGTCGAGGCCGTTGAGACTCTTCTCGACCCGGCCCGCGCAGGTGGAGCAGGTCATGCCCTCGATCGGCAGCTCCAGCCGCTCGGTCCCCCTGGGCTCCGTGGCCTGGCTCATCGCGACACCTCGACCGTGAACTCGGCGGTGCGGACCGTGCCGTCGTGCCTGAACTGGAGGTAGAGGCGGTAGCGGCCGGCGCTGGGGAAGGTGGCGGCGAAGGGGACCTCCCCCACCCCGCCGGGCTCGGGATGGACGTGGAGGAAGGCGAGGTCCCCCTCGCGCAGCGCGACCAGGTGCCCCTTGGCGCCGAGGTAGGGCGCGAGGTCGCCGACCGGCTCGCCGTCGCGACCGACGGCGAAGGTGAGTGCCGCCGGCTCGCCCGCGGCAAGGTGGTCGCTCCGCAGGCGGACCTCGTAACCGGCGGTCGTGTCGGCCGCGGCCGGCGGGGGGAACGGTCGGGCCTCGAACTCCCCGCCGGAGACGAAGAGGTCGGCGGCGAGCGTGCGCTGCTCGCCGCCGACGGAGAAGTCGGCGAACACCCGGTAGGCCCCGGCGGCGGGGAACTCGGCGGGGACCGACCAGGCCCCGGCGGCGTCCATCTCGGGGTGCAGGTGGCGGAACCCGGTGCCGTCGCGGCGGACGAGGATCAGGTGCAGGCGGCGCTCGTGCAGCTCGTCGAACCCGGTGACCGGCGCGCCGGAGTCCGCGACGACCGTGAAGCGCAGCTCCCCCGGCTCGCCCTTGCGCAGATGGGTCCGGTCGAAGCGCAACGCGTAACCGTCTTCGGCGACGGCGAGCCCGGCGGGCGCATGGCTGGCGGGCTCCTGGTGCGCGCCGTGGGTCTCCTCCTCCATGCCGTGGGCCCCTACCCCGCTGTCCGTGTCCGCCGGCTCCAGAGCGGAGCCGATGCCGACGGCGGCGAGGAAGATCGCCAAGAGGCCGAGGACGAAGAGGCCGGTGCGTCGCGGGTCCATGTCGGGAGTCTCCTTCGGGATAGGGGGAGGGGGTATCTGGGATCAATGTAGCAGATACCCTCTGGGGGTATATACTCCGGACCGCAAGCAGCCGACCGAAGGAGTGGAGATGGCCGAGCAGACTCAGCAGCCGGGCTACATCGGCGAAAAGGAGAAGGTGAAGAACCGCCTGCGCCGGATCGCGGGCCAGGTGGGTGGCCTCGAGCGGATGGTCGAGGAGGACCGCTACTGCATCGACATCCTCACCCAGATATCTGCCGTGCAGGCGGCGATCGACAAGGTCGCCCTGGCCCTGCTCGACGAACACACGCGGCACTGCGTGGTCGGGGCGGAGACGGCCGAGGTGCGGGAGGCGCGGACCGAGGAGATGATGGAGGCGGTCGGGCGCCTGCTCCGGAGCCGCTGACCATGCACGCCCACGGACACACCCTGGCGAGCGACCGCGCGCAGTTGAACGCCGTCGCTCTCAGCGCCACGCTCCACTGCCTGACCGGGTGCGCGCTGGGCGAGGTCGCCGGCATGGCGATCGGCACCGCCCTCGGCTTCTCGGACATGGGCACGGTCGCCCTGGCGGTCGCCCTCGCCTTCCTCTTCGGCTACACCCTGACCAGCCTGCCGCTGCTGCGGGCCGGCCTGGCCCTCTCGGCTGTGGTCCCGATCGCGCTTGCCGCCGACACCCTCAGCATCGCCCTGATGGAGGTGGTCGACAACGCGATCATGCTGCTGATCCCGGGCGCGATGGAGGCCGGGCTCGGCGACGTCCTATTCTGGGGCGCCCTCTCCTTCGCCCTCGCCGTCGCCGGCGCCTGCGCGCTGCCCCTCAACCGCTGGCTGATCGCCCGCGGCAAGGGTCACACCGCCGTGCACGAGACCGGGGTCCACGGGGGACCGCCGGTGCGGCTGGTCGGCGCGATTGCGGCCCTCGCCTTCGTCTTCGGCTCGGCGGTACTGCTCGCCGAGGCGCTTGCGTGACACTTACGGATAAACGGTTCGCATTCTCTTTCCTTTCTTGACACCGTACGGTGAAGGTGGAACGTTGCCCGCCCAATGGGTGAGGGCGACCTCAAAGACAAAGCGGCGATCGAGGCCGCCGTGCGCAAGGTCGCCGACGACTACCTGAAGGACCCGAACATCACCTCGGTCGGCGTCGGCTACAAGGTGACGGGAGGCAAACGGACCGACGAGCTCGCCCTCCAGTTCACCGTCGGGCGCAAGCTCGCGCCGGAGGGGCTGGAGGCGCTGTCCACCCGCACCATCCCCGACTCGATCACCGTCAACGGGATCACCCTTCCCACCGATGTCGTCGAGCGCACCTTCGAGACCCACCCCGTCGCGGTCCCGGTGGAGGCGAAGCCCGACCGCAAACGCCGCCTCGACCCGATGGCGCCGGGGGTCAGCGTCGGCAACGTCGGCCCGGGCAACGCCGCCCAGCCGAGCGCCGGGACCCTGGGTTGCCTCGTCCAGGAGAACGATGGAGGGGAGGTGCGGATGCTCTCGAACTGGCACGTGCTGCACGACGAGCACGGCAGCCTGGGTGACGCGATCGCCCAGCCCGGCCCGTTCGACGACAACCGGGCCTCCGCCGACAACGTCTGCGGAACGCTGGTCCGCAGCTTCCTCGGCTTGGCCGGCGATTGCGCGATCGCCGGCATCGAAGGCCGCGCCGTCTCCGAGGAGTCGCTCGACCTTGGGGCAGTGGTCCGGCAGATCGGCGATCCGGAGCTGGGCGACCGGGTGGTGAAGTCCGGCCGCACGACCGGGGTCACCCACGGCGTCGTGACGCGGGTGCACACGATCACGAAGATCGCCTATGACGGCATCGGCCCGAAGGAAATCGGAAGCTTCGAGATCGGTCCCGATTCCGACCACCCGGCGGAGAACGAAGAGATCTCGATGAGCGGGGACTCGGGCGCGGCCTGGATGGCAGCGAACCCCGACGGCAGCGCGACCGACATGATGCTCGGCCTCCATTTCGCCGGCGAGGTCGGCGCCCAGCCCGAGTACGCGGGAGCGTGTTACGCGTCGTCGGTGTTCGAAAAGCTCGAAATCAGCCCCCTCGCCTCGGCCCCGGCCGCAGCGATCGCCGTCGGCGGGGCGGCGGAGACGGGGTACGACCCGCGCTTCCTGCCGGGGGACCACGCGGTCGACACCCCCACCGCGATCGACGACGCGGTCCAGGACGACTACGCGCCGACCAAAGCGGGGAAGCTGGTCCGCGACTACACCCACTTCTCCCTGGCGATGAGCGCCCGCCGCCGCTTCTGCCGCTGGGTGGCGTGGAACATCGACGGCAACGGGCTGCAGACGCTCGACCGCGACGGCATCCCGTTCGTCCTCGACGACGCCTACGAGCCCGAGCAGCAGTTCGACAACGACCTCTACAAGGACGTCGACCAGAAGGAAAACCCACTGGACCGCGGCCACATCGCCAGGCGCGCCGACCTACTCTGGGGCACCCGCGCCGAGGCCGAACGGGCGAACGTCGAATCGTTCCGCTTCCCCAACATCACCCCCCAGCTCAACGACTTCAACCAGGAGCGCCTGCGCGGCATCTGGGGCACAGTCGAGACCGGCATCTACGAGGCGGTGAAGGTGGAGGGGCTGAAGATGAGCGTCTTCGGCGGGCCGATCTTCATGGACACCGACTTCCCCTTCCGCGGCGCCCTGATCCCGCGCTCCTTCTGGAAGGCGATCGCCTACGTCGAGGGCGGGGCGCTGAGGGCCAAGGCCTACGTGTTGACCCAGGACGACCTGGAGAACAAGCTCGAGTCGGTCGGGCTCGAGGAGTTCAAGATGTACCAGGTGCCGATCGCCGAACTGAGCGAGCTCACCGGGCTCGGCTTCGGCCCGCTTGGCGCCGCCGACACCGCGCCGGCGGGGCCTGAGAGCGCGAGCGCGCCGGTGGCGCGGAGGATCGAGTCGCGCTCCGAGCTGGTCGCGTAGGCGACGAAGCGACGGACCAAAGCCGGGGCCGCCCTTGCGCACAAGGGCTGGAGTGAGCCTGCCCGCCTCACTCCAGCCCGCGACCGGCGACTCTCAGCCGCCGCTGCGCGCGACCTATTCCCTGAACTCCCCAAGGGTGGTGATTTCCCCCGTGCCGCTCAGGCTCAGGCCCACCGCAAAGCAACTGGTCGACTGGCAGGAAACACCGGCGAGATTGCTGATGAGGGCGCCGGCCGGATTTTGGGTGCTCTGGATCGACCAGCTGCTCCCGTCCCAGCTTGCGGCCAGGGTCCGGAACCAACCGTCGGCTTTGCTGCGCCAGTTCCCAACCGCCGCGCAGGCCGTTTCGGTCGCGCAGGAGACCTCGTGGTACAAGCTCCCGATGCTCCCGGGCGGTTTGGGCATGCTCTGCAGCGTCCAGGTCGTGCCGTTGAAGCGGTAGGCCATGGTGGCTTCTTCGCCGGCGCCGTTTTTCCAGTCCCCCACGGCCGTGCACCGACTCGGCGACGGCGTGCAGGAGATGTCACGCAGGCCGCTCTGCACGGCGCCTTCGGGATCCGTCAGCGTCTGCAATTTCCATTCGGTCCCGTTCCAGAAAATGGCGAGGCTTTTGATGGAACCGCCACTGGTGGTGTAACGGCCGACGGCAGCGCAGAAGTTCGACCATAGGCAGTCGACGCCGTCGAGTTGGCTCGATTTCGCCCCTTCGGGGATCGGGAGCGACTGCGCGGTCCAGGTGGGGCTGTTCCATTTCTCCGCGATCGCAGTCTTCACCCCTCCTATCGTGGCTGAACCCACGGCCTTGCATTCCGCGGTGTTGTTGCAGCCGATCGCTGTGAATTCGCTGGAGGTCGCTTCAGAAGGATTCGGCGTCGTTTGGTTCCCCCATTTGTTTTCGTTCCAGATCGCGGACATGATCGTCGGTTGGCCGCCCGAGGCTTCGTAGCTGCCGACCGCCAGGCACCGCGTTTCCGACGGGCAGTCGACGCCGAAGATTCGCGTCTCCACCGCCCCGGTCTTTTTCGCGGGCACCTGTTCGGTCCACGACGAGCCGTTCCAGCGGAAGGCCAGGGGGCTGTCCACCGCCGCGGTGGTGCTCGTTCCGACCGCCGTGCACGCACTCGTGCTCGGCATGCAGCTGATGTCCTGGAGGCTGCTGAAATCGGGTTCCGCCGGATTCGGCGTCGCTTTGATTTTCCATAGGGCGGCCGACGTGGTGAAGTTGAGTATCGGGGTCCCGGTGCTCGTACCGCCTGAGTTCGTCGCGGTTATGCGGAAGTAGTATTTAGTTTCCGGTTCAAGGGTCACTTCCGCTTTGACTTTCTGGCTGCTGGACCCTGTGAGGTCGCTGACAGTCGTCGTCGTTTTTTTCAGTTCGCCTTCTTTGAGGCCGTATTCGAAGTTGTAGGTCGTCGCAGCCCCGTTGGGATTCACCGACGCGTTCAGGGTCGCTCCGCTGGCCGTGATCGCCGTTGCCGCTTCGTTGGCGACGGTTGGTGGTTTCTGTGACCCTCCTTCTGGAGGCGTCGTAAAGCTTTTGGTCGAACCGGCCGACGTTCCTTCGAAGTTGGAGGCCGTCAGTTTGTATTCGTAGGTGGTCGCCGGCAGCAGCGAGGTCAGGTAGTCGGACACCAGCTGGCTGCCCGACCCGAACACGCCATACGTCCCCCCTTTTTTCCAAAGGCCGCCGCTTTGCCTGTATTCGAATACGTAGGTGGTGGATTCGCAGCCGTGGGCATCGACGTCGCCATACACGTAGGCGGAGTTGGAGCTGACCGATCCTGGCGATGTCGTCGTAACCGATGGCGCCTGTTGGCAGCCGCCTTGTTGGCCTTCGCAAGCCGCTGCGGTGGCGGCGCCCATCGCCAGGACGGCGAGACAGGAGCAGAAAGCGATCGTCACAGCGGATGTCAGTCTTGTCATTTGACGGGTCACAGCACACCTCTCTTGAAAGGTCGGGTCTACGGAACTACGCCTCCAAACGCGGGCGTGTCGTTGAAAGTCGCCGAACCCGAGCGGGCGAGTTCGGCGGTCAGGTCGTCGAGGTCGTCGTTGAAGGCAGCGAAGTCCCGCTTGAAGAACGCGATGAATTCCTTCTTCACGGGCGCCAGATCGATCCCAGGATCCTCTCCGGACTCGCCGTCGGCATAGCGAATGAAGAACGAAGGGGTGGATCGGAAGTTCCGATCATGAGCGAGGATCACCCCCAAAGCCACCTTCTCCGTGAGGAGCGCATCGGCCCGGCCCTCCCGAAGGCCACTGGGGTTCAGGCCCGATATCCGATCCGCAACGCGGGCGAGGAGATCGGTCATCTCATATTCGGTCAGCACCGGTTCCAGCGGATCCTGTTCATCCAGGAAGGTGAGGACGAAGTTCCACATCCTGTCCTGCCTGCCAGCCGCCAGGGCCGCGGTTTCCTGGCGGAGAAACATGCTTTCGTCAGCCGTGTCGGTCTTCAGGGAGTGGTAGACGAGCTTGAGTTTTCCCGAACGCACCCAGGTGCTGATCAGGGAGGGCAGGTACTTCTCCGCGTACATCTTCACGGTCGGGCATTGGAGGTCGGCGAACATCTTCAGCGTTATGGGCGCATCCGGCGAACCCAGCGTGTTGCCGCGCTGAGGCACCCCGGCGAGGAGCTCCTCGATGTCCTGATTGGCCTGCGCTCCGTCGGTTCCGCCGCCGATGCCGAAGCCGACAACCGCCGTTGCCGTCAGAACCCCCGCGATCACCACCATGGGAATGACCGGCGCCCGACTGACGAGACCGGTCCGCCCGCGACGCGGGGCATGGGCGGCGGCTCGTGCCTGCTGTCGCCCTGCCTTCCTTCTCGCGTTGCGTGCGCGCGACATGCGCCCTCCCTTTCAGGCCCTGCGGCGGTGCGTGGCCTCTCCTCCGGGCTGATGACCGGTGCGTGGTCCGGTCACGCAGTCCAGAACTCCAATGTAGGTGCCCGGAGGGCATTAGTCAAGAGAAACTGAGCAGTTTGTTACTCTTGTGGGCTGCTCACCCTTGGGGTCGAGAGAGCGGACGACGGGTCTCGAACCCGCGACCTCGAGCTTGGGAAGCTCGCGCTCTACCAGCTGAGCTACGTCCGCGTGGGATCTGATTCTACGTCGGCCGGGACGATGCCGGGGGCGAGCGGGTTCTAACCTTGGGCGCCCCGTGAGCGCCCGCTCGACCATCGCCGTGCTTGCCGTGCTTGCCGTCGTCGGCCTGCTCACGTTCGGCCTGCTCAGCAAGGGCTCCGCCGGAGTCGGGGTGGGAGACCCGGTGCCGACCGCCTCTCTCCCCCGCCTCGAAGGCGGTGGCAGCGAATCGCCGGCCGACTACCGCGGCCGCTGGGTGCTGGTCAACTTCTGGGCCTCCTGGTGCGAACCGTGCCGCGAGGAGGCGCCGGCGCTGGAGCGCTTCCAGCGCCGCCACGGCGGCCCGGAGTTCACGGTGGTCGGGATCGACAGCCGCGACCTCAGCGACGACGGCCGGGCGTTCGTCCGCCAGTACGGGCTCAGCTACCCGCAGCTGCGCGACGGCGACGGCGCCGCCGCCGAGGACTACGGCACCACCGGCGTGCCGGAGAACTTCCTGATCGACCCGCGGGGCCGGGTGCGCCTGCATCTCCTCGGGCCGATCAGCGAGGAGGCCCTGACGGAGGAAATCGCCCCGCTGCTCACCGGCGGCAGGTCGTGAGGCCGAGGGCGATCTTCGCGGGCCTGGCCCTCGCCCTGACTTTGAGCGCCGCCGCTCCCGCTGGCGCCGCCACCGCGACCCCCCAGACCTCGGTCAGCGAGATCTCCTCGGAAGTGATGTGCCCGGTCTGCGGCACCCTCCTGGAGCTCGCCGAAGCGCCGCAGGCCCAGCGCCAGAAAGCCTTCATCGCGCGCCTGGTCGCCGCAGGGCGCAGCAAGGACCAGATCAAGGACGCGCTGGTCGCCGAGTACGGCGACGAGGTGCTGGCGGTGCCGCGCGGCTCCGGCTTCGACCTCTCGGCCTACGTGGTCCCGATCGTCGCCTTCGTCGTCGCCCTCGTCGCCCTCGCCCTCGGCGTGCTCCGCTGGCGCCGGGCCGGGCCCGGCCCTGGAGGCGACCCGCCGGCCGCCGGGCCGAGCCCCGAGGACAGCGAGCGGCTCGACGCCGACCTGGCGCGCTACGACCTCTAGGCGCCGGGTTCGCCGACGACGATCGCGCCGGCCAGCGGCGCGGGCAGCTTGCGCAGGGCGGAGCGCAGCTCACGGCGGGAACGGCCCTTCGCCGCCGCCGGCGAGATGGCGGCGAGCAGGGTGTCGGACTGCCCGGCCAGGGACTCCAGCGAGCCGTAGGCGGAGTCGAGCGCGGGGCCGGCGAGGACGACGAGGTCGTAGGCCCTGCGCAGTTTCGACAGCGCGTGGCGGAAGCTGGCGAGGTTGACCAGGGTCGCCGGGTCGGCCGCGCGGCGGCCGGCGACGATGCAGACGAGCGGGTCGGTCGCCCCCTGCGAGGCGGGGCCGGCGAGGGCCAGGGGCTGGAGGATCTCGGGGGCGGTCGCCTCCCAGCGCAGGTACTCGTGCAGGCCGGGAACCGGGGAGAGGCCGAGGTCCGCCGCCAGCCGCGGCCGCACGAGGTCGCACTCGAGCAGGGCCGTGCGCCGGCCGGCGGCGCTGGAGGAGCCCGCGACCGCGATCGCGCCGGCGAGGCCCTCGTCGCCGGTGACGAGCACCACCCCGCCCTCGCCCAGCGAGCCGTGCAGCCCGGCGAGCGCCTGCAGGTCGCCGCGCCGCAGCGCCCAGGCACGGCTGGACCCGGGGGCCGGGCCGGCGATCTCAGCCAGGACGGGCAGCTTGCGGCGCCCGCCCCGCATCACATCCGCTCGGGGGCCGAGATCCCGAGCAGGCCGAGCGAGCAGGCGATCGTCCGCTTCGTGCAGAGGCAGAGAGCGAGCCGCGAGCGCTCGACCCCCTCCCCCTCCGCCCCGACCACCTGGCAGTCGCGGTAGAAGGCGTGGAAGTCGGCGGCGACCGCGGTCGAGTAGGCGCAGATCCGGTGCGGCGCACGCCGCTTCGCCGCCTCGCGCACCTCCTCGGGGAACTCGAGCAGGCGCTTGATCAGGGCCTTCTCGCTGGGCTCCATGGCGACTGCAGGCGCCTCCAGGGCAGGGCCGGCGGCGGCCTCCTCGCCGGCGGCGCCGGCCTTGCGCAGGATGCTGGCGATCCGCGCGTGCGCGTACTGCACGTAGTAGACCGGGTTGTCGCTGGACTGGCTGCGGGCCAGTTGGAGGTCGAGGTCCACCGTGGTCTCGTGGCTGCGCCAGAGCATGAACCAGCGCGCCGCGTCGACGCCGATGTCGTCGAGCAGCTCGTCGAGGCTGACGAAATCGCCGCTGCGCTTCGACATCTGCGCCCGCTCCCCCGCTTCGACGATGTGGACGAGGTTCATGATCAGCGCCTCGAAGGTGTCCGGGTCGGCGCCGAGCGCCTCGATCGCCGCCCGGACCCGGCCCACGTAGCCGTGGTGGTCGGCGCCGAGGACGTTGATCAAGCGCCCGAAGCCGCGCCGCAGCTTGTCCCAGTGGTAGGCGACGTCGGCGGCCAGGTAGGTGGGCTCGCCGTTGGCCCGGATCAGGACCCGGTCCTTGTCGTCGCCGAAGTCGGTGGTGCGCAGCCAGAGCGCGTCCTCGTGCCGGTAGGTGTGGCCGCGCCCGTCGAGATCGGCGAGCGCCGAGTCGACCTCGCCGCGCGTGTAGAGGTCGCGCTCGTGGAACCAGGTGTCGTAGGCGGGGACGCCGAAGCGCTCGAGGGTCTCCCGCACCCCTGCCAGCATCAGCTCGACGCCGCGGCGGCCGAGCGCCTCGCGGTCGCCGGGGTCGAGGCCCTCGGCGGCGAGCTCCCTGGCCAGCTCGACGACGTACTCGCCGCCGTAGCCGTCCTCGGGTGGCTCCCGGCCCTCCATGCGGGCGGCGATCGAGTCGGCAAAGCGTTCGATCTGGGCGCCGGCGTCGTTGACGTAGTACTCGCGCTCGACCTCGTGCCCGGCCGCCTGCAGCAGGCGCACGATCGCGTCGCCGTAGGCGGCGTGGCGGCCGCCTCCCACATGCAGCGGGCCGGTCGGGTTGGCGGAGACGAACTCGACCAGGATCCGCTCGGGCGCCTCGACCGGGCTCGGGCCGAGGTCCTCGCCGACGGCCGTCAGGCCCGCCAGCGCCCGGCGGTACCAGGCGTCGGAGAGGAAGAGGTTGACGAAGCCCGGCCCGGCGACCTCGACCCGGTCGAGGCTGCCGGAGGCACCGAGATCGCGTTCCAGCTCGGCCTGGAGGCGTTCGGCGACGGCCCGCGGGTTGTCGCCCAGCGGGGCTGCCAGGAGCATCGCCGCGTTGGAGCTGTAGTCGCCCAGCTCGGGCTTCGGCGGGCGGTCCAGCGAGGGGGCGGGCTCGGTGCGCTCGCCGTCGCGCAGGGCCCTGGCCGCGTCCTCGACGGCCCCGCGCAGCTCGGCGATCGAATCGGTGGCGGTCACCGCTCAATCGTATGGACCGGGACCGGCCCAGGGTACGCTGGCTGTTTGCGCGTAGCCGTCCTCAGTGACATCCACGCCAACCAGCCCGCCCTGGAGGCGGTGCTGGAGGCGATCGACGAAGCCGGGGTCGAGGAGATCTGGTGCCTCGGCGACGTCGTCGGCTATGGGGCCCAGCCCGACGCCTGCACCGAGCTGGTGCGCGAGCGCTGCGACCTCTGCCTGGTCGGCAACCACGACCTCGCGGTCGCGAGCGGGCTCGACATCTCCGCCTTCTCGGAGACGGCTGCAGCCGCGGTCGAGTGGACGCGGGGAGAGGTGAACGAGGGAACCCTGGAGTTCCTGCGGGAACTCGAGCCGGCTGCCTCGCGGGAGGGGATCGGCCTCTTCCATGGCTCGCCCCGCGACCCGATCTGGGAGTACGTGCTCTCCACCGAGCAGGCGGAGGCGGGGCTCGACGCGCAGCGGGAGCGGATCGGGCTGATCGGCCACTCCCACGTCTCGCTTTTCTTCTGCCGGCCGGCGAGCGCCCGGCACGGCGAGACCCAGGGCGCCCAGGCCGGTGACGGGGCCTTCGCGAGCCTCGCCACCGGCGACTGGCTCCTCAACCCGGGCAGCGCCGGCCAACCGCGGGACGGCGACCCCCGGGCCGCCTGGCTGGAGCTCGACACCGAGGAGCTGACCGCGCTCTTCCACCGCGTCCCCTACGACATCGCCCTAGCCGCCGAGACGATCCTCGCGGCGGGGCTGCCGAGCCAGCTGGCAGAGCGCCTGGAGTTTGGACGCTAGTGGCTAATTGCAGGGAAAATCCGGCACGGCAGCCGTTGTCTAGACTCGATTTCGTGCGCCGCCTCAGCACCTCCCTGATCGTCTTTTCGCTCGCCGCCGCAGCGGCGCTCGGCCTCATCGCCTGCGGCGGCGGCAGCGACGCCGAGCTGCTCCCCGGCGAGACCGCGACCGAAATCAACTCCAACCTCGATCAGGTCGAGCAGCTGGCGAACGAAGGCGACTGCCTCGGCGCCTCCGACGCCGCCCAGGCGGTCAGCCTCCAGGTCGAAGACCTGGGCGGGGTCGACGCGGAGCTGAAGCAGGCTCTGCAGGAAGGCGCCGCACGCCTCAACGAAGTGGTCGCCGGGTGCGAAGAAGACGCCGAAGAAGAAGAACCGGTGGAAGCGATCGAAGAAGCCGAGGAGCCCGAAGACGAGGAACGCGAGGAGAAGGCGGAAAAGCCCGCGAAGCCCGCTAAGGAAGACAAGGCGGCGGAAGAGGGGCCCAGCCTGCCGCCCCAGGCCGAAGGCAAAGCCAAAGGCCACGAAAAGCAGGAAGAAGCAGCGCCGCCGGCCGAACCCGATGGCGGGACGCCGTCGGGCGGGGTCGGCCCGAGCGTCCCGGCGGAAGGGGAAGGCTGATGGAGGCGGGGACTCTTTCGGGCCGCTACCAGACCGGCGACCGGCTCGGCTCGGGCGGGATGTCGAACGTCTACAAGGCGACCGACCTGATCCTCGAGCGGACGGTCGCGGTCAAGGTGCTGGCCGAGCATCTCTCCGACGACGAGCGCTTCATCGCCCGCTTCCGCCGCGAGGCGCTGGCGGTGGCGAAACTGATCCACCCCAACATCGTCCAGGTCTACGACACCGGGGTCGACGAGGGGCGCCACTACATCGTCATGGAGTACGTGGAGGGGCGCTCAGGGGCACAGATCCTGCAGCGACAGGGCCCGGTCGGACCGGAGATCGCGGCCGAGATCGGGATCCAGGGCTGCGCCGGCCTCGACTACGCGCACCGGCGCGGGATCATCCACCGCGACGTCAAGCCCGGCAACCTGATGATCGTCGGCGGCCCGGTCGGGGGCGGCGAGCTGACCGTGAAGCTGACCGACTTCGGCATCGCCCGGGCCCTCGAGCAGACCCGGATCACCCAGGTCGGCTCGGTGGTCGGCACCGCCGCCTACCTGGCGCCGGAGCAGGTGCGGGGCGACGAGGCGACGCCGGCGACCGACGTCTACGCGCTGGGCGTCGTCCTCTACCAGTTCCTGACCGGGCGGCTGCCGTACGAGGGCTCCTCCCTGGCCGAGCTGGCGGTGCGCCAGCAGAACGAGAAGCCGCTGCCGCCGACCACCTACAACGACGAGGTGCCGGAGACCCTCGGCAGCGCGGTGCTGCGGGCGCTGGAGGGCGACCCGAACCGCCGCTACGCCTCGGCCGACGAGCTGGCGAGCGGCCTGCGCCTCGGCCTCCAGGGCGAGGACGTGACCCTGCCGCTGGAGGGTGGGACGGCCGCGACCAACGTGCTCGGCGACACCGCCGCCACCCGCCACCTCGGCCGCGATACCGCGCAGACCGAGTACCGGCCGGTGCGGTCGCAGACGCGCCGCCCCGAACCACGGGTCGCCCCTCCCCCGCCGGCCGCCCCGTCGGGCCCGCCGGCCGCCCCCGGCCGCTCCGCCTTCTCCCGCTTCGTCCGCTTCGTCCTCGCCCTGGTCGCGCTGGTGCTGGTCGCCGCCGCGGTCGCCGCCGCGGTGATCATCACCACCGACAAGGCAGCCGGCGTCCGCGTCTCCAAAGTCGCCGGCGACACCGTCGACAGGGTCGTCGAAGAAGTGAAGGAACTGGTCGACCGCAATACCGAATAGGCGTTGCGAGGCGAGGGGATCGGGTACCCCTCGCCCTCACAAATCTGGAGGTTCGGTTGAGGGGTACCCGACCCCTGCCTCTGGGCCTGTTCGGGTTACGCTTGCCAGGGAGTGGTGCCGGTGAGGATGGCGGCGCGGTAGGCGTCGAAGCGGCCGGCTTCGATCGCGGTGCGGGCGTGGGTGGTGAGCTCGTGCATGTAGGTGAGGTTGTGGAGGACGATGAGGCGGACGGCGGTCAGCTCTTCGGCGCGGGAGAGATAGCTGACGTAGTCGCGGTCGTGGCGGGCGCAGGCCGGGCAGGGGCAGCCGGCGACGATCGGGTCGCGGTCACCGACCCAGCGGGACTTGCGGAGGTCGAGGCGGAAGCGGGTCTCGGGCTCCGGTGCCAGGGCGACGCCGTGGCGGGCGAGGCGGGTCGGGACGGCGCAGTCGAAGACGTCGAGCCCGAGCGCGATACCGCCGAGCAAATCGTCGACCTCGCCGATCCCGAGCAGGTGCTTCGGCGCCTCCTCCGGCAGCAGCGGCGCGGTCAGCGCCAGCACCGCCGCCATCTCCTCCTTGTCGCGGCCGAGGGTGCCGCCGATCGCGAGGCCGTCGACCGCCGCCGCGGACACCGCCTCGGCAGATTCCCGGCGCAGATCCTCGTAGGTGCCGCCCTGGACGATCCCGAACACGGCCTGGCGCGCCGGCCCCTCGCGCTCGTGCCACCGCAGGCTGCGGTCGAGCCAGCGGTGGGTGCGCTCGGTCGAGCGCGCGGTGTAGTCGCGGTCGGCGTGGAAGGGGGTGCACTCGTCGAAGACGAGGGCGATGTCGGAGCCGAGCGCCGCCTGCACCTGCATCGAGACCTCGGGCGAGATGAACAGCTCGGTGCCGTCGCGCGGCGAGTTGAAGCGCGCGCCCTCCTCGCTGATCTCGACCTCCGAGCTGTGCCCGCCCGAGCGGCCGCTGCCCTTGACCTCGTTCGCGACGCCGCCGTGGGCGAGCGAGAAGACCTGGAAGCCGCCGGAGTCGGTGATCAGCGCCCGCTCCCAGCCCATGAAGCCGTGCAGGCCGCCGGCGGCGGCGATCCGCTCCGGCCCCGGCGAGACGAACAGGTGGTAGGTGTTGCCGAGGATCAGCTCGTAGCCGAGTTCCGCCACCTCGCGCGACTCGAGGCCGCGCACGGTTCCCTTGGTGGCGAGCGGGATGAAGGCCGGGGTCGCGATCGGGCCGTGGGCGGTGTGCAGGACGCCGGCGCGGGCGCGGCCGTCCCGTGCCCCGATCTCGAACCTCAGCCGCTGCGGATCGCTCCTCATCGCGTTTTGATGAGTTAACCCCCGAGATCCGGGGGTTAACTCATCAACTGTTCCCCTCGAGCAGGGTCCGGCCCGTCATCGCCTCCGGCTGCGGGATGCCGAGCAGGTCGAGGGCGGTCGGGGCGACGTCGGCGAGGATGCCGCTCTCGCGCAGCTGCACCCCCTCGGCGGTGACGATCAACGGCACCGGGTTGAGCGAGTGGGCGGTGTTGGGCGAGCCGTCGGGCTCGAGCATGTGGTCGCAGTTGCCGTGGTCGGCGGTGACGATGCAGGCGCCGCCTTTCGCCTCGACCGCGGCGACGACGTCGCCGAGGCAGGCGTCGACGGCCTCGACCGCGGCCACCGCGGCCGGGATCACGCCGGTGTGGCCGACCATGTCGGGGTTGGCGAAGTTGATGATCCCGAAGCGGTAGTCGCCGCCGCTCCAGTGCTCGACGAAGGCGCCGGCGGCGGCACGGGCGCTCATCTCCGGCTTGTGGTCGTAGGTGGGGACGTCGCGCGGCGATTCGACCAGGCAGCGCTCTTCCCCCTCTACCTCCTGCTCGCGGCCGCCGTTGAAGAAGTAGGTGACGTGCGCGTACTTCTCGGTCTCGGCGACGTGCAGCTGGTGCCCGCCGGCGGCGGCGATCGTTTCCGCCAGCGTCGTCTGCGGCCGCTGCTCGGGAAAGGCGACCGGGTAGGGCCAGCCCTTCTGGTAGCTGGTCATCGTGGTCAGGTCGAGCATGGCGCCGCCGGCCCGCGGGAACTCGTCGAAGTTGGGCTCGGCGAGGGCGCGGGTCAGCTGGCGGGCCCGGTCGGGGCGGAAGTTGACGAAGATCCCGATGTCGCCGGCGGCGACGCCGTCGTACTCGCCGATCACCGTCGGCTTCACGAACTCGTCGGTCTCGCCGCGCTCGTAGGCGCCCTCGATCGCCTCGGCGGAGCCGGCGGCGGCGAGGCCCTGGGCGTGGACGATCGCGTCGTAGGCGAGCTTGCTGCGCTCCCAGCGGGTGTCGCGGTCCATCGCGTAGTAGCGGCCGCTGACGGTCCCGACCCGCCCAGCCTGGCGCAGCCAGCGCTCGAGGTCGGCCAGGTAGGTGCGCCCGCCCTGCGGCGAGGTGTCGCGGCCGTCGGTGAAGGCGTGGAAGACGACGTCCGGCACCCCTTCCTGGGAGGCGAGCTCGATCGCCGCCTCGATGTGCTCCCAGCCGGAGTGGACGCCACCGTCGGAGACCAGGCCGAGCAGGTGCAGACGACCGCGCGGGCTGTTGCGGGCGTGCTCGCAGGCGGCGGTCAGGGCCGGGTTGTCGAAGAAGCTGCCGTCGGCGATCGCGCCGTCGATCCGGGCCAGGTCCTGCTTCACGACGGCGCCGGCGCCTAGGTTGAGGTGGCCGACCTCGGAGTTGCCCATCTGCCCCTCGGGAAGCCCGACGTCGGGCCCCTGGGCGGAGAGCTGCGTGTGCGGGTAGCGGTCCCAGAGACGGTCGAAGACCGGCGTCCGGGCGAGCGAGATCGCGTTGCCGGGACCGGGCTCGGCCAGGCCCCAGCCGTCGAGGATGACCAGCGCGGCTGAGGGGACCAGCGTCACCCGGCCGCTTCCACGATCGCGGCGAAGTCGCCCGCGTCGAGGCTGGCGCCGCCGACCAGCGCCCCGTCGACGTCCGGCAGCGCCAGCAGCTCGGCGGCGTTGCCGGGCTTGACCGAGCCGCCGTAGAGGATCCGCAGCTCGTCGGCTGCGCCACCGCGCATCCGCACCACGTCACGGATGAAGGCGCACACCTCCTGCGCCTGCTCCGGCGTCGCGGTGCGCCCCGTCCCGATCGCCCAGATCGGCTCGTAGGCGATCACGACCTCGGTCAGCTGGGTGGACTCGAGCCCCGCCAGGTCGGCCTGCAACTGGCGCTCCAGCACTTCCTCGGTCTCCCCCGCGTCGCGCGCCTCCTCGCTCTCGCCGACGCAGAGGATCGGCTCGAGGCCGGCGGCGAGGGCGGCGGGGACCTTGCGCGCCAGCGCCTCGTCGCTCTCGCAGAAGTGCTGGCGGCGCTCGGAGTGGCCGAGGACCACCGCCTCGACGTCGAGCTCGACCAGCATCGGCGCCGAGACCTCGCCGGTGTACGCGCCCGAGCCCTCCTCGTGCATGTTCTGGGCGGCGACTTTGACGGCGGTGCCGTAGCGGCGCTCGACCACGGCGGTCAGCGCCGTGAACGGCGGGCAGATCACCACGTCGTGCTGGGTGGCGGCGATCCGCGGCAGCAGCGCGTCGACGAACTCGGCCGCCTCGGCGACGGTCTTGTTCATCTTCCAGTTGGCAGCGATGTACGGGGTGCGGTCAGGCATCGGCGGCCTCCTCGGCGGTCGTCTTCTCCAGCAGGGCCTCGACGCCCGGCAGTTTCTTCCCCTCCAGCAGCTCCAGCGAGGCCCCGCCCCCGGTCGAGACCCAGTCGACCCGGTCCTCGAGGCCGAACTGGTTGATCGCGGCGACCGAGTCGCCGCCGCCGACCACCGTCGTCCCCGGCGCCGCGGCGACCGCCTCGGCGACGGCGCGGGTGCCGGCGGCGAAGGGCTCGAGCTCGAAGGCGCCCATCGGGCCGTTCCACAGCACCGTGCCGGCGGCGCCGATCGCCTTCGCGTAGCGGGCGCTGGTGCGGGGGCCGACGTCGAGGCCCATCCAGCCGCTGGGCACCTCGACGCAGTCCTGCTCCCGCCGCTCGGTGGCGGCGTCGAAGCTCTCCCCGAGCACGAGGTCGACGGGCAGCTCCAGCTCGCAGTCGGAGCCCTTGGCGCGCTCCAGGGCTTCCGCCGCCAGCTCGATGCCCTTCTCCTCGACCAGCGAGTCGCCGGTCTCGACGCCCTGGGCGCGGAAGAAGCTGAAGCACATGGCGCCGCCGATCAGGATCTGGTCGGCGACCTCGAGGAAGCGGTCGATCACCCCGACCTTGTCGGAGACCTTGGCGCCGCCGAGCACGACGACCAGCGGCCGCGCGGGCGCAGCGACCACCTTGGTCAGCTCCTCGACCTCGCGCTGCAGCAGCAGCCCCGCGTAGCCCGGCAGGTGGTTCGCGACGCCGACGGTGCTGGCGTGGGCGCGATGGGCGGCGCCGAAGGCGTCGTTGACGTAGAGGTCGGCGAGCTCGGCCATCGCCTCGGCCAGCTTCGGGTCGTTCTCGGTCTCGCCCGGCTCGAAGCGGGTGTTCTCGAGCAGCAGCACGTCGCCGGGGCCGAGTCCGCGGGCCAGGCGCTCGGCGTCACCGCCGACCACGGCCGGGGCCTGCTGCACCTCGGTCCCGAGCAGCTCTCCCAGCCGCTTGCCGACCGGGGCCAGCGAGAGCGCCGGGTCCGCCTTGCCCTTGGGCCGCCCCAAGTGCGAGGCGAGGACGAGCGCCGCCCCGCGCTCGCGCAGCAGCTCCAGGGTCGGCAGCGCCGCCCGGATCCGCGTGTCGTCGGCGACGGCGCCGCCGTCCAGCGGCACGTTGAAGTCGACGCGGACGAAGACGCGGCGGCCCGAGACCTCGGCCTCGCGGACGCTTGCCTTGGAGAACATCGTCAGCCGGCCGCCGCGCGCGCTTGGAGACCGATCAGAGCACCTTGCCGGCGAGCTCGACGCAGCGGTTGGAGTAGCCCCACTCGTTGTCGTACCAGCTGATCACCTTGGCCATGCGGCCGTCGCCGATCACCATCGTCGAGCCGGCGTCGACGATCGAGGAATGCGGGTCGCCGACGATGTCGGAGGAGACGATCGCGTCCTCGGTGTAGTCGAGGATCCCCTTCATCGGGCCCTCGGCCGCCGTCTTCAGCGCGGCGTTGATCTGGTCGACGTCGAGCGGGTTCGCAGTGGTGAAGACGAGGTCGACGGCGGACCCGGTCGGGACCGGGGCGCGCATCGAGAACCCGTTCAGCTTGCCGTTCAGCTCCGGCAGCACCAGGCCGACGGCCTTGGCGGCGCCGGTCGTGGTCGGGATCAGGTTGAGCGCCGCGGCGCGGGAGCGGCGCGGGTCCTTGTGCGGCATGTCCTGGAGGCGCTGGTCGGCGGTGTAGGCGTGGATCGTCGTCATCAGCCCCTGCTCGATCCCGAACGCCTCGTGCAGCACCTTGGCCAGGGGGGCCAGGCAGTTGGTGGTGCAGGAGGCGTTGGAGATGACGTGGTGACTCTCGCGGTCGTAGTCGGAGTCGAAGTTGACGCCGAGGGCGACGGTCACGTCCGGTTCGGTCGCCGGGGCGGAGATGATCACCTTCTTGGCGCCGGCGTCAAGGTGCTTGGCGGCGTCCTCGCGCTTGGTGAAGAAGCCGGTCGACTCGATGACGACGTCGACGCCGAGGTCGCCCCAGGGCAGCTGCGCCGGGTCGCGCTCGGAGAGGACCTTGAGCTCGGCGCCGTCGACCGCGATCGAGTCACCGGAGACCGCGACCTCGCCCGGGAAGCGACCGAGGATCGAGTCGTACTTGAGCAGGTGGGCCATGGTGGCGGTGTCGACGAGATCGTTGACGGCGACGAACTCGAGGTTGGCCCCCGCTGCGTGTGCCGCGCGGAAGACGTTGCGCCCGATGCGTCCGAAACCGTTGATGCCGACCTTCACAGCCATGAAGTCATTGCCTCCTGAATTCGTTGTGGGAAGCCGATCCTAGGGAGTCGGCCTAGTCGGACCCGATGGTGATCTCGATCTCGTACCCGTCCGGGTCCTTGAGGAACGCGGAGTACGAGCCAGACCCGTGCGAGCGTTTCTCGCCGGGGTCACTGACGTTGGTGCCGCCGGCCCGCATCCCGCCTTCCCAGGCGGCCTTGACGGCGACGATGCCGAGGCCGGAGAAGCTGAGCAGGCCGAAGCCGGGCTGGGGGTCGTGGTGGGCGGCGACGAAGAAGACCGGCTTGGCGATCCCCCACCCGATCGTCTCGTCCTCCTCGAAATGGCGCCGCCACCCCAGCGGGGCGAGCAACGAGTCGTAGAAGGCGCCGGCGCGTTCGAGGTCGGCAACCTCCAGGAGGACGTGGTGAAGCATGGGACCGGGAGGCTATAGGCGGTCCCCGCGGAAAGTCGGCTGCCTAGCCCTCCTAGCCCCCGCGCGGGGTCCAGCGGAAGAAGCGGATCGCCAGCAGCAGGCCGGCGACGCCCCAGATCGCGACCACGGCGAGGCTGCCCCAGTCGAGGCCGGAGTCCCCACCCGGCAGGTAGGCGGTGAAGAAGGCCTGGAAGAAGTCGCGGATCGGGAAGTGGTTGGCGAACTCGATCACGCCGCTCGGCAGCTCGTCGTCGGGGATGAAGACGCCGGAGAGGAAGTAGAGCGGCAGCAGCAGCGCGTTGATGATCGGCGCGGCGGCGTCCTGGGAGGGGATCGCCGCGGTGAGGGCGATCCCGAGGCAGCTGAAGGCGGCGGCGCCGATCGCGAGCGTGACCAGGATGGCCGGCAGTTCGCCCCAGGGGATCGGCACGCCATAGAGGACGCGGCCGAGCACGGCGATCACCGCCAGCATCAGCAGCGCGACCACGATCGAGTTGCCGACGCGGCCGGCGATGAAGACCCAAGCCGGCATCGGGGTGCCGCGGCCGCGCTTGAGGCGGCCGTCCTCGCGGGCGATCACCAGCGACATCGCCAGGCTCTGCATCGTCGCCGAGATCACCGCCAGGGTGATGATCGCCGGCACGTAGTAGGCGGTGATCTCGATCCCGCCGTCGACCTCGATCGTCTGGCCGTTGAAGACGGTGGCGAAGATCAGCAGCAGCACGACCGGGAAGGCAACGGTGAAGAAGACCGCGGCCGGGTTGCGCCAGAAGGCCTTCTGGTCGTAGCGGAACTGGTGCAGGACCATGCTCATGACCGCGGCGCCTCCTGCTCGACCGGCGTCCCGTTCGCGCCGGGCGCCCCCTGCTCGGTCAGCTCCAGGTAGACGTCCTCGAGGGTCGGCCGCTTCACTTCCAGGCCCTCCAGCGCGAAGCCCTCGGCCATCGCCCGCCCGGTCAGCTCGTTGAGGGTCTGGACCGGCGTCGTCGTGCTCAGCGAGACCTCGCCGTCGGGGCCGCGGTAGCTGATCACGGTCGGCTGGCTCTCGCGGTCGCCGAGTTCCTCCGGGGCGCCGCGGGCGACGATCTCGCCGCCGGCGATGATCGCGACGCGGTCGGCGAGGCGCTGCGCCTCGTCCATGTAGTGGGTGGTGAGGAAGACGGTCTTGCCGAGCTCGCGCAGGCCGGCGACGGTCTCCCAGGCCTGGCGCCGCGCCGCCGGGTCGAAGCCGGTGGTCGGCTCGTCGAGGAAGAGCAGCTCCGGGTCTCCGATGAGCGCCATGCCGACGTCGAGGCGGCGCTGCTGGCCGCCGGAGAGCCTGCCGGTACGGTCGTCGGCCTTCTCGGAGAGGCCGACGAGCTCGAGCACCTCGGCAACCGGCCGCGGTCGCGAGTAGTACCCGGCGTACAGCTCCAGCGACTCGCGCACGGTCAGGTAGGGATCGAGGCGGCAGCTCTGGAGGACGATCCCGATCCGTTCGCGCCAGCCCCGCCGCGCCCGCTCGGGATCCTCGCCCAGCACCGTCACCTCTCCCCCGCCGCGCTTGCGGTAGCCCTCGAGGATCTCGACCGTGGTCGTCTTGCCGGCCCCGTTCGGGCCGAGGAAGGCGAAGATCTCGCCGGCCCCGACCTCGAGGTCGATGCCGCGCACGGCTTCGTTGTCCCCGTAGCTCTTGCGCAGCCCGCGGACGGATATGACGGTCTCGGCCAAGGCGGGCGATTCTAGGGGGATCGCTTGGGCGCTCCCTGGGAGGAGGGTCCGGTCGTCCCCCCGCGGAGGGCTACCGGCTCCCGGGCGCACGACCCGCGCTCAGCCGTCGAGCTGAACGTCGCGGTGCTTCATGCGCACGATGACGTCGTCGCGCTCGGCCAGGTCGCGGCGGATGCGGTCGGCGACGGTGACCGAGCGGTGGCGGCCGCCTGTGCAGCCGATCGCGATCGTGAGGTGGCTCTTGCCCTCGGCCACATAGGCGGGCACGAGGAACTCGAGGAGCGGCATCAGGCGCCCGTAGAACTCGCCGGCCTGGGTCTCGGATTCGACGTAGCGGCGCACCTCCTCATCGAGCCCGGTGAGGGGCCGCAGGTCGTCGACGTAGTGCGGGTTGGGCAGGAAGCGAACGTCGAGCGTGAGATCGGCGTCGCGCGGAGGCCCGTTCTTGAATCCGAAC
>DASUQC010000035.1:0-53053 GCA_036280745.1 Solirubrobacterales bacterium
CTATGAGATCAACGCAACGTTCACAAACGCGGCAAACATCCGGTCGACATCGCCGGTGCGGATCGCCGGCGTCAACGTCGGCGAGGTCACCGACGTCACACGGGACGGCGAAAACGCGAGAGTCACCTTCACGGTCTCCGAGGAGGGCCTGCCGATTCACGAGGACGCCAGCGCACAGATTCGGCCGCGGATCTTCCTCGAGGGCAACTTCTTCGTCGACCTCGACCCGGGCAGCCCCAGCGCCCCGGAGATGGACGGCGGCAGCACGATCCCGGTCAGCCACACCTCCACCGCGGTCCAGATCGACGAGGTGCTGACGGCGCTGCAGTCCCCCGTCCGCGCCGACCTCAGCCGCCTGCTCGAAGGGCTCGGCACCGCCTACACGCACGAACCGACCGCGGCTGAAGACGCGACTCAGCTGCCCGAGGTCAAAGGCCGCACCGGCGCCGAATCCCTCAACGACGCGCTCAAGTACGGCGGCGACGCCGGCCGCTACAGCGCCCAGGTCACCAACGCCTTCCTCGGCACCCAGCAGGAGGACCTCTCGCGCCTCGTCGCCGGTGCCGGCCGTACCTTCGGCGCCTTCGCCAGCCGCGAGGCCGACCTGCAGGGGCTGATCGACAACTTCAACGTCTTCACCGGTGCCCTCGCCGCCCAGTCGGCCAACCTCACGACCACGGTCCAGCTACTGGCCCCGACCCTGAAGACCGCCCGCGCCTCCTTCGTCAGCCTCAACCGCACCCTGCCGCCGCTGCGCACCTACGCGATCCAGCTCACCCCCGCGGTCGCCGAGCTGCCGGGCCTCATCGCCGCCTCGAAACCGTGGCTGGCCCAGGTGCGGCCGCTGCTGTCGGGCAAAGAGGGCGGCGGCGTCGCCAGGCTGCTGGCCGAATCGACCCCCGGCCTCACCGGCGCCGCCCAGGCCGGCAAGGCGATCGCCCTGCCGCAGCTCAACCGGCTCAGCCTCTGCACCACCAAAGTCATGGTCCCGACCGCCAACCAGACGATCAACGACCGCTTCAGCACCGGCGGCCCCAACTACCGCGAGTTCCTCTACGCCGTCACCGACCTCGCCGGGGCGACGCAGAACTTCGACGGCAACGGCCCCTTCCTCCGCGCCCAGGGAGGCGGTGGCCCGGTTCTGGTTGGCGAACCGAACCCTGAGGGCAACCGGGGCACGTTTAGTGACCAGATCAACTACGCGAACACGATCGAAGCGCCGCTCGGAACCCAGCCAATGCTCGGCGGCCGACCCCCGTTCAAGCCGGATGTGCGCTGCCACACCCAGGCCGTCCCCGACGTCAACGGGCCGCTGGGCCAGGTCGGTCCCGCCTCTCCCTCGCCTGAGGGGGTGAACCCGTGAGCACCGAGCGCGAACCCGGCGTCAGCCGCTGGCGACACTTCCGCGCCTGGCTCTCGCGCCAGGCCCGCGGCCGCCGCAAGGACACGATCGCGATCTTCGTCCTCGCCGCCGCCGGCATCGTGATGACGCTTGGCATCTTCGTCCAGCAGAAAGCGGCGCTGCCCGCCTGGATCCCCCTGGTCGGCGAAGAATTCGACCAGATCAGCGCCGAGTTCTCGACCGCCCAGGCGGTCACCCCCGGCCAGGGCCAGTCGGTCGACATCGCCGGCATCGAAATCGGCAAGGTCTCCTCGGTCCACCTCGAAGACGGCCACGCGGTCGTCGGGATGAACATCCAGCCGCAGTACATGGAGCTGATCCATCCCAACGCCGAGTTCCTGCTGCGGCCGAAAACCGGACTCAACGACATGATCGTCGAGGTCGAACCCGGCAGCGGCCCGCGCAGCATCGAGGACGGCGCCCACTTCACGTTGCAGCAGACCGAACCGAACACCAACCTCGACGCCTTCCTCGCCACCCTCGACGCCGACACCCGCCAGTACATCCAGCTGCTCGTCGCCGGCGGCGCCCAGGGGGTCGGCGGTCGCGGCAAGCAGCTCTCCAACGCCTTCCGCCGTTTCGGCCCCTTCGTCCACTACGTCGCCAAGCTCAACAAGGCAGTCGCCGCCCGCCACGTCGAGCTCGCCAACGTGATCCACAACTTCGGGCAGCTGACCACCGAGCTGGGTCGCCGCGACGCCGAGATCCGCCGCTTCGTCACCGCCTCCGACGCCGCCCTCGGGGACTTCGCCAACCAGCAGCAGGCGATCCAGGCGTCGCTGCAGGAGTTCCCCGCCGCCCTGCGCGCCGGCAACTCCGCCCTCGCCAGCTCCAAGCGCTTCTCCGACGTCGCCCTCCCCGCCCTCACCGGCCTGATCCCGCAGGCGCAGGCCTCGAAGCCGGCCTTCGAAGCGACCGAGCAGATGTTCCGCCAGACCACGGTGCCGATCCGCGACCAGATCCGCCCCTTCACCCGCCAGATCCGCCCCGTCCTCAATCACGCCAACGAAGCCTCCCGCCCCTTCAACAAGACCGTGCGCGGCTTCGGCAACGCGCTTGGCGGCTTCAACAGCTTCCTCAATGAGCTCGCCTTCAATCCGAAGGGCTCGCGGGAGAGCTTCCTCTTCTACCTCCCCTGGCTCAACCACAACTTCAACTCAGCCTTCAGCCTCCAGGATGCCAACGGCCCCGCCCTGCGTGGTTTGGTCTCAATCTCGTGTACGGGGGCCGACCTTGGCTACGGATTCGCCAACGAACGCCCCTTCCTTAAAGCCCTGCTACAGACGGTTAATGTCCCGCGCGCCTCCGAAATCCCATTCTCAAGAGGGCCCGAAGGGGTCTGCAAATACTCACCCAGGGGCGGTGCCGAATGAGTAAGCGCGCCCCCAGCACCGCCCAGCTCCTCGTCATCGCCGGCTTCGCGCTGTCCTGCTTCGGCATCCTCCTCTTCCTCTGGGTCACCTTCGGCGGCCCCACCCCCTTCCGCGCCCAGTCCTACGAGGTCAAGGTCCCCTTCAACGAGGCGACCCAGCTGGCCGAACAGTCCGACGTCCGCATCTCCGGCGTCAACGTCGGCAAAGTCCGATCGATCGAGCTGGCGCCGAACGGCAAGCAGGCGCTGGCCACGGTCGACATCGACAACAAGTACGGGCCGCTGCCGGAGTCGACCCGGGCCATCCTCCGCACCAAGACCCTGCTCGGCGAGACCTACATCGAACTCACCCCCGGCTCCAGCCAGGCTCCTGAGCTCGCCGACGGCGGCACCCTGCCCGAGGCGAACATCGCCGAATCGGTCCAGCTCGACGAGATCTTCCGCACCTTCAACGCCGAGACCCGCGCCGCCTTCCAGACCTGGATGCAGGAATCGGCGGTCGCGATCGCCGGCCAGGGCCAGGGCCTCTCCTACGCGATCGGCGAGTTCGAACCCACCTTCGGCGAGCTTGACCGTCTCTTCCGCGTCCTCGACACCCAGCGCCTTGCGATCGAGCAGCTCTTCAGCAACGGCGCCGTCACCTTCCGCGCCCTGCGTGGCCGCGAGGGCCAGCTCGCCGAGTTGATCCAGAGCTCCAACGCCGTCTTCCAGACCACCGCCCGCCGCGACCGCGACATCGAAGCCCTCTTCCGCGCCTTCCCGACCTTCCAGGACGAGTCCCGCCTCACCCTCGACCGCCTCGAGAAGTTCGCCAAGAACGCCAACCCGTTGATGAAGCAGCTCGTCCCCGCCGCCGAAGAGCTCTCCCCGACCCTCGTCGCCTTCGCCAACCTCGCGCCCGAAGCCAAAGGCTTCTTCGAAGGCCTCTCCAGGGTGATCGACCGGGCTCCAACCGGCTTCCCCGCCCTGCGCAAGCTCTTCCGCGACGAGTTCCCGCCGCTTCTGCGGGCCGTCGACCCGTTCCTGCGCAATCTCAACCCGTTGCTCACGGGCCTCAACCTCTATCGTCGCGAGCTGGCCTCTTTGTTCGGAAACTTCGCCGCAACGTTCAGCGGCGAATTGCCTGTCAAAAACGCCGCTGGAGAAAAGTTGAATTACCTCCGCACGATGGGGCCGATACTTCCCGAAACGCTGGCGACCTATCCGAACCGCTTGATCACCAATCGAAACAGCGCCTACAGCCCACCTGGCTGGGCGGAAGACCTTCTCTCCGGACTGCCGAGCTTCGACACCCGGCAGTGCACCGCAGGGATCAGCGCCACGATCGACCCTGGTACGCCTAGTAATGAGGCCTTCAGGGAACGAGTGAAGGTTCAGAAATCCGACGACAAAAAAGCCGAAGAAGAAGCGCGTAACAAAGCAATCGACGAGTTCTTTGCCAACTTGAAGAAGTATGCCTTCGGGGGCCAGGAGGGTACGAGCCCCGGCCTCGCCCCCGGGTGCACCCAGCAGTCCCCCTTCAATCCGATTTACGGCGCTGGACCCCCTACGACCTACCAGCAGACGTTCGAACAGCCCGGTGGCTAATTAGCCACTATCGTCTGCACCGGTAAAACCAGTTCTTTCGTAACACACAGTTCGTCCGGTAAGTACAAACTTTCGTGTTCTTGCTATGGGGGAGATTTCGTAGTAGACGTGTACTACTACGGGATGGGACGAGGAACCTCTTCAGATCCGGCGGCACTGACGCGGACGCGCTCGGCGATCGGCGCCAGCCTTCATGCGCGCCGCCCTGGCCTCGAGCAGGACGCGCTGATCAAGGTCCGTGAGGGTTCCGCTTCTCGTCCGAACTCCGAGTACGCGGTTAGCTCACGGCAAGCGGTCGCCGCCGCTTTGGACTGTGCCTTGGAGGTCCTCGAACGTGGCAAGCCGGACGTTGCACCGGTTCCCCCCGCCCTGCTCCTGCAGGCTCGCTTGTCGGCTCGCGCCGGCGTCGAGCTGGGGGCGGTCGTCAGCCGCTACTCGGCCGGGCACACTCTCATCTGCAACGCGATCGTCGCCGAGTTCGCCGACGGCGGCCACAGCAGCCTCCGGAGCCTGCAGCGGTTTATCGGCGAGCAGGGGGCGCTGCTCGAGCGTGTCCTCGCTGCGGTAACCGAGGAATACGGGCTGGAAGCTGCGCGGCAGAGGCTGCCCGAACACCGGCAAACCCGCATCGTCCGTGCCCTCCTCGACGGCGGAATGGTCGGTACCGACGAGTTGCGCTACGAGTTCGACGCTTGGCACCTCGGCTTCGTGGCCTCGGGCCCGAAAGCCAAAGCCACGTTGAAGGCGCTCGCGAAGCAGCTGGACCGCATCCCGCTCCTCGTCGACTGCGGCCGGCACAGCGTCTGGGGCTGGTTCGGGGGCCAGCATCCCATCGACCCCGGTTTGGTCCAGCGGTCCGCCCTGGATCTTTGGCCTGCCGAAGGCTTTCTGGCAATCGGCGAGCCGGCCCACGGTCTCTCGGGCTGGCGCCTGACGCACCACCAGGCGCGCGCCCTGGCCCCACTGGCCGAGCGAGCGGAGCGGAAGGTGCTTCGCTACGCCGGCAACGCCGCCCTCGCATCCCTGTTCCAGGACGATCTCCTCCTTCACTCGCTGCGCCAGCTCTACCTCGACCCGCTTCAGAGTGATCGCAACGGGGGCAGGGACCTGCGCCAAACACTCAACGCCTACTTCGCCGCTGGATGCAGCACCTCATCTGCTGCATCTGCTCTTGGCGTCACCCGCAAGACGGTCAGCACTCGCCTCAAGCGCGTGGAGAAGAAGATCGGTCGTGACCTTTCCTCATGCTCCTTCGAGATGGAAGCCGCGCTGGCAGTGGACCAAATCTCGCTCGACGCCTAGACGATCCCCCTTGGGTAGTTCCCTAAGTGCCACCTACCCACTTTGGCCCGGGGTGAGGGGGGCCAAGTCGAAACACTCGCCCCACTAGCTCTCCACACCGGAGAGACCTACAAGGAGGAACTATGACGAGTCTCATCGGTGGCGACCGTTCAGCTTGGAGCTACCGCTCCATTTTGCTCGCCGCTCTTCTTGCATGCGCTGCGATTTCGACCGCGTCTGCCGCGGGCCCGGTGTCTCAAGCCAGCGCGGGGGCCGTCTTCTGCAACGGTTGGTTGAAACCATGGGGACAGTCTGGGGATCGCTGCGATGCTGAAAACAAAGGTAGCGGCCAGCTATCACGGGTGGCAGTGGGAACCAGCGACCGTGCAGGCTGTGTCACCTATGTCGGCTGGTACGGCGAGTACCACCACGCTTGGGCATGCACGTCTGCTGGTACTCAAAAAGACCTCTTTATACCCTTTGACGGAGGCTGGCACCGCGGAGCAATTAGGAATAACAACAAAAGCTATGGGGGCTCTTTTACTGGATGGCAGTACTGTTACGGAGTCACTGAATTCGACTTCTGCTACTAGGTGGGCAGATGAAGTATGCAGGAAGGGAAGTAGGCTGGCGCGTAAGCGCCAGCCTACTTCTTTTCACCCTAGGCCTAGCAGCAATTGCCGTACTTGTGAGCATCGAGCACTCTGGCTCAAGCGACACTGAGCCGGGAGAAGGCAGCGCTCATCGAGAAGGGCCTGAGATAGACCTTCGAGATCAACTGGCCATCTTCCGGTCGCCCGCCGAGAAGCTGCCGGCAGATATCCGGCGGATCTTGCGCAGACCCCGTCACGCCACCGATTGGTACGCAGCCCAGCGGCTTCCAACCCAGACCTGGAGGGTGTGGGCCGTTCCGGGAAAAACGGTGCTCTGCCTGCTTGACCAGGAACACAGGTACTCGGCGGTCGGAGAGACCTGCTCTCCTCTCGCGACGGCCTTAAGTCGAGGTCTGCTCGCTTCTTTCCTATGGGAACACCAGGATCGTACGGACCGGGTTGTGGTTGGCCTTGTTCCGAATCATGTCCAGAAGGTGGTTCTCAAGACGCGTGGCTATCCGGATGTGATCGCTCCGGTTCGAGGCAACATCTACGCGCTTGAAGACAGGGTCCCCGAACCCCCCGAGCGCGCCCAGCTGATCTTCGGTGCCTCTGTCGACCAAGAGCGAGGCAAAAAGAAGGGCGGCCCCTGAGGGCCGCCCTTCTCAATTCGGAACCTTCAGAAGAAGGCTGCGACAGTCTACCTACGGCTTCGAGGTGCAGGTCCGCAGAACCTGGGCCTTCACCGAGGGGCCGTTGAAGAACTTGGCTTCGACGTCCGCGGTGATTTTGCCACCGACGCATTTCGCGCTCAGGACGCTGACTTTCTTGCCTTTGTAGGTGTATTTCTTGTCGATCGTCAGCGAGAAATCTTTGACCGAGCCGTTGCCGCCGGCGATTTTCGGGACGGTGGTGACGGTTTTCAAGCCGTTGCCGGCTTTCTTGATTTTCACCGTCGTCACGATCGCGGTCACGATCGGCTGGGTCAGGTAAGCGTGGATGTAGAGCGTCGTGTTGCTACCCGAGGTGCCGCCGTTGAAGACCAGCAACGGGCTCTTCGCCGGGATCGGCGCCTGTTCCGGGAATTTCACCGAGACGGTGGTGTTCCCGGTGCCGATGATCGCGGGGCCGCATGCTTTTTTGGCGGCCGCGGTACTCGTAGCCTGCAGTTTGGCGCTCGTGCAGGCGGGGAAGCCTTTGGTGTTCACCGCGGCGTTTTTGGTGTTGAGAAGGACTTCTTTCAGCGCCGGCGGGTGCGGTTCAGCCGTGTTGAGGCTCTTGACACTGCCCGCAGCGGTGAACTTGATCGGCGTGTATTTCGTTTTCGAGAGCGCCTTCGGCGTTACGCCGCTGGAGCCGTCGATGATCACTTCGAGGTCGCCGGCCCGAACGACCGTGTCTTTCGCCGCGATGGCGACGCTGGCGACCGCGAGCGCCATCAGGGCCCCGAGGGCCGTTATTAGAAGCAGATGCTTGCGCATATCCCTATGTCTCTCCTTTGCGGCCGCCCGTCCAGGGCCGATGCCGTCGAAAGCTTGCGTGGAACTGTCCCTCCAGCGGCTCAAACTACCACCCTGGCTAATGAATAAACCCCTCGGCCGGGCAAAAAGAGCGCTCTCGTGCAGGCACCCGGCACCCACGAAAAACCGAAAAAATCTCGTTCAGAAACTTGCCAGGGTGCCGACGGTGCTTGACTGTCGGAATGACGCTAAGCGAGCTTGACCAGGCCCTAATGGCCGAGGAAGGCCTCGCCAAGGAATTGGCCGATTACGCTGGCCGCTGGGTCGCGGTCAAGGATCGCGCCGTTGTCGCGTCCGCAGGCTCGCTGGAGGATCTTTTGGCCTGTGTCGACCTCCAAAGACTGGATCGAATCCTCGAGGTCGCTGCGGAGCCCGTCGCGCGCCTCTACTGAGTGTCACTCGCGGGCGACTCAGGGGGGAGGTTGGGAGCGCTACCCGCGGCTCCCAAGGAAGCTTTGGTTGCAGCCCCGCTATCCCAAGGAAAACGCCTAAACCTTTGGTAGCGTCGTTCCTATCCCAAGGATCTCAGGGACATGAACGACGTCACGAACAGCAAAACGGGCAGGGCCGGGCACTTCACGCCCGTGTCTTCTGGGGACGGCGCCTACTCGACCTTCTCGCCCAAGCCCCTGCCGCCGGACCCTCCGCTTGCGATCGATGCGGAGATGCAGCGCCTGCTGGATCGGGCGAATCAGGCCCTGGGGCGTCTCGACGGAATCACGCTCCTGCTGCCCGACGCCGACCAGTTCCTCTACAGCTACATCCGCAAGGAGGCGGTTCTCTCCTCGCAGATCGAGGGAACCCAGTCCTCGCTCTCGGATCTCCTCCTCTTCGAGCACGACGTCGCGCCGGGTGTCCCGGAAGACGTGCGGGGCACGACCAACTACCTCGCTGCGCTCAACCTGGGGCTGAAGGCCATGGAGGAGGGCCTTCCCCTCAGCCTTCGGCTCCTCAAACAGGCCCATGGCGAGCTCTTGCGCGGCACTCGCGGCGGCGCGACCGGCCCGGGCGAGTTCCGCCGGATTCAGAGCTGGCTCGGTGGCCCAGAGCCCGCCTTGGCTCGCTACGTCCCCCCGCCCCCGAACGAGGTGCCGTCCGCCATGGCCGACCTCGAGAAGTTCCTGCACGGCAAGCCGGTTGCCATGCCTGTCCTGATCCGAGCCGCGCTGGCCCACGCCCAGTTCGAGACGATCCACCCATTCCTTGATGGCAATGGTCGGCTCGGTCGACTCCTGGTGACGCTCATGCTCTGCAGCGAGACCGCCGACGGCGAAGCTCGGGTCCTCTCGCGACCGCTGCTCTACCTGAGCCTTCACTTGAAGAGTCACCGCGATACCTATTACGAACGGCTCCAGGCGATTCGGACCGACGGCGATTGGGAGGGCTGGCTCCGGTTCTTCCTGGAGGGAGTGATCTCAGTGGCCGACCTCGCGAGTGAAACGACCAAACGGATCGTCGAGCTGATCGACCGGGACAGAAAGCGGATCAGCGCCCTCGGTCGTGCAGCGGGCTCTGCCCTGCTCGTCTTCGACCATGCCGTCAGGGAGGTCGTCCTGCGGATCCCCGAAACCGCCGAGCAGCTGCCGGTCTCCGAACCGACGGTTGCCACGGCCATCGGCCAACTCGAGCGAAGCGGAATCCTCCGCGAGCTCACCGGCCGCCCCCGCAACAAGATCTTTGCCTACGACGAGTACCTACAGATTCTCAGCGAGGGGACCGAGCCGCTGTAGGTGGTAGTTGCCGTGCTCGTTCGGCATCTCAGAATCAGCCAATGTAAAAGCCCCGCCAGTGCGGCTCGAGAGCCGGACGGCGGGGAGCAATGAAGACAGCGTAGTAAAAAGGGGAGTCAACGGTCGATACGACGGTCGGCTCGCCCCTTGCTGCCATCTCGGGGTCTGCATGGCTCTGTAAGGAGCGGAACACCACGATCTCTCCCCTGCGCAACGGCTGCTGGGACGCAAATTGCGAGCCCAGTGCCGGATTCTCAGTCGCCCTCGACCTGTTCCAGCAGGAGCTTGTCGCGCACGGCGTTGGCCCGGGTTGCGCCGAGGTAAGGCAGGGTGACCCAGAACATCAGGTCGGGCAGGCGGCTGGGCAGCCGCGCGGTGGACCCGTGCAGGATCTCGCTGTACAGCAGCTCGTTGACGCCGCCGGCCAGGGAGAGCGAGGTGATGCCGGGCAGCTCGACCGAGGACTCGTTGCGGCCGCCCTCGAGGAAGCCGGTGAACTGGCGCAGCGCCGCGTCGCGCCGGGCCAGCGCCTTCGGGCCGGCCGCCAGCACCTCGACGATCGCGAAGCGGGCCTCGTCGGGGTGCTCGGAGAGATGTTTGAGCAGGGCGCCGAGGCCGGCGGCGACGCGCTCGTCCCACGGGGCGCCGGGCTTCGATTCGAAGCCCTCGGCGGTGTCGCCGAGGATGTTGCCGAGCAGGATGTCGTAGGCAGAGAGGAAGCAGTCCTCCTTGCTCTCGAACAGCTCGTAGAAGGTCTTGCGGGAGACCCCGGCGACTTCGATCACGTCGACCACGCGGGTTTCCGGGTAGCTCCGCTCGGAGACGACTTCGATCATCGCCTGATGGATCCGGTTGCGCTGGGAGGCGGCGACCGTCTCCCTCGGCAAGCCGTGTCTCCCTCGGGGCAGCCGCTCCTTCAGCTTAGCTGCGCGTTTGTTGGAAGCCACACCATGACTGTAGTGCAGACCGTCGATCCTGTAAAAATCTCGACAGTGCGGAGGATGGAGACGAAATTCCTGCTGGCGACGGGGCTCGTGCTGCTGCTCGCGACCGGTCTGACCGCCTGTGGCGGAGGGGGCGAGTCGGGCGACTCGACCGCGGCCTCCACGGCCACGACCGAGCAGGGGGCGCCGGCCGGCGCCCCCGAGGGCAAGGACCAGGGCCCAGGCGACTCGGCCGACCAGCAGCAGGCCGGGGACGACGGCGCCGGGTCGGCCGGAGGCTCGGACGACTCCGCTCAGAGCCCCGCCGGCTCGGGCCCGTCCCAGAGCAAGGGAAGCGCCGGCTTCCGGACGAAGGGCGGGGACAACAGCATCCAGGACTTCGGCAAGGAGAGCGAAGGGGAGGACTTCGAAGAAGCCTCCGAGGTTGTGGTCGGCTTCCTCCTCGCCCGCGAGAAGGGCAACTGGGCAACCGTCTGCTCCTACACGGCCAAGGCCACGCTCAAACCGATCGAACAGTTCACCGCCCGCGACCCCAAATACGCGGGCAAAGGCTGTCCGGAACTTCTCGCTGCCCTGCTCGGTGCCGCCCCGGCCTCGACCCGGGCAAGCACCGTCGGCGACGGCATCGACAGCCTGCGCGAAGAGGGAGACACCGCCTTCGCCCTCTACCACGGCACCGACGGCGTCAACTACACGCTCCCGATGGTCAAGGAGGACGGGCAGTGGAAGGTCGGCGGCATGTCGCCGAGCGAACTGCCGGGCTAGCCGCGTTCCCGCACGACTCCCGCTAGTCCTGCGGCTCGGGTTTGGGGAGCGGTGGAGGTGGCGGCGATTCGAAGCCGACCATCCCAAAGGTCGCAGGGACCGCCTTCTCGCCAGACGCCGCAAGTCGCTGCTTGGCGTCATGGCGAATCTGCTCAACCTCGCCGAAGCACGTTGCGAGGGTGCTCATCAGCTCGGACCAACCTTGCTCATCCAGTTGCATCGGCATCCAAGTCAGATGGCGATCGGTGCGAGCGTCGAACGTGTCGGCTCGCATCGCTCCGTCCGCTCTCGCTACCAGCCCTTGGAAGGACGTTCGGGACAATCGGCGCCGCTGGACCCGGGATAGCTTCTCGAATTCCGCATCGGTTAAATAGACGCGCGCCTTGCCTTCGTACACATGTTCCAGAGCACCCCGCCGGGGGATTGACTGGACTACCTCAAGGCACCCTTCCTTCTCCAGCTCCCGAAAGTGGTACGCGGTGAGGGAAAGGGCTTGCGGATAGGTGCGGTACAGGTCGCGCGGTACCAGTCCTTCCTCAACGAACTGACTCGGGCTCTTCGGCCCTTCGTTCAAGATTTCGAGAATGTGCGCCCTCAACGGGTGCTTGAGTGCTGCGCAGATCGTCTCTGCCCGCCCCCGGCTTCCCAGCTCCTCCGTCGCCTCCATGCGAATCCTTTCGGACCATTCGAACGATTTGTGGCGGCGCACGATAGTGGATAAATGACCGCACGTTGCGGGAAAATGGCAAGCCTAACCCCTTTACTGGAGCCCGTTCTAGTAATAGGAACCGGCATATCGCCGACTGAGGGACGCCTCCGGCGAGGGAAGGGGGTGATGCCTCGTGAAGCTCACTGCCTGTGGCGTGATGTATCCCGCCGCCGCCATTCACAAGGGCGGCTGAGAGTGAGGAGCCGCCCCGATGCAGAACCGATCGGCGGGGCGGCAACAAAAGCAGGCAAGCGGCCGACGTCGGCATGTCGCCCGAGCGAACTGCCGGAGCGATTCTGGCAGCGCCGACCGAGGGGGATGACCGGGTCGAGTAGGACCCGGTCCCCGGCCATCCACGGAACACCTCCGTCCAGGGTTAGGAGGTCTTCACGGTCATGAGCAACGGCGCCACGGGACGCGTCTCTGCGACCTTCATTCGATCACCCCCTTTTCTTTTTTAGGGGGACCGATTCCACTAGCGGAGAGGGTTCCTGCGGTGAAGAAAAGTCCTGCAAATAACGGCACCGATCACTCAGGAATCGCCTACGATGGGATTGGTCTAGGGAAACCGACTAGGAGGAATCAGGTGCCTGCGAAGGCTCAGAAGAGCAGCAAGGCGAACATGGCGAAGCTCCTGGCGCACCCGCATCGCGCCTACTGCCTGACCGTCTTCAGCGACCGGACCACCAGCCCCAGCGCGATCGCCGTCGAGCTCGGGGTGCCCGTCAACGACCTCGCCTACCACGTCAGGAAGCTCCGGGACGAGGGCGCGATCGAGCTGGTCAAAACCGAGCCGGTCCGGGGAGCCAACGAACACTTCTACCGGGCGACGACGCGGCCCGACCTGAACGACGAGGCGTTCGCCCGGCTGCCGCTCCAGCAGCGCAACGAGATGACCCGCCTCGGCGTCCAGCTGATCACGGCGGACGCGGCCGTCGCCCTCGAAGAGGGGACGTTCGCCGAGCGCACCGACTACCACGTGACCCGAACCCCGGCACTCGTCGACGAGGAGGCCTGGAAGGAGCTTGTCGACATCTACAACGAGGCGAAGGAGCAGGTGGCAAGAGTCCTCGAGGAGGTCACCGCCCGGCAGGCGACGGACCCCGACACGCCACTGTTCCCTGTTCGCGTGGCGGCGCTCCTGCACGAGATGCCCCGGCTGCCCGGTACCTCGTTCGCGCCCGAGCGGCCCAAACAGCCCGGGACGGTAGCGGGATAGTCATACACCTCATTTGGAATCGTCACACTTACTTGTGTGACACCTAGTGCCGGTTGCAGGTGTGCTGGTTGCGCTGGCTTTCACACGCCAGTGCCTTGACAGGCACAGAAGCGTTCCGATACCGTTGCGGGTGATGGACTGGCTGATCAGCCAGTTTCGGGCACCCGCCGGGTAGGGATTCCGGCGGCAGACGGGTTCGTAGCAGTGGGAGGGAGCAGCGAGATGGACCTACCCCTACTCCAGCGCGACCGGGACACGGCCTCCTTCCGGATGTCCCTGCCTGCGTGCCCACCTTGCAAACACGAGAAGAGACAGGAGATGGAAATGACGTCTCGCAATTCATTGAAGGCGCTCTGCCGGGCTGTATATGCAGCCGCGGTGGCGCTGGCGGCAATGGTTCCGATGGTCAGACAGCCACAGGCCCCAGCAGCAGGGTACGAAGAGTTCAACGGATGCCCGCACACGACCGACTGTGAACTCAGTGCGGTCGAAGGCATGAGCAAAGAAATGAGGGAAATCATCAAGTCAACTCACAGTCCATTTATCGAACCGAGCATCGGGCTCTGGATCGAGCCGGATCGAGAGATCGTCCTGGGCAACAACTGCTACGTCGGAGAGCTCACCACCCCGTACTCCGCCCCAACCGAGTCCACCAGCTCCTTCTATGAACAGACCCAGCTAAACAGTTGCCTTGCATAGGGCAGTGAGCAGGTAGTACCCCTGGGACATCGCCAGCCGGTGTCCGCGAAGTAGCGGGGTCGCACCCTCCTCCGATCGCCCGAAGCGAGGCGATACCCAGGCGCCATTCCGCGCCAGGAGGGCCGACGTGCCTAACGCAGACCCCGATAACGATCCGCGACTGCATGAATTGACTTGGAGGTTCGATGCCCCCAAGGACGAACCCGCGGTCCCTTCGAGCCTCCACACTCACGAGGAGGTCACCTTCGAGCTGGAGCTCGAGGAGCTTCGCATCAAGAGAGAGGAACGCAAGGCGATGGCGTGGTTGCGCCGGGGACTCGGCCTCCTCCTGATCCTGGCGGCCCTGATCGCCCTCGTCTCGGCCGCCGTCATCGTCGTCGGCTTGAGCAGGGGCGAGGATCAGCTCGTCCTGCCGGCCATGGCACCCCTGTCGGCCTCCGCCGCGACCGCCGCGCTCCTCTGGCGGGCCTACGCCGGCCGGTTCTTGCCGAGGAAGAGCACGTGATCCACTTAGCCTCGAACCTCCGGATCCGGAAGCTCATAGCTGCGGACGATGAAGCGGCCCAGGAGTGGAACGGCGAATGAGTACTTGCCGAGCCGGTTCTTGTAGACCATCCCCTTCTCGGCGAGGCTGGCCAGCATCTGGTTCGCATGGCTTGCCGAGAATGACTTCGGGAGCAGCTGCTTCGCCATCTCCGTGAGTTCCAGAATCGTGAATTCCTCGTCGGGGTGCTCCAGGTTGGCCACCACCCAGAGCAGTTCGCGCTGCCGATCGGTGATTCGCGCCCAGCGCCCCGCGAAGAAGTCGGCGTCGAGCTTGCGCTGAATCGCGTCGACGGGAACGACCTTCTGCTCTTCGTCCGCATGCTGGCGGATGAACACGTCATAGACCTCGCGACCGATGAACTGAATGAAGTAGGGATAGCCCGCCGACTCGTGAATGATCAGCTCGACCGATTTCGGCGCCAGCTTCACTGGGCACCCGGCGACCTCGATCGGCTTGAGGATCGCTTCACGGCTCTCCCCGTCGCTGAGCCGCGTCAGCGTCATCACGCGAAACATGCGCTCGGCATAAGTCCGGGCGTCGACCAGTTTCGGGAACAGCGTTGGCAGCCCGGCGAGCACGAGCATGAAGGGGATTCCCTTTGCCTGAATCGACTGGAAGACGTCGAGGAGGACGGAAAGGGGGAACTGGTCCTTGCTCGCATGGTCGGAGAGGTTCTGGGCCTCGTCGTAGGCGAAGATCACCCGGTGCTGGCCCTGGTCCCGCAGGTGCTCCCAGGCGAATTCGAGAGTCGCCTTGATCTTGTCTGCGGTCAGTCCCGGGGTGCTGCTGTAGATGCCCACGAGGACTTCGTGGCTGAGCGGGACCTCGGCCGGCGCGGAAGGGGCCGCGAAACCGGGCTGCGGCGTCGGCGCCGGGTCGGGGACGTTGAGGGAGGACGTGATGAGGGCGAGGTCGGCCAGCAGCCTTTCCGCCAGCGCCGCCTCGCTGATGCTGGCCGACTCGGACAGGTCCGCACTCGCCCAGAGCCACCCTTTCTCGAGCGCTTTCGGTTTGAACGTCTCGAGTAGCACGGTCTTGCCGACTCCCCGGAGCCCAGTGAGCACCAGGTTCTCGAGGATCCGGTCCTGGTCGAGGAGGCGTTCGAACTCCTCGTACTCGCGCTCCCTGCCCGCTAGGAATGGAGGCATATGGCCGGCCCCGGGCCTATAGGGATTCTTGAACTCGGGAGAATTCATGGTCGATTACCTCTCCTGCTTAATTTAGTACCTGATCTAAATTTAGCACCACGAATAAGGGCGTCTATGCGCTCGGACGGGGATCCCGGTTACGCGGCTACGAGTCCGGGGAGCCGAGCCAGATGCTCTGGGCGCGGTCCGGCCCGACCCCGACCAGCCGGACGGGGATGCCGACGAACTCGGAGATGAACCCCAGGTAGTCGCGGGCGGTCTGCGGCAGGTCGGACTCATCGCGACAGGCGCCGATGTCCTCGTCGAAGCCCGGCAGCTCCTCGTACTCGGGTGTGGCCGAGTGCAGGATCGACTGGTGGTAGGGGAAGCTGTCGAGGACGGCGCCCTCCTTGGAGCGGTAGCGGACCGCCACCCGCAGCGGCCCGATGCCGCTGAGCACGTCCAGCTTGGTGATCGCGAGCGAGTCCATGCGGTTGAGCCGGACCGCGTATCGCAGCGCCACCAGGTCCATCCAGCCGCAGCGGCGACGGCGCCCGGTGGTGGTGCCGAACTCGTGCCCGCGCTCGACCATGTGCTCGCCGATCTCGTCCTCGAGCTCGGTCGGGAAGGGGCCGGCGCCGACCCGGGTCGCGTAGGCCTTGGCGATCCCCCAGACCCGGTCGATGTCGGTCGGGCCCACCCCGGCACCGACCGTGGCGGCGCCGGCGATCGGGTTGGAGGAGGTGACGAAGGGATAGGTGCCGTGGTCGAGGTCAAGCAGGGTCGCCTGGGCGCCCTCGAAGATCACCGTCTCGTCGCGGTCGAGCGCGTCCCAGCAGAGCTTCGCCGTGTCGGCGATGTGGGGCTCGAGCCGATGGCCGAAGTTGACGTGTTCCTCGGTCATCGTGTGCAGGTCGAGGCGGGGGTCCGGCCCGGCGGGCGCGGTGTCGTCCTTCTCGGCCTCCTCGCCCGCTTCCTTGCGCTGTTTGCGCCGCTGCACCGAGAGTTCGCGCAGCGCCTGCTGCTTCGGCTCCAGCGCGGCGCGGATCTTCGCCCGCAGGATCTTCTCGTCGAGCAGGTCCTGGACCCGGATCCCCAGCCGCAGCGCCTTGTCGGCGTAGCAGGGGCCGATGCCGCGGCGGGTGGTGCCGATCGAGAGCTTCCCCAGCTTGGTCTCGCCCGCCTGGTCGAGCAGCACGTGGTAGGGCATGATCAGGTGCGCGTTGGCGGAGATGCGCAGGTTGTTGACGTCGACGCTCTGGCGTTTCAGCCCGTCGATCTCACCCAGCAGCACCCGCGGGTCGACGACGACGCCGTTGCCGATCACGCAGGCCTTGTCGGAGTAGAGGATCCCCGAGGGGATCAGGTGGAACTTGAACTCCTTCCCCTCGCGCACGATCGTGTGGCCGGCGTTGTTGCCGCCCTGGAAGCGCACGATCGTCGATGCGCCCTGCGCGAGGAGATCAGTGATCTTCCCCTTCCCCTCGTCGCCCCACTGGGCACCGACTATGACCACGCCTGGCATGAGCGAGGGGGATTGTGACGGGGATGGGGGCCGCGTGCTGCGCGCAACCTGGTCACCTCAGCCCGTAGTGCAAATCGCGCTACGCTAGCCGACGTGGGAGACGCACCCCCTCCGATCTCGTTGCGCCTGGGACGCGCCGGCCAGAAGGCGTTGGAAGATCTTGCGCAGCTGCGCGGGGTGACCAAGGCCGAGGCTGCCAGGCAGGCGATCGAGGAGGCGGCTGAGCGGGAGCGCAAGCGGAGTGGTCTCGCGGCTGAGGCACGCCGGCTGGCCGCTGACCCGGCCTACGTGGCCGAAGCCAGGGAGATCGTCGCGTGGATGGAAGAGCTCAACGATGATCCGTGGTGATGTGCACGAGGTCAACCTGCGCAGGGGCGAGGGGAAGGTACAGCACGGCCGTCGCTACGCGGTGGTCGTCCAGGCAAATGATCTACTGGCCCTCTCGACTGTTCTCATCTGCCCTACCTCTCAGTCCGCGCAGGACGCATCCTTCCGACCCGAGGTGGAGCTGAACGGAGAGAAGACCAAGGTGCTTTGCGAGATGGTCCGTCCGTTTGACGTTCGCAAGCTCGGAGATCTCATCGGCCACCTGAGCCTCGACGAGATCGCGGCTGTGGACGGAGCCCTCGAGCTCGTACTTGAACTGAACTGAGCTTCAGCGAGATTGCTTGCTAGCTCGCCCGCGCCTGGACCCGGTGGTCGGGGCCGAAGAGGGGGAGGGGGTCGCCACAGATCTCGACCAGCCGGGAGACGGTGCGGGGGCCGATCTGCTCTTCCAGCTGGCGCTGTCCCTTGTCGACGTCGCTGTCTGAGTTGCTGGTGACCAGCAGCGGCAGCTGGTTCTCGTAGCGCTCGTTGATCACCGCGTACAGCTGCTCGACCACCCAATCGGTGTGCCGCTCGGAGCCGAGGTCGTCGATGTAGAGGAGATCGACCGAGGTGACGCGGCGGAAGAAGTCGTCGTAGGCGCTGTTGCTTTCGGCCTCCTGGTAGGTCTGCCGGATCCGGGTCAGCAGCTTCGGCGTGAAGTAGACGCCGACGGTCTTGTCCGCCGCCAGGACTTCCTTGGCGACCAGCATCCCCAGCGTGGTCTTGCCGGTGCCGGTGTTGCCCATCAGCCAGAGGCCGCGGCCGGCGGCGACGTTCTCGTCGATCCCCTCGACGTAGTCCCGGGTCGCCTGGACCACGTGGCGGGTCCCCATGTCGCGCGCCATGTCGCTGACCGGCGGCCGGTCGAAGGAGACGCCGCGGTAGCGGGCCGGGATCGCCGAGGCGACCCCCTTCGCCCGGCCACGGTTCAGCCGCGCCGCGCGGCACTCGCAGGGGCGCGCCACGTCTTCGGGCCCGAGGATCCAGCCGGAGCCGTCGCAGACCCCCAGCGGGCAGGCCTGTTCGCGGAAGGGCTCGGAGCGGGCGATCGCCGGCATCAGAAGTCAGGCCCCGCGGCGCTGGCGTCGCTGAGCGGCGGACCACCCTCGCCGGCCGGCTGCTCGATCGGCGCGTCCTGGCCGGAGTGGTTGGCGAATTTGGGGAAGCGGTCGAGGAAGACCAGCTTCCTGGTCCCGATCGGGCCGTTCCTATGCTTGGCGATGATCAGGTCGGCAAGGCCGTCCGGCTCGTCCTCGGGGTCGCGGTAGTAGTCCTCGCGGTAGAGGAAGGCGACGACGTCGGCGTCCTGCTCGATCTGCCCCGACTCGCGCAGGTCGGAGAGCTGCGGCTTCGGCGGCGTCCGCTGCTCCGGCGCGCGCGAGAGCTGGGAGATCGCGACGACCGGGACCTCCAGCTCGCGGGCGAGGATCTTCAGCCCGCGGCTGATCTGGCCGACCTGCTCGACCCGGTTGGCGCGGTGATCGTCGGAGCGCATCAGCTGCATGTAGTCGAGGATGATCAGGCCGAGGCCGCCGCGCTCCTGTTCCTGGGCGTGCAGCCGCCGCGCCTTCGCCCGCAGGTCGAGGATGCCGAGGTCCGAGGAGTCGTCGAACCACAGCGGCGCCTCCTCTAGTTCGTTGCAGGCCCGCACCACCTTCGGCCAGTCGCGCTCGGAGACCTGGCCCTTGCGCAGCTTGTCGCCGGAGATCCGCGCCCGGCAGGCGATGAACCTCTGCGCCAGCTCCACCTCCGACATCTCGAGCGAGAAGAAGGCGACCGGCTGGTTGCCTTTGACCGCCACGTTTTCGGCGATGTTGGCGACCAGGGCGCTGTTGTGGACGATGACGTCGTCGGCGACGAAGTTGCGCAGGCCCGGAACGTCGAGGTCGTAGGTCTCTTCTTCACCGGCGTACTCGACCGACACCACTTCGTCCCACCAGATGTCGGAGTCGGCCAGCTCCTCGAGCGCCGGCGACCGGGTCGCGACGGCGAGCTCGCCGACGAGGGCGGGGGAGGGCGAGCGAGCGCCCACGTGCCAGTTGTGATTGCGGGGACGACCGGTGAGCTCGCTGATGGTCGCCCAGCTGTTCTCACCCTTGGCGAGGAGCACGTCGTCCCAGATCTCGATCGGGATCGTGTCGGTGTTGGTCGAGCGCGGCGCCGCGTCGAGACGGGCCAGGACCCGCGCCTGAGCCTCTTCCTTGCCCGGGACCGAGATCAGCTCGCAGAAACGGCGCAGGCTCTCCTGGTGGGTGATGCGAACCTCGCGGGCGACCTTGTCGGTGCCGTCGTAGACGGGCCGCTTCAAGGTCCGGATCTTCGCGATGATCCCCAGGCGAAGCAGCAGGTGCTGGACGTCGTGCGCGAGCCGCTTGCTGATCGTCGTGTACCCGATCTGGGCGATCCGGTCGCTGCAGTAGACGTGCCCGTCGCACGCGTACATGACGCCGAGAAAGCGAGCGAGCTGCTCGTCCGAAACGCCGAAGATCGCGTCGGGGACGAACTTCTCGCCGGAGCGCAGGCCCATGACGCCGTGGCGCTCGAGCATTTCGGTCACTGGATTCGATCGCGCGCCGGGACCACTGCTGATCAGGCCGTTCCCGTGGTCCCGCGATCCGCTGACACGAATCCGAAGCCCATATTCACTGACGGCCTTCTCCACCACCGGGAGCATCTTTGAGCCTTCTCCGAAGCAGAATCGAGGTGTCCTCTGGGTGAGCGCCCCATCTGCGATCAGCGCTCCAAGGAGGACGATCTCTCGGTCGGGTAACTCGATCGGAGCGCTCGGGCGTGGGAGCCGCCGCGGAACTGCAATCCGAGTGCCAGTGTCTATCCCGCCGAGTTCTTCCCAGCCAGAGCTGGTGAGCACTGGATGGTTAGCAGTCGCCTCCAACTCTCGACCGAGTCGAGTTCTGAGCCGATAAACCCGCTTTCTGCCGTTGACCGCCACGGCAGCAGCCTTCGCCGCTCGCATTTTCAGATCCGAACCGAGTGAGGCGACCCAGATCTCCTCACCTCGAAGGTGAGCCTGGTAAAGCTCGCCCATGGGCCGTCTCGATCCGCTACAGGGATCATAAATCAAGCGATTTCGACCAATGCACTTTCCCATAGCGGGCCTTGCCGCGACGATGATCAGGTTCCCGGGCTGGAACCCACCCGTGATCGCGTCGACGTCGCGGAAGCCGGCGGGGGTGCCGGTCATCTCCATCTCGCCGGTCGAGAGCTTCTCGAGCCGGTCGACCTCGTCGTGGAGGATGTCGCCGAGGATGCGGAAGTCGCTGGCCTGCTCTTTGTGGGCTACTTCGAAGAGCAGCTTCTCGGCCCGCTCGGAGAGTTCGCGCGGTTCCCCGGCCCGCTCGTTGACCCAGCCCTGGATCTCCTGGCCGGCGCCCAGCAGCCGCCGCAGCAGAGAGTTCTGCTGGACGATCTCGGCGTAGTGCTTGGCGTTGCCCGCCGCGGGCACCTTGGCCGCCAGCTCGGAGACGTAGTGCTTGCCGCCCGCCTCCTCGATCTTGTTGCGCTGCGTCAGCGCCTCGGCGACGCTCAGCTCGTCAACCGGTTTCGCCGCCGCGTAGAGGTCGTGGACGCACTCGAAGATCGCCCGGTGCCGGTCCAGGTAGAAGTCGGCCGCGTTGAGCTTGACCTCGTCGATCACCCGCGTCAGCGTCGGCTCCGCAACCAGCATCGCCCCGAGAACGGATTCCTCCGCCTCGATGTTCTGCGGAGGCACGTAGTTCGAAGTCGGCTGCGGCATAGCGTCTAGTTAAGGCCCCGCGGCGGCGGCAGGATCCCGGTCAGCCCAAGCTAGTCGAGGCCCCATGCGGGCACGTTGCACTTGCATGCAATTGCCGTACAAAAGAATTTGCAGTCCCGTGACGTCTGCGAGATCAGGCCGAAGCGGAGTCGCTCAAGACAGCAGCCTTGACCTGGAAGGGTTCATCGGCGCTCTTGCGTTCGTCGTCCTCCAGGTACAGGCGGACTCCCTCCCGCAAGGACTCGAAGAGCTCGTCGAAGGTGTCGCCTGATGCGAAGCACCCGGGCAGCTCAGGCACGTCGGCCCAATAAGACCCGCCCTCCCGGTGAATGTTCGCGGTCAGCTCCATGCCTTGAATCGTGCTCTCGATCATCTTAGACCTGCCTGTTTGCGGATCGCTGCGGCGAGACCTCGGGAATAGTCTCGACCCTTGTGGCGGGGCAGGGTGATGGGTCGATGGCCCGGTTTGACCATCTTCACCTGGTGCTTGCCGCCTCTTTTTCTGGTCCATCCACTCCGTTCCAAGAGCTGGATAGCACCTGTTTGATTCAGCGTTCTTGCCACTCGCCGATCATCAAGAACGGCTGTTCACGCGTGGTGCGCTGAATGCAAATTCTTAGAGTCGGAAATGGGTCAAGACTCGACCGCCGGGATCAGCCCGGCCTGCTCCTGGCGCTGCTCGCCGCGGCGGAGCATGCGGAGGGTGAGGATGGCGATGCTAAGGATCGCGGTGGCGCCGAAGCTGAGCTGGACGCTGAGCAGGCCTTCGCGGGTCCAGTAGACATCGCGGAGGTCGAGCAGGAGGGCGGCCTCGTCGAAGGTGAGGCCGATGCCGGCTCCCATCGGGATCGCCAGTCGCTGCTCGAGGGTGTCGTCATCGGTCAGCAGCGCCGCGGTGCCCGAGGAGAAGGCGAGCAGGATGCCGGGCACGAAGTGGTGGATGTGGCGGCCGCGGATGCTGACGTTGTGGAAGGGGCCCCAGCTGTCGCGAATCCCCCAGGTCGAGAGGCGGACCAGGGCGAAGGCGCCGAGGAAGCCGCCGAGCAGGTTGAAGAGCACGGTTTCGCTGCGCGGCGCCTCGGTGTAGCCGCGGACCGCGACCCCGACCGTGTCGATCGCCGCCGCCGGCGCCGCTTCGATCAGCGGCTCATGGTTTTCGCGCTCGTGCCGGCGACGCTGCAGGAGGCGGCCGAACTGGCCGGCGATGACCGTGCCCGCGGCCCCCAGGGCAACCACGGCGAGCCCCACGGTGGCCCGCTCGGAGCGGGCCCAGCCGAGGCGGGTGCGCGCCCGCGCACGGCGGCTGAGGCGGGTCGGCAGTCGTGGACTCACGCGCCGAGCCTAGCTGGGAGGAGCTACTTCTCCTCGCTGATGATCGTCTTCACGGCGGCGACGGTGCCGTCGCTGAGCTCGATCTCGACCATGAAGGTGCCGAGTTCGCGCAACGGCTGCTCGAGCTTGACCCGTTTTTTCTCCAGCTTCAGATCGCGGGCCTCCTCCAGCGCGTCGACGATCTCCTTCGCCCCGACCGAGCCGAAGAGCTTGCCGTCCTCGCCCGCCCGCTGGTGGATCGTGAGCACCGTTTTCGAGAGCAGCCCCGCCGCTTTGGCTTCGCGCTCGGCACGGACGGCCGCGGCTTTCTCGGCGGCCTCCTTGCGGCGCTGGGCTTCCTCGAGCGCCCCGGGCGTCGCCGGCTGAGCCAGCTTGCGCGGGATCAGGAAGTTGCGCAGGTAGCCGGGGGAGACGTCGACCGCCTGGCCGCGTTCGCCGAGCGACTCGACGTCTTTGAGCAGGATGGCTTCCGCCATCAGCGCTCTCCGACGTAGGGAAGCAGGGCGATTTCGCGCGCCCGCTTCACCGCCACCGAGAGCTGACGCTGGTGACGGCGGGAAAGTCCGGTGACGCGACGGCCGCGCGTCTTCCCCTTGTCGGAGAGGAAGCGGCGCAGCAGGTTGAGGTCCTTGTAGTCGACGACCTCGGCGTTGACCCGCGTGTATTTGCGCGGGCGCGCACGTTCGGCGCCGCGCCTGCCGCCGCGCCGGTTGCCGTTGCTCGAACTCTCTCTGGCTGCTGCTCTGGCCATTCGAGGGCGAGATGCTACAGATCAGCCCCTGATGAGGCCCAGGCGCCGTCATGCGGCGTCCTCGGTCGCCCGAATAGCGCTGCTATTCGGGCTTCCTGCGTCCTTGCCTGACGGCGCCTGGGGCGATCAGAAGGGGATGTCGTCTTCGGAGCCGCCCCCACCGCTCCCCGAAGGCGCCGCGGCGCCTTCGAAGTCGGAGGTGTCGGCCGGGACGTCGCTGGCCGGGGGGGCGAAGCCGCCCCCGTTGCCGTTCGGGGGCGCGCCGCCGGAGCCGTCGCGGGAGCCGAGGAACTGCACGGTGTTGGCGACGATCTGCACCGCCTGCCGTTTGCCGCTGCCGTCTTTGGCCTCCCACTCGCGCCAGTCGAGCCGCCCTTCGATCGCCACCGGCCGCCCCTTGGCGAGATAGGTGGCGCAGTTCTCCGCCTGGCCGGCGAAGACGACGACGTCGAAGTAGTTGGGCTTGTCGACCCAGTTGCCGCTCTGGTCCTTGCGGCGGCTGTTGACGGCGACGCGCATCTCGCAGACTGCCGTCCCTCCGCCGGTGTGCCGCAGCTCGGGGTCCCGGGTCAGGTTCCCGGTGATGACCACCACGTTTACGTTCGAAGCTGCCAATGCACTCACTCCTCTGAAGTTCGCTGGTTGGGTTCCAGTCTAAGAGTGGCGGCGGCGTGACCCCTCCCCCTCAGGAGGTGCTTTCCTCGCAAAGAGCGGCGCCGATGCCGCTACTCGTCGTCGGACTCGTCGAACGAGTCGCCGCTGTCCTCGCGGGCTCCCGTGGCGGCGCGCTCGCGCGGGCCGGAGGGGGCGCTGGCAGCGGGGGGCACGATCACCGGGGCATCGGGATCGACTTTGAAGATGCGGAAGCGCAACACCCCGTCGGCGATCTTCAGGTTGTGATCGAGCGAGTCGAGCAGGTCGCGCGGCGCCTCGAAGCGGAACCAGCGGTAGTCGGCCTCGGTGCGGCGGTTGATTTCGTAGGCCATCTTGCGCAGGCCCCAGCTGTTCTCGTGCTTGAGCGTGCCGGAGGCCTCGATCTGACTCTTGGCCTCGCCGGCCAGCCCGTCGCGGGCAGGGGCGTCCAACTGGGGGTCCAGCATCAGGACCAGCTCGTATTCACGTGGTGCGGCCAAGGCGGCGAAGGACTATAGCGGCGGCGGATTTCTCGGTCAGTGCGGCATGAACTCGACCGAGCCGTCACCGGGCGGCGCGGGAGGCGGGATCGGGGGCGGCACGGGCGGAGGAGGAGCCACGGGCGCCGGAGCCTGCGCCGGCACCGCCAGCGGGACGGGCGCCGCCTCAACCTCGCCGCGATCGGTCGAACCGCGCTTTTGCGTCGTATTACGACCCAAAGGCTCAGCTCGACGGATCGGTCGCGGTTTTGGAGGCTGGGATCGGCGTGGTTTCCTCGGTGGCGGCTTCGGGGCCGCCACCGGCTCGGGCCGCTGCACCTGCACTCGCGGCAGGCCCACGTCCGGCGCCAGGGGCGGCGGCTGCGGCGCGCGCAGCAGCCCCGGCAGCGCCTGCAGCGCCAGCAGCCCGGCGACCGCGGCCGCCGCGACCTTCCCCAGTCCCTTCCAGCGGATTCGAACCGTGCCCACCCCGGCCCAAGTCGCCGGCGCCACCGGGTTCTCCCCCGGGGCGCCCCCGCGGCCCTACGCAACCTGCGAGCGCAGCTCCTCGATGTCGCGCAGCTGCTCGTCGACCCAGTCGCCCGGGTTGCGCGAGTAGATGATCTCCTTCAGCCGCTCCGACCGCAGCCGCCGCTCCTCGGGGTCCATGGTCAGCGCCCGGTAGATCGCGTCGGCCTGGTCCTGGATGTCGAAGGGGTTGACCGAGAGCACGCAGTCGCCGAGCTCTTCGTGGCTGCCGGTGTTCTCGGAGAGCATCAGCACCCCGTTGCGGGTGTTCACCGCCGGCGCCTCCTTGGCGACCAGGTTCATCCCGTCGAAGATCGAGTTGACCATCAGCAGGTCGAAGTGCTTGTAGCGGGCGACGGCGTCGTGGAAGTTCTCGTAGATCTTGAGGTCGATCGGCATCCAGTCGGTGGTCCCGTGCCGGTGGTTGACGACCGCGACCAGCGCCTCGATCCGTTCCAGGTACTCGGCGTACTCGGGCACGTCCTGGCGCGAGGGCTGCAGGTGGGCGATGAAGGTGACCTCTTCGATGAACTCCGGGTGCTGGGCGAGGAAGGTGTCGAAGGCGGTGAAGCCGCGCAGCACGTTCTTCGAGAGGTCGGCGCGGTCGACGCGGATGATCAGGTGCTTGCGCCGCCGCTCCAGCACCTCGCGCTCGGCCTCCGCCACCTCCGGCGACTCGGCCGCCCGCTGCAGCCGCTCGGCGTCGATCGAGAGCGGGTAGGCGCGGGCGACCGTCTTGCCGCGGGCGTGGTGCACCTCCGCCCGCGAGTAGTCGACCTCGGCCTCGAGCAGTTCGTCGCAGCAGCGCAGGAAGTTCATGCAGTAGGCGTGGGTGTGGAAGCCGATGATGTCGTTGGCCAGCATCCCCTGGAAGATCGCCTCGCGGATCCGGCCCGGCAGGATGCGCCAGCTGTCGGGCTGGGACCAGGGGATGTGGACGAAGTGGTGGAGGAAGACGTCGGGCCGCTGCTCGCGGATCATGCCCGGGGCGGTGTACAGGTGGTAGTCGTGCAGCATCACCAGCGGCCGCTCCTGCTCGGCGATCTGCTCGACCACCGCCTCGGCGATGTCGCGGTTGACCGCCTGGTAGCCGAGGTCCCAGGCGTCGAGCTCCTCCTGGCGGATGTCCGGGGCGTTGGAGAGGTCCCAGAGGTAGTGCTGGATGAACCAGAGGATCGGGTTGGCGATCACGTTGTAGAAGCGGTCGTAGGCCTCGCCGTCGCTCCCGACCAGGCAGACCTTGTAGTCGATCCCGTCGAGCGCCAGCTCGATCGGGCGGCCCCCGTTCTCCTCGGAGACGGCGACGTCCTCGTCGGTCATCGCCGAGGCGATCCAGAGCGCGTCGCGGTGGGAGACGAGGCCGGAGAGGGCGGTGACCAGACCGCCACCACCGCGCCGCACCGTGCGCTCGCCCGCCTCGTCGCGCTCGAACTGGGCGGGCCCCCGGTTCGAGACGATGATCAGCGGCGAGCCATCCACGCCGCAGAGGTTAGATGGTCGCCCCGGGCAGCTCCGGGGACCGCGCGGCTCAGGTGTCGAGGTCGCCGAGCAGGCCGAGCCAGTCGCGCAGCAGCCGCGGCGAGAGGAAGTTCTGGCGGGCGTGCTCCTTGCCGGCCCGGCCGAGCTGCTTGCCCAGTTCCGGGTCGCGGAGGATCTCGAGGCAGCGCTGCGCGCACTCCGAGGGCGAGTTGACGAGGAAACCCCCGACCCCGTCCTCGATCTGCAGCGGGATGCCGCCGACGTTGCCGGCGACGGTCGGCCGCCCCTTCCAGAGCGCCTCGGTCACGGTCAGGCCGAAGCCCTCGCGGATCGACTTCTGCAGGCAGACGTCGGACTGGGACTGGAAGGCGTTGACCTCGATCGCGCCGACGTTGTTGAGGTTGCTGAGGATCTTGATGTCGGGGTCGCCGTCGGCGTACTCGAAGGTCTTCTCGAAGTACTCGCGGCCCTCGGGGTCGTCGGTCGCCATCGAGCCGACCATCGCCAGCTGCGCATCCGGGACCTGCTCGGTGACCTCGCGGTAGGCGTCGATGACGCCGATCGGGTCCTTCCAGGGGTCGAAGCGGGAGACCTGGGTCAGCAGCGGCCGGTCGGGGTCGATCCCGAACTGCTTGCAGACGAAGGCGGCGTCGTCGGGCGAGAAGGCCATGTTCTTCGGCGAGAGCGGGTCGATCGCCGGCGGGATGATGTTGACGCCGTTGGCGTGGTCGATCCCGTCGGGGACGTAGTCGGGCAGGTGCCAGACGGTCGCGTCGTACTCCTCGATCAGCGGCAGCAGGCGCGCGATCGGCGCCGGGTTCGGGGTCGAGAGGTCGATGTGGCAGCGCCAGATCCAGCGCTTGCCCTTCTGCGTGGCGCCGCGCCGCAGGCCGATCGGCTGCGGGTCGTGGACGATCACCGCGTCCCACTCCCCTTCCAGGCCCTCGGCGTTCATCTGGTTGATCTCGTCGAACAGCTCCCACTGCTCGTCGCTCAGCGTCTCCTCCGCCCCCTGCAGCGAGTTGTGGAGCAGCTTGGTCGCGTTGAAGAACTCGTCTTTGCCGAAGATCACGTGCCAGTGGGCGTCGACCCCGACGTCGCGCATCAGCGGCACGATCGTGTAGAGGATCTCCGAGACGCCGCCGCCGAAAGCGGTGGCGCTGACGTGCAGCACCCGCTTGCCCTTCAGCGGCTCCGCCAGCTCGCGGATCTGCTCCGTCAGGTCTTTGCCGACTATGTGGGTGTAGTCGGTGAGGGTCTTTTGGCCGAGGGCGACTTCGTGAAGCAAGGCCGGAGTTCTACACGCCCCGGCGGCGAAGCGGCGGTCAGCCGCCCCCGGCGTCGTCCGGACGCTTGCCCAAGGTGACCTCGAGCCGCTTGCGCTCGCCGTCGCGGAGGACGACCACCGGGACCGTGTCGCCGGGCTTGCGGAAGGCGACGACGGTCGAGAGATCGTCGGGCTCGACGATCCTGCGGCCGTCGACCGTGAGGATCACGTCGCCGCCGACTTTGTATTCGCCGGCCTGGAAGCGCAGTTCGTCGTCGCCGCCCTGCAGCCCGGCCTTCTCGGCCGGCCCGCCGCGGACGACGTCGGCGAGCAGGCCGCCGTAGGTGGTGTCGAGGCCGAGCTTCTCGGCGAGCTGCGGGTAGAGCGCCTGGCTGGAGACCCCGATGTAGGCGTATTCGACGCTGCCGTCCGCGGCCAGCTGCGCGATCGAGCGCTTCACGGCCGAGACGGGGACCGCGAAGCCGACTCCGTCGTTGGCGCCCGATTCGGTCTCGATCTGCTGGTTGATCCCGATCACCCGCGCGGCGGCGTCGAGCAGCGGGCCGCCGGAGTTGCCGGGGTTGATCGAGGCGTCGGTCTGGATCGCCCCCTCGATCTGGAACTGGGTCAGCGAGCGGACCGAGCGGTCGGTGGCGGAGACGATCCCGCTCGAGAGCGACTGCTGCTCCCCGAACGGGCTGCCGATCGCCACCACCGGCTGGCCGACTTCGACGTCGGCGTCGCGGCCCAGCTCGAGCGGGTTGAGGTCGAGGCCGTCGGGGTCGATCTTCAGCAGCCCGACGTCGGCGAAGGGGTCGAAGCCGACGATCTCCGCCTCGACGATGTTGCGGTCGGCGAACTCGATGAAGACTTCCTTGGCCGGCTTGCGGGGACCGCTCAGTTCGTCGGTGATGACGTGGGCGTTGGTGACGATCGTCCCGTCCTCGTCGAGGACGAAGCCCGAGCCCTCGCCGGCGCCTTTCTCGAAGATCGAGTGGACCGTGACCACGCCGGGTGCCGCCTCGCGGTAGATCTTGGCGGTGTCGAAGCCGGGGGACGCGGTCTGGACGATCACCTGCGGCGCCTGGTCGCCGCCCTGAGACGGGCCGGAGGCGTTGGTGGCGGTCCCGTCCTGCTCGTGGCTGGAGCCGCAGCCGGCCAGCAGCGCCAGGCAGGCCAGCAGCGCCAGTGCGGCCCGCAGGCTCACGCCGGCACGTTGGCCAGCGGGCTGGCGGGCCGCTGCTCGGCGCCGAGCACGGCCGGCGGCAGGTCGAGGGTGAAGGCGGTGAAGCGGCGGCTGGAGCTGATCGTGATCCGCCCCTCCATACGCTGCGCGAGCTCGCTGGCGATCGCCAGGCCGAGCCCCGACCCACCCGCCTTGTCGGCGGTGTAGAAGCGCTCGAAGATCCGGTTCTGGACGCGCTGCGGGATCCCGGCCCCCTCGTCGGAGACGGTCAGCTCGGCGCGGCGGTTGACGGAGTAGGTGGTCACGGTGACCTTGGTGCCCTCGGGGGTGTGGGTGAGGGCGTTGTCAAGCAGGATACGGATGATCTGCCGCACCCTGTCCGGGTCGCCCAGGGCCAGCGCCGGCTGCTCGGGGGTGCGCAGCTCCAGGCGCGAGCCGCGCAGGTCGGCGCGCGCCCCGAACTCCCGCGTCACCTCCCGCGCCAGGGCGCCGAGGTCGATGTCGCGGGCCCGCATCACGATCGCCCCGGCGTCGAGCTGGGAGAGGTCGAGCAGGTCGGCGGTGAGCTTGGTGAGGCGGTCGATCTGCTGCCGCATCGTGCGCACGAACTCCTCCCGCTCCTCCGGGCTCGGGTCCTCCTCTTCGAGCAGCTCGACGAAGCCGCCGAGGCTGAAGATCGGCGTGCGCAGCTCGTGCGAGGCGTTGGCGATGAACTGCTTGCGGGCGCTGTCGAGCTCGGCGAGGCGGCGCTGCATCTCGTTGAAGCTGCGGGCCAGCTGGCCGAGGTTGCCGGCGGCGGCGACTGGGATCTTCGTTTCGAAGTTGCCGTCGGCGACCTTGCGGGCGGCGTCCTGGAGGTGGCTGATGTTCTGGGCCGCGCGCTGGGCGTAGTAGAGGCCGAGCAGCGTCGCGAAGACGATCGAGATCAGGCCGCCGACGAGGATCTGCCCTTTGACCGCGCCGAGCCCGCTGGCGGCGCCGCCGATGACGACGGTGTAGGCGTAGATCGTCGCCGAGGTGCCGACCGCGATCGCGATCGCGATGAGCGTGATCCGGCTGCTCAGGTTGGTGAGCCGGAGGCGCCGCACCGGTTACTCCTTGAAGCGGTAGCCGACCCCGCGCACGGTGAAGAGGAACTCGGGCTGCTTGGGATCGGTCTCGAGCTTCTCGCGCAGGTGCCTGATGTGGACGTCGACGGTGCGCGGGTCGCGGTACTCGGAGTCCCCCCAGACGTGCTCCAGCAGCGTCTCGCGGGTCAGCACCCGGCCGGGCGAGCGCGCCAGCGCCCCGAGGATCTCGAACTCGACGTAGGTGACGCGGACTTCCTCGCCCTCGAGGGTGACCATGCGGCGGCCGAAGTCGATCGACAGCTCGCCGGACTCGATCGCCTCCTCCTCGCGCGTCTCCCCGCCCATCCGCGAGCGCCGCAGCGCCGCTTTGACGCGGCTGCGGAACTCCCGCATCGAGAACGGCTTGGTGATGTAGTCGTCGGCGCCGACCTCGAGGCCGGCGACCTTGTCGGTCTCGCTCCCTTTCGCGGTCAGCATGATGATCGGCACCTGGCTGTGGGAGCGCAGCTGGCGGCAGACTTCGACGCCGTCGATGCGGGGCAGCATCAGGTCGAGGATGACGAGGTCGAAGCGCCCCTCTTCGAAGCGTTGCAGCGCTTCGCCGCCGTCGAGCGCCGAGGTGACGTGGTAGCCGTCCTTGCGCAGGGGATAGCTCAAGAGAGTCTGGATCGACTGCTCGTCGTCGACGAGGAGGATGCGGGCCGTCCCGTTAGCCACGCACCAAAGGGTAGTGCTCGGCGCCAGTTGGACACATGTGCGAGTACCCAGAACTAAGGATCGAGGGGGTACGGGCCGAAAAGGAGATCGGATGCAAAAGCTGGAGCTGAAAAGCCTTGTCGAGTCCGGCGCTTACAAGCCGGACCCCTCGCAGGTCGCGGCGGCGATGCTGCGGCGCCGCGGCGTGCGCGAGCTGCTGACCGGCGTCGCGCCCCTGGTCAGCGGAGCTGATCGAAGCCTGCCGGTGCCACGGTCCCGCCCCCAGGCAGCCTGATCTCGACCCCCTCGCCGGTCCGGGCTTGCCCGACCTGCGTCAACGTCGTCTCCGTCGCTTCCCCGATTGCGGCCGTCGCCGCGGCCAGGCGCTCTGGCGGCAGCGCCGCCAGCAGCTCGTAGTCCTCGCCGCCGGAGACGGCGAGCTCGAGCGGGTCGCGCCCGGCCGCCGCCGCGACCTCGGCCACGCCCTTGGCCAGCGGCAGGCTGCCGGCGTCGATCTGCAGGCCGAGGCCGGAGGCGGCCGCGAGGTGGCCGGCATCGCCGCCGAGGCCGTCGCTGAGGTCGATCATCGCCCGGGCACCGGCCGCGGCGAGGGCTCGGCCGGTGGCGAGGCGGGGGGCAGGGTCGAGCTGGCGCAGCCGCAGCCGCTCGGCGGTCGAGGCGGGGACCGCCGCCGCCAGCTCGGGCCGCTCGAGCAGGAGCAGGCCGGCGGCCGCGCCGCCGAGCTCGCCGCTGAGCACGAGCGCGTCGCCGGGCTCGGCGCCGGCGCGGGAGACCAGCTGCTCGGCCGCGGCGGCGTGGCCGACGACGGCGACGGCGAGGGTCAGCACCGGGGACCTGGTGACGTCGCCGCCGGCCAGGGCGGTCCCGGTCTCCGCGGCGAGCGCCAGCATCCCGTCGACCAGCTCCAGGCAGCCGTCCTCGCCGAGGTCGGCCGGGACGCCGACGGCGACGTAGGCCTCGCCCGGCTCGGCGCCCATCGCGGCCAGGTCGGAGAGTGCGGTGGCGAGGGCCTTGCGGCCGATCTGGGCCGGGGTGGAGCGGTCGCGGTGGAAGTGGACGCCGTCGACCAGCGCGTCGACCGAGGTCGCGGTGGCGCCGCCCGGGAGCGTCACCGCGGCGTCGTCGCCGCTGCCCAGCAGCAGGCGCGGCCCGGGGGGCGGCAGCCGTTCCCGTATCCGCGCCAGGAGCTCGAACTCGCCCATCGGATGACTATCCCAAACCGACCCGGTCACTAAGGTGCGCCCCAGTGGAGCGCCGCCAGCCATTTCTGCACCGCGTCGGCGAGGTCGGCGCGCGGGTCGGGACGCGTCCCCCGCGCAGCCGCAAGGTCCGCCTTGCCGTCCAGATCGGCCTCGTCGTCCTCATCTTCGGGTTCCTCGTCCTGACCGTTGTCGACCAGTGGTCGGAGATCCAGGACCAGGGCGTCCACTTCAAGATCGGGTGGCTGATCCCGGCGATCGTGATCCTGCCCTTCTTCTTCTTCTTCAGCGCCCTCGGCTGGGACTTCATCCTCCGCTTCCTCGGCCACCCGATCGGGGTGGGCCGGGCCCAGGTCGCCTGGGGACAGCCGCTGCTCGCCCGCTACGTGCCGGGCAGCGTGCTCTACGTGCTGGGCCGGGTCCTGCTCTCCGAACGGGCGGGGGTGCCGCGCCGGCTGACGATCGCCAGCATCGCCTACGAACAGGCGATCTCGGCCACCTCGGCGATCGTCGTCGCCGCCTACTTCATCGTCCAGCACCCGGACCTGCAGGGGGACACGTGGCGCTGGGCGGTGCTGCTGCTGATCCCGGTGGCGGTCGGGCTGCTGCACCCGCGCGTGTTCGGCCCGCTGGCGAACAAGGTGCTGGGGATCTTCGGGCGCGAACCGCTGCCGGCGGTGGTGCCGCTGCGCGGCGTGATCGCGCTGATCGCCTACTACTCGCTGAACTGGTTCTTCGTCGGGGTCGGGATCTACTGCGTCGCCCGCTCGGTCACCAACATCCCCTTCGAGGACATCCTCCTGGTCGCCTCGGCGCAGGCGATCGGGTACTTCGCGGCGCTGGTGACCCTGGTCGCCCCGGCCGGGCTCGGCGTCAAAGACGCCGCCTTCGCCTGGGCGCTGAAGGCGTCGCTGCCCGGCAAGAGCTTCGCCCTCGCCTCGCTGATCGCGATCGCGGTGCGCGGCGTGATGACGGTCGGCGAACTGATCTACGTCGGCGTGGTCACGGCGCTGGGCCGGCGCGAGGGGTGGAGCATCCATACCGGGATCCTGCATCCGTCGCCTGAGGAGGAAGAGGCGCAGCAGCGAGAAGAGGGACCCGACCCCCTCTCCACCTGACGCCGATGGTGGGGAGGGACCGGGTACCCCTCTCCACTTAACTTGCTCGGGTGGTCGTGCTCCGGCAGTCCTTGCGCCGTCGTGACCGAGAAGTACAAGACGTTCCGAGGGGTACCCGGTCCCTCCACGCGCGCCGTTACAGGGGGATTCGGGCGCCCAGCTGGTACGCCGTGAGAGCTAGGGCCAGGATCTGCAGGGGTCTGTCTCGCGAGATGGCTGCGAGGGGGAGGAGCCAGACCAGGTACCAGGGGAGGAGCCAGGAGGTGGCCAGGAGGAGGCCGGCTGCGGTCCAGGCGGCGGCGCGGACCCAGTCGCCGCCGCGCCAGGTCCAGCGCAGCAGCTCGAAGAGGAGGGTGAGGAAGAGGACGAGGGCGACGACGCGGACGGCGCCGGGGTCGAGGCCGGTGAGCCGTGCCACCGTGATCGGGACGCTCATGTGGCTGGTCCGTCCCTGGTTCTCCCCGGCCAGCCCGAGGGCGCCCAGCCAGTCCCAGCCGAAGGCGAGCCACGCCGCCGCGGCGATCGCGACGGCGGCCAGCGCCGCGCCCGCCGACAGCCGCACCCGGTCCCGCGCGCCGAGCAACGCGAACGGGGCGACGAAGGCGGCCGAGGCCTTGATGGCGACCGCGGCCAGGAGCGCCGCGCCGCCGGCGAGCTCGCGGGCGCTGAGCACCGCGGCGACGGCGAGCAGCGCCAGCAGCATCGCGAGGCCGTCGTTGTGGGCGCCGCCGACCACATGCACGAGGACGAGCGGGTTGAGGGCGACGAAGGCGGCGGCGCGCAGCGGCTCGACGCCGCGCCAGGCGGCGATGCGGGCGACCGTGGCGGCGAGGCCGAGGACCGAGAGCGCCGCGACCGCCTTCAGCACGGCGACCGCGGCGCCGACCGGCAGCCAGGCGAGCGGGTAGGTGGCGAGCGTGAACAGCGGCCCGTAGGCGCTGGTCGCTTCGGTCCACCTGACCTCGGCGAAGGCCGGGTCCTGGGGCGCGGCGAGCGGCGGGTCGACGTAGGGGTCGAGGCCGTGGGCGACGCCGAGCCGGGCGTAGTCGACGTAGCTGTAGACGTCGTGGGAGAGGAGGACGGGTGCGACCGCGAAGCAGGCGACGGCCACCACCATCGCCCCCCAACACGTTTTCCATCCCAGGGATGGAAAACGTGTTGGGGACCAGCTGGCGAGCGCCGGCGCCGCGGCGAGCGCGCCGAGGTAGGCCGCGAACCCCACCCACATCAGGGCGAAGGCGAGCCCCGGCGAGATGCTCACGTCGTGTGGGGCGCCGGGGAATGGCTCGGCAGAGCCTCCCCGCTGTTGCTCCGGCGAGTCATTCCCCGGCGCCCGCCCCGCCCCCGACAGAAGGCGGCGGGGGTGGCAGCGGTGCCGGTCCCTGGCCGGCGCCGGGCGCGTAGGCGTCGGGGTCGTACTCGTTCGGGTCGTAGCCGCCGACCGCGGCGCTGCCGGGTGGCGGCGGCTCTTCGCCGTCGCCGTCGCCGCCGGCCGCGTCGTCCTCGCCCGGCTCGCTCGGCGCTGCCTGGGTGAAGTGGCCGTAGTAGGGCGCCCAGCTGATCTCCCCCTCCGGTTCGGCGAACTCCTCGCAGGGCACGCCGCCGTCCGCGTACAGCGAGTGCCAGATCTCGGCCGGGAAGGTGCCGCCGAAGACGGTGATCCCGTGGACGCTGGTCATCGAGATGTCGTTCGACTCCGGGTAGCCGACCCAGACCGCGGTCGCCAGATTGGGCTGGTAGCCGGTGAACCAGGCGTCGGTGTATTCGTCGGTGGTCCCGGTCTTGCCCGCCTGGCCGGCGCAGCCCGTGTAGGCGGCGGTGCCGGTCCCTTCGGTGATGTTGTCGCGCAGCAGCCGGGTCACCTCCCAGGCGACCGGCTCGGAGAGGACCCGCTCGGGCCGCGAGCGCTGCGGCCGGTCGACCTTGCCGCCGGGGAAGGCGACCTTCTCGATCGAGACCGGTTTTCGGTGCACGCCACCGGCGGCCAGGGTCGCGTAGGCGCTCGCCATCTCCAGCGGCGAGACGCCGATCCGCAGGCCGCCGAGGCCCTCGGCCGGGATCCCGTCCAGTTCGGTCACGATCCCCATCGACTTCGCCGTCTGGGCGACGCTCTTCGGCCCGACGTCGAGGTCGAGCTGGGCGAAGACGGTGTTGTCGGAGCTGACCGTCGCCTGCTGCAGGTTGACCGTGCCCTGGTAGCCCTCGTCGGCGGTGCTGACCTCCCAGTGCCCCCACTGCGGGAGGTCGAGCGAGAGCGGCTTCGACGTGTAGTAGGTCGAGTAGGGGTCGATCCCCTGCTTGATCGCGGTGGTGAGGACGAAGGTCTTGAAGGTCGAGCCGGGCTGGCGGTGGCCCTGGGCGGCGAGGTTGAACTGGCTCTGCCCGTAGTGCGAGCTGGAGACCATCGCGCGGACATGGCCGTCGCGGGGGTCGACCGCGACCAGCGCCGCCGAGGGGTCGGTCGAGTAGGGGAGGGAGGAGCGCATCGCTTCCAGTCCGACCCGTTGCAGGTCGGGGTCGACCGTGGTGTGGACCTCGAGACCGCCGCGGCGCACCGTGTTGACGCCGTACCTTTCGATCAGCTCGTTCTCGACGTAGTCGAAGAAGTAGGGCTGGCGGTGCTCGAAGTAGCGCTCGGAGACGTCGAGCCCGAGGCCGGCGCGCGCGGCCGCCGCCGCCCGCTCCGGCGTCACGAACCCGAGCTTCTCCATCTGCCGCAGGACCACGTTGCGGCGCTGCCGCGCCGCCTCCGGGTTGAGCAGCGGGTTGTATTCGGAGGGCGCCTGCGGCAGCCCGGCCAGCAGCGCCGACTGCGGCAGGCTCAGCTTCCAGACCGGCCGCGAGAAGTAGATCTTCGCGGCGGCCCCGACGCCGACCGCGGTGCTGCCTTCGATCGTCCCGTAGGAGGCGATGTTGAGGTACTGGCCGAGGATCTCCTTGCGGGTGTGGCGCTCGGAGTACTCGATCGCCAGCTCCGCCTCGACGATCTTGCGCTCGAGGGTGCGCTCGGGGTCGGGGATGCAGAGGTTGCGGACCAGCTGCTGGGTGATCGTCGAGCCCCCCTCGACCGCCTCGCCGGCCTCGAGGTTCTTCAGCGCGGCGCGCAGGATCCCCTCGTAGTCGAGCGCGTCGTGCTCGTAGAAGCGCTGGTCCTCGATCGCCACCGTGGCCAACTGCAGCTGCTTGGGGACGCGGTCGAGCGCGACCGGCTCACGCGCTTCGTCGGAGGCGATGACGCCGAGCTTGCCGCCGTCGGCGTCGTAGAGGACGGAGTTGCCGCCGCGGTCGATCGGCTTGCAGGTGGAGAGCGAGGGGGCGTCGGCGGCGACGTCGAGCACCCAGGAGGTGACGCCGATCGCGGCGATCGCGGCCAGGGCGAAGACGGCCCCGAAGACGAGCAGGAGCTTGCTGCCGATACCGCCGCGGCGTCGCTGCCGCCGAGTGCGCTGCGTCATCGAGCAGAGGGTACTTCCGCCGGCGCACCGCGCCGCCCGCTGCGCTCCGCCTCAGGCGACCGTGTCGTCGGTCGAGTGGTTGTGGACGACCCCTTCGACCAGCAGCTGGTTGGGGATCACCACGTGGCTGCCGTCGCCGGGGTCGATGTAGGTGTAGGCGAGGGTGATGTCGGTGACCCGGCCGTCTTTCTCCTCGTAGCTGATGCGGTCGCCGATCCGGAACGGCTGCGAGACCGCCAGCTGGACGCCGGCGACGAGGTTGCCGAGCGTGTGCTGGGCGGCGAGACCGACGATCGCGGCCAGCACCGCGGTCGAGGCGAGGATGCCGGTGGCGACCCGCTCCAGCTCGGTGAACTGGGCGAGGGCGATCGCCGCGACGACGACGAAGATCGTCAGCACGAGCAGGCGGCGCAGCAGCCGCAGCCGGGTCCGGGTCGAGCGCGAGACCTGTGAGACTGCCGGCGACATGGAGGCCAACTTAGCCACGTCGGCGGAAGAGAGGCAGGCTCCACGGGCCTTCCCGCCCTCGAACTGGGGGCCGGGGGCGGCGCTGCTGGGGGTCGTGCTGGCGCTCGGGACCGGGATCATGCTGGGGATCCCCTTCGCGGTGATCGGTCAGGAAGACGGTGAGCTGACGACCTTCGGCAACGTCGGCCTGCAGCTGGCGACCGCGCTCGCCTTCCTGCTGGTGCCGATGGTGATCGCCGCGCAGCGCGGGGCCGCGACGCTGGGGGAGAACCTGCGCCGGCTCGGCGTGCGCAGCTTCGACCGCTCCGCCTGGAAGTGGATGGCGGCGACGGTCGGCGCCTACCTGCTCTTCGCCTTCCTCTACGTGGCGCTGGTGATGGAACCCGAACAGGAGGACATCGCCGAGGCGTTCGGGCCGGTCGGCGTGCAGATCCTGCTGATCGCGATCGCGGCGCCGATCAGCGAGGAGGTCTGCTTCCGCGGCTTCCTCTACGGCGGCCTGCGGGAGAAGCTGCCGCGCTACGGGGCGGCGCTGGTCGCCGGCCTCGTCTTCGGGGCGCTGCACGCGCTGACCGGGATCAGCGCCGTGCCGCCGCTGATCTTCTTCGGCTTCGTGCTCTGCCTGCTGTACGAGAAGACCGGCTCGATCGTGCCGGGAATCCTGCTGCACATGCTGAACAATTCCGTCGCCCTGCTCGGTCAGTAGCATCCGGCCGGTGAACCGCCGCCTCGCCTGCCTTTGCGCGCTCCTGGCGCTGCTGATCGTCCCCGCCTCCGCCTCCGCCGGGAGCGCCGGCAAGAAGGCCGCGCCGGTCCCGGCGGTCCCGGAGGCGACGGTGAAGATCAAGCTCGACCACCTGAACGACGGCCGGGCGCAGATCTACTCGAAGGTCCGGGTCCTCGGGACCGTCTCGCCCTACGTGGCCGGACAGAAGGTCCGGGTCGACTTCTTCCTCGACGGGAAGGACCTGTTCAGCCGCACGCTCGCGGTCGGCAAGGGCAAGGGCGGCACGGGGACCTTCGCGACCGCCGTCGGCGTGCGCGAGGACGGCAAGTATGCGGTCAGCGCCACGCATGAAGCGACCCCCGAGCTGGGCGGCGACAGCTCCGTGCGCAAGAGCTGGAAGGTCAGCTACCCCGCCCTGCACCAGGGCCAGTGCGGCAACGTCGTCGTCGGCTTCAAGAAGGCGATGCGGAAGATGGGATACATCGCCAACAGCGGCAGGTGCTTCGGCAGCAAGACCGCCCGCGGGGTGCTCGCCTACCGCAAAGTCAACGACATGAGCCGCAGCATGCGGGCCGGCAAGGGCCTGGTGAAGAAAGTCTTCGCCGGCCGCGGCGGCTACAACGTGCGCTACCCCGGGGCGGGGGAGCACGTCGAGGCGCCGCTCTCCAAGCAGGTCCTGGTCTTCACCAAGGGCGACAAGCCGTTCGCGATCTACCCGATCTCCTCCGGCAAGTCCTCGACCCCGACCGTGACCGGCCACTACGAGTTCATCCGCACCGAACCGGGCTACAACTCGCACGGGATGTACTACTCCTGGTACTTCTACGGCGGCTACGCGGTCCACGGCTACGAATCGGTGCCGGACTACCCCGCCAGCCACGGCTGCCTGCGCACGTTCATCTCGGACCAGCCCGAGATCTACGAGCGCATCTTCATGGGTGAGGACATCTTCATCTGGTAGCTGCGGTCCTCTGGCGATAGCTTGAGGGCATGAAGGTCTTCATCGCGGGAGCATCGGGGGCGTTGGGGCGGCCGCTCGTGGCGCAGCTCGTCGCTGCCGGGCACGAGGTGACGGGGATGACGCGGCGCGAGGAGCGGGCGGCGGCGATCCGGGAGGCCGGGGCGGAGGCCGTGGTCTGCGACGTCTTCGACGCCACGGCGCTGAACGAGGCGGTGGCGGCGGCCGCCCCCGAGGTGGTGGTCCACGCGCTGACCGCGCTGCCGCCGAGCTTCAAGCCGAAAGAGGACTACCTGGCGGCGACGAACCGGGTGCGGACCGAGGGGACGCGCAACCTCGTCGCGGCGGCTCAGGCGGCGGGGGCGCGCCGGCTGATCGCCGAGAGCGTCGCCTTCTTCTACGAGCCCGAGGGCGAGTGGGTCAAGGACGAGGAGGCGCGGCTGATGGTCGAGGCGCCGGGCCGGTTCGCGGCCGGCCGCGACGCCCTGGTCGAGCTCGAGCAGCGGGTGACCGGGGCCGAGGGGCTGGAGGGTCTGGTGCTGAGGTTCGGCTGGCTCTACGGGCCCGGCACCTACTACGCCGCCGACGGCTCGATGGCGGCGGAGACGCGCCGGCGCCGCAACCCGGTGATCGGCGCCGGGACCGGCCGCTTCTCCTTCGTCCACGTCGACGACGCCGCCGCGGCGATCGTGGCGGCGCTCGACCGCGGCGCCCCCGGCGCCTACAACGTGGTCGACGACGAGCCGGCGGAGCAGCGCGAGTGGCTGCCGGTCTACGCCGAGGCGCTCGGCGCCAAGCCGCCGCGCCGCGTCCCGGTCTGGCTGGCGCGGCTGGCCGCGGGCGCCGACCTGGCGAGCACGGCGGTCACGATGCGCGGCGCCTCCAACGCGAAGGCGAAGCGCGAGCTGGGCTGGGAGCCGGCACACCCGAGCTGGCGGACGGGGTTCGCCGAGTCGCTGAGCGACGCCTGAAGGATTTTCCACCCCATAGGGAGGAAAAAGCTTCAGCGAGCGGAGCGACCGTAGGATGCGCGCCGTGAGCGACCTCGGCGCAGCCAAGCAGACCCTCCTCGACGAGCTGCGCGAGCACTCGCTGATCCTCGGCGAGGTGACGCTGGCGAGCGGGGCGACCGCCCAGTACTACGTCGACGCGCGACGCGCGCTGATGCGGCCGGCCGGCTTCCTCGCCGCCGGGGAGCTGATCGCCGACGCCGCCGCCGAGCTCGGTGCGGAGGCAGTGGGCGGGCCGGCGACGGCGGCGATCCCGCCGGCCTGCGCGGCGATCGCCGTCCCCTCGGGCCAGGAGCTGGTCGCCTTCTTCGTGCGCAGCGCCCGCAAGGAGCACGGGCTGCAGCGCTGGGTCGAGGGCCCGGTCGCTCCGGGGGTGCGATGCCTCGTGGTCGAGGACACGGTCACCACCGGTGGCTCGACCGCGACCGCGATCGGGCGGGTCCGCGAGGAGGGCCTGGAGGTGGTGGGCGTCGTCGCCGTCGTCGACCGGCTCGCCGGCGGCGCCGAGAAGATCGAAGCCGCGGCCGAGGCTCCCTACCGCGCCCTGGTCACGATCGACGAGATCTACCCCGAGCGGCCGGACCGCGGCTGAGGCGGAACGGTGGAGCCCGACGCCGTCGAGGTCCGCGTAGTCGGTTGCCTGATCGAGAAGCAGCGGACGACGCCGGACACCTACCCGCTCTCGCTCAACTCCCTGCGGCTCGCCTGCAACCAGTCGACCAACCGCGACCCGGTCGTCGACTACGACGAGGCCACGGTCAGCGAGGCGCTGCGGCGGCTGGCCCTGCGCGGCTGGACCCGGCTCGCCAGCGGCGCCGGCAGCCGCGCCCGCAAGTACCGCCACCTGCTGCCGGAGGCGCTCGGGGTCGACGAGGCGGAGCTCTCGCTGCTGGCCGTGCTGATGCTGCGCGGGCCTCAGACCCCGGGCGAGCTGAAGGGGCGCTGCGAGCGGCTGCACGGCTTCGCCGACCTCGCCGCGGTCGAGTCGACGCTGGAGGGGCTGATCGAGCGCGGCTACGTCGTCCGCCACGAGCGCCGGCCGGGCCAGAAGGAGCAGCGCTACCAGCAGGTGCTGGGAGGGCTCGGCGAGGAAGCGACGGTGGAGGTGGGCGATGCCGGGACCGAGGCGGAGAGCGACGCCTCAGCCGAGGCGCCCGCTGCCGCTGGCGAGCCCGACCTCGTCCCGGCCGAGGACCGCCTCACGCGGGTCGAGCGAGAAATGGCGGAGCTGCGGGCCGAGCTGGCGAGCCTGCGCGAAGCCCTCGGCGAGACTGACGCCTGAAGCTTTGTACGTGCTCGGGCACGTACAAGCCTTCAGGGAGCTAGCCGCCGACCCGGAGGACGACGATCCGGCGTCCGCCCGGGATCGACGCGACCAGCTGCGTGCGCAGTTCCCCGTGCCGGCGCAGCAGGGCGCGGCCGCCGGCGCTGTAGGGAATCGTGAAGGCGTGGGCGCGTTTGCCGGTGAGTCGGAAGGTGCGGTTGCCGAGGGAGCGCTTCACGGTCCGCAGCCGGACCGGGCGGCCGCGTTTGCCGGGGACCGGGACCTTCACCTGGGTGCGCAGCGTCAGCCGGCCGGGGCACTCGGTCCCCTCCGGCCACTCGCAGGCGAGCCGCACCCGCACCCCGCGCTTGGTCGCCCGCGGGTTGGCGACGGTGACCGCGACCGGGATCGCCGTGTCCTTGCAGCCGAGCAGGCGGTCTTTGCCGGGGCCGGTGTTGAGCGCGTAGACACAGACCGGCTGCGCCCCCGACTTGGTCGTCGCGAAGGCGGTGTCGAAGCCGTGGTTCGGGCCGGCGGCCCGGTACTTGGCGCCGACGTCGGTGCGCGGCACGCCCGCGACCGACCCCAGCTCGTGGGCGAGCGCGCCCGGCGCCCCGGCCCGGCCGCCGACGTAGACGCGGATCGCCAGCGGTTCCGTCGGCGCGTTCTTGTCGAGCGCCCAGCCCCGCACCCGCAGCTGCCCCGGCGCCGGGGAGCCGATCACGTCGAAGCGGCCGATCGGGTCTTCGTTGGCGGCGCTCGGGGCCACGTTGCCGACCGTCATCCCTTCGAGGTAGTTGTTGTCGATGTTGATCGTGACGCCGCCGTAGCGCTCGTCGTGGCCGCCCCGGTACTGGTGGATCCGCTGCTGCTGGCTCCAGGCGTTGGAGGGGATGTAGGGGTCGGTGGCGTCGGCCTGGCCGTTCCAGTTGGCGAACCAGAGCTGGTCGGGCAGGTTGTAGCCGGTGCCGATCTGGTCGACGAGGTCCTCGATCCCGGAGCCGCTGCTGCTGTAGACGCCGGAGACGTAGCCCAGCGAGTGCAGTTTTTCGGTCCACGCCTCGAGGAAGGCGAGGGTGGCGCTGGTCGCGCTGGAGGTCTGGGTGTAGGCCTCCATGTCGTTGTAGATCGGGCTGCCGGGGCCCATCCCGAGGGCGGCCGCCTGGGCGACCGCGTCGCTGGCGGCGGCGTTCCCCTGGGCGGTCGCCTGGCTCGGGTTGATCTTGGCGCAGCTGCTGCAGGCGCTGGTCGGCGCCTGCAGCCCGACGTAGGTGGGGATCAGGTACCAGCCCGATTCGACCTGCTTGCTGACCCAGCTGGAGGTGAGGTTGGGCTGTGAGCAGCCGCGGTTGAGCCCGCCGATGTAGACGCCGATCGCCGCGTAGGGCGACGACGCCTTCCAGGCCGCCATCGCCTGCGAGGACGGGGCGGTGCAGGCGTCGAACCCGAGCCCGGTGTAGATGCTGCCGGCGGCCGAGGCGCCCGCCATCGGCCCGCGGGGGGCGGGGAGCGCCGAGGCTCCGGCCCGAGCCGCGCTCGCGCCCTCGGCCAGGATCGCCCGCTGCCTGCCGGTCGCGGCGTCAGCCGGGCAGCGCTGATCGGCCGCCGGCGTCCCCAGGTAGACCGCCCGCCGGTCCATCCGCACGCACATCCGCGGGTGCTCGGCGAGCCGGTAGACGGGCCACCCCTGCGGGACCGCGACCTTCTGCCCCTCGAAATGGAGGGTCCGTGCCTGCGCCGAGCCAGGCCCGAGCAGCGCCAGCGCCGCAAAGGCACTGAGCGCGAGCAGCCCCAGCAGGCCGCAGGGCAAGAGGCTCCGTCGACTCATTCGCTGCACTCTCGCTACAACCGCGCGACGAGGTCAAAAGTTGCACCGGCGGGGAGAAAGCGTGCAGGCGTACCCGCACGTTTCTCTGGGCACCGCCAGCAGGGGGCACGTTTTTCACTAAGGTTTCCTCAACTATCGGCTGCCGACGTGTCTTTGTCCGTGGGTCTTCGTCCGGGGCCGCTGTAAGTCATCGAGTACGAACCAGTGGAGGAGACCGATGCGAGCCGATCGTGCCGTCAACCAGATCCTGAGCGCATTTCCAGGGCGCCGACGCAAGCTGGCGCTGGCGTCGGCGGCGGGCCTGGGGGCCACGCTGCTGCTCGCCGCGGTGGCGCTCGCGGTCGGGCTCGGCCTCCAGAACCGCAGCTTCGAGCAGGGGCTCGACCACTGGAGCGCGAAGACGCTCAACTCGAACCGCGACGTCGTCTACGGCCCGGGCGGCGGCAAAGGCTCGGAGGTGCCGGGCTGCGACGCGCCTGACGCCTACGGGATCTGCGTGGTCGAGGGCGCGGACGAGTTCGTGGTCAGCGACAGCGACGGAACGCGGACCGTCACCGTCAACCCGCTCGACGGCGACAAGATGCTGCGCCTGGCGGGCCCGTTCCACGACGCCGGGGAAAGGCAGGCGAGCGAACACATCTTCCAGGTCTCGCAGGAGTTCGTCGTCGACGCCGCGGAGCCGTTGATCACGGTCAACTACGACATGTTCACCTTCGACTACAGCGGCTTCGACGAGCTGCGCCTGCTGGTCAAGGTCTTCGACGACGAGGGCCAGGTGGTCAACGAGGTGGTCCAGGGCGGCTTCTCCTCGGGCATCGACCTGAAGACGACGGGCTGGCGCGGCATCGAGATCGATCTCAGCGGTTACATCGGCCAGCAGATGTCGATGCAGCTCGAGGTCCAGGGCACGAAAGACTCGCTCTACGGGACCTGGGGTTACTTCGACGCCGGCACCGCCCCCGTGCCGCCGGTGTCCCCCGGCCTCGCCAGCGGCACCGCGCCCTCCGGAGTGAACGTGAACAAGCAGGTGAACGAGAGCGGGCTGTTCGCCTTCACCATGGCCAGCTTCGAGGTGCAGAACGCGCTCAACGGCGACGGCTGCATGCCGTTCGTCGTCAGCTTCCCGATCGACCCCGGGACCGCGACGCTCTCCAACGTGACGCTTGCCCTGCAGGGCCAGGTCAAACCGATGGTCCACAAAGGCGGAGACGTGTGGGAGGCGGCGTTCTGCATCAAACCGGGTGAAGACGGGACGCTGCAGCTGGAGTACGACGCCACCGAGGAGGGTGTGACCCAGCACTTCATCGTGATGGTGGGAGAGGTGGTCCTGATCGATCCGCAGGGGGTCGTCTACGACCAGCAGCAGTTCAACGAGGCGAAAGCGGCGGGCAAATCCGACGAGCAGGCGCGGGCCGCCGCGGCGATCACCGGGGCCACGGTCCGCCTCCAGCGCGAAACGCCGCCGGGGTCCGGCCTCTTCATCAACGTGCTCTCCGCCGATCCCGGGATCGCGCCGAACGTGAACCCGCAGATCACGGGGACGGACGGCCGCTACCAGTGGGACGTGGTCGAAGGCCGGTACCGGGTGTTCGTGACCGCAGGCGGCTATCCCTCGGTGACGAGTAAAACGGTCGACATCCCGCCGCCGGTCACGGACCTCCACATCGCGATGGTCCGGCCCGGGACCGGTACCGGGGGGCAGACGCAGAACACCGGGTCCCAGGGCGGGGCTTCCTCCTCGACGCAGGCGTCGGTCTCCAGCGGTTCGGGGAAGTGCGCGCAGGACGCCGGGGCCGCCCATCGCCGCGCGCTGCGCAAGGCACAGCGGACCAAGAAGGCCGGCAACCGCAAAGCCGCGGCGAAGATGAAGAAGGCGGCGGCGAAAAAGCACGCGGCGGCGCTGAAGCGCTGCAGGGCGGGCGGCAGCTGACGGGCAGCGCCGCGCCCAGCCCTCCGCGCGCCGCCACCCCGCTGCTCGCCGCCACGATCGCGGCGGCGGCGGGGTGGGCGATCGGCGCCGGGGGAGGGTTCGGCCCGGGCTCGCGCCTCCTCTTCGCCGCGCTGGCGGGGGCGGCGCTGCTCGCCGCCGTGATGGCCGCCCCGGGGGCGGTCGCGGGGCTCGTAGGGCAGCCGGCCGTCGCCCTGTTGTGGGCGCTGGCCGCGCTCACCGCCCTCAGCGCGATCTGGAGCGCGGGACCGGCGGTCGACGCGCTGCGCTGGGCGCTTGCCGTCGCCGGGTACGCGGCGCTCGCCGTCGCCGCAGGGGCGCTCGCCTCCCGCACCGGCCCGGGCGTGCTCGCCGCCGGCATCGCCGTGGCCGCGGCGGCGTCGAGCGCCGTCGGGCTGGTCGCGATGGCGCTCCACGCGGAGCCGCTCGCCCTGCTCCTCGACGATTCCTGGCGCCCGGCCGGCCCCTTCGAGTACCCGCCGGCCCTGGCCCTGCTGCAGGTGATGGCCCTCCCGGCGCTGCTCTGGGCGATTGTCCGCGGGCGGGGCTGGGTGCGGACCGCCGCCGGGCTCGGCGCGGCCCTCGCGCTTGCCACCGTAGCTCTCTCGGGGAGCCGCCTCCAGCTCGCCTTCGCCCTGCTGATCCTGCTTGCCGCCGCGGTCGCCCCGATCGCCGGCACCGCCGGCGCGCCCTCTGGGGGGCGGAGAACCGCCGGGCCCCGCGCGGCGATGCTCGCCGCCGCGGCCGCCGCCCTCATGCTCATCGCGGCCCTCGCCATCTCCCCCGGCCAGGACAACGGCCCGCTCGGGGTCGACGTCAGCCACGGCCGCGGCCACACCTGGTCGGCCGCGGTGGAGACGGCCCGGGAGCGGCCCTGGCTCGGCAGCGGCGCCGAGACCTTCGAGCTGGTCTCCGCGCCGAACCAGGGGATGACCGCGGTGCGCTACGCCCACAACCTGCCGCTCGAAGCGTGGCTGGAGCTGGGCATCGTCGGCCTCGCCCTGGTCCTCGGCCTGTTCGGGGCGGTCGGCGCCGCGGTCTGGCGCGCCCGGCGAACCCCGGCGGCCTGGCTGCTCGGCCCGGGCGCGCTGCTGTTCCTCGCGACCAACCTGTTCGACTGGCCCTGGCACCTCACCGGCCTCGGGGCGGTCTGGGCCGTCTGCCTGGGCGGGGTGCTGGCCGGCGGCCGCGAATGCCCCGAGCTGGATTCGAACCAGCGGCCTATCCCTTAGGAGGGGATCGCTCTATCCGGCTGAGCTATCGGGGCCGAGGTGGAAGCGTAGAGGCGCCAGGCGCCGCTAGCTGTACAGGGACTCGGAGGCGAGCTCGTCGGCGCGGCGGCTCCAGAGCTTCACCTGCATGAAGATCTCGTCGCCGTAGGCCTCGAGGGCGTCGAGCGCGACGAGGGTGAAACGTTCCTTGGAGATCTCTTCCTGGTCGACGACCTCCCCGTCCAGCTCCGCCGTGGCGGCGACGGCGTTGCGGACCAGGGGTCGGCCCCAGACCAGGGTGACGGCGCCCGCCCGCCCGTTCTCCCCCCGCCAGCGGCCGATCACGTCGTCGTTGAGGTCGATGCGCCAGTCGGGGTTGTCCGCGGCCAGCACGTCGGTGAAGTCGGCCTTGGCGCGGAAGTCGGCGGGGTCCTCGCCGGGCGCCTGTACGTAGGAGACGTGGCCGAACAGCTCCAGGGTGCCCTCGGCGCTCTCGGTGTGGGCCGAGCAGGGGATCCAGATCCGTCCGCCCCAGGCGCGCTCGGGGAACCAGTCGATCTGCTCGGGCAGCGCCGCCCCCTCGGGCAGGTCACCGATCCCCTCGACCGCTTCGCCGAACGCTTTCGCCAGGCGTTCCGCAAAGCGCCCGTGCGGGATCCCCTCCTGGGTCGTGTCGGCGATGAAGCGCGGGATCGGTCGCGGGTTGGGCGGCATCGGGGGCTGACCCTATCGGCGGGGGGAGAGAATCGGGCGCCCGGATGCTTAGGGGGCCATGGCGGCGAGAGCTGAAGTCGGGGTATTGCCTTTTGTATATACTCGGTCGATGGCGAAGGTGATGATCTCGATTCCCGATTCCCTCCTGGAGATGCTCGACGCGGAGGCCGAGCGGCGGCGCACCAGCCGCAGCGCCCTGCTGCAGAATGCGGCGCGGCGCGAGCTGGGGCTGTCCAGGCGATCGAGGGATGACCTGCTGGCGGATCTCGATGAGCTGAACGGGCCTTGGGACAACCCAGCGGATGTCGTCGAGTTGATCCGCGCCGACCGCCGCCGCGACGGATGAGCGCGCCAGCCGCCGAGTCGAGTGCCTGGGTCGTCGACGCCAGTGTGGCGGCGAAGTGGTTCCGGCCACCAGAGACTGAGCCGGAAAGCGCTTTGGCCCGGGACGCCATTGGCCAGCTCGCCATGCGCATCACCAGCCTCACCCTCTACGAGATCGGCAACCTGCTCACGCGGGAGGCTGGCCGGGGGGCAGCCCAGGTGGGGGCCGCCTTGGATTTGCTGGTGGAGATGTGCGGCGACCCCGTTCCCCTGCTTCCGGGGGATTACGGAGTCTCGGCCCAGCTGGCTCGAGCTCACGGCTTGACTTTCTACGACGCTTCCTACGTGGCGATCGCCAACCGCATCGGCAGGAGAGTCCTCTCGGCCGACGGCGACCTGCTCGGCCCGGGCCTGGCGGTGGACCTCAAAGCCGCGCTGGGCTGAGCAGGTCGCTCAGCTCGGCAGCGCTTCGCGCAGGTCGCTCGCCGCTCGCTCCGGCGGGTAGATGTTGATGTCGACGCCGGTGCCGAGCTCAAAGCCGGCCTTGATCGTGAGGCGGGGGGCGATGTCGACGTGCCAGTGGAAGCGGTCGTCCCTGCCGGGGGCGGTGCGGACCCAGAGGTTCAGCTCCGGCGGGCCGTCGAAGCGGGCGGCGAGGACGCGCATCGCGGTGCGGATCATCGCGGCGCCGGCCTCGTCGTCGGCGAAGCTCGCCGCCTCGCGGCGGGGGACGACGCGCAGCTCGAACGGGGAGCGCGAGGCCCAGGGGCAGATCAGCGCCGCCTCGTCGTCGATCGCGACCAGGCGCTCCTGCCGGCGCACCTCCTCGACCAGGACGTCGCTGAGCAGGCCGCTGCCGGCGGTGCGTTCGGCGTAGGCGCCGGCTCGCTCGCGCTCGCGCGCGACCGCCGCCGGCACGAAGGGCAGCGCGTAGAGCTGGGCGTGGGTGTGCTCGAGCGAGGCCCCCGCGCCCCCGCCCTCGTTGACGATCAGCTGCACGTAGGAGGCGCCGCTGTGGGCGCGCATGCGCTCGCGCCAGGTCGCGACCGCGGCGGCGAACTGCGCCTCGTCGAGCTCGGCCATCGCGGTCACGTGCGCGGGTGAGTTGATCAGCACCTCGTGGGCGCCGCGCGCCGGGCGGGCGGAGAAGAGATCGGGTTCCCCGGTCCGCCGCGAGGCCAGCAGCGGGTCGCCGCCGCTGGCGAAGGCGCCCGCTTCGGCCCCCGGCCCGCCCGCACCGCCCCCGCTGGGAGCGCCACCCTCCGGCCCCGCCTCGCCGCCCAGCGCCGGGTAGAGGTTCGGCACCACGCGGGTCTTCCAGCCGGGCCCGTCGGCCTCGCCGCCCTGCGGCCGCAGGGCGTAGAGCTCCGGCGGCGTCCGGTCCTCGCGACCTTCGCAGAAGGGGCAGCTGGCGGCCTTGGCCGCGGCCGCCTCGCTGCCCGCGGCGGAGCGGAACTGGTCTGGGCGGTCGGCGCGGCCGGGCGCGAGGACGGTCCTCAGCCCGGTCAGCTGGTCGATGCGGAGCTCGGGCGCGCCCGGCACGTACTAGGCGCGGGAGGGGGGGAGGTCGTCCGGGTCGGGCGCGTCCACGTCGGGCGGCTCGGGCACCGCCGTCGGCCGGGTCGGCCGCTCGGTGCCCGCGGCACGCCCCGCCGCGCCTTTGCCGACGAACGGCTCGAGCACGTCCATCGGCAGCGGGAAGACCACGGTCGTGTTCTGGTTGCTGCCGATTTCGAGCAGCGTCTGCAGGTAGCGCAGCTGCAGCGAGGCGGGGTTGGTGCTGATGATGTCGGCCGCGTCGGTGAGCTTCTGCGCCGCCTGGAACTCGCCCTCGGAGTTGATGATCTTCGCCCGCCGCTCGCGCTCGGCCTCGGCCTGGCGCGCCATCGCCCGCTGCATCTGCTCCGGGATCTCGACGTCCTTGATCTCGACCGCGGTCACCTTCACGCCCCAGGGCTCGGTCGATTCGTCGATGATCTTCTGCAGCTCTTCGTTGAGCCGCTCGCGGTCGGCCAGCAACTGGTCGAGTTCGGCCTTGCCGAGCACCGAGCGCAGCGCCGTCTGCGAGATCTGCGAGGTGGCGAGCAGGTAGTTCTCGACCTCGACCACGGCCCGGTTCTGGTCGACGACGCGGAAGTAGGCGACCGCGTTGACGCGGCAGGGGACGTTGTCGCGGGTGATCACCTCCTGCGGCGGCACGTTCAGCGTCACCGTCCGCAGGTCGACCTTGACCATGCGGTCGATCAGCGGGATCAGCAGGATCAGGCCGGGCCCCTTGGTCGCGATCAGGCGGCCGAGGCGGAAGATCACGCCGCGCTCGTACTCGCGCAGAACCTTCACCGAGAGGCCGACGGCGATCAGCGCGAAGAAGGCGAGGACGACGATTATCCCGAGCGCGATTTCCATCAGCTGTCTCCTTCGTTCGCCTACGCGGACGGCGATTGCGGGCGCACCACCAGGGTCAGCCCGTCGATCGCCTCGACGGTGACTCTATCCCCCAGCCGCACCGGGCCGGCGCCCTCGGCCAGGCGGGCGCCCCACAGCGTTCCCTCGAGCCAGACCTTGCCGCTGGGGTCGATCGTCGTCCGCGCCTCGGCGGTGGCGCCGACCAGCTCCTCGGTCCCGGTCCGCACCGGCTGGTCGCGGTGCGCCTCGTAGACCTTGCGGGCGACGAAGTAGAAGGTGACGGCGGAGAGGACGCCGAGCGTGATCAGCGCCGGCCCGACGTAGTCGGCGGCGCTGCTGTCGGACCCGAGCGCGACGACGCCGGCGGCGACGAGGCCGGCGCACCCGATCGCCGCCAGCACGCCGCCGGTCGGCAGCAGCAGCTCGGCGAGCAGCAGCGCGGAGCCGACCAGCGCGATGACGACGAAGGCTTCCATCTCCGGGATTATCCGCCCTGCAGCGCGTAGCGGCGCACGTCTGCCTCCAGTTCGGCGTCCTCGGTGTATGGGCCCTGCTTGAGGTAGAGAAGCTTCCCCTCGCGATCGTAGAAGGCGGTGTCGGGGAGGCCCCCGTAGCCGCCGAGCGAATCGAGGATCTCTTTCCCGGGATCGCCGTAGCTCGGGTAGGGGACCGGCTCCTCCCCGAGGAACGTCCTCGCCGCGTCGGCGTCGTCTTCGGAATCGACGCCGAGGAAGGCGACCCGCTTCCCGTAGCGGGCGGACAGCTCCTGCAGGACGGGGAACTCGTAGCGGCACGGCCCGCACCAGGAAGCCCAGACGTTGACGACCACCGGGTAACCGCGCAGCGCGGCGATCCGCTTCTCGTAGGCGTCGATGCCGCCCGGCAGCAGCTCGTTCGCCTGCGCGTGCAGCGCCGCCAGCGGCGGCGGCGAGCCGGCCAGGGCGCGCTCGTAGTCGGGCGGCTTGCCGCCGAGGTCGCCGTCGGCCGATGACCCGCAGCCGGTGACGGTGAGGGCGAGCAGGGCAAGTACCAGGGCGGGTATGAGCGGCGAACGTCCCTTGGTCATCGGATCCGTGATTACAATACGTATGTTCGGTTCGCGGTAGGCGAACCTCTGAGATCTCCGGGGACAGGGACATCCGACTCCCCGCAGCCCTCGTTCACCTGTCCCGGCCGGCTGTCGCAAAGCTCGGCGGGGCGCACTGAGAAGCCTCTTATGGCCAAGACCAGCGACGTTGCCGCGGCAGCGGCAGTTCCCTCAAGTGCCGACATCGAGCGGGCGTCCGAGTTCGCCCGCGAGCCGCTCCTGCTCGACGGCGAGCAGCCGGAGACGCTGGCCCCCGGCACCGCCCGCCGCCGCGCCCTCGACGCGGCGCTGGCCGAGCTCGACGACGGTGCCGAGAACCCCTCGATCGAGTGGCGGCGGGACTTCTCGCTGCTGCTGGGCCTGGAGCGGTTCCTCGCCGACGAACCGCCGAAGCTGCTCGACGGCGCCGAACTGAACCCGCACCAGGTCGACGCGCTGTCCGGCACCCTGGCCGAGCTGATGGCCGAGCAGCAGGTGGGCGGGGTCGAAGGGAAGGGCAACGGCAACGGCGCCTCCGCCGCCGCCGAGCCGCCGGTCGAGCAGCCCGCGGACGACGGCGCCGACGAGGACGGGGAGCTGGAGGACGACGACGAGCTCGATGTCGACGAGGAGCCCCAGGACTGGGAAGAACAGGCTGACGACGACGAGGAGGAGGTGGTCGAGGAGGCGCCCGAGGACCCCGGCGCCGCCCGCCGCTTCTGGTTCGAGCACGCGACCGGCGCCGGCAAGACGGTCGCCGCGGTCGGCTTCATCGAGGCCAGCAAGACCGGCGGCGTGCTGATCCTCACCCACCGCCGCAACCTGGTCGACCAGTTCATCGGCGAGATCTCCGACCGCGGCTACAAGGAGCGGCTGCGGCCGCCGCTGCTCGACGGCCGCGACGACCCCGACGGCCCGGTCACGGTCGAGACCTACCAGTGGTTCGTCCGCAACCACAAGAAAGTCTCCGACGCCTACTCGATCGTGATCTGCGACGAGGCGCACACGGCGCTGGGAGAGAAAACCAGCGCCTGCATCCGCGCCTGGCCCGGCCCCGTCTTCATCGGCATGACCGCGACCGGGGCGCTGATCGCCCGCCACGTCGCCGACCTCTTCCCGACCCAGACCTCGCGCTTCGACCTCGCTCAGGCGGCGCGGCGCGGCGTGATCGCGCCGCTGCGCTGCCTGCGCATCCCGCCCGGGCCAGGGGTGCGGACGATCGCCAAGGTGCCGCTGCGCAAAGGCGAGGTCGACCAGGACTTCGACCAGGAGGAGCTGGCCGCGCTGCTCGACCAGGAGCCCTTCAACGTCGCCATCGCCGACCTCTACAAGACCCGCTTCCGCAAAGTCCCGGGCGTCCTCTACACCGCCGGCGTCCAGCACGCGAAGAACGTGGCGAAAGCGTTCCGCAACGCCGGCATCAACGCCCAGGCCGTCTCCGGCGAGACGCCGAAGCGGGAGCTGGCCGAGATCCTCGCCGGGTTCGAACGCGGCGACGTCGACGTGCTCTGCAACGCGATGCTGCTGGCCGAGGGATGGAACTCGCCGCGGGCGACGATCTGCATGCACCTGGCGCCGACCGCCTCGCGGCGGATCTACCAGCAGCGGGTCGGCCGCGTGACCCGGCGGGCGCCGGGCAAGGAGGCGGGCCTGGTCATCGACTTCGTGCACCCGGCGACGACCCACGACGAGTCGATCGTCACCCTGCACAGCCTGCTCGACCGCGACGTCTACCGGGGCGGCGCGATCGTGGTCGGGCCGGTGCGCCGCGGCCGCGGCCGGCGGGTGCGGGTCGAGCGCCGGATCGTCCCCGTCTCCGACGTCGAGGAGAAGCGGATGGAGGTGCTGGAACGGGAGATCTGGCGGATCGCGGTCGAGAACCTCGACTACCCCGAGCAGCACGCCTGGGCGGCGCTGGCCGGGGCGCGGGTCAACACCCAGGGCTGGCGCCGGGCGCGGGCGATGCTGCAGAACGACCGCACCAAGGAGCTGCGCCGCCGCTTCCTGCTGACCTGCGTGCAGCGCAACCGCAATGCCCAGCTGCGGCTGAAAGCGCTCGGCGAGATCGCTGACCTCGCCGACCCGGAGGCCTTCGACGACGCGATCGAAATCGTCGGCACCTGGAGCCGCGAGGACAAACGGGCCGGGACGAAGACGCTGCTGCAGGCGCTGGTCGACAAACGGATCGGGCGGCGCGACCAGGCGCAGGCCTGGGTCTGGCGGCTCGCCTCCTACACGCGCGAGCTGCACGAGGAGTACGCGGTGCAAAGGTGGCCGGAGACGAAGCGGCTGCTCGGCCTGCTGGTCAACTCCTCCGGGCGGGCGCACGGGCGCAACGCGCGCCGGCTCGTCCACGCGGCGCGCAAACAGGACCGCCGCCTGGCGGTGGCGCTGCTGGCGGCGGCCGTCTCGCACACGCCGGAGGGCGAGGAGGTGCTGCGCGGCGCCCGCATGCGGATGGCGCGGAAACCCTCCGGGGTCGCCCGCGAGCTGCTGCGCAACTTCCCCAAAGGCGGCAAGCGGCGGCGGAAAAAACGCAAACGCAAACCGGGCCAGGAGAATTCAAAGGCGAAGGTGGACCTCGCCGGCACCGAGGGCAACGCGGTCGCCGCCGGGGGTGAGGACGAGCAGGAAGCCCCGGTCGTCGACGCCGTCGGCGACGCCTGAGCCGCCGTCCCAGGAGACCTCGCGGCCGCGTAGCGCGTCTCGTTTGCGCCAGGCGCTGAGGACCGTGGCCTGATCCGCCTCTGCCCAGTGCTCCAGGTGATGGCT
>DASUQC010000036.1:0-22475 GCA_036280745.1 Solirubrobacterales bacterium
GCGACCCCTACCCCGACCGCCCCTACTCGGGTCGGCGGGCTCAGGGGTCGGGGCGAAGAGGGAGGTCGCCGTGTCGCGGAGCTCTGGCGGGAACTCGTGTTGAGTGATGGAGAGGTTGAGGCCGATGCCGATCACCGCCCAGCCGTCCTGCGGTCTGGCTTCTATGAGGACTCCGGCCAGCTTGCGTTCTTCGAGCCAGACGTCGTTGGGCCACTTGACCTTGCACTCGATCCCGGGCTGCAGCTCCTCGGCGGCGGCGCAGACGGCGAGGGGGACGGCGAGGGGGAGCGTTGCGTGGCGCTCCTCCAGCGGGCGCAGCAGGGCCGAGTAGAGGAGGGCCTTGCCGGGGGGTGCGGTCCAGGTGCGGCCCTGGCGGCCGCGTCCCGCGGTCTGCTCGGCGGCGGTGACGACGGTCCCGTGCGGGGCTCCGGCCGCCGCCAACTCCCGCGCCCGGTCGTTGGTCGACTCGGTGCGGCGGTAGTGGCGATGAGGCGACCCGAAAGCCATCGGCGTTCGTCCTTTCATGCGGTATTTCGCCGAAAGGACGAACGCCGATGGGTCATTGGGCCGCGTCCTCGAGCAGGGCGGCGAGGAGGCCGTCGACGTCGTGGCGCTCGGCTTCGACGTGGACCTCGAGGCCGGCCGCGGCTGCGGCCTCGCTGGTGACGGGACCGATCGAGACGACGCGGGCGCCCCGCGGGAAGCGATCGCCGAGGGCCTCGGTCAGGTTGGTCACGGTCGAGGAGGAGGTGAAGGTGACGTAGTCGGCGTCCTGCGCCGCCTCGACCGCGGCCTCGTCGGGCTGCTCCCGGACGGTCTCGTAGAGGGCGAGGACGTCGACCTCGGCGCCGCGCTCGCGCAGGGCGTCGGGGAGGACGTCGCGCGCCTCGGCGGCGCGGGCGACGAGCACGCGCCTGCCCTCGACCTCGGTGCCCGCCAGCGCCTCGACCAGCGCCTCGGCGACGAACCGCTCGGGGACGACGTCGGCGGCGACGCCGTGGCGGGCGAGGGCGCGGGCCGTGCCGGGACCGATCGCGGCGACCGTCGCGCCGGCGAGCGCGCGGGCGTCGAGGGAGGCGCTCGCGAGAGCCTCGAAGAGCAGCTCGGCGCCGTTGGGGCTGGTGACGCAGACCAGGGAGTACTCGCCGATCGACGCGACCGCGCGCCGCACCTCGTCGCTCTCGAGCCGCGGCTCGATCCGGATTGCCGGCAGCTCGACCACCTCGGCGCCGAGCCCCCGCAAGGTTCCGGCGAGGCCGCTGGCCTGGGCGCGGGCGCGGGTGACGACGACGCGGCGCCCGTGCAGCGGTCGGCGCTCGAGCCAGGCGAGCTCCTCGCGCCGGGCGGCGACCGCGCCGACGACGATCAGCGCCGGCGCCCTGACGCTCTCGCGCTCGACCGCCGCGGCGATCGTCCCCAGGGTTGCGCTGACGGTGCGCTGGCCGGGCCAGGTGCCGCGTTCGACCGCCGCCGCCGGCTCGTCCGGGTCGCGGCCGCCGGCGACGAGGGCCGCCGCGTTCTCGGCCAGCCGCTTCACGCCCATGTAGAAGACGAGCGTGCCCGGGAAGCGGGCGAGGGCGTCCCAGTCGAGCGCCGACTCGTCCTTCTCCGGGTCCTCGTGGCCGGTGACGAAGGCGACCGCGGAGGCGTCGTCGCGGTGGGTGACGGGGATGCCGGCGTAGGCGGTCGCCGCGACCCCGGCGGTAATCCCGGGCACGACCTCGAACTCGACCCCGGCGGCGCGCAGCGCTTCGCCCTCCTCGCCGCCGCGACCGAAGACGAACGGGTCGCCGCCCTTGAGCCGGACGACGCTCTTGCCGGCCTGCGCCGCCGCGACCAGCCGCGCTCCGATCTCATCCTGCGGCACCGAGGGCACCCCGGGCTGCTTGCCGACGTAGACGAGTTCGGCCTCCTCCCGAGCACCGGTGAGCGCTCCCGGCGGGATCAGGCGGTCGTAGAAGATCGCGTCGGCGTTGGCGATCAGCTCCAGCGACCGCGCCGTCATCAGGCCGGGGTCGCCCGGGCCGGCGCCGACGAGGTAAACGATCCCCGGCCGGTCGACACGATCGCTGCGACTTTTTACCCCCATAGGGGTCATTTCTCGCGCCGATCGCTCACGCCATCTCCTCGGCTCGGTCGAGGAGGTCGCGGGCGCCGGCGCTGAGCAGGCGCTCGGCGAGCAGAACGCCGGCGGCGGCCGGCTCGGCGGCGTCGGCCTCGATGCTGTCGCGCAGCCACTCGCTGCCGTCGGGGAGGCCGACGAAGGCGGTCAGCTCGAGCCGCGCCCCCTCGACCCGGGCGAAGACTCCGACCGGGGTCGCGCAGCTGGCGTCGAGCAGGCGCACCGCGGCGCGCTCGGCGGTCAGCTCCCGCGCCGCGTCGAGGTCGAAGACCGCGCCGGTCGCCTCCCGCGCCGCGTCGTCCTCGGCCCGGATCTGGAGGACCAGGGTCCCCTGACCGGGGGCCGGGACGATCGTCTCCACCGGCAGCGGGAACCCGATCTCCCCCTCGCGCCCCAGCCGGCGCAGGCCGGCGGCGGCGAGCACGATCGCGTCGAGCTCGCCCTCGGCGAGCTTACGCAGGCGGGTGTCGACGTTGCCGTGCAGCTCCTCGACCCGCAGGTCGGGACGGGCGGCGAGCAGCTGGGCGCGGCGGCGCAGGCTGGCGGTCCCGACCCGGGCGCCCTCGGGCACGTCGTCGAGCGAGGTGCCCGGCCCGATCCAGACGTCGGCCGGGTCCTCGCGCGCCGGCACCCCGCCGATCTCCAGCCCCTCGGCCATCTCCCCGGGCAGGTCCTTGGCCGAGTGCACGCCGACCTCGGCCTCGCCGGCGAGCAGTGCCCGCTCGACCCCGCGCACGAACCGCGACTTGTCCCCCGGCTCGCCGTCCGAGGACGCCTCGACCAGCTCGGCACCTCCGAGCATCTCGGCGACCAGCTTCGCCTGGGTCAGCGCCAGCTTGCTACCGCGAGTGGCGATGCGCAGTGCCAAGCACGACCTCAGCCTTTTTGGCGGCGCAGCTCGGTCACGTTCGAGCCCGACTCCGCCTCCGGCTCGGTCTCCACGTCGAGCCCGAACAGCTCGCGCAGCGCGCTCACGTAGGTGTAGGCGTCGTCGCTGCCCGCCGAGCGCCGCATCCGCAGCGTCGGCTCGTGCAGCAGGCGCGAGGCGATCGCCTTCGCCATCGCCTCCAGCCGCTCGCGGTCGGCCTCGCTCAGCTGCTCCCAGCGGCTCTCGTTCTCGGCGAGGACCCGGCGCACGATCTCGTCGCCGCGCTCGCGCAGGGCGGCGATCGTCGGCACCACCTCGAGCGAGGCGAGCCAGCGCTCAAAGCGGTCGAGCTCGGCGTCGATGATCCGCTCGGCCCGCTGCGCCTCGGCCTCGCGCCCGCTCGCGTTGCGTTCGACGATCTGCTGCACGTCGTCAATGTCGTGGACGCTGACGCCGGGGACCTCCCGGCACTCGGGCTCGATGTCGCGCGGCACCGCGATGTCGATCGCCAGCAGCGGCCGCTCGGCCCGCCCCTCCATCACTTGCGCGAGGCCGTCGCGCTCGACGATGTGGTGCGGGGAGTTGGTCGCGGTGACGACGATGTCGGCCGCGGCCAGCTGCTCGGGCAGCTCCTCGAAGCGGACGGCGCTGCCGTCGAAGCGCTGGGCCAGCCCGATCGCCCGGTCGTAGTGGCGGTTGGCGACGAAGACGGTGCGGACGCCGCGGGCGACGAGGGCGCGGGCGACCAGCTCGGCGGTCTCGCCGGCGCCGACCACGAGCACGTGTCGGTCGGAGAGGTCGCCGATCGCGCGCCGCGCCAGCTCGACCGCGACCGAGGGGATCGAGACGCCCTTCTCGCTGATCCCGGTCTCCTCGCGGGCGCGTCCCCCGGCGGCGAGGGCGCCGCGGAAGAGGCGGTTGAGGATCGGGCCGGTGCCGCCCTCGACCAGCGCCAGCTCGTAGGCGCGTTTGACCTGGCCCTGGATCTCGGCCTCGCCGACGATCATCGAGTCGAGACCGGCGGTGACCCGCAGCAGGTGGCGCGCCGCCTCGGTCGAGCGCAATGAGTAGAGGTGGCCGAGCAGCTCGGTCGGGCGGATCTCCGCCTGGCGGGTGAGGACGCCGAGCGCGGTCGACTCGGCCTCGACCGGGTCGGAGACGATCAGGTAGAGCTCGGTCCGGTTGCAGGTCGAGATCGCCGCCGCCTCGTGGATGCCGGTGGCGGCGGTCAGCTCGCGCAGGGCGCCGACGGCGCGGCCCTCGGTCAGGGAGAGGCGCTCGCGCAGGTCGAGCGGCGCGGTCTTGTGGGAGACGCCGAGCGCGAGCAGCTCAGACATCGGTCGCCACCTCCTCCGCTTCGCGTCCGGGGGTGGCTTTCCCGTTGGCCCGTTCGGCCTCGGAGCGGTGCTCGGCGAAGCTCGCCAGCTCGCGCAGCTCGCGCTCGATCCGCTGCAGTTTCGCCGCCATGATCCCGACGTATATGACCAGCAGCAGCACGAAGACGACGTAGGCGCCGGCCACGTACTTGCCGGCCTCGTCCAGCGGCAGGGCGGGAGCGGCGAGCGGCAGCCAGTCGAGCATCAGCTCACCTCCGGGGCGATCCGCGAGGCCGAGCCGGGGGCCGGGGCGTCGAGCGCGCGGCGCAGCCGCTTGACCTGGCCGGAGGCGCTCTTCGCGGTCAGCTCGAACTTGACCAGCGTCGTCCAGAGCAGCGCCATCGCCGCCAGCGAGCAGAGGAAGGTGAGCATCATCTCGCCGGGCAGGCCGCCTTCGGCGGTGGCGAAGGTGCGCGGGTGGACGAGGCTCTCGGCCATCCGCACCGCCATGAAGTTGAGCGGGACGAAGGCGCCGGCGGTGATCGCGAAGACCGAGGCGTAGCGGCCCTGCCGCTCGGGGTCCTCGATCGCGTAGCGGAACGGGTAGTAGGTCGCGTACATGAGGAAGACGATGAGGAAGCTGACCAGGGTCGGCTCGTCCCAGACCCACCAGTGGCCCCAGGAGGCCTTCGCCCAGATCGCCCCGGTAATCAGCACGGCGACGCCGAAGATCACCGACATGTGGATCGCGACGTAGGAGTAGGCGTCCCACTTGCGGTCGTTGCTGCGCAGGTGGGCGATCGCGAAGACGCCGCCGGCCACGAACCCGACGAGCGCGACGATCGCCAGCGGCACGTGCAGGTAGAAGATCTTCTGGATGAAGCCCTGGTCGGCGTCGAGCGGCGCGTAGAAGAAGACCAGCGAGAGCGACAGGGCCAGCATCGCCACGGTGGCGATCGAGAGTGGTCTCAGTCCTTTGCCGTACATGCGCTTGGCGGGGGTGGAGTCGGGGCCTGCGGCTCAGTCCTCGAGGAGGAAGTCGAACACGGCGTAGCCGACGAGGCCGAAGATCAGATCGTATAGACCGAGCACCAGGAGCCAGGTTCCAAAGCGATCGTAGGCGGGCCCGCCCACGGCCAGCAGCGGCTCGGTGGCGCCGGTGGCGGCGATCATCAGCGGCACGACCAGCGGCAGCAGCACCAGCGGTACGAGCAGGTCGCGGGCGCGCGAGTTGACCGCCATCGAGGAGATCAGGGTGCCGGTCGCGGCGAGGCCGAGGTCGGCGAGCAGGAGGACGGCGACGAGCGGCGCCAGGCCCGCGGCCGAGTCGAGGAAGAAGAGGGCGAAGATCGGCAGCGTGATCGCCTCCAGCGCCAGCAGGTAGACGATCAGCGCCGCCGCCTTGGCGGCGAAGAGGACGCTGCGGTCGATCGGGGCGAGCCGGATCGCGTCGAAGCCGCCCTCCTCGCGCTCGGCGACGAAGAGGCGGTTGATCCCGAGCACGGCGGCGAACAGCAGCGTCGCCCAGAGCACGCCGGAGGCGAGGCTGCCGGAGAGGCTGGTGCGGTCGAGGCCGAAGCGGAAGACGACGAAGGTGGTGATCGCGAACAGCGCCATCGCCGGCAGCGACTGCAGGGTGCGCAGCTCCGAGCGCAGGTCCTTGGCGAGGATCGCCGCGAAGGCGGCGCGCGAGGGGGTCACGAGACCGCCGCCGCCTCGCCGATCCCCAGCCGCAGCACCTGGTCGGCCTCGGGCAGGTGGCGCTCCGGGTCGTGGGTGACGACGACGCGGGTGCTTCCGGAGCCGGGGCCGATCAGCCCCTGCGCCAGCTCCCGGCCCTCGGCGTCGAGGTTGGAGTCGGGCTCGTCGAGCAGCAGCAGCTCCGGCTCGTGCAGGACGCAGCGGCAGATCGCCAGCCGCTGCCGCATCCCGGCCGAGAGCTCGGCGACCCGCTCGTCGGCGCGCCGCTGCATCCCGGTGGCGGCGAGCAACGCCTCGATCCGCGCCTCCGCCGGCGCCCCGGCGTGCCCGTGCAGGCGCGCGTGGAAGCGCAGGTTCTCCCGCCCCGTGAGGTCGCGGTAGAGCAGCGGCTCGTGGCCGAGGTACCCGATCCGGCCGCGCAGCTGCCAGGCCTCGTCCGGGAGCGAGCAGCCGAGCACCGTCGCTTCGCCGCCGCTCGGCCGCAGCAGCGTCGCCAGGATCCGCAGCAGCGTCGTCTTCCCAGCCCCGTTCGGTCCCAGCACGACCAGCGACTCGCCCGCAGCCAGCTCCAGCCCGACCCCGTCGAGCGCGGTCCGTTCGCCGTAGTCCCGGCGCAGGCCGGCGAGCCGGATCGCCGGCTCGCCGCGGGGTGGCTGGTCCGCGCTCACGCGGGGATTGTGACGGCGAGCGCCGGGGTCTCGCTGCTCCCCACTAGGGTGGCGCGGCACTTTCGACCCCCAGAAGGAGACTTGGATGACGAAGAAGTGGATGGCGTTGCCGGCGGCCGCTGCCGCGCTGCTCGCGCTCGCGGTGCCGGCGGCGATCTCGGCCGGCCCGGCAAACGTGAAGACGACGGTGACGATCGGCTCCGTCGGCTACCAGGGCAAGGTCAGCGCCGCGGACCCGAGCTGTGTCGCCGAACGGACCGTCGTCCTCAAGCAGAAGGGCAACGGCGTGCTCAGCCGGGTCAAGTCGAAGCCGAACGGCAACTGGAAGGCAGACCTCGACCAGCTGAACGAAAACATCAAGATCCCGGCAATGGTCTACGCGGAAGTCAAGGCCGCGAGCCCTCCCGGTCCGGTCGCGACCTGCCTTGCTGCCGTCTCCCGGACGGTCGAAATCGGCGGCGGCTGATCTCGGGTGGCGCTTTTCCTGGCCTCAGGGACCGGAAAAGCGCCACACCCGCGGTCTAGCGACGCTTCTTCAGGGTGCGCCGGCCGACCTGCAGCAGCGGGCCGGCGCCCTCGCGCAGGGCCTCCACACGGGCGGCGCCTTTGCCGTAGAGCGCTTTCGCCGAGGTCCGCACCGCTTCGCCGAGGGTGCGGTCGTAGGGGTGCCACCAGAAGGCGCGGGTGAGCCCCGGCTCCCAGGCGTTCATCTTGATGTTCACGCACTCGTAGAAGCCGAATTTGGAGTGCGAGCGGCCGAGGCCGGAGTCCTTGACCCCGCCCCAGGCGCACTGGCAGGCGCCGTGGCTGAAGGAGTGGTCGTTGATCCAGACCATCCCTGACTCGATCCGCCTGGCGATCCGTTCCCCCTTCTGCCGGTCCTTGGTCCAGACCGAGGCGCCGAGCCCGAACTCGGAGTCGTTGGCGAGCTCGATCGCCTCCTGCTCGGAGTCGACGACGACGATCGGCAGCACCGGGCCGAAGATCTCCTCGCGCATGATCCGCATCTCCTGGGTGACGCCGCTGAGCACGGTCGGGGCGACGTACTTGCCGGGGAGGCCGGGCACGTCGACCGGGCCGCCGCAGAGCTTGGTCGCGCCGGAGGCGACCGCGTCCTCGATCAGGTCGACGACGATCTCGTACTGGCCGTCGGAGGTCATCGGGCCGATCTCGGTCTCCCACTCGAGCGGGTCGCCGAGCCGCAGCTTCTCCGTCTCGCGGGCGACCGCGGCGGTGAAGCGGTCGGCGATCTCGCGCATCACGTAGACGCGCTCGATCCCGGAGCAGGTCTGGCCGGCGTTGGCGAAGCCGCCCCAGACGGCACCGGCGACGGCGTTGTCGAAATCGGCGTCGGCGCAGACGATCATCGGGTCCTTGCCCCCGAGCTCGAGCACCGAGCCCTTGAGGTTGGCGGCGCAGACTTCGCCGACCTTGCGGCCGACCTCGACCGAGCCGGTGAAGAAGACCTTGCCGACGCTCGACTTGGCCAGCGCATCGCCGACGGCGCCGCCGCCGTGGACGACCCGGACCAGCCCCTCCGGCAGTCCCGCCTTCTCGAACACCTTGGCGATCCGCTCGCCCAGCAGCGGGGTGAGGCTGGCCGGCTTCAGCACCACGCCGTTGCCCGCCATCAGCGCGATCGCGACCTCCCCGAAGGGGATCGACCACGGGTAGTTCCAGGGGGCGATGATCCCGACCACGCCGATCGGCTCATAGGAGAAGTGCGCTTTCTTGGAGAGCGTGAAGGCCTGCGTCATCGGCACCTTCTCGTCGGCGAGGATCTTCGGGCCGGCCTTGGCGCACCAGTGCAGCGCGTCGATCGTCGGCAGCAGCTCCATCGTGTAGGCCTCGGCGCGCGGCTTGCCCTGCTCGCGGACCAGCAGCTCGGCGACCTCGTCGATGTCGTCGAGCAGCCCGTCGGCGGCACGGCGCATGTAGACGGCGCGGGTCTGCGCCGGCAGTTCGGCCCAGGCCGGCTGGATCCGGGCGACGTCGTCGACCACGCCCTGGACTTCGTCCGGAGTGATCGTCGGCACCGTGCCGACCAGCTCGCCGGTGGCGGGGTTGAAGGACTCGAGAGTCGCGGTGGACAGGGCTGCGGGTTTCGCCTCGGTGGTAGCCATCGTTCGATTGTACGACCGGGTGTGGGAGGGGCATGGAGAAAGGGTCGGCGGAGCAACAGCGGGGAGGCTCCGGCGACCCTTCCTCCATGCCCCTCATACTCAGCCGTGGTGGACGATCAGCTGTTCGACACGGGCGGGGAAACCGCAGCCAAGTCTTCGGAGGTAGCTGCTGATGCTCCCTTGGCCGTGCGGATGCGGCCGCGCTCGCTCGGCGAGCTGGTGGGGCAGGAGCACATCCTCGGCGAGGGGGCGGCGCTGCGCGCGGCGATCGAGTCGGGGCACCCGCACAGCGCCATCCTCTACGGGCCTCCTGGCTCGGGGAAGACGACGCTGGCGCGGATCGCCGCGGCGGGGGCCGAGGGCGCCTTCGAGGAGGAGTCGGCCGTCAACGCGGGCAAAGCCGAGATCCGCGGGGTGATCGAGCGGGCGCGGGAGCGGCGGCGTGCCTCGGGCCGGCCGACGATCCTCTTCCTCGACGAGATCCACCGCTTCAACAAGGCGCAGCAGGACGCGCTGCTGCCCGCGGTCGAGGACGGGGTGCTGACCCTGATCGGGGCGACGACGGAGAACCCCTACTTCGAGGTCAACTCCGCCCTGATCTCGCGCTCCCAGGTCTACGAGCTGCAGCCGCTGGAGCCGGGGCAGGTGGAGGAGCTGCTGCGCCGCGCGCTCTCGGACCCCGAGCGCGGCCTGGCCGACCCACCGCCGGTCGAGGACGCGGCGCTGGCGATGCTGGCCCAGCGCAGCGGCGGCGACGCGAGGGTCGCGCTCGGCGCGCTCGAGCGGGCGGCGGAGCGCGCATCCGACCTTGACCCCACTGGAGGTGGGTCAAAGTCGGATGCGATCGACGTCGCCGCGGTCGAGGACGCGCTGCAGCGCAAGGCGCTCGACTACGACCGCCAGGGCGACCGTCACTACGACTTCGTCTCGGCCTGGATCAAGGCGACGCGCGGCTCCGACGTCGACGCCTCCCTCTACTACCTGGCGGTGATGCTGGAGGGCGGCGAGGACCCGCGCTTCATCGCCCGCCGCATGGTCATCCTCGCCTCCGAGGACGTCGGCAACGCCGACCCGCAGGCGCTGCTGGTCGCCGACGCCGCCGCCCGCGCGGTCGACCGGGTCGGCCTGCCCGAGTGCGCGCTCAACCTCGCCCAGGCCGCGGTCCACCTCGCCCTCGCTCCCAAGTCGAACGCCTCCTACAAGGCCCTCGCGGCGGCCCGCGCCGAGGTCCGCGAGCACGGCGCCCAGACGCCGCCCGACTACCTCCGCGACGCTCACTACCCGGGGGCGAAGGCGCTTGGCCGCGGCGCCGGCTACCGCTACGCGCACGACGAGCCGGGCGGGGTGAGCGACCAGCCGCTGCTGCCGGAGGGGCTGCGTGGCCGCCGTTTCTACGAGCCGACCGACCGCGGGTTCGAGGCCGAGCTGGGGCGGCGGCTGGCGGCGCTGCGGGAGCGGCTCGGCAAGTCCTCATGACGGCCGCAACTTCTTAAAGGTCGGGGGGTTTCAATGGGCGGCTTTCCAAGCTAGAGCCAGGGAGAGCCGACATACCGGCCGGAGGCCTGGACTGGGGGCTTCCGGTCGGGACTTAAACAGGGGGGAGAGGGCGTCGAGTGGGACTGGACTCGGCGCCCTCTGTATGTCCGGCACCGCAGGCACGCCATGGCCTAAGGTGGGCGCATGGCCTCGAATGAGCCTGAGCGGTTGCGACTGGGCGGGATGGCGCTCCGCAACGGGCTGCTGATCCACGGGCCCACCCACTGGGCCGCCGCGGTGCGCGACGGCGACGGCCAGATCCAGGTCGCCTCGCAGCGCAAGCCCGAGCTCGCTCCCAAGCTGGTGGCGCGGATGCCGGGACTGCGCGGGCCGCTGAAGCTGGCCGAGGCGATCGCGGTGCTGCCACTGGCGCGGCGGCGGCTGCGGGCCGCGCGCCTCCCCTTCGAGGACTGGCGGGTGGTGGCTGCGGCCGCGGTCACCTTCGGCCTGACCGGGCTGCTGCGCCGCCGCGGCCGCCCCACCTCGGCGCTGCGCGAGGGGCTGTCCCAGGTGGTCGGCGCGGCGCCGGCGCTGGTCGCGCTGATGGACCGCGACCTCGCCGCCTACCACGGGGTCGAGCACAAGGCGATCGCCGCCTACGAGCAGGGCATCGACGACGTCGCCTCGGTGCCGAAAGAGCACGACCGCTGCGGCTCCAACCTGATGGTGCCGATGATGCTGCTCTCGGCCGGCGGCACGCTCGTGCTGGAGCGGCTGGTCGAGGAGCCGAGCCCGGCGGCGCGCGCGGTGGTCGGCCTCGGCGGCGCCTCGATCGCGGTCGAGATGTTCGCCTGGAGCGACCGCCACCACGGCGATCCCCTGGCCGAGGCCTTCCACACCCCCGGCCGCGAGATCCAGCGCCACTGGGCGACCAAGGAGCCGACGCCCGAGCAGCTCGAGGTCGGGCTGGCGGCGATGGCGGAGATCCTCCGGGTCGAGCGCGGCAACGGCGGCGACGAGCTGCCGCCGGCCGCATAGACTGCGCGCTCGTGTTCGGAAGGATCGACCACATAGGAGTCGCCGTCGAGGACCTCGACGCGGCGATCGCTCTCTATGAGCAGAGCTTCGAGATGGAGCTGGCGCACCGCGAGACGGTCGAGTCGCAGGGGGTCGAGGCGGTGCTGCTCGACGTCGGCGACGGCCACGTCGAGCTGCTGCGGCCGCTCGGCCCCGACACCGCGGTCGGCAAGTTCCTCGCCCGCAAGGGCGAAGGGCTCCATCACGTCGCCTACGCGGTCGACGACATCGACGCGACGCTGCCGAAGCTCGCCGCCGCCGGCGTCGAGCTGATCGACTCCGAGGCGCGCACCGGCATCCGCGACAGCCGCGTCGCCTTCCTTCATCCCCGTTCGACCGGCGGGGTACTGACCGAGATCGTCGAACCCGCGGGAGGACACTGATGGCAGAGGCGCAGCGAGTCGAGATCGGTTTCGAGGGCGGCCAGGTGATCTCCGCCCGGATCACCGAGGGCGACCTCAAGGACCTGCGCAAGCAGCTCGAGAAGGGAGGCTGGCACGACCTCCACACCGAGGACGGCGTCGTCTCGCTCTACCTCGGCAAGGTCGCCTTCCTGCGCATCGACTCCGGCGAGCACCGGGTCGGCTTCTCCCTGGGGGGCTGACGGTGCGCCCCCGCCTCCTGCTCGGGGCGGCGGCGGGAGCGACCCTGGCGGCGGCGCTCTGGTGGCGCAAGAACCCCTCGGCCTGCCCCTACGGCCAGCGCTTCTGGGTCGAAGCACCGCACCCGGTGATCACCCGCGACCGGCTGCGCGAGGTGCTGCGGCCCGAGCCCGGCGAGCGCCTGCTGGAGATCGGCGTCGGCACCGGCTACTACTCGCTCGACATGGCCGCGTGGGTTCCCGACGGCAGGCTCGAGCTCTTCGACCTGCAGCAGGAGTTCCTCGACCACGTGATGCGCCGGGCTGGCGAGCGCAGCCTCGAGAACCTGGTCCCGACCCAGGGCGACGCCACCGCGCTCCCTTATGAGGACGCCTCGGTCGACGCCGTCGTCCTCACCGCCGTTCTCGGCGAGATCCCCGACACCGCCGCCGCCCTGCGCGAGATCCGCCGCGTCCTCAAGCCCAACGGCCGCCTCGTCGTCGGCGAGCTCTTCGGCGACCCCCACTTCACCACGCTCAACAGCCTCAAGACCCAGTCCGCCGCCGCCGGCCTCGCCTACGCCGAGCACTCCGGCAACTGGTTCGCCTACTTCGCGCGGCTGAGCCCGGCGTAGGTCAGTACTTCGGAGGCTCGCGCACTTCGCGGCGTTCTTCGACCGCGGGGGCTCCGGGCGGGACTTCGTCGCGGCGACGGCGGGACCACATGAACTCCTGGAGGAGGCCGAGGACGAGGCCGGCGGCCCCGGCGATCATCAGGATCAGGCCGACGGTGTCGATGCTGACGCCCTGGACGTGGACGTTGGTCGCGAACTTGAGGATCGCGCCGACGGCGATCAGGAAGATGGCTGCGCCGATGGTCATGTGGCGGGGGTACCCGGCTCGGCGGGCGGTAAACGGCGGCTATCCCGTTGGGCGATCGCCCCGACTTATTGTCCCTATAGGGGTCAAAACTCGGGGCTACTTCTCGGAGGCGGCGTGGAGCGCCTGCCAGAGCTCGGTCTCAGCGGTGGCCACCTGCTGCGCCGCCGCGTCGACGGCGCCCCACAGCGCCGGCTCCGGCGTCTCGCTTTCGCTCGCCAGGCGGAACGCCTCCGCCAGCTCGGTCCATCGCGTCGCCGCCTCGGCGGCCAGCGGCGCCTCCTCCCGACCCGCCTCGTCGAGGAAGCGCGAGTACATGAGGCGGAAGGCGCCGCCGCCGGTGCCGCGGCGCTCGATCACCTGGTAGGCGAAGCGGGCGCACCACTGCCAGTCCTCGGCGGCCTCGGGCCAGGAGCCGGCCTCGGCGGCGAGCCTCTCCACCGCGGGCAGGCCGGCGAACTCGCCCCAGGTCGGTTCGACCATCTCCTGCGCCGCCCGCTCGATCGCCCGCGGGACCGCCGCTTCCAGGCTCTCCCGGTCGAGGGCGGCACCGACCGTGAACATGTGGCCTTCCAGCGGGTAGGCGGGGTGGCCGCTGTGGCGCGCCCGGGCGAGGTTCTCCAGCCGCGTCGCCTGCAGCTCCTCGAAACCGGTGTCGGAGAGCTGAGCGACCTCCTCGTCGTAGCCGGCGAGGACCACGGCGTGGCCCGGGAAGTGGGCCGAGTTGCCGTAGTGGTCCAGGTAGTAGATGTCGGTGAGGAGCAGGGCCGGGTTGCCGCCGTCGACCTCGGCGCGGGCCGCCTCCCAGGCCTCGCCGTCGCCCGCGGCGAAGGTGCGCATCTCCAGCGCCGCCCCGGTCAGCTCGCGGAAGCTCTCCTCCAGCCGCGCCGTGCGGCCGTTGAACCAGCGGCTGGGGGAGGCGTCCTCCAGGGTCAGGTAGTAGAAGCAGGCGCCGGCGCCGAGGCCGAAGGCCATCTCCTCGCTGACCTCGACCCCGTGGAAGGCGAGCAGGTTGCGCAGCGCGGTCGAGCCGCAGTGGTTGCCGGGCGTGTGGACGTAGCCGGGGACCGAGGCCATGCCGGGATTCTGACGGGGGCCGCGCCTGCGGGGCGGCGGGTTTCTGACATCCTGCGGCGCCGATGCGGGACGCCGACCTGAAGCTGCTGCGCTGGATGCGCACCCACGGGCACTCGCCCGGCCTCGAGTCCGCCGCCAAGGCGCTCGGCAAGGCGGGCAACAACGGCCTCGTCTGGGTCGTGCTCGGCGTCGCCCTGGCGCTGCTCGATCCCGACCGCCGCGAGTCCTGGCTGATCTGCGCCGCGCTCGGCCCGCTCGCGATCGGGCTCAACTACGGGATCAAGCTGGCGGTGCGGCGGCCGCGGCCGGTGCTGGAGGGCCTGCCGCCGCTCGGTGGCGCCCCGAGCTCGCTCAGCTTCCCCTCCGCCCACGCCTTCTCCTCGTTCGCGGTGGCGACGGCGATGGTCCGGGTCGACCCGGCTACCGCCGGCGCCCTCATCGTCGCCCTCGCCCTCTCGCTCGGCCGTCCCTACCTGGGCATGCACTACCCGTCCGACGTCCTGGCCGGCGCCGTGCTCGGCGTCCTCCTCGGCCTGATCGTGCCGCTCTCCCTATGAAGGTCGGGATCGTCGGGCTGCCGAACGCGGGCAAGTCGACCCTCTTCAACGCGCTGACCAAGGGCGGCGCCCAGACCGGCGACTACCCGTTCACGACGATCGAGCCGAATGTCGCGGTCGCCGAGGTGCCGGACGAGCGGTTGCAGCAGGTGGCGGCGACGGTCGGCAGCTCGAAGCTGGAACCGGCGACGATCTTCTTCCACGACATCGCCGGCCTGGTCAAGGGCGCCTCCGAAGGCGAGGGGCTCGGCAACCAGTTCCTCGCCTCGATCCGCGAGACCGACGCGATCTGCCACGTCGTCCGCTGCCACCAGGAGTCCGGCGTGCCGCACCCCGACGGCCGCGTCGACCCGCTCGCCGACATCGAGACGATCGAGACCGAGCTGGTCCTCGCCGACTACGACCAGGTCGAGCGCCGCCTCGGCCGCGTCGCCAAGCAGGCCAAGTCGGGCGATGCCGAGGCGATCGCCGAGCAGGGCTGGCTGCAGGCGGTGCACGAGGCGCTCGCCGCCGGCCGTCCGGCCCGCTCAGTCCCCGTCCCCGAGGCCGCGCCCGACGCGGCGAGGGACCTCGGAGCCCTGACCACCAAGCCGATGCTCTACGTCGCCAACGTCGACGAGGGCGATGCCGAGGCGCCGGAAGCGGTCGCCTCCCACGCCAACGCGGTCGGGGCGGGCGTGGTCGCGGTCAGCGCCCGGATCGAGGGCGAGCTGGCCGAGCTCGACCCCGCCGAAGCGGAGGAGATGCGCGAGTCCTACGGGGTCGAGGGCTCTGGGCTGGCGCGCCTGGTCCGCGCCGCCTACGACCTGCTCGACCTGCTCGTCTTCTTCACCGCCGGCGAGGGCAAGGAGGCGGTCGCCCGGCCGCTGCGCCGCGGCTCGACCGTGCTGGAGGCGGCGGGCACGATCCACACCGAGATCATGGAAGCGTTCGTCAAAGCCGAGGTGGTCGGCTGGGAGCAGCTGGTCGAGTGCGGCGGCTACGCGGGGGCTCGCGACAAGGGCCTGCTGCGGATCGAGGGTCGCGACTACGTCGTCGCGGACGGCGACGTGATCACGATCAAGGTCTAGCCAACACGTTTTCCATCTCTGGGATGGAAAACGTGTTGGGCGGGCGCCGTCAGTAGCTGCAGTCTTTGGCGACGCCGCCGACGTACTGGAGCGGGCCGATCTGTTCGGGGGCGCCCCCGGAGTCCGACTGGTTGGCGCCCTTGACGACGCCGGTGTCGGAGACTTCCCATTCGAACAGGTTCTGGTGCCCGTACCACTCGACCACCTCCTGGACGATCCAGGAGCCGTCGGGGTTGACCTTCGCCTTGAGGACGCCGTATTCGCCGACACTCTTGACGTCGGAGCCCGAGGTCGGGCGCAGCCAGCACTGGTAGAAGGTGCTGCCGCTGGAGTGGCTGTAGCGGTTCTCGAAGCCGCCGCAGGCGGGCCAGCCGGGGACGCAGTCGGTGAAGGTCGAGTTCGGCAGGTAGGGCTTCAGGTACTCCTTCGCCTCGGCTTCCTCGAGGGTGCGGCCGGGGTCGGGGAAGAGGCCCTGGCCGGGCGGCGGCGGGCCGGCCGGCGCCGGTTTCGGTTTCGCCTTCTTCTTCACGCAGACCGTCACTTTTTTGCCGTTGCGTTTGACCTTCGCCGGTTTCTTCCCTTTCGGGCACTTCTTGCCTTTGGCTTTCGCTTTGCCTTTCGAGGCGGCGGCGTCGGGACCGGCGGCGGCGATCGCCGGCAGCATGGCGACGGCCCCGGCGAGGGCGGCGACGGCGAGCAGCGGCAGGAGGCGGCGGCGGACGGACATGGACGGCGGCAGCGTACATCTGCGAGGGGACCGCGGCAAGTTAGAGTCGATGGATGGACGAAGGCGCGCGCTTCCCCGGGGTCGCCGGCAAGGCCGGCCACTACGAGAGCTTCTACATAAAGGCCTGCCGGCCGGGGGGCGGCAAGGGCATCTGGATCCGCCACACGGTCCACAAGCGGCCGGGCGCCGAGCCCAACGCCTCGATCTGGTTCGTCCTCTTCGACCGCGAGGCCGACGGTCCGCGCGCGACCAAGGTGACGGTGCCGGCTGCCGAGCTCTCGGTGCCGGACGGCGGCTGGGTGCGGGTCGACGGGGCCGAGGTCGGGCCGGGACGGGCCGAGGGCTCGGTCGCGACCGACGCCGTCAAGGCCTCCTGGTCCCTCCGGTTCTCCAGCGAGGCCGAGCCCTGCAAGTACCTGCCGGCCGACTGGCTCTACGAGGCGCCGCTGCCGAAGACGAAGTTCGTCGCGCCGGTCCCGCTCGCCCGTTTCGACGGCCGCCTCGAGGTCGACGGCGAGCAGGTCGACGTCGCCGGCTGGCCGGGGATGATCGGCCACAACTGGGGCACCGAGCACGCCGAGCGCTGGGTCTGGCTCGAGGGCACCGGGTTCGCCGACGCCCCCGACGCCTACTTCGACGCCGGCGCCGCGAAGATCAAGCTCGGCTCCCGCACCACGCCCTGGATCCCCTCCGGGATGCTGCGGCTGGACGGGGAGACGCACCGGCTCGGCGGCTTCGGAGCGATCCGCTCCGCCTCGGTCGAGGCCGAGCCCGGAGTCTGCACCTTCGTCCTCCCCGGCAAGGGCGTCCACGTCCGCGGCCGCCTCTCCGCCCCGCGCAAGGACTTCGTCGGCTGGGTCTACGCCGACCCCAAGGGCCCCGAGCACCACACGATCAACTGCTCGGTCGCCGACCTCGAACTGACGGTCGAGCGGCCCGGCCTGCCGCCGCGGCAGCTGACCCTTCCGGGCGGCGGCGCCTATGAGTTCGGGATGCGGGAGACCGACCACGGCATCCCGATCCAGCCTTATCCGGACGGGTGAGGGGAACGGGGACGATCACTGCTGCCCCAGGCGCAGTATTCGTCCCCGTTCAGCCCAGATCGCTCCGAGGCCGATCCCGAGCCCGAGGGTTAGGCCCAGCCAGACGAAGAGGGAGAGGCTGGGCAGCGAGAGGAGCGGCGCGACGCCGTCGTGCCAGGGGCTGACGTAGCCGGTCACCTGCAGGTAGCCAAGGCTGAGGAGCGGGCCGGTGAGGGCGAGGAAGGCCCAGGCTCGCCGCACCGCGAAGCCCACCCCGACCGGCAGGGCGAGCAGGAAGAAGAGCTGGAAGCCCGGCGAGTGGAGCAGGTCGTAGGTCGCCTGCGAGTAGAGGTCGACCTGTTTCTGTTCGGCGTAGGCCCAGGCGCCGAGGGCGGCGGCGTAGGTGGCGGTGAGGAGGATCCGGAGCCGCATTGCCCTCCGATACCCCGAACCACGAGAAAGTTAGCCGCGGCTGACGACCTTCTGGAAGCTCATCCAGGAGTCGTAGCCGCCGAGCGCGACCTCGAGCTGGGAGCCGGTGACGGTGCTGACGCCGCCGGTCCCGACGAGCTTGGCGGTGATGATCCGGGGCGAGACGCCGCGCTTCGTCACGACGACCTGTTTCAGCCGCCCTTTCAGGTAGGCGCCGAGGCGTTCGCTGATCTCCGGCCCGCTGAACTCCAGCGTCCACTTGTGCAGGGGGCAGTAGTAGTCGTAGGGGTCGGGGACGCCGACCAGGTAGGGGACCGCGGTGCCGAAGACGTTGACGACGCTCTCGGTGTGGCCGCCCGAGCAGGCCGAGTAGAAGGTCTGGGCGATCTCCCCCCCGTACATCACGACCTGGCCCTTGGTCGCGTCGACCGCGGCGTTGGTCTGGGGGTACTCGCTCTCGAGGCCCTCGTAGACCTGGCTGCGGGTGTCGCTGTAGAGGTCGAAGCCGTTGCCGCCGACGTCGCCGGTGATCGCGATCGAGCGCACCGCGACCGACTGCGCCTTCAGCTCCTCGACCGGCCAGGAGGGGGGGACCTCGTTCGGCATCACGCCTTTGACGTACTGCTCGAGGGCGAGCGCGTTGACGACGTTGAGCGAGCCGGCGTCGCTTTCGGTCGGCACCGCCTCCAGGGCGCCGCGGAAGCGGCCGATGCCGGCGATCTCGATCCTTCCCGCCCCGGCGGCGCGCAGTTTGCGGCCACAGGCGGCGAGCCGTTTGCCGCCGGAGCTGCGCAGCACGACCGCGCCGCCGGCCCGGTGCGCCTCGTAGCTGCGCGCCGGGTTGAGGGCGACGCCGCAGGCGCTGGTGGCGCGGCTGAATTCGACGTCCCCCGGCGAGATGTCGAGCAGCACCCGCACCACCCGCGGGCCGGGGAGGTTGCCGAGCGTCGTCCCCCGGTAGTAGTGGCCGAGGATGAAGCGGTAGTCCTTGCCGTGCTTGGCGAAGCCGTAGGCGCCGTAGGCGCTGAGCCCGACCCCATGGCCGAAGCCGCGGCCGTGGACGACCCAGCTGACGGCGGCGTTGGCGGGCGGGGCGAGGGCGGCGAGGCCGAGCGCCGCGACGAGGGTCGCGAGCGCGCGGCGCAGGAGGGGTCGGGAGGAGCTCATCACGGGAGGGAACATCTTCGCCGCCGGGAAGTCGCGACCTGCGACCCCGCGTTGACCTCCCGAGTGTTTAGGAACTAAGCTGTACTTGTAAGGATTGCAGCGTCTGCCTGATGGCCAAAGCGGGAGCCAGGACGAAAACCGAGCAGCCCCGCCGCCTTCCCCGCGGCAGGCACGCGCTCGCGCCCGAGGAGGTGGCGGCCGACCAGCGCCGGCGCCTCGTCGAGGCCGTCCCCCGCGTCGTCTCCGAGCATGGCTACGAAGCGATGTCGGTCGCCGACATCGTCAAGGCGGCGGCCGTCTCCCGCACCGTCTTCTACGCCAACTTCGGCAGCAAGGAGGAGTGCTTCGCCGCGGCCAACGAGGCCTCTCACGAGCGCCTGCTGGCCGTGCTCGAGGAGCGCTGCGAGCGGGGGATGAGCGTCGAAGAACGGGTTGAAACGGGGCTCGGGGCGGGCCTGGCGATGCTCGCCGCCGAGCCGGAGACGACCCGCCTGCTGTTCGTCGAGGCGCCCGGCGCGGGCCGGGAGCCGGCGCTCCGCTACCACGAGTGGCTGCGCCGCTACGGGACCCTGCTGCGCTCGGCGGTGCCGGAGGCGGCGGAGAGGTCGAGCCTGGCGGTGGAGATCGACCAGGTGATCGTCGGCGGGATCGCGACCCGGATCGCCCGCGAGACCCTGCACGGCCGCGCCCGCGACCTGCGGCAGCAGATCCCCCACCTGGTCTCCTACGTGCTCGCGTTCTATGCGCCGAGGCCGGCGGCCGAGGCCGGCGGGGAGACCCCCGCCCCCCCGGTTGCCGAGCCCGCTGCCGAGCAACGCCGGCGCCGCACCGCCTAACCGCGATCAGCAGCGAAAAGGACGCCCGACGCCCCGGTCAGGGCGTCACCTATACCAGGTGCGTACCTTGACAAAGACGTGACGGCGTGTTTATATCCACGCGTCATCGCTTAGGTACGCCTCTGGTATGCCTGACCGCTGGCACAGGGACAGAAGTTCGCAACGGGACACAAACCGAGCCTCAGGGAAGCGCCGCACCAGGGAGCGGCCGGCAGAGGGGCTCACGGGACAAGGAGAAGACTTTGAAGCTCTCGAGACTCCGCGAGCACCTCGGAACCGCCGGGCTGCTGGTCGCAGTCGTGGCGCTCGTCGCCGCACTGGGTGGCGCCGCGGTCGCAGCCGACTCCAACTCAGGCGACGCCAAGGCGACCGCCTCAGCCAAGGGCAAGAAGGGCCCCCGCGGCCCCAAGGGCCCCAAGGGCGACACCGGCCCCCAGGGCCCGGCAGGCCCGCAGGGCCCGAAGGGAGACACCGGCGCCGCCGGCTCCAACGGGAGCAACGGTGCCGACGGCGCCAAAGGCGCGACTGGCGCCACCGGGCCCCAGGGCCCGCAGGGCGTCCCCGGCGCGACCGGTGCCACCGGCCCGGCCGGAACCGGAGCGACCGGCCCCGCCGGGATCCAGGGCCCGATCGGCCCCACCGGTCCCGAAGGGCCCGCCGGCCCGACCGGCCCCGCAGGTGCTGACGGAGACGACGGAGCGACCGGACCGACCGGACCGGAAGGGCCTCCCGGCCCCGCCAACGGACCGACCGGGCCGGAAGGCCCGATCGGCCCGACCGGACCCGAAGGGCCCGAAGGAGAAGGCACCACCGGACCGACCGGGCCGATGGGACCGGAAGGACCTCCCGGTGAAGGCGGAGGTGGCGGACTGCCGTCGACGCTGACGGGTGTGTGGATGGTCGAAGCACCCCCGAGCTACAGCCTGGAATTCGGTCCTCCCCCAGAGGAAAAACCTGAACTGGTGGTACAAGAAACCGGCAAACAGCCAATCTCGATCTCTTACCTCTCCAAGATCGAGCCAGCCCCCGACCTAGTTTACGTCTACGCCTTCGACACGTTCGGAACCGAGTTCGCAGCGCTGTATGACACCGATACCGGTGATGTCATCAACGAAGAAATAGAAGGTGCGGAAGCGATCGAAGAGTACTGCGGGACCGGCACCGTTGCCGAGCCGCAGGCCGAACCCGGTTACGTCTGTGTGTTCGTCGAAACGCCGGAAGTGTTTCCGAACGCCGAACCCGGCAGGTTCAAAAGCTCTAGCCCAGAGACCGGTGCGACCCTTTCGGTCGGGCTTTCAGGCACCAACCTCGCCAAGGGCTCTTGGGCGGTCAACACCAACTAACGCCGCCAGAGACTGGCTAACTGACCGCCAGAGACTGGCTAACTGACACCAATCCGACCGAGGCGGAGAAGAACCCATGGAGCGCAGCGTTCAGTTCGCATCTGAGTTCACGTTGAGGTTCGCCTTCGTCTCGGTCGCCATAACACCGCAGCACCGCCAGAACGATGCAGCCGGGGTTCCCCCCGCCTTCACCTCAACCGACGTGCGGGGTGAAGGAATAAGCCAGCCAGATTGGAGAAGCGCTGAATGAAACGTATGCCCGTCGTCGTCTTCGCGATCCTGGCGAGCCTGGCACTTGTCCCGTCCGCTCAGGGCGCCTCGATGCCGCTGCTGACCCGCTTCTGCGAGAAAGGAATCCTGTCGGGGGAGTGCACCCGTGAAATCGGGTCGATGGCCACCGACCCCGTCAGCGGAAATCTCTATGTCGTCGACGGCGGACGCGACGGCGGACGCGTTCAGGTCTTCACTCCCTGGGGCGAGTTCGTCCGGGCGTGGGGTGGGGGGGTCCTGTCCGGCGGGGCCACCGGGACGGGTACCCTCGAACAGGGTTCGGCCAAAGTCACCTCGATCACGACCACCGAGAAGAGGTTCGAAGTGGGGATGGCCTTGGAAGGCACCGGGGTTGCCCCCGACACCCGGATCGCCTCTGTTGGCGTTGACGGCTCACTGACGCTGACGAAACCGGCGACCGCGGCAGCCACCGGCGCGACCACCGCAATCAGCTCGCCCGAAGCAGCAGGCAACGTGCCGGTCAACGAGGTGCAGAGGGTCCACCTGGAAGGGGTCGTGGGCGGCGCCTTCCAGCTTCGGTTCCGAGCCACTGGACCGAGCGTCACCGAGGACACGACCGATCTTCCTTTCAACGCCTCGGCCGCCGAAGTTCAGGCGGCGCTCGAAGCGCTCGACAACATCGGCGCGGACAACGTCTCCGTAAGCGGTGCTGCCGGCGGCCCCTACCGGGTCGAGTTCATCGGGCGCTACGCCGACACCGACGTGTTGACTTTGCAAGTCCTATCCGGAACGCCCCCCCTCTCCGACGGCACGGCGGACGTGCAAGAGCTCACGCAGGGGGCCGGCGCGGCGGAGATCTGCACCAGCTCCGAGTGCCGCCCCGGCATCGTCGGGAGGGGGCCCGGTCAGATCGCGTCTGCAAAAGGGTTGACGGTCGACTCGAACGGCGACGTCTACGTCTACGAATCCAGCCCCAGCTACTCCTTCGCGGACTTTTGCGCTGTGGGGAAAAACTGCAACCAGGTCTTCGAAGGCAACAACCGGGTGCAGAAGTTCGATTCAGAAGGGAACTTCCTGCTGGCGTTCGGCCGGGGAGTGAACGAGGGGGGCGGCAGCCCCGCGAGTCCCGGAGATCTCTGTACCGCAGAGCACGTCGCAAACGGCGACCTCTGTGGCGGCGGCGAACGGGGAAGCGGCGACGGC
>DASUQC010000037.1:0-21968 GCA_036280745.1 Solirubrobacterales bacterium
TTCTATGGAGGGGTGACCGAGCGGTCCTCAGTCGAGTTCGGCGTCGCGGTGCTTGACCCTCACCACTACGTCGTCGCGGCCCTCAAGGTCGCGACGGATCCGGTCGGCGACGGTGATCGAGCGGTGGCGGCCGCCGGTGCAGCCGACCGCGATCGTCAGGTGGCTCTTGCCCTCGGCGACGTAGGCGGGGACGAGGAACTCGAGCAGCGGCAGCAGGCGGCCGTAGAACTCGCCCGCCTGCGTCCCCTGCTCGACGTAGGCCTGGACCTCCTCGTCGAGCCCGGTCAGCGGCCGCAGCTCGTCGACGTAGTGGGGGTTGGGCAGGAAGCGCACGTCGAGGGTGAGGTCGGCGTCGCGCGGCGGCCCGTTCTTGAACCCGAAGGTGAGCAGGGTGAGGGCCAGCTCTCCCCCGTCCTCGCCGCCGAGCATCTCCTCGGCGATGCGGCGGCGCAACTCGGCCCCGGTCAGGTCGCTGGTGTTCATGACCACGTCGGCGCGCTCGCGCAGCGGCGCCAGCAGCTCGCGCTCGGCCCGGATCCCGTCGACGATCCGGCCGTCCGGGGCCAGCGGGTGGCGGCGGCGGGTCTCCTTGTAGCGGTCGAGCAGCGTCTCCTCGTCGGCCTCGAGGAAGAGCACTTGGGGCTTCAAGCCGTCGCCGCCGAGGTCCTCCAGCACCTGCAGCAGCTCGTCGAAGTAGTCGCCGCCGCGCACGTCGGAGACGACCGCGGCCCGCTCGACCCCGCTGCCCTCGTGGCGGAAGAGCTCGCCGAGGCTGTCGATCATCCGCGGCGGCAGGTTGTCGACGCAGAAGTAGCCGCCGTCCTCGAAGGCGGCGATCGCCTCCGACTTGCCGGCGCCGGAGTGACCGGTGATCACCACCAGGGTCACCCCGCCGTCCTTGCTCGCTCCGTTGGCGCTCATCTAGTTGGTCCTGTTCAGCTGCTCGTGGATCTCGCGCCCTACTTTGCCAGGCAGCCCGGGCACCGCCTCCAGCTCCTCCCGGGTCGCCGCCAGGAATCGCTCCGGCGAGCCGAAGTGGTTGAGCAGGGCGCGCTTGCGGGCGGGGCCGATCCCCTTCAGCCCGTCCAGCACCGAGCCGGTCATCGCCCGGTCGCGGCGGCCGCGGTGGTGGTCGATCGCGAAGCGGTGCGCCTCGTCGCGGACCCGCTGCAGGAGCCGCGAGGCCTCCGACTCGGCGGAGAGGTCGAGCGGGGCAGAGCGGCCGGGGACGTAGACCTCCTCCAGCCGCTTGGCGAGGCTGATCACGGTGACGCCGCGCTCGACGAACGGCTGCAGCGCCTTCATCCCCGCCGCCAGCTGGCCCTTGCCGCCGTCGATCATGACCAGCGAGGGCAGCGAGGCGAAGCTGGCGTCGCGCTTGCCGTCGTGGGGCGAGAGGTCCACCTGTTCGAGGTAGCGGGCGACCCGGCGGTCCAGCACCTCCTCCATCGAGGCGAAGTCGTCGGGGCCGCCGTTGCCACCGGGGTCGCGGCGGTCGCCGCGCACTTTGAAGCGGCGGTAGTCGGCCTTCTTCGTCGCCCCGCCCTCGAAGACGACCATCGAGGCGACGGTGTGCTCGCCGCCGAGGTTGGAGATGTCGAACCCCTCGATCCGGACCGGCAGCTCCTCCATCCCCAGCGCCTGGCTGAGCGAGCTGAGCGACTCGACCCGGCGGGCGCGGCGGTGCTCGCGCCGCAGCCGGTCCTGGTCGAGGGCGAGGCGGGCGTTGCGCTCGGCCAGCTCGCGCAGGCGGCGCTTGTCGCCGCGCTCGGCGGCCCGCACCTCGACCGGGGAACCGCGCTGCTCGCTCAGGGCCTCGGCCAGCAGCGCAACGCGCTCGCGCAGGTAGGGGCCGACGACGATCGTCTTCGGCACCGCCGGTGAGGCCGAGTAGTACTGGCCGATGAACTCCTCGGCGACCTCGGCCAGGTCGCGCTCGGCCTCGTTCTCGAGGTAGAAGCTCTGGCGGGCGGCGAGGATCCCGTCGCGGACCTGGAAGACCTGGGCGTTGGCGTCGGTCCCCTCGGCCGCGACCCCGATCAGGTCGGCGGTGCCGACGCTGCCGCCGGCGACGCGCTGGCGCTCGAACAGCGAGCGGATCGCTTTCAGGCGGTCGCGGTGCAGCGCCGCCCGCTCGAACTCCTCCGCCCCCGCGGCCGCCTCCATCTTCGCCTGCTCCTCGGCCTCGACCTGGCGGTAGCGCCCGGAGAGGAAGTCGACGATCGCGTCGATGTTGTGGCGGTACTCCTCCTGGCTGACGTGGCCGACGCAGGGCGCCCCGCAGCGCTTGATGTAGTAGTCGAGGCAGGGGCTGCCGGAGCGGCGGCCGGGCTCGGCCCCCTCGCAGGTGCGGAACTGGAACAGCTTGCCGAGCAGGTCGAGCGTCTCCCGCACCCGCTTGGCGCTGGAGAAAGGCCCGAAGTAGGCGCGGTGCGGGCGGTGCTTCTCGCGCGTGAAGTAGACGCGCGGGTACTCCTCGTCGAGGCTGACGCAGACGTAGGGGTAGGACTTGTCGTCGCGCAGGCGGATGTTGAAGTGCGGCCGGTGGCGCTTGATGAAGCTCTGCTCGGCCAGCAGCGCCTCCGCCTCGTTGGCGGTGACGAGGGTGTCGATGCGGTCGACGCGGGCCGTGAGGCGGGAGCCGCCGCCGGAGAAGTGGCCGCCGACCCGTTTGCGGATCGAACGCGCCTTGCCGACGTAGAGCAGCTCGTCGCGCTTGTCGTAGAAGAGGTAGACGCCGGGGGAGTCCGGGAGCGCACGGCGCTGCTGGGCGAGGCGTTCCGCCCGGCTCAGCTTTCGCTTGTCACCGCCTTCTGGCACGGCCTTAAGGGTAGGCTGCTGGCCACCTGGCCAAACGGACGCCTTACACGGAGAGAGTGAGATGACGAGCGAGACCCTTAGCCCCCCGGAGCTGAACACCATGCGGATCGAGATCGACGGGGAGATCGGCACGCTCACCCTCGACCGCCCCGACGCCTTCAACGCGATGAGCCCGGAGATGATCGGCGAGATGACGGTCGCCTTCGGCTGGCTCGCCGACCGGGCGCCGCTGCGGGCGCTGATCCTCACCGGCGCCGGCAAGGCCTTCTGCGCCGGGGGCGACGTCACCTGGTTCCGCAAAGGCGTCGAGTCGGACGAGATCGACCTCCCCTCCGACGTCCGACGCGGCGCCGAGGCGCTGCACACCGCGATCATCGACCTGCGGCGGATCCCCTACCCGGTGGTCGCCGCGATCAACGGTCCCGCCGCCGGGGCCGGCTTCTCGCTGGCGCTCGCCTGCGACATGCGGATCTCCTCGGAGAGCGCCTTCTTCGCTCCCGCCTACGGGCGGATCGGTGCCTCGCCGGACGGCGGCATGACCTACTTCCTGCCGCGCGTCGTCGGCCCCAGCCGGGCGCTGGAACTGCTGCTCGAGGACCCGAACATGCCCGCCGCCGACGCCCTCGAGGAGGGCCTGGTGCGGGAGGTGGTGGCGCCGGAGGAGCTGATGGGCGCGGCCCGTGCCCTGGCCGAGGAGCTGGCCAAGAAGGCGCCCCACTACGTGCGGATGGCGAAGCGGCTGTGCGGGGTCAGCATCGAGAACAGCCTCACCGAGCACCTGCAGCTGGAGCGCCACGGGATCGCCGACAGCATGGCCACCGAGGACCTCCGCAACGGCGTCGAGGCGTTCTTCGGCGGCGGCACCCCCGAGTTCCACGGGCGCTGAACCGAGAGCGCGGCGGCGCCGTATCCGGGTACAGTCAGGAGCAGTCAAGCCAGTCCTCAGCGGGAAAGGACCGTGATGAAGAAAGCTGCATTCGGAATTGCCCTGATCCTCGCCGCGATCGCGCTGATCGCCTGCGGTAGCGACGACGACGATTCGGACACGACCGGCGGGGCCACGACCACCACGGAAAGCGGCTCCGAAGCCGGGGGCGGCGGAGGCGGCGAAGCCGAAGGCGGCTCGGCCGGCAGCGCGACGACGCTCGACTTCGAAGCCGACCCGAACGGCGGCCTCGCCTACACCGCCAAAGACGCAACCTCCGAGGCGGGCGAGGTGACGGTGAACTTCACCAACCCGCAGCCGCTCAGCCACGACGTGGCGATCGAAGACGCCGGCGGCAAAGAGGTGGGTGCCACCGAAGTGATCGGCGAAGGCTCCGACTCGACCGTGGTCGACCTCAAACCGGGCGAATACACCTTCTTCTGCTCCGTCCCGGGCCACCGCGAGGCGGGCATGGAAGGGAAACTGACCGTCAAATAGGCTGCTGCGCAGGCCTGCGCTCCTTCCGGGACCAGGCCTGCGCATTGTTCTGCGTGTCATGGACCGGCCACCGTTTGGTCAGAAGCGAGCGAAGCGGCATAGGATTTACCGATGGAAGTCCAAGTCGCACGTGACTACCTGGACTATCTCCAAGCTTTTGGAGGACTGGCTTCACTCGTGATCGCTTTGGTTGCGGCGTGGTTCGCTTGGCGCAGCGCAAGCTCGTCAGAGGAGAGTGCGGAGGCCGCGGAGCGAACCGCCGAGGCGGCGGAAGTCACGGCTGACGCAGCCAAAAGGGAGACCGACCTCTTGGTAGCCGAGCACGAAAGAGTTCCCGACGTCGCAGTGAGCCTCTATATCGAGAACATGTCGACCGAACCAAGTGGGGAAGTTCACGTCTGGGTCAAGCTGGAGGCCTATAACACGGGTGACCGGGTTGCCGAGGGGGCCTTTTGCGCCCTTTTCGCCCCCCGTGCGGTAGAGCTAAGAGACTGCGCTCCGAATGGAGACCTACGGGTAGCGGACACTCCGGTGCCCCAGAGCAGCGAGAAGCTGAATATCGACGGTGAAACTGCCGACACCCATTCGCTCAACCTCAGGAAAGATCTGCTGCCTCACATCGCCGAGTTGCGACATGTTCGTATGACCTTCCACAAGCCTGGTCGCTACCAAATCCTAGGGGGAGTCCGACACCCGGACATACCCAATGGAGAGGTTCGGATCATCGAGGAGATCCTGATCCCAAAGGTGGAGAGTGAACCCCCTGCCCTCACCGAACCAGAGCCAGGGACCGGAGACTCAGCGAGTGTTTAGGCGGCAGGCGCCATCACACGGGTGACGCTGTCGCCGACGAAGCACGGCTTCTCGTTGCCCTCGACCTCGAGGGTGAAGCGGGTCACGACCTCGTACCAGCCGCCGCCCTTCTCCTCGACGGAGAGGACCTCGGCCCTGCCGCGAACCTTGGAGTCGACTGGCACCGGGGCCGGGAAGCGGATCTTGTTCCAGCCGTAGTTGACGCCCAGGGTGAAGCCGGTGGAGCTGATCAGGTCTTTGCGGAAGCCGTCGACCAGCGAGAGGGTGAGGTTGCCGTGGGCGATCGTGGTCCCGAAAGGGCTCTCGGACTTCGCGCGCTCGACGTCGACGTGGATCCACTGATCGTCGCCGGAGACGCGCGCGAAGGTATCGATGTCCTCCTGGGTGACGGTGCGCCACTCGCTCGGGCCGATCTCCTGCCCGAGCAGTGCCTGCATCCCCTCGACGCCCTGTACCTCGACGGTGGCCATCGGGCGCCAGTTTAAGCGATCAGTCGCTCCACCAGCCGGGAATCGTCTCGCCGTCGCCGTCGTGGCGAGCGCCGACCGCAAGCACTTCGATCCCGCCGGGCCCCGCCTCGAAGTTGCGGACGACCTCCGGGGAGACGCGGATCGCGTCGAGGCGCTCGACCTCGATGATCTCGTCGTCGAGCTTGAGCCGGCCGGAGCCGCCGATCACGATGTAGATCTCCTCCGCCTCCTCGTGCTTGTGGCCGAACGGGGTGCGCTGGCTCGGCTTCAGGCGCAGGTGGGTGATCCCGGTCCGCTCCGCGTCCAGGTCCCTCCCGGCGAAACGCGCTTCCTGGATGTCTCCCATCCCGAACTCGGGCGCGGAGTCCTTGACCTCGGTCAACTTTTTGAGGGTGTAGGGCGCAGCCATACTGCCTCCTTGCTGGGAACAACATGCCTCCTTGCTGGGAACAACAGTGGCCTACCCCGTCGGCAGCCTTCGAAGCGTCAACCGGGAGCTAGGTACTGGCGCAGGGCCTTGCGAATGACAGTCGAGACTGCCTCTTCGTCGCGCTTGGCACGTTCGGCCAAGGCGCCGCGCAGCTCGGGATCGAGACGTACCGACTCGACGGTTGCAGGCCCTGAGCCAATCGCAGGGCGCCCTCTCCGTCGACGCAGGATCTCCTCGACGTCGAATCCGGCCTCGGCTCTCGCAGCCAGCTTTTCCACCAACTCATCGGTGATGGGCACTCCGCTTGCCGTTTTCCCGTAGTTCTTCTTTCTGGGCATTCTTCAGTCCCCCGGCAGAAACAACCTGTACCTGGCCCTCATTGTCATTGCGTGAATCGCCATCTCATTCCGGCCACTGCGAGCAACCGTCACCACCTCAAGCAAGGCGGCGTTGCGTCCGGGGCCAAGGTACAAGCGAAGGTCGTCTTCCTGGTCATCGATGCTCATCGCGTGCTCGACGGCGTGTTTGATGTCCGCGTCGGCAAGCCCGTGCTTCCGAGCCGACGGGTGGACCTTGAGCTTCATATCGTATTACGAAACTCGTACTCACGCCACTAGGCGGACTTCGAACCTAGGCATCACCAGCGCCCCGACGCCGTCGAGGAGGGCGAGGATGCGGCTGACGTAGGCGCGGGTCTCGGGGTAGTCGGGGACGCAGTTGCAGGGTTCGACCGCGCCGGGGCCGGCGTTGTAGGCGGCGAGGGCCAGTTCCGGGGACCCGAACTGGCGCAGGAGGTCGGACATCAGGTGCGCCTGGGCATCGATCGCGGCCACCGGGTCGAAGGGGTTGTCGAGGCCGTAGGCGGCAGCGGTCCCGGGCATGAACTGGGCGATGCCCTGGGCGCCCGCGGGCGAGCCGGCGTTGGGGTCGAACCCGCTCTCGGCCATCAGCTGGGCGGCCAGGAGAGCCGGCGCGACGTTCCAGCGCGTGCCGGACCTGAGCAGCGGCTCGCGGTACTGCTCGGGGACGAACTGGGGCAGCGCCGCGGCCGAGGTCGTCGCCTCTGCCCCGCGCGGGGCGACGGAGTTGCCCGCCTCCGAGCAGGGCGGCGGGCCGGCGTCGAACCCGTAGTGCCAGGCCTCCCAGGAGTACCGCTGGACGAAGCCGAAGCGGCTGGCGTTCGCCGCCAGCCAGCCGTAGGCGGATTCGGAGCCGAGGTCGAGCTCGGTCGCGCAGCGGTGCAGCGACTGCCCCGGCGGCGCGACCCAGGTCGGATCGGGATGCGCGGCAAATAGCTCCGCCTGCTCGGCGTCGGAGCGGAAGCCGGAGACGACGATGAGATCGACGCCGTCGGCCTGCGCCGCGGCGGCCATGCGGTCGAAGGCCGCGCCCACGTCCGGTCGCATCCCCTCCCCGTCGCGCGAGACGAGCGGACCGCTGTAGCCGCCGCCACTGGCCATGGTCGCAGTGCCGTCTCCGGCCGCCACTAAGGGCGCCGCGGCTTCGGCCACCGCAGACGCCTCGACCCGACTCGGCGCCGGGCCCACCTGCACCGTGGCGGTGACTGTCGCCTCGACCCGGACCGGCGCGAACGACTCCCGGTCCGGGAAGCGAAGGTGGAGCCCGCGCGGGTCGACGCCGTTGGCAGCGCTCGCTTCGGTCGCTGCTACCCGAGCCCGCGCCAGGTAGGCCGGCTTGTCGATGTGCTCGGGGTTGGGCGAGCCGTCGCTGAGCGCCGCCGGCGCGAGCAGGCGGTCGAGGTCGTCGCGCATCGAGCGGGCAGCGGAGATCGCCGCCAGGTCCGCCGCCCTCTGGGCTCGCCCCTTCCCGGTCACCGCCCCGGCGATCGCGACCAGGGCCAGGGCGCCGGCGAGGAGGACGAAGGCGCCCCCGATCGCCAGGATCAGCGCCTGCCCGGACTCGCTACGCAGGCGCACGGCCGGAGCGCCCCTGGGATGGAAGGACACGACCGAGAAGGCGCGGAGGCAGTCCCCCGGCCGCCTGCGGGGGAAGCGCCCCGAAGAGGGCGCGGCGCTCGGCCATCCAACCCAGTCGCTGTTTGAGGACGGCGACCCGTAGACCCCGGTCGAGCAGGTCACGCACGACCATCGCGACCAGCGGGCGCTCGGCTCGGAGGTCGGCGCGCAACAACACGCCGGACGGCTCGGGGACCGCCGCAGGAAGAAGCAGCGGCTGCAGCAGCGCCGGGGGCAGGTGCAGCACAGCAGGCGCGCCCCGGGCGACGGTGGCGGCGGCTGCCGCCACTCCGAGGCCCTCGGGATCGGCCGCAACGGCGACCTCGCAGATCTGCCCCCGGGCGGCCACCCGCGCCTGCGGCAGGTGCGCGACCAGGCGCTCCTCCAGCTTCTGAGCCGCTGCCGAGGCGAGCAGGGTCGGCCGCGGCGCCCTGCCACCGACATCGACCAGGAGCGGGGCCAGGTCGAGGTCGGCCCCGGCGCAGGCGAGAGCGGCAGCGGCGGCTCGGGAGCCCTCGGCCCCGCCCACCGCGGTGACTAGGACCGTCGGCGCCTCGCTGAGCGGGTTGGAGCTCACGGCGCCGGCCTCGCACTTGCCGAGCTGGTGACGGTCAGCCGCTCGGCCAGCGCCTGCAACGGCGAGGGTGGCCGCAGGCGCACGGTCACCCGCCCGCCCCGGACCGACACCGAAGCCTCGTCCTCGGCCCAGCCCGGCAGGGCGCCCCGCGCCGCCTCGGCCGCCGGCCCACCGGAGGCCAGCGCCAGCGCCCCCGCCTCAGCGGCGCCGTCGGCAAGCGTCAGGGCGTACCCGGCGACGAGCAACTGCAGGGCGATCAGGCCCGCAAGCAGCAGCGCCGGCAACGCGGCCAGCAGCTCGATCGTCGCCTGCCCGCGCTGCTCACCCATTGCCCTGCTCCAGGCCGGCGCTCGCCCGCACCGCGACCCGGGGCAGGCCGGGAAGGAGCCGCGGCACGGCGACCCGCACCGACACCCCCTCCCCGTCCTCGACCTGCGATCCCTCCCGCAGCGACGGCGGCAGCGCCCGCCGCGCCGCCGCCGTCGCGTCTCTTCCGACCAGCGCCGCCCGCGCCCCGGCCCGGGCGGCCACGCCCGCCGACCACAGCGAGTGGCCGGCGAGGCCGATCTGGACGGCCGCCAGGACCGCCAGCAGCAGGAAGGGGACGACCGCGACCAGCTCGACGGACGCGGTTCCCCGCTCCCGGTGGCCTGCGCTGCTGACGGTCCTCGACGGCACCCGACCACCGTTCCAGGCGCCTGCGCACGCGTGGTGCGCACCGAGTCACAACTCCGTCAGGACTCTCCTACAGCAGTGGAATTTCTTGTGTCAGTAGGAGTTCGCCTCGCTCCAGACCCACCAGATCGCGGCGAAGGAGGCGCCGAGCAGGAGGATCCAGAGCAGGGTGCCGCCACCGCTCGCGAACAGCTTGGGCGAGCCCGCGACCAGCAGCACCAGCATCCCGACGGCGCCGTAGAGGACCGCGCGGCGGCTGTCGCTGAGCGTCGCCAGGGTCAGCTGGTTCTGCCTGCTCAGCACGTAGACGAACCAGGACATCCCGGCCAGGAGGCCGAGGACCAGCGCGATGTAGATCGTGTCGGCGACGTTGCTTCCGCCAGGGACGAAAGCCACGGCCAGCGCCAGGAGCATCACGATGCCGACATTGCGAGCGGCGCGCATCGGCCCAGTGTACGGCGACCGTGAGGGCTAACCGCCGGTCATGACGAGAATCCCGACGACCAGCGCCGCGGTCGTGGCGAGCAGGGCGAACGCCGCTACCGCCCCCGCCGCTCCGGCCGCGAGCGGACGCTCGTCGCGGCTGTAGTCGATGGACCGGGCCACTCCCCAGATCGCGATCGCGAACACGGCGGTGACCCCGATGCCGGCGACGACCGAGGCGATCACCGTCTCCAGCAGCGCCTTGCCTTCGACGATCGTCGCGGTCATGCGCCTTCGGCGGCGACCGGCGCACCGCGCTCGGCGCGCCGCATGAACAGGGCCGCGATCAGCGCCAGCGAGGCGACCGTTACCACCACCGGCCCCAGCGCCCCGTCGCCGAAGACGTGCGTGATGCCGTAGGCGAGGGCGCCGATCCCGGCCGCCGCCGGCAGCGTCAGCACCCACGCCGTGACGATGTTGCCGGCGACGCCCCAGCGCACCGCCGAGAGCCGTTTGGCGGCGCCGGCGCCCATGATGCCGCCGTTGATCACGTGGGTGGTCGAGAGCGGGAAGCCGAAGTGGGTCGAGGCGAGGATCACCGCGGAGCCGGCGCCCTGCGATGAGAAGCCCTGGGCGGCGTCCATCTTGATGATCCTGGTGCCGGTCGTCTTGATGATCCGCCAGCCACCGCTGTAGGTGCCGAGGGCGATCGCCGTGGCGGCCGAGAAGATCACCCAGAAGGGCGGGTCGGCGCCGGCGCCGAGGCTGCCGTTGGCGATCAGGGCCAGGGTGATCACGCCCATCGTCTTCTGGGCGTCGTTGGTGCCGTGGGCCAGGGCCAGCAAGCCGCCGGAGACGACCTGCCCGTACTTGAAGGCGCGGTTCACGGTCCCCGGGCGCTCGCCGCCGACCACCCGGTAGATGATCGCGATCGAGATGCCGGCGACGAGGAAGGCGAGCAGCGGCGCGACCACGGCCGGAATCAGCACTTTGCCGACCAGGCCTTCGGCCAGCACCGCGTCGAACCCCGCCGCGGCGACGGCCGAGCCGACGACGCCGCCGATCAACGCGTGCGAGGAGCTGGATGGAAGGCCGAAGTACCAGGTGATCAGGTTCCAGGCGATCGCCCCGATCAGGCCGGCGAAGACGATCGTCGGCGTGATCACGTCGGCGTTGACGACGTCGTTGGCGACGGTGGCGGCGACGGAGATCGAGATGAAGGCACCGGCGAAGTTGAGCAGCGCCGCCATCGCGATCGCCACCCGCGGCCGCGCCGCCCCGGTCGAGATCGAGGTGGCGACGACGTTGGCGGTGTCGTGGAAGCCGTTGGTGAAGTCGAAGGCCAGCGCCGTGCCGACGACGATGACGAGGATGACGTCAGAACTCACAAGTTCTCGCCTCGCTCACGATTTCCGGTGACGCGGCTCCGCCGTCGCCAGGCAAGGACGCAGGGAGCAAAGCGTGCTCCGCACGCGAGCGACCGAGGACACAGCCTGGCGGCGGCGGAGCCCGTCACGAGTTCTTGATGACGATGCCCTCGAGAATCTGGGCGGCCGTCTCGGTCGCGTCGATCGCCTCCTCGAGCACCGCGAAGATGTCCTTCCAGCGGATCACGAACATCGGGTCGATCCCGTTGGAGAAGAGGGAGGCGACGGCGTCGCGGGAGATCCTGTCGCCCTCGTTCTCGAGCCGGTGGATCTCGATCCAGTACTTGTCGAGGTCCTTGAACTCGCGCAGGTTCTCCAACCCCATCGCGAGCTGCTCGCAGGCGGCGACCAGGACCTTGGTCAAGGCCCCGGCCTGCTCCATCGGCGCCTCGATCTGGTAGAGGCCGAGGAAGTCCGCCGCCTCCTCGGTGAAGTCGACGATGTCGTCCATCTGGGTCGCCAGGCCGTAGATGTCCTCGCGGTCGATCGGCGTGACGAAGGTCGAGTTGAGGCGTTTGATGATCTCGTGAGTGATCCGGTCGCCCTCGTTCTCCGCCTCGACGATCTGGCGCGAAAGGCTGCCGGCCTCGGGCCATTGCTCCATCATCTGGTCGAGCAGGCGGGCGGCGTTGACGGTGTTCTTCCCGGCCTCGATGAAGAGGTCGAAGAAGGTCCGGTCGCGAGGGAGGAGCGAGAAGCGCGCCAAGGAGCGCATCCTAGTGACGGGCGCAGCGGTCCGGCGCGTCAGCCCGTCGCCGCTGCGAGGTGCTCGGCCGCCCGCGCCGCATGGCGGACGCGGAGCTCATCCTGGACGCTGCGGCGATCCTCGGCGGGAACCTCTATCCGCGTCCAGTTGCCGTCGGCGTCGAGCTCCCAGGCGTTCGAGTTGTCGGCGAAGCAGCGCTCCAGCACGTCGAGCATCTCCGCCCGCAGCTCGGCGTCCTCGACCGGCGCCACCAACTCGACGCGGCTGTCGAGGTTGCGCGGCATCAGGTCGGCGGACCCCATCAGCACCCGCGTCTCATCCCCCCGCTGGAAGGCGTAGATGCGGGAGTGCTCGAGGAAGCGTCCGACAACCGAGACGACGCGGATGTTCTCCGAGACGCCCGGCACGCCGGGGCGCAGGCAACAGATGCCGCGCACGTTGAGGTCCACCCGCACGCCCGCCCGCGAGGCCTCGTACAGCGCCTGGATGCAGCCGGCGTCGACCAGCGAGTTCATCTTCAGGGCGATCCGCGCCTCCTCCCCCGCCTGGTGGGCGGCGACGGTGCGCTCGATCTCCGCGACGATGCGGTCGCGCATCGTCGTCGGCGAGACCAGCACCTTGCGGTACTCGGCCGGCCGGCCGTAGCCGGTGAGGAAGTTGAACATCTCAGCGACGTCGGCGCCGACGTCGGGGTCGGCGGTGAAGAGGCCGAAGTCGGTGTAGAGGCGAGCCGTCTTCGGGTGGTAGTTGCCGGTGCCGATGTGGACGTACTCGCGCACCCGCTCCCCCTCCCGCCGCACGACCAGGATCGCCTTCACGTGCGTCTTCAGGCCGGGGATGCCGTAGACGACGTGGACGCCCGCCTCCTCCAGCGACTTCGCCCAGTGGATGTTGGCCTCCTCGTCGAAGCGGGCTTTCAGCTCGACCATGCAGACCGCCTGCTTGCCGCGTTCGGAGGCGCGGATCAGCGACGGCACCAGGGGCGAGTCGTCGCTGGTGCGGTAGACGGTGTGCTTGATCGCCAGCACGTCGGGGTCGGCGACCGCCTGCTCGACGAAGCGCTCGACCGAGGAGGCGAAGGAGTCGTAGGGGTGGTGGACGAGCAGGTCGCCCTTGCGGATCGCCGCGAACATGTCGCAGGGCTCCTCGTCCTCCCCCTGCAGGCGCGGCGGGGTCACCGGTGCCCAGGGCGGGTAGCGCAGCTCGGCGTGGCCGGGGACCTCGGCGATGTCGGCGATGTCGCCGAGGTCGATCAGGCCGTCGACGTCGTAGACCTCGCGGTCTTCGAGCCGCAGCGCCTCGACCAGCTGCTCGCGCAGCTTCGGGTTCATCCCCGCCTCGACCTCGAGCCGCACGACCTCGCCGAAGCGGCGCCGGCGGAGCTCGTCCTGGACCGCCCGCAGGAGGTCGTCGGCCTCGTCGGAGATCGTGAAGTCGGCGTCGCGGGTGACGCGGAAGTAGCCGTGGTCGATCACCTCGGTGCCGGGGAAGAGCGAGTCGAGGTTGGCCGCGATCGCCTCCTCGAGCGGCACGAAGGCGGTCCCGTCGTGGCCGAGCGAGAGGAAGCGGCCGAGCAGCTCCTTCGGCACCTTGACGCGGGCGATGATCTCGGCCCCGCTCTCGGGATCGCGCAGCAGCACGCCGAGGCTGAGCGAGAGGTTGGAGATGTAGGGGAAGGGCCGGCCGAGGCCGATCACCAGCGGCGTCAGCGCCGGGAAGACCTGCTCGTGGAAGCGGGCGTCGATCTCGTCCCGCTCCGCCGCGGTCGCCGTGTCGAGGGTGACGATGCGGATCCCGTCCCGCTCCAGCGCCGGCCGCAGGACGCCGCCGAAGCAGGAGTGCAGGCGCCGGTCCAGCTCGAGCACGCGGGCCTGGATCGCGTCGATCTGCTCGCTCGGGGCGAGTCCGTCGGGGCCGCGGGCGTCGATCCCCGCGTCGAGCTGGTCGAACAGCCCGGCGACGCGGACCATGAAGAACTCGTCGAGGTTGGAGGCGTAGATGCCGCAGAAGCGCAGGCGCTCGAGCAGCGGCACCTCTGTGTCCTCGGCCAGCTCGAGAACCCGCTGGTTGAAGTCGAGCCAGGAGAGCTCGCGGTTGAAGTAGAGAGCGGGATCGTCGATCGATCCATCGTACTGAGGCACCGGTGGCGCTCCGACCCGCTCAGGCGGCCTGGGAGATAGCCTGCCGGCCCGCTGCCGGCACCGCCTCCAGGGCCCTCCGGTAACCCGCCGCGAGCTGCCCCAGGGCGCGCTCCCAGGAGCGGTCGCGGGCCGCCTGCGCACCCGCCGTTCCCAGCCGCCGGCGCAGCAGCGGCGAAGAGGCGAGCTGGAGCAGGGCGCCGGCGAGGTGGTCGGGATCGGGCCGGCAGAGCAGGCCGGTGCAGCGGTTCTCGACCAGGGCCGCGGGACCGCCCTCGGCGACGGCGACGACCGGCAGCCCGCTGGCGGCCGCCTCGAGGACCACCTGCCCGTAGGTGTCGGTGCTGCTGCAGAAGAGGAAGGCGTCGGCGCTGGCGTAGGCGGTCGCCAGCTCCTCGCCGCCGAGCCAGCCGAGGAAGCTGGCGTTCTCCCCCAGCCGCGCCCGCAGCTCCCCCTCCTCGGGGCCGCCGCCGGCCAGCAGCAGGTGGAGGCGAGGGTCCGCCCGGTGGGCCCGCAGGAAGCTCTCGGCCAAGAGGTCGACACCCTTCTCGCGGGTGAGCCGGCCGGCATAGAGGACCTTGATCTCCCCTGGGAAGGCGTCGCGGTCGGCCTTGGCCGGATCGAAGCGCGCGGTGTCGACGCCGCGCTCCCAGCGGCCGACGCGGGCCGGGTCGACGCCGAGGTCGACCAGCGAGGCGTCGGCGGCGGGGCTGGGCGAGAGCACGACGCGGGGGGCGCCGTAGAAGGCGCCGAGGGCGCCGCGGGCGGTCGCCTCCACCCCACCGTCGCCGCTGCGCATCCCGGCGTAGGTGGCGAGCTCGGTGTGGTAGCTGGCGAGCAGCGGCACGCCGGTCAGCCGGCTGAGCAGGGTCGCGGCGACGCCGGCGGGGCCGGGCGCGGTGACGTGGACGAGGTCGTAGCGGCCCCCGGCCAGCGTCTCGACCATGTCGGGCAGGCCGGGCACGCCGAGCGAGAGCCCGGCGTAGAAGGGCATCTCCAGCTCGGTCGCGGCGGGCAGGCGGCGGTCCACCCCCGCGTCGGTGCCGACGACGTCGACCTCGAACCCGGGGACGCCGCGCTCGCGCACCTGTTCGATCGTGTGGGTGACGCCGTGCATCGAGCCGATCCCGTCGGCGATCAGCGCCACCCGCAGGCGCTCGCCCTCGCGGGCGGAGAGCTGCGCCTTCTCGGCGCCGAGGAAGAGCGCCGAGGGGGCGTAGGGCAAAGCCGGGACGAGCGCCTCGAAGAGGCCGCCGACCGCCCCTCCCACGTCTCCCTTGGCGACCGCCGCGGTGCCCCGCTCCACCGCGGCGCGGAGGCGGCGGTCGTGGATACGGCGGGCGCGCCGGTAGAGGTCGGCGTGGGAGAACTCCGCGGACTGCAGGTAGGAGAGCAGCTCGCGGCCGCGCAGATCGATGCCGACGCCGTCGAGCCAGGCCTCGAGCAGGCAGCGGGCGTCGTCGGGGCCGATGTCGGCGGCGACCTTGCCCTCGCGGGCGGCACCCTCATGGATCACCCGTTCGCAGATCTTGAGGACGGACCCCGGGTCGGGGTGGTGAGAACGCACTTGTCCCCGCATACCGGGACCAAGTGCGTTCTCACCCTCCCCCCTGCCGAGGACGAGGGCGCGGGTGGCGAGCGCCATCGCCGCGTGGGTCCACTTGGCGGCGCTGCCCTGCTCGCCACCGGCTTCGGCGTCGCCGCGGCGCAGGTGCTGGAGAAACTCTTCCGGCGTCTTCGCGGCCGGCACCTCGGTGTAGGTGCGGCCGATGTCGACGCCGGCATGGTCGTCGGAGCCGCCGATGCCGACGCCGCCGTGCGTATCGACGTACACGGCGGCCGGCATGTTCAGCTCCGCGGCCCTGGAACCGTTGCGCACCTCCCAGACCGGGAACAGCTCGGCGAGGCGGCGACGGTGGCGCCGGGTGAGCGGCGCCGCAACGTTGAAGAAGGGGTGCGCGAGGGCGCAGGCGATCCCGTTCTCGTGAAGATAGGCGGCGCAGGCCTCGACATCGCCGGAATGTGCCTGCAGCCACTCGTGGTCCCCGGGAGTGATCCCGTAACAGAGGACGTGCACCGCCTGGGGCTCGCCGGCGAAGCGGGCGGTCAGCTCCTCGGAGACGAAGCAGTCGGGCCGGCCCTCGAGCTCCAGGCAGCCCGCGATCGTGTCGTGATCGGTGATCGTGACGAAGTCCATCCCCCGCCGCTTGGCCAGCTCGTAGACCTCCTCGGGCGGGGTCGCGCACTCTGGAAGGCCGAGCGAACGCTGCACGCCGAGCTTGGAGAGCAGCGAGGCGGTGGAGTGGCAGTGCATGTCGACTCTGGAAGTCATCGGTGTCTTCCCTTTCGCTTATCTGTCGGGCACGCACAGAATTCGCCCTGAGCAGGGGGAACTTGTGAAGAGGCGGAGAACGGAGCGTGAACTTCGCGTGACCGCTCAGTCGCGCAGCGAACGCTGCAGCGCCGCCCAGGTACCGCGATCGGACTCCTCCAGCCAGAGCCGGCGGAACCGCTGGAAGAGCAGCTCGCGCCGGGTTCGCAGCAGCGCCTGCAGCGAGGGGACCTCGCCGGCGCTGGGGAGCATCACGTCGCAGTCATGCAGCTCGCCGAGCACGCCCTGGAGCTGCTTCGCCGCCTTGCGCGCCACCTTCGCCTCGTCTCCAAAGCAGGGCTCGACGATCTCGAGCACGTACCGCAGCCGCTTGGCGGCGATCCGCAGGTCGTGCTGGGACTCGGTGGCAGAGGGGTCGAGGGCGGGACCGGCGAGGGCGAACAGCTCTTCGAGCCTGACCGCGATGATGCGCGCAGCGTTGGGCCGTAGCGGAGCGGTGGGGTCGAGGCCCTTGGTCTTGCGTGCCTTCATTTCGCCTCCTTGGCGAGCCTCTCGAGGCGCCGCCGCAGCTTGGCTAGCCGCTTCTCTGCCAGCAGAGGGGCGAGAGCCTCATTGGCGGCCCGCTGCTCCTCACGCAGGGTCGCGATCCGCGCCGCCAGCAACGCCCGCTCGGCTTCTGGCGCCGCTTCGGCAAATCCCACGAGGAACTCGATCTCGACATCACGGTCGCGCCGCTCGCCAAGCGCGTCGGCGAGCGCCTTGACCTTCTTCAGCGTCCTGCGGAACCGCTTGCGGGGAAAACACGCCTCGAACATCTCCAGTGCCGCCCGCAACCGCCGCGTCGCCACCCGCATGTCGTGCAGTGGCTCGATGTTTCCGAGGTCGAGGACGCCCTCAGTGTGCTCGAAGACCTCTGCCGCTCGCACCCGCACGATGCGGGCCGCCCCGTGAGAAAACGGAACCCCGCAGTTCAATCCAGGAACCTCGCGCGCGCGAGCCACACAGCAAGGCTAAACGAGGGGCCGCTCGATGTCGGCCCCTCGGCGGGCTCGGTACAGTCCCGCAACTAGATTGAGTATGTGCCTGCGTTGGGCGACTCGACAGTTAGCGTACCGCTAACTTGCACAGCTTCTGGATCTACTTGGAGCGGTGTAGTGGCGTCCACTTGCAGGGCTCCGCTTAGCGCGACGCTTGAGACTGTGTTTGGTTGATTCGGAGTCGCCGTCACGGTGCCAGCTGTCAGCGACAGTGTCGTTACAGGACAGAAGCCTCCTGTCGGTTGAGCATGGAGTGTTTGGGATGTAATGGTAACGGCGGTAGCACTCGCTGTATGAGCGGTCCAGTTCGGTGCTTGAGGTGTCACATCGTGGATTTGGCAAAATGCCCATCCTCCGAGCCCTTTGCAGTTGGTTGTGTCACTAGTGGGGTGCGGCACAAACGTTTCTGCAGTCGCTGTGGTTTTGCCCGTAAGCAGTTTGACACGAGATGTGATTTGGCATTCGACTCCTCCCTGTCCGCCTTGAAATCTTGCGTTTCCTGTCAAGCCGACCGTCGTATCAAACGCAATCGGCGTGCTGTGGTTCTTCCATTCAGCTGAAGCCGAAGGCGGCAATGCAAGTGCCCCAATGACTCCGACGCCCAATACAGCGACCACCATCCTCTGCAACATCGCAAACCTCCTGAACTCGAGCCACCTCCTGAGAGGCGGCGATTGACTACCAAGCCCAGTAGTAACCGAGCCCTGGAGGAACTTCAGGGTTTATCGGGTGGCGCGTCCGCAAGCATGCGGACGCGAGAAAGCGTGCTTGGCTCTACTTGCCATTGCCGCCTTTGCCCTTGGAGCCCTTCGAGCACTTAGCCTGAACAACAGGCCGGAACTCACGGGTGCGCCCGTTCTGCGCCGCCATCTTCACGCTCGCCTTCTGCTTGGTGCCCTTGCAGAGGTTGCGGGAGTTGACGAGCAATGACTTCTTGCCGCCCCGCAGCTGCAAGGTGAACTTGGTCACGGGGGCGTCGGGGACGAGGTCGAAGGTGTTGCGGATGCCGCCGTTGACGGAGTCGACCCTGCCCGCGAGCTCGATCTCGATCGGCTGGTGGGCGGGGCCCCTGAAGGCGATCACCATGTCTGGCAGCGGGTTGGAGGAGGAGCGCAGGTAGACGGTGCCCTGCAATGGGTAGTCGACCAGGGGGCTGATCGCGGTGGCCTGGCCGTAGACAGAGCCCTTGGGGCACTGATCGGCGGCGAACTGCACCCGGGTGCAGACCGTCCTGATGTGCTCCTGGGCCAAGAAGATCGAGTGCGGCAGGGCGACAGAGGCGCGGGCGATGTTGGCGTCCCCTGGCCTGGCGTTGAGGGTGGCGGTGAGCTGCTGGTAGGCGCCTCTCTTGGGCGAGCCCTTGAGCTTCAGCTTCAAGGCCGGCTTGAAGCCCAATTTGTCGCAGCCCCCGACCTGGAAGCGGTCGGAGACGGTGGCGGTGGCGCCTTTCTCGCCGGTTACCGTGGCCGTGGTGGCGAGGGGTTCGCAGTTGGTCGGGGCGAGGGTGAAGTTGGGGCGGTTGACGTTGACCCGGACCTGCCTGATGTCGAGCGGGATGCCCTCGAGGATGGTCGGGACCGGGTCGGAGACGGCGGTGATCTGAGCGGTGGCCGGGTTGACGTTCAGCGCGGTCCTGACCACGACGTTGCCGAGGTCGAAGGGGCCGGTGACCGCCGGGGCGGCTATCGCCAGGCTCAGTGGGGCGCGTTTGTAGGGGCCTGCCAGGTAGGCGCGGCCGGTGTCTAGGAAGAGGGGGTCTGGGCCGGCTCCGGCGCCGGTGGTTACCGTGCCCACCTGGGAGGCCTGTGGGCAGGCTGGGGAGGCCAGCTGGGCCTGGCCCGTTCCCGGGGCGGTGGGGATGGCGCTGAGGGCCTGGTCGGGGCAGTAGGGGACGCCCTTGAGGTAGGCGGTGAGGCCCGGGGGCATGGTGGTGGAGATGGCCTTGAAGCGCTGGGTGCCGTCCTCTCTTGAGAGGTCGAGGACGAAGGGGGTCACCGCTCCCGCCTGGGGGTCCTCGACGCCTGCCTTCAGCTTCGGCTCCAGGGCCCCGGAGGGGCAGGCCCCTCCGCTCGGCCCCTGCGTGACCTGGAAGGAGGAGGTGACCTCGACCGGGGGCTGATCGCCCCAGGGGGTCATCTGGGTCTTGATGTCGTAGGTGCCGCAGCTGGGCGGGTTGATCAATGCCGCTCTGTTGCCGCCGGCGAACTCGAGCTTGACGTTTGCGATCGGGGCCTGGGGGTTCTCATCGAAGGAGACGGTCAGCCTTCCGGTGTTGGGGTCGGGGGAGACTTTGCCCGCGAGCTTGATCAGGATGCCCTTGTCTGGGGAGTCGATCACCAGGTAGAGGGCCAACAATGAGTTGAACGGATTGCTTCCCTGCTGGGCGAGGTAGACGGTGCCGTTGAGGGGCTCGTCGAGGATCGGGGTCACCGCTTCGACCGTTCCTAGCTTTGAGGAGTCGGGGCAGGAGACGGGCTGGTCGTTAGGCACGCCCGAGGCGGAAATGCCGATCTGCTCCAGCGAGCAGGCTCCCTGGCCGTTGGCCGAGGACGGGTTGACCGCCATCCCCTCGGGCAGCACGACCGTGGTGCCCTTGAGGTTGGCCCCCGCGATGCCTTCCTTTTCTTCGAGGCCGTCGGTCGGCATCGTCAGCTCGACCTGCATCCCGGTCGGGGAGTCGGCCCGGGGCGAGGTGGTTTTGAAGTCGATCGACGGGTCGAACTCGACTTCCTCGCAGCCGGTGAGGGCCGGGCTCTGGTAGCTGGCCTCGGCGAACTCGCCCTGCCAGCTCTCGGCGGTGATCCGGGTCACCGGGGCGCCGGCGGTGCAGTCGCTCGGGTTGGTGAGGAAGGGCTTGTCGAGGGCTTCGGGGTCGTCGGCCTCGCGGCAGCCTTCGACGTTGGGGCCGTTGACGATCGCCCCGAAACCGCAGAGGGTCACCTCCGAGGCGAAGACTTCCGGGCTCTTCGGCAGCGGCTGGGTGACGATGTCGATCGCGTAGTTGTCCCCCTCGCGCAGCTCGGGATTGAGGGTGAAGATGAATTCGGCGATCTGGAAGGCGAACTGGGCGGGCTGGCCGCGTTCTGGCTCGAGGGCGTAGATGGGGGTGGAGGAGGAGGTCTGCACCGCGGTGCTCTCGACCAGGATTTCGCCGACGGCGCTGCCGGGCGGGCAGCTCGCCCCGAGGTCTTCACCCGGTTCGCTGCAAAGTTCTGGCAGCGCCTCGGGGTTGCCGACGAAGCCGGGTGGGGCCTGGGTGCGGACCTCCTGCGGTGAGCCGTTGACGGCGTCGGACCAGGTACCGCTGTTCAGTGGTTCCGCCCGCTGATGCGTTTCGAACTCGATATCGGCCCCGGCCGAGAAGGGGTGCCCACCGGCCTGGGTGAAGTCGTTGCCGAGCTCGTCGAGGACGTCGATCTCGAAGAGGCTGAAGCCGAAGGGCAAGGGGCCCTCGGGTATCGAGTACTCGTCTTCGGCGGTGGCGGCCGCAGGTGCGCCGCCGCCGAAGACTTCCGCTTTAGTGGTCAGCGTCGCCGGCGGGTGCTGGCCAAGCGCGATCGCCACTTCCACTTTCGGGTAAGAATTTTCAGGGGCGAGAACGTTCGAGCGGGTGCAAGTCACCACCGGGTGAGGCTGTTCGGCAGGTGCTTTCTCGCAATCCCATCCCGCTCCCACTGCCTTGAAGACCGAGATGCCCTCGCCGCTCGGTCCTTCGAGCTTCAAGGTAACCGAGCCTGCAGTCTGATTTTCGAAGTCGACGGTAGAGGTAGCGGAGGAAGGGACAGCAAACGGCTGAGCGGGCCGAGGGCGCGTAAATTTGGCTTCAGAGATACTGACCCCTCTGCTACCGTTTCCGTTTTCCGCCGTCGCCCTACACTGCAGCGCCGATGGTGGTTCAGTATCGGCGCTCTGAACGGTGTAGGTAGCGGTGTTGGCACCGGGGATCGGAGCGCCGTTGCGCAGCCACTGGAAGCTCCAGGTGATGGCGCTGCCGGCGGTCCAACCCGAAGGGGGAAAACAAGTCAGCGTCGCGGCCCCCGTGATCTCAGCGTCAGCTTTCGTACAGGTCGCAGCCACGTCAAGTTCAACGAATCGTTCGGCTGGGGGCCCGCCCTGACCCGTTGCTTTGACGATTTTTGCCCCGGCGGGAATGCATTCGTTGGCGACATCGCTTACCACCTGTCCGAGACTGAACGGTGGAGCACCCGCTTTCAACGTCCCCGGCCCTGAACAGGTCGTCGGCTTGTCCAGCGTCACTTTGAACACGCCGGGCGCCGTTTCCTCTACTTTGAAGATCGTAGATTCCACCGCCACGCAGGTGCCCGAGATGGCCTGAATGTTTTCGAAAAGTCCACTCGTCATCGTCACCCCTTCGACCACCGGCGAGCCGCTGGTGAAGGTGCCGCTGCCCTCGGCGGTGACGACATCGGTGAGGACTTTCGATCCTTCGGTGATGTCGGCGGTGCCGCTGGGGGCCGCTGCGATGAGAGAACCACCTAGGCTTGGGCGCGTGCTCCCGCTCGGCGGCCCGTTAAGCGGCGCTGGCTCAATAACGGTCGGTGGCAGGGAAATGATCGAGGAGGCGATCGGGTCGTAGTTGGAGCCCGCCCCGTCGGGATCGTTGGTCCCGGTGATCACGCACTGCACCGATTTGCCTTCATCAGCCGCAACGGTGGTGTAGGTCTTTTCGGTGGCGCCGGCGATCGGTTCGCCGTTGCGCA
>DASUQC010000038.1:0-84613 GCA_036280745.1 Solirubrobacterales bacterium
GCTCGCCGCCCTCCGACGACATCTGGGCCAGGCCCTCGCGCTCTACTATCGCCTCGGGGCCGCCGCCCTCGGCGACCAGGGCCGCCAGCACGGTCTTGCCGCTGCCGTGGGAGATCTTCTTCTCCTGGACCATGGCGATCAGGGCCGCCAGCGCCTGCGGCGCGACCTTGGAGTCGGCGGCGCCGCCCTCTCCCCCGTCCTGGCGCAGGGCCGCCGCCAGCTCGCCGGTCACCCAGTTTCCCACGACCTTCGGTTCGACCGGCCCGGCCGCCGCCGCGACCTGCTCGAAGTAGGAGGCCGTCTCCGGGTCGGCCGCGAGGACGGCGGCGACCTCGGCCGAGAGGCCCAGCTCCTCCTGGTAGCGCTGCGAGCGCGCCGCCGGCAGCTCCGGCAGCGCCTCGCGGGCCTCGCGCAGCATCTCCTCGGTCGGCGCCAGCGGCACCAGGTCGGGCTCGGGGAAGTAGCGGTAGTCGTGCGCTTCCTCCTTGGAGCGCAGCGAGGTGAGGCTGCCGCTGACCGGGTCGAAGTGCAGCGTCTCCTGTTCGACCGTCCCCCCCGCCTCGACCAGCCCGCGCTGGCGCTCCAGCTCGGCTTCGATCCCGCGCTGCAGGAAACGGAAGCTGTTCATGTTCTTCAGCTCGGTCTTGGTCCCGAGCGTCGCCGAGCCAGCCGGGCGCACGGAGACGTTGGCGTCGACCCGCAGGCTCCCCTCCTCCATGTTGACGTCGGAGACGCCGAGCTGGCGCACCGTCTCGCGCAGCAGCCGCGCCCACTCGGCCGCTTCGGCGGCGTCGCGCAGGTCCGGCTCGGTGACAATCTCGACCAGCGGCGTGCCGCCGCGGTTGAAGTCGACCAGGGAGGAGCCGGAGCCGTGGATCCGCCCCGACTCGCCGACGTGGACCATCTTCGCCGCGTCCTCCTCGAGGTGGGCGCGATGGATGCGCACCTCCCCCAGCCTGCCGTTGCTCGCAAGCGGAATGTCGTACTGGCTGATCTGGTACGCCTTCGGGTTGTCGGGATAGAAGTAGTTCTTGCGGTGGAAGATCGAGAGCGGCGCGACCTCGCACTCCAGCGCCGCGGCGATCTGCAGCGCGTAGCGGATCGCCTGCTCGTTGGGGACCGGCAGCACCCCCGGGTGAGCGAGGCAGACCGGGCAGGTGTGGGTGTTCGGCTCGTCGCCGAAGGAGAGTTCGCAGCCGCAGAACATCTTCGTCCTCGTCGCCAGCTGGACGTGGATCTCCAGCCCGATCACCGCCTCGAGCTCAGCCATCGCCGCCTCCCGGCCGCGCCTCGAAGCCGATCGCCTGCTCGAGCGCGTAGGCCGCCTCCAGCAGCTTCTGCTCGCCGAAGGCGGGCGCGGCGATCTGGAACCCGACCGGCAGCTGCGGCCCGCCGCCCGCCGGCTCGGCCAGCCCGGCGGGGATCGAGATCGCCGGGATCCCGGCCAGGCTCATCGGCACCGTGAAGAAGTCGTTGAGGTACATCGCCAGCGGATCGTCGGTCTTCTCCCCCAGGCCGAAGGCGACCGAGGGCGAGGTCGGGGTGACGACGAAGTCGACCCCCGCGAAGGCGGCGTCGAAGTCCGCGGCGATCCGCGTCCGCACCTTCTGCGCCTGCCCGTAGTAGGCCTCGTAATAGCCGGAGGAGAGCGCGTAGGTGCCGAGCATGATCCGCCGCTTGACCTCGGGCCCGAAGCCCTCGGCGCGCGTCGTCTCGTACATTTCCAGCAGGTCGCCGGCCCGCTCGGAACGCATCCCGTAGCGGACGCCGTCGTAGCGGGCGAGGTTCGAGGAGGCCTCGGCCGGGGCGATCACGTAGTAGGCGGAGATGCCGTGCTCGGCGCTCGGCAGGCCGACCTCGGCGATCTCGCCGCCCAGCTCCTCGATCCGGGCCAGCGTCGCCTCGAAGACCTCGCGCACGCCGCCCTCGATCGCGTCGCGGGCGAGCTCGGCCGGGACGCCGAAGCGCAGGCCGGAGAGGCCCTCGCGGCTCGGCGCGACGATGCCGCCCTCGATCCCGACCGAGGTCGAGTCGCGGGGGTCCTGACCCTGCAGCGCCGCCAGCAGCAGCGCCGCGTCGGTGACGTCGCGGGTCAGCGGCCCGCACTGGTCGAGCGAGGAGGCGAAGGCGATCATCCCGTAGCGCGAGATCGCCCCGTAGGTCGGCTTCAGCCCGACGATCCCGCAGAGCGCCGCGGGCTGGCGGATCGAGCCGCCGGTGTCGGTGCCGAGCGCGCAGGGCGCGAGGCCGCCGGCGACCGCCGCCGCCGAGCCGCCCGAGGAGCCGCCCGGGACCCGGCCGCGGTCCCAGGGGTTGAGGACCGCGCCGTAGGCGGAGTTCTCGTTCGAGGAGCCCATCGCGAACTCGTCCATGTTGGTCTTGCCAAGCACCCGCGCCCCGGCGGCGTCGAGCCGCTGCACCGCGGTCGCCGTGTAGGGCGGCAGGTAGCCCTCGAGGATGCGCGAGCCGGCGGTGGTCGGCGTCCCCTCCGTGCAGAAGATGTCCTTGACTGCGACCGGGACGCCCTTCAGCGGCCCGTCCTGGACCTCGTAGCCGTTGCCCTCCTCGATCTGCCAGAGGTAGGCGTTGAGCTCGTCGGCGGCCGCGGCGGCGTTCCAGGCCTCGAAGTACTCGCCGCTGGAGACCTCTCCCGCCGCGATCTTCGCCGCCGCCTCGGCGACGCTCAGCGCCAGCAGCTCGGACATCAGGCGTCGGCCTGCGGCGAGGGGACCCGGAACGCGCCCTGGTAGGGCTCCGGAGCGGACGCCAGCGCCACGTCCCGCGGCAGGCTGGGACGGGGCTCGTCGGGGCGCAGCACGTTCTCCAGCGCGACCACGTGCGAGGTCGGCTCGACCCCCTCGAGGTCCAGCTTCCCGATCCGGTCGACGTGGTCGAGGATGCCCGACAGCTCCCCCACCATCGTCTCCAGCTCCTGCTCGGAGAGGCGGAGGCGGGCGAGGCGGGCGACGTGAAGTACCTGCTCCCGGTCGATCACGGCGCGGATTCTAGGCCGCGGCCACCGCCCTCGCCTTTGGCTGCTCAGCCAGTTATTGTCTCGGCGATGCAGGGTCCGACCGCCGAGCGATTCGTGAAGATGAACCTGCGCCTGCTGGCGGGGACCTTCGCCGTGGTCGGGCTGCTCTTCCTACTGGTGCCGAGCGGGGTGCTCGACACGATCTCCGACGTCGGCGAATGGTTCGGCAACGACACCCGCGCCCCCCACACCCAGGAGTACTTGTGGCTGGCGCTGGCCTTCGCCTACATGGTCGTGATCACCGGCATCTGCCTGATCGCCCAGACCGACGTCGTCCGCTACCGCGCCCTGCTGCTCCTCCTCGCCGCCGGCAAGACCGCCTCCTCGCTCGGCTCGCTCGCCTTCTTCGCGATCCAGGACCAGGTCTTCATCTACCTGCTCAACTTCCTCGTCGACGGCTTCCTGGCGCTGTTCGCACTCTGGCTGTGGGGGATAGCCGGGCGCATCGGTCGCCCCGCCGACCCCGGTTGACAGCGCGCGCCGGGGCTCTCAGCCGCTGAGCAACGCACCCTGAGCGCGATCTGCGCGGCGATGGCGCCGGGCATCGACGGCCTGCCGGCGGCGGAGCGCGACGTCGACGTCTCCGGGCCGGTCGCCGGCTTCCTCGGCTCGGTCTCGCCGCGGACCCTGACCCGGCTGCGGCTCGGCCTGCGCGCCTTCGAGTGGCTGCCCTTCCCCTGGCGCTTCAGCCGCCTCGACCCCGAGGCGCGCGAGGACTTCCTGCTCAAGCTCGAGGGCTCGCGCCTCTCCCTCCACCACGACCTGCTGCTGATGGCGAAGCTGTTCTCGACCCTCGGCTACGCGGTGACGCCGCCCGTGCAGGAGCGGATCGGGTTCGAGATCGGGTGCGGCCTCGCCGACGGGACGCTGCCCGAGCCGGCCGGCACGCTCGGCGATACCGAGCCCGCCGGCGAAGGCGAGGAATGCGACGTGGTGGTGGTCGGCTCCGGGGCCGGCGGCGCCGTCGCCGCGGCCGAGCTGGCCGAGGCCGGGCTCGACGTGATCGTGCTCGAGGCCGGCGGGCATTACAACCGCGACAGCTACCCGAGCGACCACCTGGAGGCGATCGCCGAGCTGTACCGCGACGGGGGCCTGACGATCGCCGAAGGACGGCCGCCGATCCCGGTCCCGGTCGCGAAAGTGGTCGGCGGCACCACGGTGATCAACTCCGGCACCTGCTTCCGGGCGCCGCAGCCGGTGCTGGAGAACTGGCAGCAGCGCTACGGCATCTCCTGGGCCGGGGACCTCGCCGGCGACTACGCCGAGGCCGAGCAGATGCTTCACGTCACCCAGCTCGACCCCGAGCGGATGGGCCGCAACGGTCAGCTGGCGATGGAGGGCGCGGCCGCGCTCGGGGCCAGCGGCGCCCCGATCCACCGCAACGCCGGCAGCTGCGTCCAGTGCAGCTCCTGCCCCTTCGGCTGCGAGATCGACGCCAAGCGCGGCATGCACGTCAGCTACCTGCCGCGGGCGGTCGCCGCCGGGGCGCGGGTCCGCGCCGGGGTCGCGGTCGACCGCGTCCTGGTCGAGGACGGGCGGGCGGTCGGCGTGCGCGGCACAGCCGCGGGGAACGGCTCGCGCCCGCGCAGCTTCACGGTCCGGGCCCGCCGCGCCGTCGTCGCCGCCGGCGGCGCGCTCGGCACGCCCGAGCTGCTGCAGCGCTCCGGGCTCGGCAACAAGCAGGTCGGCCGCAACCTCCACATCCACCCCGCCTGCTGGGTCGGCGCCCGCTACGCCGAGGAGGTGCGCGGCTGGGAAGGCGTGATGCAGAGCTTCTACGTCGACCAGTGGGAGGAGACCGGCATCCTGCTCGAGGCGACCTTCACCCCGCTCGCCTTCGGCGGCGCCTGGCTGCTCGGCGCCGGCCGCTCCCACCAGGAAGCGATGCTCGACTTCGGCCACGTCGGCTCGATCGGGGTCCACCTCTCCGACCGCTCCTCGGGACGGGTCGGGCTCGGCGCCGAGGGGTCGCTGCGCGCCAGCTACAAGCTGACCCGAGAGGACGCCGGCCGGCTCGCCTTCGGGATCGCCCGCGCGGCGGAAGTCCACTTCGCCGCCGGGGCGACCGAGGTCTACCCGAACATCGCCCGGGTCGGGGTGCTGAAGCCCGGCGACCTGGCCGAGTTCGAGGCGACCTCGTTCAAGCCCTCGGAGCTGCGGCTCGAGGCCTTCCACCCGATGGGGACGGCCCGCATCGCCGCCGACCCCCGCGAGGGGGCGTGCGCGCTCAACGGCTCGGTCCACGGCACCCGCGACCTCTACGTCGCCGACGGCTCCCTCTTCCCCACCTCGGTCGGCGTCAACCCGATGATGACGATCATCGCCTTCTCCAAGCAGGTCTCGCGCGGCATCGCCGAAGGCGCCGGAGCTGCCTCCGACGCCGGTCGGCGAAGCGCGGTCTACGCCTGAGCTACCGCTGGGCCGGAGGCGGCGGAGGTGAGGGCGGCGGCGTACCCCCGCTCGGCGGTGGCGGCGGGTTGCCACCGGTCCCGCCGCCGGAGAGGCGGTCGGCCGTGCCGCTGAAGCTCGAGCCCTCTTCCTGCATGCCGCGGTAGCCGCCGTAGGCGACGCCGATCGACGCCAGCAGCCCGAGGAAGAGGCCGAGCTGGCGGGTCGCCTCGACCGTGATGCCGCCGAGGCTGCCGAGGTCCGGCGGGCTGATCACCCGGTAGAGGACCAGCAGCGCCGCGAGGCCGCCGAGCACGGCGACCGCGACGTTCATCGAGATCGGCGGCTCGTAGGCGGAGTCGCTGAGGCGGAGAAAGACGTTGACCAGGGCGACCGCGATGGCGACGATGAGGATGAACGGGATCACGTCGAGCGCGTCCCAGGCGTTGCCGCCGGCCCCGGGGACGCTGCCCGAGAGACCGCCGGCGCCGGAGATCTCGACCCCGAACCAGTCGAAGAACATGAATACGAAGAGGAGGACAGCCGACACCCCGGCGATCTTCTCTCCGGTGTTGAGCCTGTCTACGTCCATCTGCTTATCCCTCCGTGGAAGCTTGGTAGGTCGATGCCGAACCTAACCCGGTTAGGGAACATTCGCCGGAGATCTGGCCGACCCTCCTAGGCCGCAGTGGACAACGTGCGCCGGCGCGCCGCCTGCAAGGTGTTCACCAGCAACATCGCGATCGTCATCGGCCCGACCCCGCCCGGGACCGGGGTGATCGCCGCTGCGATCTCGGCCGCGGCGTCGAAGTCGACGTCGCCGTAGAGGCCGTCCTCGGTGCGGTTCATGCCGACGTCGATCACCACCGCGCCCGGCTTGACCGCGTCGGCGCCGAGCAGCTTCGGCACCCCGACCGCGGCGACGAGCACGTCGGCGCGGGCGCAGGTGGCCGCGAGGTCACGGGTGCGCGAGTGGCAGACGGTGACGGTCGCGTCGGCCGCCAGCAGCAGGCGCGCGACCGGCACGCCGACCAGCTTCGAGCGCCCGACGACCACCGCCTCTGCCCCCTCCAGCTCGACCCCCTCGTGGGCGAGCAGCTCCATCACTCCGGCTGGGGTGCAGGGCACCAGGCCCGGCGTCCCGTGCGCCAGCAGGCCGGCGTTGAGCGGCGTCAGCCCGTCGACGTCCTTGCGCGGGTCGAGCGCCCCGACCACCGCGTCGGGGTCGATGTGGGCGGGGACCGGCAGCTGCACGAGGATGCCGTCGACCTCCTCATCGGCACCGAGGGCGCGAACCAGGTCCAGCAGCTCGGCCTCGCTCGTCGCCGCCTCCAGCCCGTGGTGGACCGAGCCCATGCCGACTTCCTCGCAGGCCTTGTGCTTGTTGGCGACGTAGATCTCCGAGGCGGGGTCGTCGCCGACGATCACCGTCGCCAGGGTCGGGACGCGCCCGGCCTCCTCGGCGTAGGCGCTGACGTCGACCCGGACCCGCTCCCGCACCGCCGCCGCGACCGCCTTGCCGTCGATCGTCCGCGCCGCCATCGCTACCGCTTCCGGATCGGGGCGTAGTCGGCCATCAGCTTGCGCTCGGAGCCGTCGCCGGAGAAACGCACGACCACCACCCCGCCGGGCTCGACCGCGGTGACGACGCCCTCGCCGAAGCTGGCGTGGACGACGTCGTCGCCGGTCTGCATCTCCAGCGCCGGACCGGGGTCGAGCGGCTGAACCGGCTCGACGCCGGGGGTCGCCGTCGGCGTGTTCCACGACATGCCGCCACCGGCGACTGATTTCTGGTGACGCTCGGTCAGATCGGCCGGCAGCTCGTCGATGAAGCGCGACGGCAGGTTGTTCTCGGCCCGGCCGAAGAGGCGGCGCTCGCGCGCCCAGGTCATGTAGAGGCGCTCGCGGGCGCGGGTGATCGCGACGTAACAGAGCCGCCGCTCCTCTTCTTCGCCGCCCTCTTCCAGCGCCCGCATGTGGGGGAAGGAGCCGTCCTCGCAGCCGACCACGAAGACCGCGTCGTACTCGAGGCCCTTGGCGTTGTGCAGGGTCATCAGCGTCACCTGCTCCTCCCTGTCCTCGAGCGAGTCCTGGTCGCTGAAGAGGGAGATCGTCTGCAGGTACTCCTCCAGCGGCGGTATCTCGCTCTCCCCCTCGCGCTCACGCTCGATGTCGAACTCGGCGGCGCCGGCGACCAGCGCTTCGAGGTTCTCGACCCGGCCCTCGGCCTCGATCGTGCGCTCGGCCTGCAGCGCTTCCAGGTACCCGGTCTCGCTCAGGACCGCCTCCAGCAGCCCCGCCACCGAGGAGCCCTCGGCGCGGGCGCGCAGCCCCTCGACCGTCTCGTAGAAGCGCGAGACCGCCTTGATCGCGGCGGCGCTGAGGCCGGGCACCTCCTCGGCCCGTTCGAGCACCTCCCAGATCGTCAGCCCGGCGGTGTTCGCGTAGGAGACCAGCCGCCCCTGCGTGGTGTTGCCGATCCCGCGCCGCGGCGAGTTGACGACCCGTTGAAAGGAGACGAGGTCCGCTTCGTTGACCAGCAGGCTGAGGTAGGCGACCGCGTCCTTGATCTCGGCCCGCTCGTAGAACTTGGTCCCGCCGATCACCTGGTAGGCGACGTCGAAGCGGTTGAGCGTGTCCTCCAGCACCCGGCTCATCGCGTTGGTCCGGTAGAAGACGGCGACGTCGGAGCGGGCCACCCCGTCCTCCTCGCCGAGCCGCTCGATCTCGCCGGCGACCCAGCGCGCCTCCTCGTGCTCGTCGGTCAGCTCCGCCAGCTGGATCGGCTCACCGCCCTCCTTTTCGCTCCACAGCTCCTTCGGGTTCGTCCGGCGCTCCCGGTTGTTCACGACCACGGCGTTGGCCGCCGAGAGAATCGTCTGGGTCGAGCGGTAGTTCTGCTCGAGCTTGACGACCTCGGCTTCCGGAAAGTCGGTCTCGAAGTCGAGGATGTTGCGGATGTCGGCGTGCCGGAAGCCGTAGATCGACTGATCCTCGTCGCCCACCACCATCAGGTTGCGGTGCTTGCCGGCCAGCAGCTTCAGCAGCCGGTACTGGGCGTGGTTCGTGTCCTGATACTCGTCGACGAGGACGTGCCGGAAGACGCGGCGCCAGCGCTCGCGCACCTCCTCGAACAGCTCCAGCGCGTTGACCGTGCGGACCAGGAGGTCGTCGAAGTCCATCGCGTTGGCTTTGAGCATCCGCTTCTCGTAGAGCGGGAAGGTTTCGGCGACGATCTCTTCGAATTCGCTGTGAACGGTTTCCGCGTACGTATCGGAGTCGATCAACTGGTTCTTGGCGCCGGAGATCTTCGAGTGGATCGCCCGCGGCGGGTAGCGTTTCGGGTCGACCCCGAGCTCGGTGAGGCAACGTTTCAGCATCCGCAGCGAGTCGGCCTGGTCGTAGATCGTGAAGCTGCGCGAGTAGCCGAGCCGCTCGGCGTCGGCACGCAGCATCCGCGCGCAGGCGGAGTGGAAGGTGGTCACCCACATCGCCCGCACCGAGCGCCCGATCAGCTGTCCCACCCGCTCGCGCATCTCCGCCGCCGCTTTGTTGGTGAAGGTGATCGCGAGGACCTCGCCCGGCCGTGCCGCTTTGGTCGCGAGCAGGTAGGCGATCCGGTGCGTGAGGACCCGCGTCTTGCCCGACCCGGCGCCCGCCAGCACCAGCAGCGGCCCCTCGCCGTACTCGACCGCCTCGCGCTGGGGCGGGTTCAGGCCGGCGAGCAGCCGCTCGACCCGGTCGGCGCCGGCCTCGGTCGGGGCGCCCTGGGGCTGTTCGGGGGCGTCCGGCGGTATCTCGAACTCGCTCTGGAGCATCGCTCCGAGCATAAAGAGGGGAGCGGCTGGCGAGCTCTAGTCGAGTTGCTCTCGCTATGTGAGAGCAACTCGACTGGAGGAGATTTCAGCCGCCGGCGGAGGAGCGGCCGGTGCGCGGGCGCACGTCCGGCCCCTCGCCGACCGGGCCGTTGCCGCCGTCGAGGTCGGAGAGGCGGCGCTCGATGTCGGCGATCCGCTCCGACAGCGCCTTGATCGCCTCGGCGATCGGGTCGGGCAGGTGGATCCAGTCGGCGTCGGGGCCTTCGACCCGGCGCCCCTCGACCCGGACCGGGTGACCGGGGTTGCCGACCACGGTCGCGGCCGGCGGCACGTCCTCGACCACGACCGTGTTGGCGCCGACCTTGGCGCCGGCGCCGACCTCGATCGGCCCCAGCAGCTTGGCGCCGGAGCCGACGGTGACGTTGTCACGGACCGTCGGGTGGCGCTTGCCGCGCTGGAAGCCGGTCCCACCCAGCGTCACCCCCTGGTAGAGGGTGACGCGGTCGCCGATCGTCGCGGTCTCGCCGATCACCACCCCGGCCCCGTGGTCGATGAAGAAGGACTTGCCGATCACCGCCGCCGGGTGGATCTCGACCCCGGTCACGGCGCGGGCCGCGTAGGCGAGCGCGCGCGGCAGCACCGGCACCCCCGCCTCCATCAGCGCGTGGGCGAGCCGGTGCGCGAGCAGCGCCTGCACCCCGGCCCAGCTGGTCAGGATCTCGAAGGCCGAGACGCCCTGCGCGGCCGGGTCGCGGTCGCGCGCCGCGGCGACGTCCGCGCGCACCTCGGAGACCACCCGTTTCCACCGGCTCATGGTGAGAAGAAGGGTAGGGACATGTAGCGCTCGCCCGAGTCGCAGACGACCGTCACCACCCGCTTCCCCGCCAGCTCCGGCCGCGCCGCCACCTGCAGCGCCGCGTGGATGTTGGCGCCGGCCGAGATCCCGGCCAGGATGCCCTCCTCGATCGCCACCCGCCGCGACATCTCCAGCGCGTCCTCGTCGCCGACCGCGATCACCTCGTCGACGACGGAGCGGTCGAGCACCTCGGGCACGAAGCCGGCGCCGATGCCCTGGATCTTGTGCGGCCCGGGCGCGCCGCCCGAGAGCACCGGCGAGGCGGCCGGCTCGACCGCGACGACCAGCGACTCCGGCGAGCGCTCCTTCAGCATCTGCCCGACGCCGGTGATCGTGCCGCCGGTCCCGACCCCGGCGACGAAGGCGCCGACCTCGCCGTCGGTGTCGCTCCAGATCTCCTCCGCCGTGGTGCGGCGGTGGACCTCGGCGTTGGCGGGGTTGGAGAACTGCATCGGCATGAAGCCCTTGCGCTGCTCGCGGATCTCTTCCGCCAGCGCCACCGCCTCGTTCATCCCGCCCAGCGAGGGGGTCTCGCGCACCTCGGCGCCGTAGGCCCGCAGCAGCTTCGCCCGCTCCCGGCTCATCCCCTCGGGCATGGTCAGGATCAGCTCGTAGCCGCGCGCCGCGCAGACCATCGCCAGCGCGATCCCGGTGTTGCCGCTGGTCGGCTCGACCACCACCGAGCGCCCCGGCTTCACCTGTCCCGCCTCCTCGGCGGCGTCGATCATCGCCACCCCGATCCGGTCCTTGACCGAGCCGCCCGGGTTGAAGTACTCGAGCTTCGCGCAGACCATGCCGCCGACCTCGCTGCCCAGCCGGTCGAGCAACACCAGCGGCGTGCCGCCGACCGCCGCTGAGGCCTCCGCCCCGATCCGCATCAGAACCCGTTCGCTTCCTGTCCGGACATGTGATCCGCACTCTAGAGGCCGCGTGCCGGGGCGACGGACTCCCGCCGGTGCTGGGATTTTCCGGGGAGCGAGTTCGAAGGCGATCCTTTAGCTGCCCGGACTCCCCCCGTCCAAGAACTCGGCCATCTCCGCGATGCGGCCTTCCGGGTCGAGGGTCAGGAACAGGGCCCCTCTCAGCTCGATGCCCATGCCTCGCTCGATGTTCTCGGCCGCTATGGCTTGGGACTCGACGTCGACGAACAACCGCACGCACTCAATCGTCAGGTCGGGGTATTGGCGCAGCTCGGCTTCGTAGCGGTCGCGAAGTGCAGCGACCCCGTGCAGCACAGAAGAGCCGTCGCGGAACACCAGGTCCGCGGCATAGAGCGAGTAGTAGCCCTCCAGATCACGCCTGTTCCAGGCATCGACGTAGTTGCCGTAAAAGGCCTCCAGCTCGGTGGCGTGGAGCCCTGCCATCGACCTGGACCTAGATGAAGTACATGCCGAGTCGGGGGGCGGACGCTGCGATCCCGGAAGTGGATCGAGCGCACCTGGGCCGTCGAGAGGATGCGATGCTCTCCCAGGGAGGCAAGCACCTCGGCGGTCGCCTCGGGCAGCCGCAGCCCCGCTGCCGCCTTCCAACTCATGCCGACCTCCAAGCCCGCGACCGATTGACGGCGAGGTGCTGCGAAGCCAGCGCCGAGCCGGTGATGATCGTCTGTGGTTCTGGAGTTGCTCGCATGTAACAACGGAGCAGCGAGCCGCAGAAGTGGTCCCCCCTCGCGTAACTACGTGAACCCGAAGTTACGGCCGCACGCAGATTCGGCCCCAGCTGAGACGGGAGGCGAAACCGGGGGAAAACGAACGGGCCACTACCTAACAGGGCGTCGAACCCTGAAAGTGGACCCCCTTTTTCCGTAGCTCGGGGTTGTGGCGGCTGAAGCTAAACGGCGACGAGCGGTCGCCGCTGACGAGGCTCAACCTGCAGCAGCGCTACTAGCTGATCGGCGGATGGCAGGCCACCGTCTTCAAAAAGAGCATCGAGGTCAACCCGATTGTCGATAAGCATCCCCAGTGCGTCCCTTAAAAGCTTCGGCTCCTCCGGCGAACCCGACGGACCCGGCTCGCGCGTGCGCCATCCCTTCTTGGACATGTACTTAACGGCAGACTCGTAGCCAGTTGGTGAAATCACTTCGAGGTCGCGAGCGCGATAAAGCAGAGCGCCCAGAGACATTCCCCAACGAGTCTTAAGCGACACCAATTTTGCCCAGTCAATCCGTCGCCCTTCGGGCCACTCGTCGCGAAAGGCGGTGGCTGGAAATAGCAGCGCAGAAGAGAAGCGCTCAGCCTGGCGCTCCAAGGGCGGGCTGGCTACTTCCGGGTCAGCGTGGTGCATGACTAAGTGACCAAGCTCATGGAGCGCATCCCTTCTTGACCGCTCTCGGACTCCCTTGTCAGCGCCAAGTATCACCAGTGGCCGCGCTGGCACGACCGAAGAAAAGGCATCAACGTCGCCGGTCAAGAGCGGCAATCGGGCGACCACAATTCCATGGCGCTCAAGTAGTCGGATGGAATTTGGGATTGGCTCTTGGCCAAGCTCCCATGAGTCTCTGAGTTGATCGGCGATGACTTCTGCTCGCTCAGGAGGATCTTGAGCGTCAACGGTCAAGTCAGAAGGCACGTCGTAGACCGGCAGCTTCACCCGACTCTCGATAAGACGAACGAGTTCCGCCAGAAGGACCGCATGGGCAGCGGCTCGCTCCCTATCCATCTGAGACGTACGCCGAAGACTCCGGAAAAAGGTCTGATCCGTGGGGATCGTGAGTAGCGGCCTGCCTGTCACCGCAAAGAAACCCACTGGCATACCAAGGCGCAATGCCATCTCGGCAAGGCTCGACGCTCGGGGCTTCGTGATGCCGTTCTCAAACTGGCTGATGGCCGCAGCGGAAAGACCCACCCGCTCAGCTAGCTGAGAGCGCTTGAGACCCACAAGCTGGCGGGCAAGACGGAGACGCTGGGGATCAAAAAGGGCGGCCGCGCTCCGCGCGTCGTGACTCACGTCTGCCCAGGGAGATCCCCGCGCTTGTCACCAACGTCGTCGCGCATCTCCAAGCCGAAGTCCTCGTGGTCCATGGCATCGGAGCCTAGCTCGCCTTCGCCCTCGTCCTCCTGCTGATACGGCTCAAGGTCGCTCAGCGCATCTACCCACTCCCATTCCCAGCCGTTTACGTCGTCGGCGAACGGCGCGCCGACGTCAACTCGGGCAAGACCGTTCTGCGGATCGCCGAAATGGACGACAACCACGTGCTTCAAGTTGTCGCCCTTAGGCACTTGAAGCTCCTCCTCCTCAAATCTGAGCGCGAGCTGATTGGCATTCTCTGAAACAAGCTCGAGCTTCGTCTTGGAAGCGTTGAAGCGAAGCTCGCGAACGTCAATCGCCCCCGGTGGAGCCTTGTAGATGTGAAGGATCGTGCCGCCCCAGAGCCTGAGCATCCAGGCATTGCGAGGCTTTTCGACCGTGACGCCATCGGTGATCTCGACTACATCCCGCTCGATCACAAACTGCAAGTTCTCGGAAACCGTGATGCCGAAGGTTTTGTTGTTGTCGCCAATATCTTCGGGGGCGAATCGCTGGCAATTCTCGTCGTAGACCTGCTCAATGGCCGCGAGGATGCCGAGACGAAGCCGCTCGCCCCAGTCGCCCGGTGCAATGTCTCTCCAACTCATGCCCAAGAGCTTGAAGGGAGCGTCGGACGTGAAAACGTGCAGCCAGGGGCGAGCAGGGTGTTCTCAGATTAAGTGCGGGCCTTAGGTGAAATCGTAGACGAGGGCAGCGCCCGCGTGCGACCGGACCGATTCAGCCGCAGCCTGAGCGTCTGCCTTGTTGTAATAGGTCTCGCTGGTGGCGAGAACTTGCCCATTGCTCGCGACTATCCGCCAGTAGAACTGGCCGCCACTCGCGCGGTGTATCTCAAACTTCATGCGCGCCTTCTAGCCGTTGGCCTTCAATCGCCGACGCCCCAAGACGCGCTGTACATCGTCACGGGCTTCGCGGTGGAGCGTTTCCCAATACTTCTCAGCAGTGGTCTCACGCTTCAGTAGCCGCTCATAATCCTGGGAGGCTTTCGGCCGACGCATTGGTGATGGGGTACCCATAAGTAGCTCCTTTGATCTTGCCAAAAGGCTAGTGCGGGCCTCGGTCAGAATCTTCTGCATCCTCTTGACCTTGATGCCAAACGCTTACCGCGACTGCGATGACGCCAGCCAAGGATGCAAGAAAGGTCTGCTCTGCGTCATCGAAGGCCTCTTTTTCGGAAGAGATCGCATTGAAGACGCCCAAGATCTCATCGCCCTCCCAAATGGGGATTGAGACCAGCGAGTGCATGGGCGCAGAAGCGAGAGGGTTCTGCTGAAACTCGGTCTGCTCGGTGGTATCGGGCCAGTATTGAGGCTCGCCGTCCTCAAAGGCATGCCGGGCGAGGGTCTCCGCGATTGGTTTCGCATATTTCAGTTTGCCGATAATCGAATGACCGGCCGACCATCGCATTGACCAAAGCTGAGAGTTGTCGTCATCGGGGAGAAGGACAGACAGGCGAACCTTCTCCGCAGGCTTCTCGCTCAAGATTCTCTGCGCAGGCTCTAGCACGGCCTGATCCAGAAAGAACGGGATTTCCGCATCGACATCACCGCTGATTACCCGCTGCAGCGCATCTAACGAATTCTGGAGATGCCGGGAATACTCATTGTGGCGACCCACCTCTCTGCGGAGTGCGGCCTCGTCTCTGGCCCTTTTTTGCCTGCCTACGAACGCAATCGCCGTAACGCAAAGGACGACGGCTAACGCGATCCAGGCCGGAATAGAGCCGCCCCGCCATACCAAGAGGGCAATGAGCGCAAGAGCGGCCAAGAGGACGGCCGTAAGTGCCCTACCGGCCATGTCGACCGCGGCAGCGCGGAATATCTCGCCTCCGAGCTTTGGCAGCCAACCCTGATCGCTCTGTGAGTCCCCCACTTTGTTCCGGCTTCTCCTAACTAGAAGTCTTCGATAGGAACACAAGCGATCCTGCCGAGACAGACGGACGCCAGGAGCCCCTTGCCCCCATGCGCTACTTGTGCGCCAGTCGTGCGCCAGCATGACCGGAAATAGCCGGATTCAGCCGGACTGCGCTCCGCTTGAACAAGCGGAGCGCCCCTGCCCATGCGGTCCGATCTAAATGAAGTACATGCCGCTGCCGGCCTCTTCGGCCTCGCGGCGGGCGACTTCGGCGATCGTGGTCTGGCCGAAGACCTTGCGCAGGGCGGTGACGCCCTCGGCCCAGATGCCGCCGGCCTCGTCGGCCTCCTGGCCGACTTTGCCGTCGAGCGTCTGCACGACCTCCAGCACGGTGATCTCTTCGGCTGGCCGCGAGAGGGTGTAGCCGCCGCGCATGCCGCGGTGGCTGGTCAGCAGCCCGGCCCGGCGCAGGGTCGAGAAGAGCTGCTCGAGGAACTGCTCGGGGATGTCGCGACGCTCGGCCAGCTCCTTGATCGGGACCGGCCGATCGCCGGAACGGGCGAGCTCTGCCAGGGCCACCACCGCGTAGCGGGACTTGGAGGTAATCGAGATCAAGAAACCCTTTCTACCGCACCCTCCCGGGCTGGGCTAGGATCGGAAGCAATCGGGCGGCGGGAAGCGGAACGACGCCCAGACGCAGCTAGCGATCGGAAGCAGCCCTGAGCGAACGCCCCCACTGCCTGGTGATCGACGATCACCCCCTCGTCCGGCTCGGAGTCCGCGGCGTGCTCGAGGACGCGTTCGAGGTGCACGAGACCAGCAGCCGCGAGGAGGGACTCGACCTCGTCCGCGACATCGACGACTTCGACGTCGCGATCGTCGACATGCGCTGGCGCAAAAACGGGATCTCGGCCTCGATCAGCGGCCAGGAGGCGATCCGCCGCCTGCGCCGCGCCTCTCCCGCGCTCGGCATCGTCGCCCACGGCGAGCAACCGGAGCGCCACATCGCCTCCGCCGCGATGCAGGCCGGGGCCAGCGCCTACGTCGCCCGCACCACCGTCCCGGCGGAACTGCGCAGGGCGGTCGACGCCGCCGCCGCGCAGGAGAGCTTCATCGACCCGGCCGTGCCGCCCAAAGGCAGCCGCGGCAAGCTGACCCGGCGCCAGCGCCAGATCCTGCAGCTGCTGGCCGACGGCGAGTCGACCACGGTCGCCGCCCGCGAACTCGACCTCAGCGAAGAGACGGTCAAGACCCACATCAAGACGGCGCTGGCCCGGCTCGGGGCGCGCAACCGCACCCACGCGGTCTCGATCGCCCTGCGCGAGTGCCTGATCGACTGAGCCGGGCTAGATCCAGCCGCGGTCGCGCGCGGTGAGCACGGCCTGGGCGCGATCGACGGCGCCGATCTTGCCGTAGACGTTGTGCAGGTGGGTGCGGATGGTCGAGACCGAGAGCTGCATTTCGCTCGCGATCTGCTTGTAGACCATCCCCTCGGAGAGGTGGCGGAGGACGTCGAGCTCACGCGCGGAGAGCGGGCAGGGCTCGCTGATCCGCGAAGCGTCCTGGCGCGAGAGCGGCATCTCGTAGAGCAGGTCGCGCAGGGCCTCGGGGCCGAGGCCGCAGCGCTCGGCGCTGGCCCGCAGCCGTTCCGGCGAGATCGCCTCGCCCTGGGTGTAGTGGGCGACCATGTCGGCGGTCGCGACCATCGCCGCGAGGCCGTCGGCGTCCTCGGCGTGGTGGCGCTCGATCGCCACCGCGATCCGCTGCGGCAGGTTCCAGCGCCGGGCGAGCACGCCGCCGACCAGGGTGTGGTCGATGCCGAGCTGGTCGCGTTCGTCGCGCAGGCGCTGCTCGGGGGTGCGGGTGGCGGCGTCGAAGTAGACCTTGTAGCCCGGATGAAGGCGGGAGATCACGAGGCGGCCGACGTCGTGCAGCAGGGCCGCCACCGCCAGCTCGTCGCGTTCGACCCAGCCGACGACGCGGCCGATCTGGTTGGCGGCGCGCTGGGTGGCGAGGGCATGGACGCGGAAGCGCTCCGGTTTCAGCTCCCAGCCGCCGTTGGACTCGAAGAAGTCAAAGCTCGGCGCGGTGCCGGCGAGGGCCAGAACGCCGGAGGGCTTCAGCACCTCGACGGCCTCGGGGATGCCGCCGACGCCGCCGGCGACGACGCCGCTGCGATTGGCGAAGCGGAGCACCGAGATCGAGAGCGCGACATCGGACTCGACGGCTTCGACCAGTTCGCCGATCCGTGCCGTGTCGGCGGTGGCCGCGGCGATCACCCGCTCGCGGGACTCGATCAGGACGGGGAAGCGCTCAACCGCCTCGAAGGCTTCGGCGAGGCGGCTGCCGGGTGCCGCGGTGCCGCGGGAACCGTTGTTGCCGTTGGCGCCGTTCCGGGAGGAAGCGCTCGCGGCCTTGCCGTTGGCCGAAGTGGAGTGTGCCTGGGAGGTCGTCGCGCCCATCGCGCTCCCCATCGGCAGATGAAGACGTTTGGTTTAGCCGAAAGTACCCGCGCAATGGTGCGTGGGATAGATCATCCGTCCGTTTTGCCGACCGAAAGGCGCTCGACAGCCGTTTCGAGTCGCTTCAGGGACTCCTCGCGGCCCAGGACCGAGAGCGACTCGAAGATGCCCGGGGAGACCGAGGTGCCGGTGATCGCGACCCGGATCGGTTGGTAGAGCTTCCCCGGCTTGACCTCGAAGCGGTCGATGATCGAGCGCAGCGCCGCTTCGATCGGGTCCGGCTCGAACGGCTCCGTGCTCTCGAGCGCCCCCAGAGTCGCCTCCAGCAGCTCGCCGCTGCCGTTCTTCATCACCTTCGACCAGGCCTTCGGGTCGTCGACCGGCTGCTCGAAGAGGAAGCGGATCAGCGGCCAGACCTCCTCCAGGGTCTGCGCTTTCTCCTGGACGATCTCGCAGGCGGCGCGGAGCTTCGCGTCGGGCGCGCGCCCGAGGTGGCGGGCGACCGCCTCGGTGTACTCGTCGAGCGGCATCTCGCGCATGAAGCGACCGTTCAGCCAGCGCAGCTTCTTTTCGTCGAAGTTCGCGGCCGAGGTGCCGACGTCGACGATCCGGAAGCGGCGGACCAGCTCCTCGGTCGACATCAGCGTTGTGTCGTCGGTGGTCCCCCAGCCGAGCAGCGCCAGGTAGTTGCGGACGGCGGCCGGCAGGTAGCCCGCGTCGCGCAGCTCCTGCACCGAGGCGGCGCCGTGGCGCTTGGAGAGCTTCTTGCCGTCGGGCCCGTGCAGCAGCGGCAGGTGCGCGTAGCGCGGCGGCTCGTGACCGAGCGCCTCCAGCACGAGCAGCTGCTTCGGCGTGTTCGAGAGGTGATCGTCGCCGCGCACGACCTCGGTGATCCCCATCTCGGCGTCGTCGACCGCGACCGCGAAGTTGTAGAGGACCGAGCCGTCGCCGCGGGCGATCACGAAGTCGTCGTAGCTGGCGTTGGGGAACGAGACCGGGCCGCGCAGCAGGTCCTCGACCACGGTCGCGCCGCTGTCGGGGACCCGCAGGCGCACGGCGGCCGACTCCTCGTCGCTGGGCGTGCCGCGGTAGCCCCGGCCGGCCCCGTGCTGGGCCTTCCAGGCCTCGACGTCCTTCGCGGTCGCGGCGTCGTGGTAGGCGTGGCCCGAATCCAGCAGCTTCTGCAGCGCCGCCTGGTGGCGCTCGGCGCGACCGGCCTGCGAGATCGGCCCCTCGTCCCACTCCAGCCCCAGCCAGCGCAGCGCGTCGAGGATTTGCTCGACGTTCTCGGGGGTGGAGCGCTCGCGGTCGGTGTCCTCGATCCGCAGCACCAGCGAGCCGCCGTCGTGGCGGGCGGCGAGCCAGTTGTAGAGTGCCGTCCTCGCTCCACCGATGTGCAGCGCACCGGTTGGCGACGGGGCAAATCTGAAACGGGGGTTATCGCTGGTCATGTTGGTGACGGCATGTTGATCGGGGCGCATGTCTCAACCGCCGGAGGGCTCGCCAGCGCGGTCGAGCGCGGCGAGCGGCGCGGCTGCGAATCTATCCAGATCTTCCACCAGAGTCCGCGCATGTGGCGGCCCACGAAGTATGGCGAGGAGGACTTTGCGAGCTTCCGGGAGGCGATGGACTCCTCCTCGGTCGAAGCCGTGATCATCCACGCCGTCTACCTGATCAACTGCGCGACCAAAGACAGGGAGCTGCGCAAGAAGTCGCTGAACTCGCTGACGCACGCGCTGCGAATCGGCGACGGCATCGGCGCCAAGGGGGTCGTCCTGCACCCCGGCTCGCAGAAAACCGACCCGCTGAAACCGTCGCTGAAACGAGCCTCGAAAGTGATCGCGGCGGCGCTGAAGGAGACCGACTCCTGCCCGCTGCTGATCGAGCAGACGGCGGGTCACAAAGGCCTGCTCGCCCGTGATTTCGACCAGACCGCCGAGCTGATCGAGCTGGCCGGCGGCGGCAAGCGCCTCGGCCTCTGCCTCGACTCCTGCCACCTCTTCGTCCAGGGCTACGACATCACCGACGAGGCCCACCTGGCCGCGGTGCTCGACGAAGCCGACGCCAAGGTCGGGATCGAGCGCCTCGGCGCGGTCCACGTCAACGACGCCGCCGCCCCGCTCGGCTCCTGCCGCGACCGCCACGCCAACATCGGCAAAGGCGAGATGGGCAAACGCGGCCTCTCCGCCTTCCTCTCCGAGCCGAGGTTCGAGGGCCTGCCGGCGACGCTGGAGACCCCGGGCCCGGAGAAGAAGGGCTCCGACCGCAAGGAAGTGACCCTGGCCAAGCGGCTGCGGCGCGAAGGGCTGAAGCGCCGAGGCGGCTGAGGTCAGCGATCGAGGAAGCGGTCGACCGCCCGGGCGAAGGCGCGGCGCTCCTGGAAGAGGAAGGCGTGGGCGCCGGCGAAGACCCGGAGCCGGGAGCCCGGCACCCGGGCGGCGATGCGGCGTAGGTTGACCGGCGGCACGACGCGGTCCTCGCGGCCGGCCGCGGCGAGGGTCGGCACGGTCAGCGAGCGCAGCTGCCGGCAGTTGCGGTCGCTGCGCAGCCAGGGGTCCTCGGCGGCCACCTGGGCCTCGGTGGTGGCGGCCGCGACCTCGAAGTCGTCGGGGACCTCGCCGCTGCGGGCGGCCCGTTCGAGCCGGCGCACGAAGCTCCGCCCCTCGCCCTGGCGGTGCGGCGGGTAGAGCTCACGCAGGACAGCAGCGAGCGGCGGGTCGGGGTCGCTGTCGACTTCCTGGCTGCGCCTGCCGCCCAGCACGGCACAGCGCCCGCCCGCGTTGGTCCCGGCGAGCACCAGCCGCGAGACGCGGCCGGGGTGGTCGAGGGCGAGGCGCTGGGCGACGAAACCGCCCATCGACCAGCCGAGCACAGCCGCCCGCGGCAGATCGATCGCGGCCATGAAGCGAGAGACGTCGTCGGCGAGGGAGCCGAAGCTGCGCCTACCGACCCACGGCCCCGACCGGCCGGCGCCCGGGTAGTCGAGCAGGACGAGGCGGTGGTCGTGGGCGAGGAGACGCAGCAGCGCCGGGTCCCATTCGGCCATCGTCGATCCGGTCCCGGTGAGCATCACGAGCGGCTCCCCGCGCCCGCGCTCGTACCAGGCGATCCTCGTCCCGGAGACCGAGACGGTGCGCACCTCGGCGCGGAACCCCGCCGCCGGCTCGGCGTGCGCACCGGCGACCAGGACCAGGCAGGCGCAGAGGGCGAAGCGGGCTCTCACCGCCGGCAGCGTAGATACAGCCCCAGACCCGTTTTCAGGCAGGCGACGAGGGCCGGCATGCCGGCCCTCGCTCTCCCGCCGTAAGTCTCTATTTGATGTGGACGCCGGAGATCGCGCGCGCGATGACGAGGCGCTGGATCTCGGAGGTGCCCTCGAAGATCGTGTAGATCTTCGAGTCGCGATGCATCCGCTCGACCGGGTACTCGCGGGTGTACCCGTTGCCGCCGAGGATCTGGATCGCCCGCTCGGTCGACCAGACGGCGACCTCGCCGGCCTTCAGCTTCGACATCGAGCCCTCGGCGTTTTCGAACTTGTGGCCGCTGCGGCCCATCCAGGCGGCACGCCAGACGAGCAGCCGGGCGGCGTCGATCTCGAGCTTCATGTCGGCCAGCGTGAAGCCGATGGCCTGGTTCTCGATGATCTTCTTGCCGAACTGTTCGCGCTCTTTGGCGTAGTCGAGCGCGTACTCGTAGGCGGCGCGGGCGATGCCGAGCGCCTGGGCGCCGACCGTCGGCCGGCTCGCCTCGAAGGTCTGCATCGCCGCCTGCGATTTCGATTTCTTGCCCTCGCGGACGCGGGCGAGGCGTTCGTCGAGCTTCTCTTTGCCGCCCAGCAGGCAGGAGCCCGGGACGCGGCAGTCGTCGAGGTGGACGTCGGCGGTGTGCGAGGCGCGCAGGCCGTGCTTCTTCACCTTGGCGCCCTGCTCGCAGCCCTTGGTGCCGGGCGGGACGATGAACGCCGCGTGGCCGCGCGAGCCGAGCTCGCGGTCGACCGAGGCGATGATCACGTGGACGTTGGCGATGCCGCCGTTGGTGGCCCAGGCCTTTTGCCCGTTCAGCACCCACTCGTCCTTGGCCTCGTCGTACTTGGCGGTGGTGCGGATCGCGGAGACGTCGGAGCCGGCGTCGGGCTCCGAGGCGCAGAAGGCGCCGAGCTTGACGTCGTCCGGCGTGCCGAAGCACTGGGGGATCCACTCCCCCATCTGCTCCGGGGTCCCCTGCCCGAAGATCGCGGCGACGGCGAGCGAGGTGCCCATGATCGCCATCCCGATGCCGGCGTCGCCCCAGAACAGCTCCTCGTTGGCGATCGGCAGCGTCAGGCCGGTCTCGTCGGCCCAGAACTGACCGAGCGCTTCGAAGCTGTAGAGGCCGATGCTGGCGGCCTCCTGGATCACCGGCCAGGGAGTCTCCTCGCGCTCGTCCCACTCCTCGGCGGCGGGACGGACGACGCCCTTGGCGAAGCCGTGCACCCACTCTTTGATGTCCTTCTGGTCCTGGTTCAGCTCCAGCGTGAACTTCGGGCCCTCGCTGGGCTCGCCGCCGTTCGCACCGGTCACCTCGGCGAGCGCCTGGTCGGCGTCGCTCGCGGCTATCTCCGCCGTCTCGGTCATGACGGCGAATCTTACATGGAACGGTGTCCCATCAAATGTCGCGCAGATCGAAGGCGCGCAGCCCCTCGGCGCCCTCGTCGGTGCAGTCGAAGAAGCGCCGGTTGACGCAGTCGTAGGACTCGCCCGAGCCCTCGTAGGCCCGCTCGACCGCGAACTGGCAGTGCGGGAGCGGGTCCCCAGTCATCTTCACGCCGCCGAAGCCGCCGGGCTCGAGCACCGCCGAGAGCTCGACCTCGGCCCCGAAGACCTCCTGCATGCAGCCGACGAACTGCTCGCCGCTGATCCGGTCCACGTAGCTGTAGAGGTACCGGCAACCGACTTCGACGCAGCCACGCGGCTCGACCATCTTGTCGCAGAAGGCGCGGCACTGACGGCACTCCCCCACTTGCGTGCGCGTAGCTGGCATTGGATGAGTCTAGAGAGCCGGGACCGCGGAACGAGGGAATTCCGCTTGGCTATGCGGCCAGCGCTTCGGAACCTAAAACGTGTCCTATCTCGGCGCGGAGGCTGCTCGAGGGGCGGACCTGGTACTCGCGCAGCTTCAGGCGCCTCTCGCCCACCAGCAGGTGGACGTCCGCCTCGCCCTTGTGGTGCTCGAAGACCGCCTTCAGCTCGTCGCAGAGGGCGTCGCTCCAGCGGGCGACGTCGATCGTCAGTTCGAAGGGCCCGGAGGGGACGGCGACGACGTTCTTCTCGCCGCGGGCGATCTCGTCGGCGTCCGGCTCGAAGCGCTGCGCCTCCTGCACGACCAGCTTCGTCTCGCCGCGGTCTTTGTGGTCGAGGCGGCCGCGGACGAGGACGATCGCGTCGGGCGCGATCGTCTGCGCGTTCTCGGACTCGTCGGCCTTGAAGACCAGCATCTCGACCTGCCCCTCGACGTCGTCGAGCGTCGCGAACATCATCTGGCTGCCGCTCTTGGTGCGGATTTTCTTGCACTCGACGACGATGCCGCCGACCGTCACCCAGGAGCCGTCGGGCTTGCTCCCGAGCTCGGCGAGGCTGCAGTCGACCCGCGCCTTCAGCGCCCCCCGCACCTCCGCCAGCGGGTGCGAGGAAAGGTAAGTGCCGAGCGTCTCCTTCTCCAGCGCCAGCAGCTCGGCGCGGTCGAACTCGACGGCCGAGACCGGCGGCCGGTGCTGCGCCTGGGTGGCAGCCCCGCCGCCGCCGTCATCTTCACCGAAGTCGAAGATCGAGCCCTGGCCCAGCTGTGCGTCTTCCTGCGCCTTCTGGCCGGCCGACTGCGCCGCCGGCAGCGTCTCCAGCATCCCCCTGCGGGTGGCGCCGGTCGAGTCGAGCGCCCCGCACTTGATCAGGCATTCGATCGCGCGTTTGTTGACCGCGCGCGAGTCGACCCGCTCGCAGAAGTCCCAGATCGAGGCGATCGGCTGGTCCTCGCGGGCGCGCAGGATCGCCTCGACGGCGGAGTGACCGACGTTCTTGACCGCGTCGAGCCCGAAGCGGATCGCGTTCTCGGAGACGACGAAGCTGTGGTCGGAGGAGTTGACGTCGGGCGGCAGCACCTCGATCCCCATCTCCTCGCAGCGGTTGACGAAGAACGGGACCTTGTCTTTGGTGTTCATCACCGAGGAGATCACCGCCGCCATGTACTCAGCCGGATAGTTGGCCTTGAGGTAGGCGGTGCGGTAGGCGATCAGCGCGTAGCAGGCGGCGTGCGACTTGTTGAAGGAGTAGTCGGCGGCCTTCTCCATTAGGCCCCACATGTCGGCGCCGACCTTGTCGGCGGTGCCCGAAGCCTTCATCCCTTCGAGGAATTTGGACTTCATCGTCGCCATCAGGTCGCGCTTCTTCTTGCCGATCGCCTTGCGCAGGTCGTCCGCCTCGGCGGGGCTGAAGCCGGCCATCTGCTTGGCGATCTCCATCAACTGCTCCTGATAGAGCACGCAGCCGTAGGTCGGCTCGGTGATCGGGCGCAGGCGCTGGTCGGGGTAGGTGACGTTGCCGGGGTCGCGCTTCCCCTTCGCGTAGGCGGGGATGTAGTCCATCGCGCCGGGGCGGTAGAGCGAGACGAGGGCGACGATGTCGTCGAACTCGGTCGGCCGCACCTTCTTCATCGCCTCTCGCATGCCCTCGGACTCGAGCTGGAAGACGCCGGTCGAGTCCCCCTTGGCCAACATCTCGAAGGTCGGCTGGTCGTCGACCGGGATCGCGGCCATGTCGAGCTCGACGCCGCGCGAGCGCTTGATGATCGCGATCGCGTCCTCGATCACGTCGAGGTTGCGGAGGCCGAGGAAGTCCATCTTCAGCAAGCCGATCTCCTCGATCGGGCCCATCGAGTACTGGGTCACGATCTTGTACTGGCGCTCCGCCTTGCCGGAGCCGTTGGCGTTCGGCGCCGCCGGGGCGCTGCGGTCCTCCGCCAGCTGCAGGGGGACGATCTCCTGCAGCGGCCGGTCGGCGATCACCACCGCGGCGGCGTGGATCGAGTTGTTGCGGATGATCCCCTCGAGGCCTTGGGCGACGTCGATGATGCGTTTCGCGTCGGGCTCGGCGTCGTAGGTTTTACGCAGCTCCTGGCCCGCCTTGAGGCAGTCGTCGAAGGACGGGTTGCGGCCCATGATCGGCTCCGGGATCTGCTTCGCGAGGCGGTCGCCGGTGGCGTAGTCGAAGCCGAGCACGCGGGCGGCGTCGCGGGTCGCGGCGCGCGGCGCCATCTTGCCGAAGGTGATGATCTGGGCGACCGATTCGCGGCCGTATTTCTCGCCGACGTAGCGGATCATCCGCTCGCGGCCGCGGACCGAGAAGTCGATGTCGATGTCCGGCATCGATTTGCGGCCCGGGTTGAGGAAGCGCTCGAACAGCAGGTCGTTGGCGAGCGGGTCGAGGTCGGTGATGTTGAGGCTGTAGGAGACGATCGAGCCGGCTGCCGAGCCGCGGCCCGGGCCGACGGCGACGCCGTTCTCCTTCGCGTAGCGGACGAAGTCCCAGACGATCAGGAAGTAGGAGGAGAAGCCCATCTCCTCGATCACCCCGAGCTCGAACTCCATCCGCTCGGTGGCCTCCGCCGGGACCGGGTCGCCGTAGCGCGCCCGCAACCCCTCGCCGGCGATCCGGCGCAGCATCGCCTCCGGCTCCTCGCCGTCGGGGGTCGGGTAGCGCGGCAGCAGCAGCTTGCCCAGCTCGATGTCGAGCGAGCAGCGCTCGGCGATCTCCAGCGTGGTCGGCACCGCCTCCGGCCACTCGGCGAAGGACTCGGCCATTTCCTCGTTGTCCTTGATGTAGAACTCGTTGGTGTCGAAGCTGAGCTTCGGCAGCTCCAGGGTCGACTTGGTCTGCACGCAGAGCAGCGCCGCGTGGTTGTCGAAGTCCTCGCGCCGCAGGTAGTGGATGTCGGCGGTCCCGACCAGCGGCCGCTTCAGCTCGCGGGCGTAGCGGACGATCCCCTGGTTCGCCTTGTCCTGCTCGGCGATCCCGTTCTTCTGCACCTCGAAGTAGACCTGCTCGGGGCCGAAGGCCTGGATCAGGTCGTCGACGTGGGCGCGGGCGTCGTCGTCGCGCTCTTCGACCAGGCGCCGGCAGAAGCGCGACTGCAGGCAGCCGGTGAGGGCGATCACGCCCTCGGAGTGGCGTGCCAGCAGCTCCATGTCGACGTTGGCCTTGCCGCGGGAGAACCCCTCGAGGAAGCCGGCCGAGGTGAGCTGGACGAGGTTGGCGTAGCCCCGGTCGCTTTCGGCCAGCAAGGTGATGTGGTTGCGCTCGTAGCGCGTCTGCTCCTTGATCGCGTGGCGGTCCTCGACGAAGTAGGCCTCGAGCCCGACGATCGGTTTGATCCGGTGCTTGGCGCAGGCCTTGTAGAGGTCGATCGCCCCGTTCATCACGCCGTGGTCGGTCAGCCCCAGCGCCGGCTGACCCAGTTCCGCCGCCCGCGCCGCCATCGCGTCGATCTTGCACGCCCCGTCGAGCAGCGAGTACTCGCTGTGGGCATGGAGATGTACGGCAGCCGCGGTGCTCATCGAGGTCGTCGATCATGCCAAGCAGACTGGATGGCAACGGGAGCCTTTCGCAGCATTTGCGACGACTTCCGTGCGTCTCCGGTGACTGAAACTGCGGACGTTGCGGCGACCCGGCTAGGCGGTCACCGCGTCAGGCGCAGGACCAGGCCGAGGGGCCGGAGTCGGCCCAGATTTCGGCGGCGATGCGGTCCTGTTCGGCCTTCGAGGCTTCGTGCGCGAGGCCCTGACCGCCGTATGCCTCCCAGGTGCTGGGGATGATCTGGTAGGCGCCGCCGGCCATGCTGGTCGGGTTGAGGGCGCTGTAGTCGCCACCGGACTCGCACATCACGATGTAGGTGGGGATCGAGTAGGGGCCGCCGAGCCAGCGGCCGACCTCTGCTTCGGCCTCGGCCCGGCTGGCGGCGCGCGCCGCTTCGAGATCCTCGACCCACTCGGCGATGTCGGCTTTGAGCTCGCTCAGCGAGGCGGCGAGTTCGGCGGCGATCGCCTCCTGCTCCGCGGCGGCGGCCTGGGCGGCGGCGCGCACCGAGGCGATTTCGGAGCGGGCTGCTTCGAGCCGCTCGTTGTAGGCGACCGCGCGCGCCTCCAGCTCGGCGACGTGCTCGGCCTCGCGCTTGACTTCGTTCCGCACCTGCTCGACCCGGGCCGCGAGGGCGCTGTCGGACTCCTCGATCGCCCGCAGGTAGTCGGCGCGGGCGTTGAGCTCGTCGTAGTCGCCGGAGCCGAAGATCAGGGAGGCGGTGCTGGGAGCACCGCCTTCGTAGATCGCGACGAGGCGGTCGGCGAGCGCCTGGCGCGAGCGCCGCAGACGGGCCCGCTCGGCGGCGAGCTCCCTCCGCACCGTGCCCAGCTTGCGCTCGAGCGCGGCGGCGCGCTCCTGGCCTTCAGCGAGCAGAGCCGAGAGGCGCTGCTCGCGCGCCGCGGCCTCGGCCGCTTCCGCTTCCGCCGTCGCCAGCCGTTCATGGCTGGAGCGCAGCTCGGCGGCGATCGAGCCGGCCTCGTCGCGAGCCCCAGCGAGCTTCGACTCGAGCGCGTCGATCTGCGCCGCGCCGACCGGCGGCGCGAGCGTCGGGACGACCGCGATCAGCGCGCAGAACAGCGCGAGGGCGCCGCAGAGCGCAGCGAGATTTCTGGCGCGAACAGGCACCACAGGAGCCCCGAGGCTACGTACGCCGGCCAGCGACCTCCGACGCGGTCGCCGCCCCGCAACGAACATTGCGGGCGTGAGGGCGCACTTCTCCCCGGTATGCGGGGACAACTGCGCCCTGACCGGCGCCAGCGGCTAGCCCTCGGGGACTTCGCGGCTCGCCAGGTAGGCGGCCGCGATCGCGATCGCGGCGGCGGTGACGCCGAGGCCGATCCGGATCTCGCGCCTGTAGCGGCGGCGCAGGTAGCGGTACGCGATGCGAACGGCGGCCCTGCCGACGCGGTCGGAGGTCACTCGGGCCCCTCCCCGCGCTCGCGCAGCCGGTGCGCCATCCGCGACTGCAGCGACCAGAGCTCGATGAAGCCGGGCGAGGCGGTCTGGGAGAAGAGGCCGCCGGACTCGGCGAAGCTCGCGAGCTGGGCGTCGTAGACGGCGTTGGGCGAGGAGCGGGTGACGACGCGGACGCTGCCCTTGTAGAGGCGCAGCCCGATCTCCCCCGTCACCTGCGCGTTGACCGCGTCCATGTAGGCGTCGAGGTCGGTCCGCAGCGGCTCCCACCACAGACCCGCGTAGACGAGGTAGCCCCACTTCTGGTCGAGGGCGGGCTTGAACTGGTTCTGGTGGATCGTCCCGACCAGGCGCTCGAGCTCCTCGTGCGCCGCGAGGACGATCGCCGCAGCGGGGACCTCGTAGATGTCGCGCACCTTGAGGCCGACGATCCGGTCCTCGATGTGGTCGACGATCCCGACCCCGTGGCGGCAGCCGATCTCGACCGCGCGTTCGAGCAGCTCGACCAGGCCGAGGCGCTCGCCGTCGAGGGAGACCGGGACGCCGGCCTCGAACCCGACCGTCACCGTCTCCGCCTCGTCGGGGGCCTCCTCTGGGCGGGTGACGAGCTGGAAGACGTCGTCCTCGGGCGCGTGGTCGAGATCCTCGATCCAGCGCCCCTCCGAGGAGCGCCCCCAGAGGTTGTCGTCGATCGAGTACGGCGCCACCTCGGTCCCGCCCTTGACCGGGATCCCGTGCTCGCGCGCGTAGGCGATCTCCTCCTCGCGACCCATCTGCCACGAGCGCACCGGCGCGATCGTCTTCAGCTCCGGGGCCAGCGTCGCCACCGTCGCCTCGATCCGCACCTGGTCGTTGCCCTTGCCGGTGCAGCCGTGGGCGATCGTGTCGCAGCCCGATTTGCGCGCCTGCTCGACCGCGAGCTGGGCGATCAGCGGTCGGCCGAGGGCGGTGAAGAGCGGGTAGCCGTTGCCATAGATGGCGTTGGCCTTGATCGCCGGCGCCAGGAACTCGGCGGCGAACTGCTCGCGGGCGTCGATCGTGTGGCACTCGACCGCGCCCAGCCGCCGTGCCTTCTCCTCGATCACCTCGTAGTCCTCGCCGGGCTGGCCGAGATTGACGGTGAGGCAGACGACCTCGGCCTCGTACTCGTCCTGGATCCACTTCAGCATCACGCTGGTGTCCAGCCCGCCCGAGTAGAGCAGGAGGACTCGATCGACCTCGGCGGGGTCGGCCTCGTAGCTGGCGGTCGGGGTCAAGGAGCTTCGATGCCCCCGCTGCCGTCTTCTTCGGGAGGCGGCGCGGTGGTTTCTTCGGTCGTGGTCGTTTCCGTCGTCGTCGGCTCGGTCGTGGTGGTGGCCTCGGTGGACTCCGTCGTCGTCGGCTCCGTCGTCTCGGTGGTCTCAGTCGTCGCTTCCGAAGTCGTGGTCGTGATCGATTCCGAGCTGGAGGCACTGGTGTCGCTGCCCCCGTCGCCGCCGGCGATCACGAGGATCGCGACCACGAGGCCGACGATGACCGCGATCAGGCAGGCGACGACCAGGCGCATGTTGCCGTGCGGCCGGTGCTCGGGCTCCTGGCCGCCGGTGCGCATCATCCGCGTCGGGTCCTCGTGCATCAGGCCACCACCTTCCCTCTACTCCTCCGGGCCGAGGATCGCGTCGAGGATCGGCGCGGTGTCCTCGATCTCGAAGCCGTTGCGAAGGCGCGCCTCGATCTCCTCGCGGCTGCTGCCGGAGACCGCCATCTGGGTCGCGAGCAGGCGCGCCCCGGCGGGGGTGCCGCGCTCGGGCTGGGCCTCCGCGGCGCCGGGCCCGGCGACCGGCTCGACCGCGCTCAGGTGAGAGGTCCGGGCCGGCGCGAGGCCCTGCTCCTCCTCTGCGGCCGGCTCTTCGCCGGCGGCGAGGCGGCGCTTGGCCTCATCCAGCCTTGCGACCAGCTCCTGCGCCTCGGCCTTGACCGACTCGGTCTGGGCGACCAGCGAGTCGGTCAAAGTCGTCAGCGAGGCGATCCGCTCCTCGATGTGCCGCTCGGCCTCCGCCTGGGCTTCGTCGAGGTGCCGCTGCGCCTGCTTTTCGGCGTCGTCGATCACCGCCACGGCGGCGCGCTCTGCCGCCTCGACGATGGCGCCGATGCGCTCCGCGGTGCTGGTGGCAAGCGGCTGCGGGGGTGCTGGGCGGTCCTTGCGCTTCACGAAGACCGGCACTCTAGAAGCGATTCGCCGACGAGTCCAATCGCGCGCTCGATCTGGTCGGACTCGACCACGAGCGGCGGCAGTAGGCGCAGGGTCGAAGGGCCCGGGGCGTTGACGACCAGGCCGCGCTGCAACAGGTCGGCGCCGACGGTGGGCGCGTCGATCCCCTCCGCCAGCTCGACCCCGATCATCAGGCCGCGGCCACGGGTGCCCGCGACGCCGTCGAGTGCCTCCAGGCCCCGGCGCAACTCGCCCCCCCGCTCGCGCACGCCGCGCAGCAGCGCCGGGTCGTCGATCGCCTCCAATACAGCCATCGCCGCCGCCGTCGCGACCGGTCCGGCGGCGAAGGTCGAGCCGTGGTCGCCGGGCTCGAGCACGTCGGCCGCCGTGGGGCCGGCGATGCAGGCGCCGATCGGCATCCCGCCGCCGAGCGCCTTGGCGCTGGTGATCACGTCGGGCCGAACCGGCGTCTGCTCGTAGGCCCAGAGCGAGCCGGTCCTCCCCATCCCGGTCTGGATCTCGTCCAGGATCAGCAGCGCGCCGGCCTCGTCGCAGGCCTGCCGCGCCGCGAGCAGCGCCTCCTCGGAGATCGGGTGGACGCCCGCCTCGCCCTGGATCGGCTCCAGCAGCACCGCCGCGGTGCGCTCGCCGACGGCCGCGCGCAGCGCCCCGGCGTCGTTGCGGGGGACGGAGCGAAAGCCGGGCAACATCGGCCCCAGCGCCTCGTTGCGGGCGAGCCCCGGCGTCGCCGAGAGCGAGCCGTAGGTGCGGCCGTGGAAGTCGCCCTCGAAGCTGACGATCTCCGGTGCCGAGACCCCGCGGCCGTGGGCGTGCTTGCGGGCGATCTTGATCGCGCACTCGTTCGCCTCGGTGCCGGAGTTGGCGAAGAAGACGCGGCCGCCGAGGCTCGACTCGGCGAGGCGCTCGGCGAGGCGGGCCATCGGCTCGGTGTAGAAGAGGTTGGAGACGTGGATCAGGGTCGCCGCCTGCTCGCGCACCGCCTCGACCACGGCCGGGTGGCAGTGGCCGAGCGAGCAGACCGAGATCCCGGTCAGGAAGTCGAGGTACTCCTTGCCGTCGGCGTCCCAGAGCAGCGCTCCCTCGCCGCGCACGAACTCGACCGCGCCGCGCCTGTAGGTGCGCATCAGGTAGCGCTCCTCCAGCGCCCGGGTCGCAGCGAGGGTCACGGGGTCACCATGGTGCCGATCCCGGCGTCGGTGAACAGCTCCAGCAGGAGGCTGTGCGGCTTGCGGCCGTCGATGATGTGGGCCGACTGGGCGCCGCCGCGGATCGCGTCGACGCAGGCCTGCAGCTTCGGGCGCATGCCGCCGTCGATCGCGGCGAGCTGCGCTTCGACCTCGTCGACCGTGGCGCGGGAGATCAGCGAGGCCTCGTCCTTCGCGTCGGACAGCCAGCCCTCGACGTCGGTGAGGAAGATCGCCTTGTGGGCGCCGAGCGCGGCCGCGACCTTGCCGGCCGCCTCGTCGGCGTTGACGTTGTAGGACTGGCCCTCGCGGTCGGAGGCCGAGGAGGCGATCACCGGGATGTAGTCGGCGGCGATGTGGTTGAGGACGTCGACGTCGACCCGCTCGACCGAGCCGACGAAACCGACCTGCTCGGGATTGGGGGCCGGGGAGACCTCGAACAGGGTCCCGTCCTCGCCGGCGAGGCCTACCGCCGGCTGGCCGTGGCGGTTGAGCCGCTGGACGATTTCGGAGTTGAGCTTGCCGACCAGGACCATCTTCGCCACCTCGACCGTCTCGGCGTCGGAGACGCGCAGGCCCTCGTGGAACTTCACCTCGAGCCCGAGCCGGTCCATGTAGCGGGTGATCTCCGGGCCGCCGCCGTGGACGATGACCGGGTTGAGGCCGACGTACTTGAGCAGGACGACGTCTTTGGCGAAGGCTTCGCGCAGGTCCTCCTCGAGCATCGCGGCGCCGCCGTACTTGATCACCACGGTGCGGCCCTGGAACTCGCGGATGTAGGGCAGCGCCTCGAGCAGGACCGCGACGTTTGAGTCTTCGAGCCGGCTCACGTCGTGTACTCCGCGTTGATCCGCACGTACTCGTAGCCGAGGTCGGAGAACCAGACGTGGGCCCGGTGCTTGCCGCGGCCGAGCCGCACCCCGATCTCCGCCTCCGGCTCCTCGCCGCCGAGCTCGGTGGCGTCGATCGAGCCGGCGCCGATCTCCTCCAGGTCCTCGCCGGCCAGGGCGGCGCCGGCCGCCTGGGCGATGCGGCCCCAGTTCGGGTCACGGCCGAACAGCGCCGTCTTCACCAGCGGCGAGTTGGCGATCGCGCGGGCGACCCGCTCCGCCTCCTCCGCCGAGGCGGCCTCGGCGACCTCGATCCGGCCGACCCGGGCGGCGCCCTCGCCGTCGCGGACGATCTCGATCGCGAGCTGGGTCAGCACCGCCTGCAGCAGCCCGCGCGGCAGCGGCCGCCCCGAGGCGCCGGTCGCCTGCAGCAGCACGGTGTCGTTGGTGCTCATCTGCCCGTCGACCGTGATCCGGTTGAAGGAGGCGTCGACCGCCTCGCGCAGGTCGGCGTCGGGGTCGGCGAGCACGGCGTCGGTCTGGACGAAGCAGAGCATCGTCGCCATGTTCGGCTGGATCATCCCCCCGCCCTTCGCCTGGGCGGAAAGCGTCACGCCGCCGGCCCGCAGCGTGCAGCGCTTCGGCCAGCGGTCGGTGGTGAGGATCGCGTCGGAGAAGGCCCCCGCCCCCTCCGGGGAGAGGGTGCCGGCGGCGTCGCCGATCCCGCCGAGGACGGCGCTGACCGGCAGCGGCACGCCGATCGTCCCGGTCTCGGCGACGGCGACGTTCTCCGCCCGCAGGCCGAGCTCGTCGGCGGTCCGTTCGCACATCGCCAGCGCGTCGGCGTAGCCCTTCTCTCCCGTCTCGGCGTTGGCGTTGCCGGAGTTGACGACGGCGGCGCGGATGCGGCCGTGGTCGCAGCGCTCGCGGCAGACCCGGACCGGTGCCGCGGCGGAGGCGTTGCGGGTCAGCAGCAGCGCCGAGCTCACCTCGGGCTCGTCGCAGACGAGCAGGCCGACGTCGGTCTTGCCGCCGCCCTTGAGCCCGCAGTGGGCGCCGCCGGCGCGGAACCCGGGTGCGAGCAGGACCGAGTCGAGCTCTTCGACCCCGGAGGGCGGCTCGACCCAGCGCGAGCTGAAGAAGGTCTCCCCGGCGCTCACAGCAGCCCCTCCGTCTCGTCCAGCCCCAGCATCAGGTTGAGGTTCTGGACCCCCTGGCCGGACGCCCCCTTCCAGAGGTTGTCGATCGCCGAGAAGGCGAGCACCCGCCCGCGCTCCTCGACGGTCACGTAGATGTGGCACTCGTTGGTATCGCGCAGGTCGCGCAGGCCCGGCGGCCGGTCGACGACGCGGACGAACGGCTCGCCGGCGTAGCGCTCGCGGTAGAGCGCCTGCACCTCCTGCTTGGAGATCGGCTCGGTCGTCTGCGCGTAACAGGTCGCCAGCTCGCCCTGGTCGAGCGGCAGCAGGTGCGGGACGAAGACGACCGGCGCCGGGCTGCCCAGCGCCGCCAGCTCCTGTTCGATCTCCGGCCGGTGGCGGTGCCCCTCGGTCTTGTAGGCGAAGGCGTTCTCGTCCATCGCCGCGTAGTGCATCGCGTCGCCGCCGCCCCGGCCGGCGCCGGAGACGCCCTGCATCGCGTTGACGACGACGTCGGCGAGCAGCCCCTTCTCGGCCAGCGGCGCCAGGCCGAGCACGCTCGCGGTCGGGTAGCAGCCGGGGGTCGCGACCAGCTGCGCCCCGCGCAGCTCGTCCCGGTAGAGCTCGGTCAGCCCGTAGACGCCCGCGCCGAACAGCTCGGGGGCGCCGTGCTCGCCGTACCAGCGCTCGTAGGTCTCGGCATCGCGCAGCCGGAAGTCGGCGGAGAGGTCGACGACGAGGATCCCCTGCGCGCGCAGCGCCGCCACGGTCGGCGCCGCGGCGCCGTGCGGGTAGGCGACGATCGCCGCGTCGACTCCCTCGACCCGGTCGAGGTCGAGCTCGGTCAGCTCCAGCGGCACCCGGTAGCGCGGGTAGAGCGCGTCGAGCCGGGTGCCGGCGTCGCTGCGCGAGGTGACGGCGACCAGCTGCAGGCGCGGGTGGCGCCAGGTGATCTGCGCGGCGAGCGCCCCGGTGAAGCCGGAGGCGCCGGCGACCAGGACCCGCGCCGCGGGCTCGCCCTGCAGCGGCTGGGCGTCGATCGGCTGTGAGCCGGCGCTACTCACGCAGGCCCCCTCCGATCGCCTCCAGCTCGGCCTTGATCTTTTCGCGCAGGGCCGCGACCTCCTCGTCGGTGAGGGTGCGGTCGGCGGCGCGGAACTCGAGCCGCAGCGCCAGGCTCTTGCGCCCCTCGCCGAGCTGCTCGCCTTCATAGAGGTCGAAGACTCGGGCCGAGCGCAGCAGCTCGCCGCCGCCCTCGAGCACCGCGTCGTGGACGGCGACGGCGGTCACCTCGTCGGGGACGACCACCGCCAGGTCCTGGTGCACGGCCGGGTAGGTGGTGACGTCCTCGTAGGTCTCCTCGCCCACGGTCGCGGCGCCGAGCAGCGCCGCCGTGGCGAGTTCGAACCCGACCGCCGACTCGACGTCCCACTCGCGCGCGACCAGCGGGTGGACCTCCCCCAGCCAGCCGATCGGCACGTCGCCGATCGAGACCGCGGCGGCGCGGCCGGGATGCAGGAACGGCTCCGGCGCCGCCTCGTAGGTGAGGACGACGCCGAGCTGCGCCGCCAGCGCCTCCAGCACCGCCTTCAGCCCGAAGAAGTCGGCCGGCTCGCCGCCGCCGCGCCAGGAGCGCTCGCTCAGCGGCCCGACCGCCAGCGCCCCGAGCCGGTGCGGCTCGGCGAACGGCGGCTTCCGCTCGCCGGCGAAGACCCCGGCCAGCGGCCCCTCGCCGCTCGCCTCCAGCTGCAGGTAGACCTGGCCTGACTCGAAGAGGGCGACCGACTCCGCGTCGCGGGCGAGGTTGCGGGCCGCGGCGTCGAGCAGCGAGCCGAGCAGGGTCGTCCGCATCGCCGACTGGTCCTCGGAGAGCGGGTTGGCGAGCAGCACCGGCTCGGCCCGCGGGTCGCCTGCGGCGATCCGCAGCCTCCCGGTCTCGCCGGGGTCGGTGAAGCTCCAGCCGACGATCTGGTCGAAGCCGAGGTCGCGCAGCGCGTCCTCGGCGCGGCGCCGCAGCTGCTGCTCGCGGCTGAGCCCGCCGACCTTCTCGGGGACGGCCGGCAGCGTGGTCGGCAGGTTCTGGTCGAAGCCGTGGATGCGCCCGACCTCCTCGATCAGATCGGCCTCGCGGGTGACGTCGTAGTGGCGCTCCGGCGGCACCGTCACCCGCAGGTCCTCGCCGGCGACCTCGACGCCGAAGCCGAGCCGCTCCAGGTAGGTCGCCTGGTCTGCCTGCGGGATCTCCATCCCGAGCAGGCCCGTGACCCGGGCGCCGCGCAGGGTCAGCTCCGGCGCGGCCGGGACCTCGGCGGCGACGTCGATCGTCCCCGGCACCAGCCTGGCGCCGCAGAGCTCGACCAGGAGCCGCGAGGCGATCCGCTGCGCCCGCAGGCAGAGCTCCGGGTGCAGCTGCTTCTCGAAACGGGCCGAGGCCTCGGAGCGCAGCCCGAGCCGGCGCGAGCTGCTGAGGATGTTGGTCCCGTTCCAGTTCGCCACCTCGAGCAGCACCCGGGTCGTCGACGCGGACACCTCGGAGGCCTGGCCGCCCATGATCCCGGCGATCCCGCTGGGGCCGTTCGCGTCGCAGACCAGCACCGTCTCGGCGTCGAGGCTGCGCTCGACCCCGTCGAGCGTCGTCATCTTCTCGCCGTCGGTCGCCGCCCGCACGGTCAGCGCCCCGTTCGGCACCTTGTCGAGATCGAAGGCGTGCAGCGGCTGCGCCGTCAGCAGCATCACGTAGTTGGTTATGTCAACCACGTTGTTGATCGGCCGCTGCCCGGCCGCGGTCAGCCGCGCCTGCAGCCAGAGCGGCGAGGGCCCGACCGTCACATCGGTGAAGACGCGGGCGGTGAAGCGCGGGCAGAGCTCGGGCACCTCGACCGTCACCGAGGCGTGGTCCTCGGCCTGCCCCTCCCCCGCCGCCGGCGCGTCCTCCGCCCAGGGCTCGGCGGCGAGCGGCGCGCCGGTGATCGCGTGGGCCTCGCGGGCGACGCCCCAGACCCCGAAGCAGTCGGAGCGGTTCGGCGTCACCTCCAGCTCCAGGACCCGCTCGGCCAGCGGCAGCACCTCCCCCAGCGGGGTGCCCGGCGCCGGGCCCTCGTCGAGCTCGAGGATCCCGTCGGCGTCGGCGCCGATCTCCAGCTCGGAGATAGAGAGGATCATCCCTTCGGAGACGACCTTGCGCAGCTTTGCCTTGCGCAGCTTCTCGCCGCCCGGCATCGTCGCCCCGGGCAGGGCGACGGCGACGGTCTGGCCGGCGGCGACGTTGGGGGCGCCGCAGACGATCGTGCGCTCGCCGTCGCCGCTGTCGACCCTGCAGACCCGCAGCCGGTCGGCGTTCGGGTGCTGCTCGGCGCTGAGCACCCTGCCGACGACGAAGCCCTCGGCGGCGGGCGGGCCGATGGTGCCGATCCGCTCGACCTCGGTCCCGGTCATGACCAGGCGCTCGGCGATCTCCGCGACCCCGACGCCGGGGTCGCAGTACTCGCGCAGCCAGGAGTACGGGACCTTCATCTCGCGCCCCCGCTCATCCGAACTGCTCCAGCATCCGCACGTCGTTGTCGAAGAAGCGCCGCAGGTCGGGCACCGCGTGGCGCAGCATCGCCACCCGCTCGATCCCAATCCCGAAGGCGAAGCCCTGCACCCGCCCCGGGTCGTACCCGTTCGACTCGACGAAGCCGAGCACGTTGGGGTCGACCATGCCGGCGCCGAGGATCTCGATCCAGCCCTGGCCCTTGCAGAGGTTGCAGCGCTCGCCGTCCGCCAGCGCGCCGCTGCCGCCGCACTGGAAGCAGGAGACGTCGACCTCGACGCTGGGCTCGGTGAAGGGGAAGAAGTGGGGCCGCAGCCGCACCTCGCGCTCGGCGCCGAACAGGGCCCGGACCAGCGCCAGCAACGTCCCCTTGAGGTCGGCGAGGGTGAGGTCCTCGGCGATCGCCAGCCCCTCGACCTGGTGGAACATCGGGCTGTGGGTGGCGTCGGAGTCGCGACGGTAGACCTTGCCGGGGACGACGATGAAGATCGGGGGCGGCTGCGCCTCCATCGAGCGCACCTGGACCGGCGAGGTGTGGGTGCGCAGCAGCACGTCGGGGTGCGACTGCACGTAGAAGGTGTCCTGGAGCATCCGCGCCGGGTGCCCGGGCGGGTGGTTGAGCGCGGTGAAGTTGTAGTAGTCGTGCTCGATCTCGGGCCCCTCCATCACCCGGTAGCCGAGGCCGACCATCACGTCCTCGATCAGGCGCGTGGTGCGGGCGACCAGGTGCGGGTGCCCGACCGGCCGCGGCGGCGCTCCGGGCAAGGTGACGTCGACCCGGTCGGTGGCGAGCCGGCCCTCCAGCTCGCTCGCATCGAGCCGCTCGGCGCTCGCCTCCAGCAGCGCCTCCAACTCCTGGCGCGCCTTGTTGGCGGCCCCACCGACCTTGCCGCGCTCCTCGGCGGGCAGCTCCGCGATCCCGCGCAGGATCGAGGTCAGCTCGGCCTTGCGGCCGAGGTAGCGGACCCGCAGCTCCTCCAGCTCGGCGCTGCTCGCAGCGGCGCCGACCGCGGTCGCGGCCTCGCCCCTGATCTCCTCGATCCGCTCAAGCATCCGGCCGCGCCTCCGACATGGCGGGCGACGATAGCCGCTCGCAGGCGATCGCAGCGGCGGCGGCGACGTTGAGCGACTCGACGCCCGGGCGCAGGGGAATCGTCACCTCGACCTCGCACCCGGCGAGGACGTCGGCCGGCAGGCCGTCGCGCTCGGCCCCGAGGCAGATCGTCGACGCCCCCGCCAGCGCCTCGAGCCCGGCTCCCCCGTGCGCGACCAGGGCCGCCCGCTTCTCCGGGGTAGCCCCGATGCCCGTCCGCAACGGCGGCCGGCTGAAGATCGATCCCATGCTCGCCCGCACCGCCTTCGGCGAGAACGGGTCGGCGCAATCGGGCCCGAGCGCGATCGCGGTGCCGAGCAGGGCGTCGGCGGTGCGGAGGATCGTTCCGACGTTGCCGGGGTCCCCCACCCCGTGCAGGTAGACGCACGGGGCGATCGCCGCCTCCGCCCAGCCCAGCTGCCAGACGGCGAGCGCCCGCGTCCCGGAGCCGAGCGAGGAGACGCTCGCGAGCAGCTCGGGTTCCACCTCGTCGCCGCCCCACCGCTCCCCCAGCCCGGAGCCGGCCGCGGTGAGCAGGAGGCGCGGGGTCAGCCCGGCGGCGAGGCCCGCCTCGACCAGGTCCTCGCCCTCGCTCGCGAACAGGCCCTCGCGCTCGCGCTGCTTGCGGTCGCGCAGCTTGCGGACCAGCTTCAGCTTCTCGTTTTGGGGGCTTGCGATCGTCGTCATCTCGGGAATCAGTGTCTCTTCGGGTTGGTCGGTTCTTCTCCTCGAAGCTGCTCCTGGAACGAAAAAGCGGGCCGTTCTCACGGCCCGCCCGGGAAGGATGGAGTGTCGGCTTGCCGCTAGGCGGCCGCACCCTCCCGGGCCAGCTCCACAAATCGGCGGAAGGCCTCGCGGTCGGAGACCGCGATCTCGGCCAGCATCTTGCGGTTGACCTCGACGTCGGCCTGCTTAAGGCCGTACATCAGCTCCGAGTAGCTCATGCCCTCGAGCCGCGCCGCGGCGTTGATGCGGGTGATCCAGAGTCTGCGGAAGGTCCGCTTGCGGTTGCGCCGGTCCCGGTACGCGTACATCCCCGACCGCTGCACCTGCTCTTTGGCGAAGCGGTAGGAGGAGTGCTTGCGGCCGAAGTAGCCCTTCGCTTCCTTCAGGACCTTGCGGCGCTTCTTGCGCGCGTGGACGGAGCGCTTGACGCGGGCCATCTACTTTTCCCCCAGCAGCTTGCGCACGGTCGGCGCGTCCTGCGGCTTGATCTCCACAGGGCGGGCCATCTTCCGCTTCCGCTTCGGCGACTTTTTCTCCAGGATGTGGCTGGAGAAGGCGCGGCGGCCGCGCAGCTTGCCCTTGGCGGTCTTCTTGAACCGCTTCTTGGCGCCGGAATGGGTTTTCATCTTCGGCATCGGGCTCGCTATTGAAGCAGACGGCGGCGCCTGAGCGAGATCACGCCACCGGCGCGGGTACGCTGGCGCGCGATGCGCATTGTCTACGTGGTCGGGACGCGGCCCAACTTCGTGAAGACGGCGCCGGTGATCGGCGCCCTGCGCGAGCGCCTGCCCGCGGGCCGCCACGCGATCGTCCACACCGGCCAGCACTACGACCGGCTGATGTCCGAGGTCTTCCTCGAGGAGCTCGGCGTGCCGGCCCCCGACCACATGCTCGAGGTCGGCTCGGGCAGCCACGCGGCGATGACGGCGCGGACGATGGAGCGGCTGGAGCCGGTGCTGCTCGAGGAGCGGCCGGACCTGGTGATCGTCCCCGGCGACGTCAACTCGACCCTGGCGGCGGCGCTCACCGCGGTGAAGCTGGGAATCCCGGTCGCCCACGTCGAGTCCGGCCTGCGCAGCTTCGACATGACGATGCCGGAGGAGATCAACCGGATCGTCGCCGACCGCTTCTCCGAGTTGCTCTTCCTGCACAGCGAGGAGGCGGTCGAGAACCTGCGCGCCGAAGGCATCCCCGACGAGCGCATGCACATGGTCGGCAACACGATGATCGACACCCTGGTGGCGCTGGAAGCCCGCTTCCGGGCCGCCGGCACCGCAGCGAGGCTCGGGGTCGAGCCCGGCGCCTACGCGCTCGTCACCCTGCACCGGCCGGCCCTGGTCGACGGGCCGCTGCTGCCGCAGACGGTCGCGCAGCTCGCCGCCCTCGCCCGCGAGATGCCGGTCGTCTTCCCGGTCCACCCCCGCACCCGCAAGATGATGGAGAGCCTCGACTCCGACCACCCCGGGCTGCTGCTGACCGAGCCGCTCGGCTACCTCGAGTTCCTCTCCCTGGTCGCCGACGCCGGCGCCGTCCTGACCGACTCCGGCGGGGTCCAGGAGGAGACGACCTACCTCGGGGTCCCCTGCTTCACCCTGCGCGACAACACCGAGCGCCCGGTCACCGTGCACGCCGGCACCAACACCCTGCTCGGGCTCGACCCGGCGGCGATCGCCGGCATCCCGGCGGCGCTGGCGGCTCGCGGCGATGCGCCATCCGAGCCTCCCCCACTCTGGGACGGAAGAGCCGCCGGGCGAATAGCCGAAATCGTTACGCAACGCCTGTCCCGGTAGGCCCTGGAACGTCTTGTACTTTTCCCGAGCCGCGGCCGGCGGACAGCCGCAACCTGCCTTCGGAAAAAGTTAAGTGGAAGGGCCTACCGGGACAGGCGCTCAGGCGTCCGCAGCAGGAGCATCATCGGCCGCAGCGGGGGCCTCCGCCCCATCGAGCTTGTCGACCTCTTTGCTCGGGGCCAGCAGCATGCTCATGTTGCGGCCTTCCTGCAGCGGCGCCGACTCGATCACGGCGATGCCGCCGAGGTCCTCGAAGAGCTTCTGCAGCAGATCCCGCCCGCGCTCCGGGTGGGCCTGCTCGCGGCCGCGGAACATGATCGTCACCTTGACCTTGTCGTGATGCTTGAGGAAGCGTTCGACGTGGCCCTTCTTGGTGTCGTAGTCGTGGGTCGCGATCTTCGGCCGCAGCTTGATTTCGCGGATGTTGACCTGCTGCTGGTGCTTGCGCGCCTGCTTCTGCTTCTGCTCCTGCTCGTACTTGTACTTCGAGTAGTCGAGCAGGCGGGTCACCGGCGGCTTCGAGCCGGGCGCGACCTCGACCAGGTCGAGGTCGGCGTCCTGGGCGCGTTTCAGCGCCTCGTTGATCTCGACGATCCCGAGCTGCTCCCCGTCGGCGCCGATCAGGCGCACCTGGGGCACGCGGATACGCTCGTTGATCCGCGTCGTGTCGCGCTCTGGTGGGCGCCGATCGAACCTGCGAGGGACCGGCACTATCTAGAGGAGCGGTGGAGCTTCAAGAGGACTGGGGATCGAGACACAGGCACGGGCGCTCAGCGGCGGCGGGAGTTTTGCGTGCCTGCAGTCAAGTCGGCCGGAGTATAGAGGGCGAAGGGCGGTTGGCAACCCGGCGGCGCGCTCAGGCGGCGGCGGTCTCGGCTTTTATCCGATCGGCGAACTCGGCGAAGGACATCTCCCCCAGCTCGCCGTCGGCGTGGGAGCGGACGGAGACGGCGCCGTTCTCCTCCTCGCGGTCGCCGACCACGAGCATGTACGGGTAGCGGCCGATCGAGGCGTCGCGGACCTTCTTGCCGATCGACTCCGAGCGGTCGTCGATCGCGACCCGCACCCCGAGTTCGCGCAGCTCCTCGTAGGCGCGCTGGCCGTAGGGGTTGTGACGGTCGGAGATCGGCAGCACGATCGCCTGCACCGGCGCCAGCCAGACCGGGAAGCGGCCGTCGTAGTGCTCGATCAGGATCCCGGCGAAGCGCTCCATCGAGCCGAGCAGGGCGCGGTGGATCATCACCGGCCGGTAGGGGGCGTCGTCGGGGCCGGTGTAGTAGAGGTCGAAGCGCTCGGGCATCTGGAAGTCGAGCTGGCAGGTGCCGCACTGCCAGGAGCGGCCGAGAGCGTCGGTGATGTGGAAGTCGATCTTGGGGCCGTAGAAGGCGCCGTCGCCGGGGTTGAGCTCGTACTCGCGCCCCTGGCGGTCGAGCGCCTCGGCCAGCGCCGCCTCCGCCTTCGCCCACTGCTCCTCGCTCCCCATCGACTTCTCCGGCCGGGTCGAGAGCTCGACGTGGACGTCCTCGAAGCCGAAGCGCGCGTAGAGCTCGTCGATCGCCTCGCAGATGCTCGCCACCTCGTCGGTGATCTGGTCCTCGGTGCAGTAGACGTGGGCGTCGTCCTGGGTGAAGGCGCGCACCCGCAGCAGGCCGTGCAGGACGCCCTCGCGCTCGTTGCGGGAGACGCGGCCGAACTCGGCGAGTCGCAGCGGCAGCTCGCGGTAGGAGTGGCGGTCGGAGCCGTAGACGAGGCAGGCGCCGGGGCAGTTCATCGGCCGCAGCGCGAAGCGGCGCTCGTCGTCCTCCATGAAGTACATCTCGTCGCGGTAGTTGTCCCAGTGCCCGGAGCGGTGCCAGAGCTGCTCGTCGAGCACCTGCGGCGTGGCGATCTCCTGGTAGCCGCGGCGGCGCAGCTGCTGCTGGACCTCGTCCTCGATCAGGTGCAGCAGCGTCGTCCCGTTGGGGAGCCAGAACGGCATCCCGGGCGCCTCGTCGCGCAGCATGAAGAGGCCGAGTTGGGGGCCGAGCCGGCGGTGGTCGCGGGCTTTCGCCGCCTCGATCCGCTCCAGGTGCTGCTCGAGGTCCTTCTTGGAGAAGAAGGCGGTGCCGTAGATGCGGGTGAGGCTCTCGCGGTTCTCGTCGCCGCGCCAGTAGGCGCCGGCGACCGAGCTCAGCTTGATCGCCTTGATGCGGCCGGTCGAGGGACCGTGCGGGCCGCGACAGAGGTCCTCGAAGGGCCCGTTGCGGTAGAGCGAGACGGTCTCGACCCCTTCGTCACGGACGAGGTCCTCGATCAGCTCGACCTTGAAGTCCTGCCCCTCCCCCTTGAACAGCTCGATCGCCGCGTCGGCCGGGAGGTCGCGGCGGCCGAACTCCTCGTCGGCGTCGATGTGCGCCTGCATCGCCGCCTCGATCCGCGGCAGGTCCTCTTCGGTGATCCTTGTATCGGGGGGGACCTCGAAGTCGTAGTAGAAGCCGGACTCGATCGGGGGACCGATCGTCACCTTCGTGCCCGGGTAGAGCTCCATCACCGCCTCCGCCATCACGTGGGCGGCGTCGTGGCGGATCAACTCCAGCGCCTCGGGGTCGCGGTCGGTGAGGATCGCCACCTCGGCGCCCCCCTCGGGCAGCGGGGCCGAGAGGTCGCGCAGCTCGCCGTCGACCTTGATCGCCAGGGCCGCCTTGGCCAGCCCAGGTCCGATCGCCGCAGCGGCGTCGGCGCCGGTCGCGCCGGCGGGCAGCTCCAGCGGCTTGCCGTCGGGCAGGGTGACGGTCAGCTTCTCCGTTGCGGCCTCCATCCGAGGGGATGGTAGTTGGGGCTCAGGGCGCGGGACCCTGACGTGCCTGGCGCACGGCGATCAGCGGGCACGGGCTCTCGCCCTCGACCGGCTCGCTCGTCTCCCAGAGCACATAGGGAGGAGCGATGCGTCGCACCCGCAGCGCTGGGAAGGGCGGCTGCTCGATGCCGCCCTGGGTGACGACGAAGCGGACGCCGGGTGGCGGCCGGTCGAGCTCCCCCTCGGCAGCGATGCAGACCCGGCCGCCACGCAGCTCCCAGGCGATGTACGGGGCCCCGTGCTGTTCGTCGAGCAGCTCCGGCGAGGCGAGGACGAGCGTCGAGTCCGCGGCGACCAGCGGCCGCAGGTTGGTCAGGGCCGGCGAGTAGGAGGTCGGACCGACCGGCGCGTTGGCCAGCGCGAGCACCGAGCAGAGGCCGGCCGCCGCGACGAAAGCGGTCGCCGCAAGGGCCCACCCCTGCCGAACCCAGCTTTTGGGTCGTACTGCAACCCAAAAGCTGGGTTCAGTTCGGCTGAGCAATGGCAGCAGGATCGTCAGCGCCACGAGGGGCGCGGCGACCTCGATCGCCTTGGCGGCGGTATAGGGAGTGCCGCTGGCGCGGGCGGCGACGTAGACGAGGGCCGCGGCGGCGACACCGGCGAGCAGCGCCGAGTCGCGCCGACGCCAGGACTGGACCAGTCCCGCGACGAACAGCGCCAGGGCGAAGGCGACGCCGAGGTAATAGCCGAGGGCGGGCACGGCGCCGTCGCCGGGAGCGAGCCGGAAGTCGCCCGACGGCCAGATCCCCAGCGCCTCGAAGGGCGAGACCTGGCCGAAGAGGTTGCCGAGGCCAGGGCCATTGGGGTCGAAGGTCTCGAACTGCTGGAAGTCGACCATCCGCCCGACCTCGGGGGCGACCAAGACGCCGAAGACGACCAGACCCAGCAGCAAGGGCCTGACCGGGACCGGGCGCTTGCCGAAGGCGTGCTCGAGCGCGATCCAGATCGCGGCGGCGGCGGCGAGCCAGATCAGGCCGGCGAAGCTGTAGGCGTAGACGGAGCCGACGGCGATCAGTGCCGCCGGGACGAGACGGAGCGGAAGGTCGGCCCAGGAACGGGTCGACTCGCGCAGGGCGAGGACGAAGGCGAGGGTGAAGAGTGCCTGCATCGTCTCCTTGAAGGCGCCCTGGGCGAAGTAGGAGGCGACGACATAGGTGAGGCCGACGAGGAGAGCCCCGGCGGTGCGCGGGACCGGCTTCAGCTCCCCGAAGGCGGCGAGCGCGGTGAGGCAGGCCAGGACCGCCACGGCGACGGTGAGGCCGCTGAACCCCTGGACCAGGCCGATCCCGAGGCCCTTGTTCAGGGCGACAACGATCGCGTGCGGGCCGAGGGGATAGCCCTGGTGCAGCAGCTGCGAGCCGTGGCCGTGGGCGAGGCGATCGGTCGCCAGCAGGTGCTGGGACATGTCGGGGTTGAAGCCGGTGCCGAGGATCCCGAAGTGCCCCTCGACCGCGAACGGAAGCGAGGCGGCGAGAAGGGCGAAGAGGGCCACCGGCCAGCCCGCGCGAAGCGCCTCCCCCCCGCCCTCCAGCCGTCCCCGGAGGTAGGCGGCCGAGGCGATCGCCAGCACGACCACGACGAACGCCGACACGGTCCCGTCCCCGATCCGCACCGTCCCCCAGCAGACCGCGCAGAGCAGCGCCAGTCCCACGGACGGCGCCAGCCACGACCAGCGGCGCACGCCGCAGAGGCCAAGCGCCGCCTGCCCGACCGCCAGCGAGGCCACGCAGACCGCCAGCACCGCTGCATAGGTCCCGATCACAAGGCGGCGAGCCTAGAGGACCGGTCCGAGCCTCACCCGGCCCTACAGCAGGGTTTCCAGAGCTTTTCTAGGTTCTTTCGCACGTCTTCGGGTGGGAGAACGGAGAAATGATGAATCTCAGGAGCTGCAAGCTCGCCCCGCTCGCGCTGGTTGTCGGCGCTGCGGTCCTGGTCGCCCCGACTCCGGCTGTGGCCGGAGACCTAGACTGCGGGGACTTCGCCAGCCAGGCGGAAGCGCAGGAAAACCTCGAGCCGGGCGACCCGGACGGACTCGACGCCGACGGGGACGGCATCGCCTGTGAGACCAACCCCTGCCCCTGCTCGAGCGCGACGGGAGGCGGAGGTGGCGGCGGAGGCGATCCGGCCGCAGAAGCCCCCGCACCCCCTCCCCCGTACCGGCTCTCCAAGCCCGCCGCCCGGGCCGAGGCGAAGCGGCTGGCACAGCGCTTCGTGAGCCGCAGCTCCCGCGTGAGCTCGCTCTCCTTCGGCGGATGCCAACGGCTGGCGATGCGGCGCGTCGATTGCAGGTTCACGGCGCGCGGGCACAGCGCGGGCAGTCGCACGATTTGCCGACTGCGGGTCGCGGTGCGGGCAAGGAACCGGCAGCCGGCAGGACGACTGACCCCTCGCTGCGTGACCAGGGCCACCCGCAGGCTGACGGTCGCGCAGGCGCTGCCTCCGATCCGGGCCCGCGCCTCGGAACTGGCGGACAAGCAGGTGCCGATCGTCGCCGTCGAACGGTCCTCGGCGATCGGGGTTCGGGGCCTTGCCGAATGGACCCAGCCCGCCATCTCTCCTCCCGGCGCCCGCGAGGAATGCTTCGCGCTGATGGAGGCGACCCTGGGCGGCGACGGCAGCATCACGGTCGAGCTGATCGAAACCGACTGCCGGCCGATCCCCTCCTGAGGCCGGGAGACCTCGGGAACGGAAAAGGGCCCCTTTCAGGGCCCTTTGTTTCCGAAGGACGTACCACCAGAGAAATCGAAGTCCGCTGGCTCGTCGGTCCTCGAGCTTTGAAGTTCGGTTGTCGCGGCGCGCGAACGTACTCATAAACACTCGCGGGGCCGAAAAGTTGCACCCCTTGCATCGACAGTTGCAGGCGATCCTTTAGCCGGGCGTCCGGCGAGCGGGCGGCCGCTGCTAGATTCAGATTCCCCGGGCGTTTAGCTCAGTTGGGAGAGCGCCAGCTCGACAAGCTGGAGGTCACTGGTTCGAGCCCAGTAACGCCCACTCTCCGCCCCGCCGCTCAGACGTGGTGGCTGGGCAGGTGCCAGCGGCGCGGGGCGATCAGGGCGTCGGCCTCGGCCGGCCCCCAGGAGCCGGGCTCGTAGGGAACGGTCGGCGGCGGCTCCTCCAGGACCGGCTCCGACACCTCCCAGAGCCGCTCGATCGCGTCGGAGCCGGTGAACAGGGTGCGGTCGGCGACCATCACATCGTGGATCAGGCGCTCGTAGGCGTCGAGGGCCTGCTCGCCGCCGCCGAAGGTGTCGGCGTAGCTGAAGCGCATGTGCGCCTCGCCGAGGTGGATCGTCGGGCCGGGGACCTTGGCGAGGAAGGAGGCGGAGATGCTGCCGGGGTCGCCGAGCTCGAAGGTGAGGTGGTCGTGCCCGAAGTCCTCGGCGATCTGGTCGCAGTCGAGCGGGAACATGCGGCGCGGCGGCTGGGAGTAGGCGATCGTCAGCAGGTTCCGCTTCTCCGCCAGCCGCTTGCCGGTGCGCAGGTAGAACGGCACCCCCTCCCAGCGCCAGTTGTCGACGAAGGCCTTGACCGCGACGAAGGTCTCGGTCTCCGAGTCGGGGGCGACGCCCGGTTCGTCGCGGTAGCCGGCGTACTGGCCGCGGACGACGTTCTCCGGCCGCAGCGGCGGCATCGAGTCGAAGACCTTCTCCCGCTCCAGGCCCAGCGCCTTCGGCTGCAGCGAGGTCGGCGGCTCCATCGCGACGAAGCCGAGCACCTGGAACAGGTGCGTGACGACCATGTCGCGGAAGGCGCCGGTCTGCTCGTAGAAGTCGCCCCGCATCTCGATCGAGAGCGTCTCGGGGACGTCGATCTGCACGTGGTCGATGTGGTTGCGGTTCCAGACCGGCTCGAACATGCCGTTGGCGAAGCGCATCGCCAGCAGGTTCTGCACCGCCTCGCGGCCCAGGTAGTGGTCGATCCGGTAGATGCAGCGCTCCTCGAAGACCGAGTGCAGGAGCGCGTTCAGCCTGCGGGCCGAGGGCAGGTCGGTCCCGAACGGCTTCTCGATGATCACCCGGGCGCCGCCGCCGAGCCGGGCCTCCCCCAGCGCCTCGATCGTCGGCGACATCGCGCTCGGTGGCAGCGAGAGGTAGTAGAGGAGCCCGGCGTCTTCGCCCAGCTCCCCCCGCGCCTCGGAGATCGCGTCGCCCAGGGCGCCGAAGCCGTCCCCCACCCCGACGAACTGCAGCGACTCGGCGAAGGGCTGCCAGGTCGCCGGCGACATGTCCTCGCGCCCCGAGGCCTCGATCGCCTGGCGAGCGAGCTCGCGGAACTCCTCGACCTCGATCCCGTGCCGGGAGACCCCGATGATCCGGAAACGCCGCGGCATCAGACCGACCTGGGCGAGGTGGAACATCCCGGGCAGCAGCTTCCGCTTCGCCAGGTCGCCGGTCGCCCCGAAGAGGACGATCACCTGGTTCTCCGGGATCTGGTCCTCGGGGCTCAGCGCGGCGGGGGCGGCGGCTGGAGTGACGGTGGCCACGCTCATATGCTGGCAGGGGCGATGAAGGGAGAGACGACAGGCGGCGTCGCGTACGACACCAGCGCGCTGGACGCATGTGAGCGGGAGTTCTGGGGCGATGTCTGGGAATCGGTACCCGACTCGCTCGCGGCCGAGAAGGGCATCGCGATGCGCGGGTTCGGTCCGGTGCGCGCTTCCATCGCCCGCGAGCTACCCCGTGTGGGAATGATGAACCTCGTGCTCGGCGCGACCGAGCCCGGTGCGATCGAGGACGGGCACCTGGCGGCCGCGGTCGAGTGGGCCGCCTCGCACGGGGTCAACTACTACGTACCGGTGACCCAGGGACTGGAGGGGGCCGAGGCGGCCGAGGCATGGCTGGAGGCGAACGGCCACACCCGGGGGTACGCCTGGATGAAGTTCATCCGCGCCGCCCACCCGCCGCGCTTCAAGGCGCCCGCGGTGGAGGTGGTCGAGCTGACCGACCCCGAGCAGGCATCGTTCGGGATGGTCATCGCCACCGGGTTCGGCCTGCCGGCCTGGGCCTCGGCCTTTTTCGCCGGGCTGCCGGGACGCGAGGGCTGGCGCTGCTACGCGGCGCTCGTCGACGGTGAGGCCCAGGCCTGCGCGGCGATGCACGTCCACGGCGAGCTCGCCGAGTTCGGCCCCGCCGCCACCCTCGAGCCCGCCCGCGGCCGCGGCTGCCAGCTCGCCCTCCTGCACCGCCGCATCCTCGACGCGATCGACGCCGGCTGCCGCACCTTCTGGGTCGAGACCGGCGAGCGCGTCCCCGACAAACCCAGCACCAGCTACCGCAACATCCTCAGGGCCGGGTTCGAAGAGGCGTACCTGCGGCCGAACTGGAAGCGGCGCTGGTGAGCGAATCCGGCGGCCGCGAGGCCAAGGGCGCCTACCCGAGTCGAACCGATGTAAACGGCTTTGCAGGAGAGTTTGGGGGCGGCGGATTTTGAGCGGGCCGTACCACAGTCGGTGCCACCCGCTTGCGGAGCGGGTATCGCCCATCGACCTCGGTAGCACCCGGTCCGCTTCGCCATTTCTGCCCACTCCCCTAGCCTCGACCTCGGTTCCCGGTGTAGATCAGTCGCGAGACTAATCTTGTTCGAGATGCGGCTGAGCAAACTTCGGAGTGGAGAGGGGATCGCAGGAGGCGCGGCGATTCTTCTCTTCATTATGACGTTCCTCGACTGGTTTGAGAAAGAGGTCGTGTTCCGAGGAGCGGGTCCTCTCGTTCTCGTCGAACCTTTCGGTCCGACGACGATGAACGCATGGCAGGCGCTTGATTTCGTCCCACTCGTCCTCCTATTCACGAGCGTCACCGCGGTGATGGCGATGGCGATGCGACTCGGCGATGTCCCACCTAGGGTTCTCTTCGTCACCAACGGTGTGGTCGTATGTCTGGGCCTGCTCGCGACCGGCCTAGTCGCCACGCAGCTGGTCGACCCGCCAGTCCTCGAACAGTTTTCTTGGCCGGAAACGACCATTGAGGGGGCAGCGCTCTTCCCGGTCTACACGGCGCTAGCTCTCTCGGCCTCTGTTGCCTTTGGAGGCATTGTCGCGTTGCGAGAAGCACGTCACGCTCCCTTCACCGCCGGTGGGAGCCGGGAACGGCACTCGCCGCAGATCCCGTAGCCAGAAGCCCCACGGCCTGGCGCTGGCTCCGAGGGGCTTCCGCCGTTCGCACGAAAAAGGCGCGGAACCCCCACCGCCGAAACCGCTCTTGGAGTCACGAGGCCGTCCGGATCAGTGCGACCTTTCCGCGAGACCCGTTGGGTACGATCAGATTCCTAATGGCAAACATGTGAATTTGTGGAGGCGTCCCATGCCGAACTACTGTGTGAACAAAAATGCCCAGCCGAACTCGGGCGATCACGAGGTCCACGATTTGGCCTCGCAGCACAACTGTCTTCCAGATCCCGTGAATCGCTTGGACCTTGGGTGGCATTCGTCCTGCCAGGGAGCGGTCGAAGCAGCCATGCAGTACTACACCGACTCAAACGGTTGCTACCACTGCGCCAACGAGTGTCACACGACTTAATCGGCCGCTACCTCGAAGGCGGGGGAACTGAAGGGCTCGTGCGATTACCCAAACATGAAATCCCTTGTTATCGAAGACGGTATCTTTCAAATACCTGCAAAAGATAGGTTTTTATGCCGTAAGAATTTACGTGTATTCGGTAAATCTCAATCCATAAGTTTGTTGCGTTTTGCGAGGAATCGCCTTGGAACCAAACTTTCATCGGTGCTATGAACCGGGTGGGGGCGGAAAGCCACCCAGGACGGCCCTGAAGCCAAGCTCCGATGATGTGGCCCGGTGGTGACGCACCGGAGGCGAGTCAGGTCAGATTCCGCCCCCCGAAGTTATCGCGTTGGATGGCATTTGGCCATCTGATCTCAGCGATCAGCTCGCAAGCCATCGAAGGATGCGATTACGAATACACCCTGAGGAGAGGAAGTGGATGATTCTCCCGGCCTCGACACCCTAGCTCCGCACGGCTTCATCCCGGCGGTCTGCTCAACCGACACCGCTGCCAAGGGCCGAGCAGCAGCGTCGGCGCAACGGGCGCACAGCGTGTTCACTGCGCCGTGCCGTCACTTGCGCTTGAAAGGAGCCGCCGGCTGTCGCGTGGCGCTAACGCAGCCGCACCCGCTCGGCGAACTCGACGAGGTGCTGGGCTTGGCGTAGGGCGCGTTTGAGCTGGGTCGCCGTAATGCTGATGAAGCCATAGTGGGCCGTGTCCTTGATGTCGATGAGCTGACGGAGATGTTTGGCAGCCGCTTTCCCGCCCGGGGTGATTTCGGCGAGCAGAGCCTCGGCGTCGTGGTGGTTGTCAGACCTCGACCGTCGCCCGAGGGCTTGACAGCAAGCCGCGTCGGCCGCCGCGATCCCAGCGAGGATCGCCACCGACGCCGCAACAGCCGCGTACTCGAGGTTTGGGTCTCTCTCGTCGGCCGTCAACCTTGCGACATCCATGTAGCTACGCGCCTGCGCGAGGCGCTGACGGGCCTGAGGCGCGCCGCACGTTTGGGTGCGTCCACGCTTCGATGCCATCAGGCCTCCGCCAGGACCCGACGGGCCGACTGGCCAGCGAGGTCAATGGCATCCGCACGGACCTCCTCGACGACGGGAGGTCGGTCGCGTCGCAGCTGCGGCAATTCGGTGTCGGCGATCTCAGCGATACCTGCATGGTTGCCCGTCCAGCGACGGACGCTCTCGGCCAAGCCGTCGACCTGGCCCCGCCAAGTCTCGTCCCCGGCGTCGACGCTGGCAGGCCGAACGATGAAGAGATCAATGTCGCTTGCAAGGCCTCCGTCGCCGCGGGCGGCGCTGCCAAAGAGCGATGCGTGAACCGCCGGCACGGTCCAGGCCCCGATGACCTCTCGCAACCTACGGACGAGCTCCGCGCGTGCTTCCGCCATCTGTTCGACGATCGGTGCGAGCAGATGCTCCCGGTCGAGGACGTACATGAACGCCCTGCCCGCCTCCGTTCGCTCGACCAGTCCATGGGCCACGAGGCGATCAAGGACGTGCTGCACACCGGTATTCGATCGTCTCGTCAGGCGCGCCAGCTCACGTCCGCTGCGCGGCGCGGAGGAACCTGCGAGCGCGGCGAGCACGTCGACGTCGACGTTGTCTGAAAGTGCAGAGAAGGGGCGGGCCACGTCCATAATGACCTAAGTATAGGTCATTTGATCTATCTTTAGGTCACAGTCCCCACTTTGATCCTGACATCGGCGCCAAGGCGCACGGGACGGGCCCGACCCACCGATGCCACCAGAGCCGAAGGCGCCTACCGGAATCGAACCGGTGTAAACGGCTTTGCAGGCCGCTGCGTAGCCACTCCGCCAAGGCGCCGAGAGGCCGATAGAGGGTAGCGGCGGGATCGGGGTCGCGGCGGCGCGGTTCGTGGCTACCGTGCGGGCGCGTTTCCGTCCCGTCCGTCCGTCGAGAGGAGCCCCCCGGGCCCGTCCACGACGAGATGCAGCTGAGTTCGTTCGTCGATCAGATCTTCGCGCGCCTGCGGGCGCTGGAGGCGCAGATGGTCCCGCGGAAGGCGATCGGCCCGGCCTGGCTCAGGCCGCGGCCGGCTGGCGCTGCGACTGCTGCTGGGGCACGGGGTCGGAGAAGCGCATGGTGCCGTCGTCGACCGGGCCGTGGCGCAGCATGCGCAGGTCGATCGGGTAGTTCTGGCGCAGTTTCCAGGGCTCCTTCGAGCCCTGTTTGGGCAGGTGGGCGAGCGAGCGCAGGACGTAGCCGGAGTTGAAGTCGAGCAGCGGCTCCTCGGTCACCTCCGGGTCGGTGACCGTCGGCGCGCAGATGCGGCGGCCGGTGGCGTCCATGTGGTTGAGCAGGCGGCAGATGAATTCGGCGGTGAGGTCGGCCTTCAGCGTCCAGGAGGCGTTGGTGTAGCCGAGCGTGTAGGCGAAGTTGGGGACGTCGTTGAGCATCATCCCCTTGTAGGTCAGCGCCCGCGGGATGTCGGGCTCCTCGCCGTCGACGGTGATCTTCATGCCGCCGAGGAAGAGCAGGTTGAGACCGGTCGCGGTGATCGCGATGTCGGCCTCCAGCTCGCGTCCCGACTCGAGCTCGATCCCCCGCTCGGTGAAGGTGCGGACGCGGTCGGTGACGATCTCGGCGCTGCCGTCGCCGATCGCCTTGAAGAGGTCGGCGTCGGGGACCAGGCAGAGGCGCTGGTCCCAGGGGTTGTAGCGCGGGTTGAAGTGGGTGTCGACGTCGTATCCGGGCGGCAGCTGTTTGCTCACGCCCTTGCGCAGCAGCTTCTTCATCGCCCCCGGCCAGCGTCGCGCGAAGCGGTAGCTGAGCCCCTGGAGGACAACGTTCTTCCAGCGCACGATCGCGTAGACGGCCTTCTCGGGCAGGTGGCGGCGCAGCCGGATCGCGATCCCGTCTTCGCCCGGCATCGAGACGACGTAGGTCGGGGAACGCTGCAGCATCGTCACCTTGGCGGCGTCCTCCGCCATCGCCGGCACCAGGGTCACCGCGGTGGCGCCGCTGCCGATCACGACGACGCGCTTGCCGGCGTAGTCGAGGTCCTCCGGCCAGTGCTGGGGGTGGACGACCTGGCCGCCGAAGTTCTCGATCCCAGGGAACTCGGGCGTGTAGCCCTCGTCGTAGCTGTAGTAGCCGCTGTTGAGGAAGAGGAAGTCGCAGGTGAGCGTCGCCGTCTCCCCCGTCTCGCCGCGCTCGGCCTCGACCGTCCAGCGCGCCTCAGCGCTGGACCAGGAAGCGGCGACGGCACGGTGGTTGAAGCGGATGTGGCGGTCGATCCCGCCCTCGCGGGCGGTGTCCTCGATGTAGCGGAGGATCTTCGGCCCCTCGGCGATCGACTTCGAGTCGGTCCAGGGCCGGAAGCGGTAGCCGAGCGTGTGCATGTCGGAGTCCGAGCGGATCCCCGGGTAGCGGAAGAGGTCCCAGGTGCCGCCGATCCGCTCGCGCGCCTCGAGGATCGCGTAGCTCTTGCCGGGGCAGCGCTCCTGCAGGTGATGGGCGGCGCCGATCCCGGAGAGGCCGGCGCCGACGATCAGCACGTCGACGTGGTCGGGGGGCGTGGATCCGTTGCTCTTGGCCATCTGCAAGCAATGTATCAACACACTGTCGAGTCCGTCAACTACTTGTCGGGAAACTCGACGGGGTGTATCGTCGCAAGTCTCATGTCCACCTCCGTACCCACCCGCGAGGCCCCTGCACGCGGGCGCCGCAGCACCCGCGCCAGCGGCGACGAGCGCGAGCGCGCGATCCTCACCACCGCCGAAAAGCTGCTGGAGGAGCGGCCGCTGAGCGAGATCTCGGTCGAGGACCTGGCCAAGGGGGCCGGCATCTCCCGACCCAGCTTCTACTTCTACTTCCCCTCCAAGGACGCGGTGCTGCTGACCCTGGTCGACCGCATGGTCGAGGAAGCGGCGGTCGGCCGCGAGGAGGCCCTGGCCGGGCTCGCCGACGATCCGCGCAGCGCCTGGCGCCAGGGCCTGCAGTCCTACTTCGAGGCCTTCGGCTCGCGCCGCGGGGTGATCCGCGCCGCCGCCGAGCTGCGCCCGACCAACGCCGAGGCACGGGGCCTGTGGACGCAGGTGATGGAGACCTGGATCGCCGACGCCAGCGTGATCATCGAGGCCGAGCGCGCCCGCGGCGCCGCCGCGCCCGGCCGCCCCGCTCGCGAGCTCGCGATCGCCCTCGTGCAGATGAACGAGCGGGCGCTGTTCGCCACCTTCAGCGGCGAGGAGCCGGCGCTGAGCGAGGAGACCGTCCTCGACGTGCTCGTCGACGTCTGGGTCCGGGCGATCTACGGCGCCGCGGCCGACTGAGCCGGGCCCAGGACCTCGAAGGTCATCCCCGCCCGCTGCAGGCGCTCGATCAGCGCGTCGCCCATCGCCGTCGCCGTCGTCACCTGGCCTGCCGTCTCGGGCAGCTCGTCGAAGGCGAGGCAGAGCGTCGACTCGGCGAGCATCTTCGCGGTCTCGGTGTAGCCGGGGTCGCCGCCGGCGACGCGGGTGACGACGCGGCTGCCGCCGCCTTCCCCGACGAAGGTGACCTTGAACCAGCTGCGCTCGCGGGTGCCGGCGTCCGGCCCCTCCCCCGGGTCTTTGATCTTCAGCAGCAGCTTGCGGGTCGGCGGCAGCGGCGCCAGCACCGAGACGGCACCGACCCCGAGGCCGAGCCCGGCGAGGCTGGAGAGATGCTTGGCGACGAGGTTGTGGCCGTAGCTGAAGTTCGGGCCGTAGCGGTCGAGCGCGGCGGCGGAGCGGCGGACGATCGGGCCGTCGATGGTCGGCAGCGGCGCCGTCCAGCCGCCCAGCTCCGGGTTGCGGCGCAGGCGCGCCGGCGCCGAGTGGACCTCGCGGCCGGTGGGGCGCGCCTCCGCCCGGCGGCGCTCCTTGGCGACGGCCATCGTCTGGCGGGCCCGGCCGAAGGCGTTGATCGCCGAGTGGAAGGTGCCGCCGGAGAAGCTGGCGTTGCTGCGCACGTAGCCGTTGACGGTGAGCGGCACGCCCTCCGGCAGCTGCTTGACCGTGAAGTAGGCGCCGAGGTCGTGCGGGATCGAGTCGAAGCCGCAGCAGTGGACGAGGCGGGCACCGGTCCGCTCGGCCTCCGCGTGGTAGCGGACCCAGGTGCGGTCGACGAACTCGGGCTCGCCGGTGAGGTCGGTGTAGTCGGTGCCAGCCGCAGCGCAGGCGGCGACCAGCGGCTCGCCGTAGAGCGCGTAGGGGCCGACCGTGGTCGCGACGACCCGCGTTGAGGCGGCCACCTCGTCGAGCGCCGCGCGGTCGCCGGCGTCGGCCTCGATCAGGTCCGGCTGCGGGGCGCTCGGCGCCGCCGCCGCGAGCCGCTCCTTCACCGCCTCCAGCTTCGCCCGGTTGCGGCCGACCAGCGCCCAGCGCAGGCCTTCCGGCGCGTTGGCCGCCAGGTAGTCGGCGGTGAGGCCGCCGGTGAACCCGGTCCCCCCGAAGAGGACGAGGTCGTATTTGCGCTGGGCGGCCACGGCGAGCATTCTGCCATCCCTGGCCGCCCAGCCAATCTCAGCCCTCGGCCTCCAGCAGTTCCTTGAGGGCGGCGAGCCGCTCGCGCCAGTACGCCTTCATGCGCTCCGCCTCCTCCCCGTCCTCGAGCCGTTCGTGCTCGATCGCGACCAGGCTCTTCGCCGGGACCGGGGGTTGGGCGCGGGACCGCGCCGGGCACGAACGCTAGCGGGTCAGCGCGTGGTTCCGCAACAACCGGGTGCGACGAGGTTTTAGGCGACCAACTCCCGCCGCAAGAAGCCAGGGGCGGCGGAGCAAACGACCTAGCAGGGGAGACAAGTCAGATGAAGCATCGACGCAGGATCAACCTCGGAGTGGCCGCGGTGATGAGCGCGATCGCACTGTTCGCGGCGAGCGCCGCCCAGGCCCGAACCCTCACGGTGGGCAGCGTGCTGCCACCCGGCGCCGCGGGTAAACCGTTCGAAGGGGTGCAGACGCTGTTCAACACGGCGCTGCCGGAGAAAGGCGCCAACCTCGTCTCGCCCGTCAACGGCGCGATCGTGCGCTGGCAGGCCCAGGAGCTGAAAGGCGGGCCGTTCCAGCTGCGGGTGCTGCGGCCGAACGGGTCGGGCGCCTACACGGCGGTCGGGACCAGCGGCGCGGTGACGCCGTCCGGCCCGGGGCTGCAGACGTTCACCGCCAACATCCCGGTCAAAGCCGGGGACCTGATCGGGATCGACCCGACCAGCGCGACCGACGAGATCGGCGTCGTCTCCGAAGTGCCGGGCGCGAGCGTCGGCTTCATCTTCCCAACGCCCTTCGAAGGGGCGACGGTGCCGGCGAGCGGGACCAAATCCGGCCAGGAGATCGCGCTGCGGGCCGAAGTCCAGCCGGCGCCGTCGATCACCTCGACCTCACCGAGCTCCGCCTCGATCGCCGGCGGCGCCAAAGTGAAGATCACCGGCACCGACTTCAACGGGGCCAGCGAGGTCAAGTTCGGAGAAGTCCCGGCGGCGAGCTTCACCGTCGTCTCGGAAACCGAGATCACTGCGGTCGTCCCGCGCAGCAAGAAGGCGGGCCGGGTGGACATCTCGGTGACGACCCTCGCCGGCACCACCGCGAGCGCCGGTCGCTTCACCTACACGGCCTGCGTCGTCCCGAACCTGAAGAAGAACAAGCTGAAGGCGGCGAAGACCCGCCTGCGCAACGCCGGCTGCAAGCTCGGCAAAGTGAAGAAGCTCGACGGCGCCACCGGCAAGAACGGCAAGGTGACCAAGCAGAGCCCGAAACCGAAAATGGTGAAGGCCCCGGGCGCGAAGGTGAACGTGACGCTGGAGAAGTGACGGGGAGCTGAGTGCGAGGCCTCGCCCCGGCGGATGTCGGGGCGAGGTGCTCTACTCAGGGCGGTGCTGCTGCTTTACGAGAACCCGGTCTCCGGCAACTGCCACAAGGTGCGGTTGCTGCTCGGCCTGCTGGGCATCGAGTACGAGAGCCGGGAGGTCTCGGTCACCGACTGGTCCAGCCGGGTGGAGTTGCTGGGCGGGCTGAGCCCCTCGCTGAACGTGCCGACCGTGGTGCTCGAGGACGGGCGCCCGCTGGCCGAGTCGAACGCGATTCTCTGGTACTTCGCCGACGGGACCGAGTACCTGCCCGACGACCCCTACGAGCGGGCTCAGGTGCTGCAGTGGATGTTCTTCGAGCAGTACAAGCACGAGCCGGCGATCGCGGTCGTCCGCTTCTGGGTCGCGCTCGCCGACCGCGAGCCGCCGCCGGGGATCGACATCGAGGCCCGGCGGGCAGACGGCCGCGCCGCGCTGAAGGTGATGGAGCGCCACCTCGCCGAGCGCGAGTACCTGGTCGGCGACCGCTTCACGATCGCCGACATCGCCCTCTACGCCTACACCCACGTCGCGCCAGAGGGCGGCTTCGACCTCGAGCCCTACCCCGCGGTCCGCGCCTGGCTGGCGCGGGTCGAGGAAGAGCCCGAGGTCGTGCCGATGAACGTCTGAGACGCCGGCCTAGTTAGCGCCTTTCGCTTTGGCGCCTTTCGATTTGCCGTGGCCCTCCGGTTTGTCGCCGCGGGAGACCGTCAGCTTGACTTTGCTGCCAGGGGGCAGGACTTTGCCGCGCCCCTTGTTGCCGCGGACGACCTTTTTCTTGTCGAACTTGGCGTTGTAGCGGCGGCTGACTTTGCCGGGTTTGCAGCCGGCCCGGCGCAGGGCTTTCTTCGCCCCTTTGAGGCTGCGCCCCTTGAGTTTCGGGACCACGCAGGCCGGGACGGTCGCGGCGACCGTGGCGCTGTCGTTGCCGGGATTGGTGTCGACCGCCTGGCTCGAGACGGTCGCGGTGTTGGTCACTTTTTTCCCGAGTTTCGCCGACATTTTGATCGTCAGGCTGGCGCTCGCCCCGCTCCGCAGGATTCCGAGGCTGCAGCTGATGGACGCGGTGCCGCCGCAGGTCCCCTGCGAGGTCGCCACCGAGACCAGCGTCGCACCCGCGGGGAGCGGATTCGACAGCACCACCCCACTCGCCCGTTCGGGCCCGTTGTTCTTGACCTGGATCGAGTAGGTGAGCGTGCCGGCTTTTTTCGAGCCGACCGCGGTCGCGGTCATCGAGGGCGAGAGGTCGGTCTGGTTGCGTTCGTTGTAGCGGATGAAGCCGGGGCCTTCCTCGCCCTGGATGACGTAGGTGCCCTCGAAGCCAGCGAGGCTGAGGTAGGCCAGAGCGCCGTCTCCGACTTCGAACGGCAGTGCTCCGGTCGTCCACGAGCCGGCTTCGATGTCGTACCGGAAGAGAGTCGTCCCCCCGTACGGGCCATAGGTGAGGTAGGTGTTCGTCACCGGGTCGAGGGCGCTGCCCGCGACCGGTCCTTCCGGTTCTTCTCCCGGGCTGGAGGGCACTTCCGGGGCCAGCGGCAGTTCCTGCCAGCTGTTCGAGGGAATGTCGTAGACGCCGAAACCGGTGCAGCCGTTCCCCTGGTGCCCGTAGATCTTGGCGCCGGTGAACTGCAGCCCGCCCCAGGATTCAAAGCCGTCTCCGCAATCCGCCGGTTCGAATTTGGGCGGCTCGGCAAGCGGGGTGGTGACGTCGGTCGCCGGGTCGTAGCTGACGAATTTCTGGCCGTTGGCCAGGAAAAGCTTGCCGTCGCCGGCAGTGATGTTGGCGGTGCCTAGGCCAAGCGGGTTTGCGATCGTGCCCCAGCTCCCGGAGGCAATGTCGTAGACCGCGAGTTCGGAGCTGTTGCTCGTGTAGACGATGTAGATCTTCCCGCCGAGGTACGCGGCACCGCCGTTGTTGCCGCTGTTGATCGGCGCCGGCAGGAGGTCGGTCCAGGCATTCGTGCGGGGGTCGTACCGGAAGTAGCCGGTACCGCCGTTTGCCTGCGCGTAGAGGAGGCCGGTCCCGGGGTCGGAGGTCATGGCCGTCAGTGGCACTGAGCTCGACGTCAGGCCCTGAATCGCTTCGACCCTCGCCTGCGCGCCGGGAGTGAACGCCGCCGCCAGGACGCCCAGCAGCGCAACGGCGACTGACGCAGCCAAGGCACTCCGCTTTCGGGGACTCCGCCCCAGGGAAACTTCCACTTTCAACCTCCTGATAGAGACTCCGGACAACCCAGATCGGGACTATACGCCCGGCATTTGATCAAGATGCAGCGACTGGATAACGGCCCGTTCAGGGTCGGCCGTCCTTCGACCGCGGGCGACCCTATTGTGGCCGGCCCTTGTACGACGACTCTCAGCATCTGACCGGCGGCGGGGCGCGTGCCGGGTCGCTTCCCGAATGGCCCGCCGCCCGACCGCTCCGTTCCTGGCAGGCGGAGGCGACCGCGGCCGTGCGGGCGCACTCGGCCGCCAGCTTCCTGGCCTCGGCCACGCCGGCGGCGGGCAAGACCACCTTCGGCCTGCACATCGCCCACCGGATGCTGAGCGCCGAGTTCGTCTCGCGCGTTGTCGTGGTCGGCCCGACCACCCACATCTGCCGCCAGTGGGCCGCCGACGCGGGCCGCTACGGCATCGACCTCGAGCCGAACAGGCCGAACTCGGACGGGCCGGAGTCGGCCGACTTCCACGGCGTCGCCGTTACCTACCAGACGATCGCGGCCGGGCCGGACATGCACCGGCTGGCCGCCGGCCGCCGGCCGACCCTGCTGATCGCCGACGAGCCCCATCACATGGGCGACCAGGCCGCCTGGGGACTGCAGACCCGCAGGGCCTTCGACGGCGCCCGCTTCCGTCTGCTCCTCTCGGGCACGCCCTTCCGCTCCGACAACTCGGCCATTCCCTGGGTCACCTACGACGAGGACGGCCTCAGCCAGGCCGACTACTCCTACGGGTACCCGCAGGCGCTGCGCGACCGGGTCTGCCGTCCGATCACCTTCCTGCCGTATGACGGCGAGATGGAGTGGCTCTCGGACGGACGGCTGCGCAGCGCCGACTTCGACCTCGTCCTGCCGGCGGCGGAGGCGGCGCGGCGCCTGCGGACGGCGCTCAGCCCGGATGGCGAGTGGATGGGCGAGGTGCTGCGCGACGGCGACGCCAGGCTGAGCGATGTGCGCGCCGACGGGCACCCCGATGCGGGCGGCCTGGTGATCGCCTCCGATCAGGATCACGCGCGGGCGATCGCGGAGCGGCTCGGGTCGGTCTCGGGGGAGCGGCCGGAGCTGGTGATGAGCGACGAGCCCGGCGCCAGCCGCCGCATCGCCGACTTCGCCTCCTCCGATCGGCGCTGGCTGGTCTCGGTCCTGATGGTCTCCGAGGGCGTCGACATCCCCCGCCTGCGGATCGGCGTCTACGCGACGGCGGCCCGGACCGAGCTCTTCTTCCGCCAGGTGGTCGGCCGCTTCATCAGGGCCACCCCGGCGCCGCGCAGCCAGATGAGCTACCTCCTGATGCCGGCCGACCCGCGGCTGAAGGCGCTCGCCCGGGAGATCGAGCTGGAGCGCCGTCACGCGCTCGACCTCCTGCCGGACGAGGAGGAGGCGGACGAAGAGCTGGACGACCCGGCGCCGGAGCGGGGCGAGCCGGGCGGCGGCTTCGCCGCTCTCAGCTCGGGCGACGCCGAGCTGGACGAGGCGATCATGAGCGAGACCGCGCTGCAGCTCTTCCCGACCGACGACCCCGAGCCGGCCGCGAAGAAGGCGACCGCCCGTACCAGGCCCGAAGCAGCGCCGGAGGCCGGCGAACCCGCGCGCGAGTCGGTCTATGCGGCCCGCGAGCGGCTGCGCGGCGAGCGCAGCCGCCTGGTCGCCAACGTCGCCCGTCGCACCGGCAAGTCGCACCGGGAGATCCAGGCCCGCGTCAATCGCGACACCCGCGTGCGCTCGGTCGCCAACGCCACGATCGAGCAGCTCGAGCGCGGCAATGAGCTGCTGCGCCGAGAGCTGTGGCGGTGAGCCGGGACCGCGAAGGCTTCAGGTAAGCGTTCGCTCGAGCTTCACCTCGCACATGTCCACCGATGCCCGAGTGCCGGGCGTCTCCGACGAGTCCATCGCGCTGAAAACTTTGTCTCCGGCCTCCATGTCCTCGGCGCTCTCGAAGGACTGAAGGACGACCGCCGTCCCCTGGCTCTCATCGAGCAGGATCTTGAGACCCGTGGCGGGCACACCGGGCGGTGGCCCGTCGGAGTCCTCGATGCGAGCCAGGAGCTCCTGCATCCGCTCGGCAGACACGTTGGTGAACCTGACGACACGTACATACATGACGGTTGCCTCCTCAAATCGTGGGATACCGATATAGAGACCCCCGCCCGCACCGGTTGCGTTGCCGCATCCCGTCCCCGCGCCGCCGGACGTTGAGTTCGACGGGCTGCCGCCAGTCGCCTCTAGGCAGCCCGCGGCTCGTACCGCATCGCCACCGCGCCCGAGGCGAGCTCCCGTCGGCCCGTGGGCTTCAGGTCGACCCCAGCTCCGCCAGCTGGATCTCGTATTTGGACCATGAATATGCGGCTAGGCGCCGATATGCAGTGTTTCGGACCCTGGTTTGATTCGCTCTCAGCGAGCGCGTCGTCGGTGCTGCAGCTCCCTGATCTGCGCGATCAAAAGCTGGCGCAGGTCGAACCGCCAGTAGGAGACGAAGCGCTCAACCAAGGCCCGCACCTCGTTGCGATCGAGGCGCCCAAGCGGCTTGCGGACATCGAGCGCCGTCTCGTGCAACCGAATCGGTGCCGTCACCATCGCCGCCGATGCCTCGCCGAGATCAGGGAAGTGCTCAGGGGGTAGATGGAATAGCGATGGCTCACGCTGTTCTTCCACCCGGTTCCGCTCCTGGTCAGAGAGCTTCTCGAGTCGCTGTAGGCGCAGGGCAAAAAGGTCGCCGGTCCGAGGATCGCTGTGACCAGAGAGGAGCAGGACGGGCCTGGCCTTGGCGCGCACGACGAACTCGAACTCCGCGTCGCCGCCTTTGCGGAGGCCGTCGACGATCCGAGAAGCGCTTGGCACCTCCACCGGCGCGCCATCGGCGACATGAACCTTGAAAGGCGTCGCGGGCGTGTAGGGAACGATCGCCCAGTAGACCTCGCCGGCCGAGAGGCTCAAAGGCCGAGCAAGCGCCTGACCGACGCCTCGTCGTCGACCAGATCACCCTCGGGCGACTCCGCGATCTGGTGGGCGCGCACCCCAAGGTCGCTCAACTCCGAAGCAGCGCCCAGGTCATCAAGCAGTTCGGAGTTACCCTGCAGTTCGGCGAAATCGTCGGGGTGCAGAATGACCGCCTTGACGTGTTTAGCGCTGTAACGCTCAACCACAAGCGCTTCGCCGGGCCGAGGCTCAGGCAGGCGCACATCGTTGCTCTTGATGGGTGAGCTATGCAAGGCCATGCTGAGAAGATAGCAACGGTATCGGACGGGATCTCTCAAAGTCGTACGAGACTGTCCTTGCAGCGTTTTCCGGACGCGCTCGTTCGCTTCGAGCGTGGCGCCCGCGACCGCGGCTACGGGCTCCAGTACGTATGGATGAGGTTCCCGCTGCTGTTCAGGTGGACCACATCCGTTCTGGCGTTCGACCAGGAAACGGCCGAAGGACTCGACGCCATCGGTACCCCAAGGTCCACCCAGGGACCCCAGGCGCCGCTGTTGAAGGAGCGGTGCCAGAGGCTGTTGCCGCCCCTCGCAAACAGATCGAGGTAGCCGGGTCCCAGGGTCGAAACGTCGGGTGCCGAGGCGATGGATCCCCCAAGGCTCTCGACCCCCCAGCCAATTCCGTTCCACACCCAGTGCCAAACTGCGTTGTCGCTCCCGCGGGTCACCACGTCGACCCGACCGGGTCCCCACGAAACTGCGCCTGGGCTCGAGGTCAGGTTGCCACCGAGGCTATGCCAGCTGCTCCAGGAGCCCCCGCTGAACGACCTCTGCCAGAGGGCATTGTCGAGGCCCCGCGCGAAGACGTCCAGCTGTCCGGGGCCCTGAGAGGAGATCTCCGGGGAGCCGACGATCCCCCCGCCGAGGCTCTCCGCGCTCCATGCGGTTCCGTTCCACACGTAGTGCCAGACGGCGCCATCCCCCCCGCGCATGACCACGTCTACGCGGGTGCCGTCCCAGGACACGGCGTTGGGACCGGAGGTGAGGCCCCCACCTAGGCTAAACCACGAGCTCCAGTTGCTGCCGTTCCAGGTCATCTGCCAGAGCGCGCCGTCGGTTCCCCTCGCAAAGACGTCGAGTCGGTTGGCGACCCGGGAGTCGATGGCGGGGTCCAGGGTCAGGTTCCCCCCGAGGTTCTCGGTCGTCCAGGGACCGGTGGGCCACTGCGGAGCACCGGTCTGTTGCTGGAATGCGTACCAGGCGGGACGGAAAGTTCCATCGATACTGCGGAGCCCAGAGTGGTATGCCCAGTTTGGGATGTTCGCGGGGTGGTCACGGTAGCTGCTCCAGATCGCGCTCTGGATGTTTTTCGCGGCGCTGTTGGCCTGGAGCCACGTAAATGATTCGCGCAGGAGGACCGCCTGTTCATCTGGGCTCACCGGCCCCCACCCTTCGTGGGCATATTCAACCTGCCATCCCATCTCGGTGATCCAGATCGACTTCGCCGATCCCCCCAGCGTGTTCAGGGTTGCACGGGCCGTGTTAATCAGCGACGTGAACACTTCAATGTGGTTGGGGCTGAAGGCGTAGGGATGGAAGGCAAGCCCGTTGTACGCCGCGAGGACACCGGCTTCTTTGTGGGCGTCTTCAAGGAAGTTGAAGGCCTGAGGCGCCGCGTACCCATAAAGACCCCCAAACAGCACCGTTGCGTTGGCGCCCTGGGGCTTGCCGCGGATGGTCGATGCGGTGAACGCCAGGAATTTGCCGTAGTTGCGAGGCTGAGCACAGGTTTCCGCGGTAGCGTTGTACGGTGACGGAATCGCTTCGCACTGTGCTTTGGTCAGTTTCGGGTTGTTCGCGGCGAGATTCGGCTCGTTCCAAACCTCCCAGACTTCTGCCGGCCGGGCATAAGGTTTGCCGGCCCAGAAGTAACCACCCACCCCGTAACGTTCGACCACTTCGACAACCCAACTCCCCCAGCTGCCGTATTCTGCCGCGGTCGGGAATCGAGCCCCGTCCCCTGCTCGGCCGTAGAGGTAGGGGAGGACCGAGATGCCCCGTTGTGCTGCATAGTCGAAGGCATCGTCGAATGGTTTCCAGCCGTACACATCGAAGGTCGTCTTGCTCACGGGGATGCGGAATAGTTTGGCTCCGGAGCGCTGGATCACATCCATTTCTGCCGGCGATTCGCTTTCGGCATAGGTGCCGCTCCACTGCAGCCCAGAGGTCAGTGCGGCGTCGGCTCGAGTAGCCATCGCTCCTAGAAGGGAAAAGGCGCCCAGAAGACCTGCAATCACAAAGGCCGATAGGCAGCGTCGAACGGATCTTGCGGTGGGGGCGAGGTGCACGGGACCCTCCTTTGCTCCTCTTACCAGTTTCACTAAGGTACCCATGAATAATCGTGTAAAACCAATTGCTGGGCCGGCCCCGCTCGGTCCGCCAACCTTGGCGAAGCGCTCGATAGCCGATCCCTTATGTGAACCTGGCCTCTCCGGGTCCGGCGCTACTCCCACCCCCTCAGCCCGTAACCGGCGCCCTCTCTGACAATCAGCTTCCTCCTCCCGGACCGGCGCCCCTGGCTCAAGCTGGTCCCGCTTGCTCGCTCGGAGCCCCCGACCACAGCGCACCTCTCGTTGCCGGCCAGCTCAATCCCGCAGAGGCACCTGTCATCGACGCGAGGGGAAATCGCGGCGCGGAGTTCGAGGTCCAACTCGGCTGCCTTCGGGCTCAAAGCTTTGGGTTTGGACCTAGTCGCCTTGCTTCCCATCGCACGTCCATTTTCCGTCGGCCTCGCCTGCCGAGGCCGCTCATGGTCGTAGCGCCGTGGTCCGCGACCAAGGAAAGCGAGATGAAATCGGCGTCAGTCGCTGCGTATCGGTTCATCTTGGGCACTAGTGCCCAAGATGAAGGGCATATGCGGGGTGGTTTGATCTTCCCCGCGAGGGCCGACCGGCCCAAGTGCAGGGGATTCACATCGAAGCGGCTGAAGGGATTCGAACCCTCGACCTTCTGCATGGCAAGCAGACGCTCTAGCCAGCTGAGCTACAGCCGCATCGTCTGCGGATTCTAGCTGCGGGCGCCCGGTCCTTGTTTCCGCGCTAGCCTGAGCGCCGGGTCATGCTCTTCCGCCAGATCATCCACGAGGACCTTGGTTGCGCTTCCTATCTGGTCGCCGACCGGGAAAGCGGGGTCGCCGTGGTGGTCGATCCGCAGTGGGACGTCGAGCCCTACCGGCGCTTGGCGCGGCTGCACGGGGTCCGGGTCGGGCACGTGCTGGAGACCCACAACCACGCCGACCACGTCTCCGGCCACGGGCGACTCGCGCACAGCACCGGGGCGAGGATCCACATCCACGAGCTTGCCGCGGCCGAGTACGAGCACGAGCCGCTCGCCGACGGCTGGACGCTGGAGCTGGGCGACCTGCGGATCGAGGCGCTGCACACGCCCGGCCACCGGCCCGAGCACACCTGCTTCCTGCTCAGCGACGCGAGCCGGGGCGGCGCGCCGTGGGCCGTGCTGACCGGCGACTCGCTGTTCATCGGCGACGTCGCCCGGCCGGACCTGGCGGTGGAGCCGCGCGAGGGCGCCGCCGACATCTTCCGCTCCCTGCACGAGCGACTGCTGACGCTCCCCGGTGAGGTCGAGGTCTGGCCCGGCCACCTCGGCGGCTCGCTCTGCGGCGGCTCCGGGCTCGACCTCAAGAGCTCCTCGACGATCGGGTTCGAGCGCCGCCACAACCGGGCGCTGGCGATCGCCGACGAAGCCGAGTTCGTCGAGGACGCGGTCGGCTCGCTCGGCGACAAGCCGCCGAACATCGAGCACATCGTCTCCCTCAACCGCGGGCCGCTGGTCGACGAGTTCGGCACCCCGGCGGCGATGACCCCCTACGAGGTCGAGGAGGCGGTCGCGAACGGCGCCTTCGTGATCGACGGGCGCACCAACGACCAGTTCGACGAGGCCCACATCGCCGGCGCCCTCAGCACCTCCTCCTACGACACCGGCTTCGCGACCAAGGTCTCGCGGGTCGTGCCCGCGGGCGCGGAGCTGATCGTCGTCGGCTCCTCCGACGGAGACGAGCGCCACGCCGCCGAGCTGCTGGCCGCGGTCGGGATGCGGGTGCGCGGCTTCCTCGAGGGCGGGATGAGCGCCTGGCGCACCGAGGAGCGGGCGGTCGAGCGGATCGAGCTGATCGACCCCGACGAGCTGGCGCGCCGCGTCGACGGCGCCGAGCCGCCGCTGGTCCTCGACGTCCGCAACGCTTCCGAGTACGCGTCCGAGCACATCCCCGGCTCCCTCCACATCCCCTACGGCGACCTGGCGCGGCGGATCGACGAGGTGCCGCGGGACCGCCCGCTCGCGACGATCTGCCGCGGCGGCAAGCGCAGCGGCCTCGGGGCGTCGATCCTCCTGCGCGAAGGCTTCGAGGACGTCGTCCACGTCGGCCAGGGCGTCGGCGTCTGGCGCAAAGCCGGACACCCGGTCCAGAGCGGCGCGCCGACGCCGAGCCCGGCCTCTTGACTAACGCCGGCGGGGGTAGAACACGGTTGGCGGGGTGTTGTCCTGCGCCCTGCTCTCCTGGCCTCCGATCGAGTTCACAGCCGTGCAGATCGCGGTGACGGTCATCGACATGCCGTCGCCGCCCGTGTAGCCGGTCGCTTCCCAGCCCCCGCGGGCGATCTGGGGCCCGCTGTCGTTGACCGCGGCGAACCGGTCGTCGTTGACGACCGCGCCGCCACCGATCACCTTCTGCCCAGAGGGGCAGCTTGCGACAGCCGTGGTCCCGCCCGCCTTGAACCTGACGAGGTTGGTGGTGGTCACCGCGTACTGGACCGAGGCGAGGCTGCTCGCGCTGACCCCGGTGAGGCTCTTGCCGACGACCTGCTTTCCGGTCAGCGAACCGGGCTTCACCTTGGCGCCCGTGAGGGTGCGGGCCTTGACCTGTGCCGCGGTGAGAGTGCCGGCCTTGATCCGGTTCCCGGGCATCGACTTCGGCTTGATCTGCTTGCCGTCGATCTTGTTCGACGCCGCGTACACGCCACCGCCCAGGGCCAGGAACAGCGCCAGGACAGCGACCACATTCGAGAACGACAGGATCCTGCGTATGCGATTCATTCAGCCTCCGATTGGATGAGCGTTCCGGTCCTCATGGTGAGCATTTGCCAACTACTTATCAGTCCTTGAGGCAAATTCTCCCGGCCTCCTCGGATTGCGCCTAATCACTTTTGGGTAGGGACGGTCGTCAACCGCTCCGCAATCGAGCCGGCCCAACCGCAAACCGGAGGTAGAGATGAACCGAATCAAGCCGATCCTGCTGCCGGCGCTCAGCGCGCTTGCGGCCCTGGCCATACCCGCCGTCGCGTCCGCCTGGGCGCCGGCCGGCTCCGCCACCGTCCACCCCGGCGTGCAGACCTACACCGAGGGCGGCCAGTGCACCTCCAACTTCGTCTTCCAGGACGGCGGCGGCGTCTACCTCGGCCAGGCGGCGCACTGCTCCAGCACCGGCGCCCAGACCGAAACCGACGGCTGCACCAGCGACTCGCTGCCGCTCGGCACCAAAGTCGAAGTCAAAGGGGCGAGCAGGCCCGGGACCATGGTCTACAACTCCTGGCTGGCGATGCAGGCGCGCGGCGAGTCCGACCCCGACGCCTGCGCCTACAACGACTTCGCCCTGGTCCGGCTCGACCCGGCCGACGAGGCCAGGGTCAACCCCTCGGTGCCGGGCTTCGGCGGCCCGACCGGGGTCGGTGCCGCAGGTGGCCTCGGAGCGACGGTCTACTCCTACGGCAACTCCTCGCTGCGGGCCGGCGTGACCAAGCTGAGCCCGAAGCAGGGAGCCGTGGTCCAGAACACCGGCAACGGCTGGAGCCACGTCGTCGCCACCCTGACGCCGGGTGTCCCCGGTGACTCGGGCAGCGGCTTCCTCAACGGGTCGGGAGCCGCGATCGGCGTGCTCAGCACCCTGCAGCTGGCACCGCTCCCCGCCACCAACGGCGTCGGCGACCTCGCCAAGGAGCTCGCCTACCTGCGCAGCGAGGCCGGCTTCGCCGGGGTGCAGCTGGTGCGCGGCACCGAGCCCTTCAAACCCAACCTGGCCGGAGCGATCCTCGGCTCCTGACCCGCATCTCCCTCCTGGGAGTCAGCCCAGCTCGGCCCGAAGGCCCTGGAGATCGAGTGGCTTCACGAACATCTCCACCTTCTGGCCGGGCTGCGGCTGCGGCCACTCCTCCTGCGGGCGGTCCCAGTAGAGCTCTATCCCGTTGCCGTCGGGGTCGGCGACGTAGAGCGCCTCGCTGACACCGTGGTCCGAGGCGCCGGTGAGCGGCACATCGGCCTCCTCCAGGCGCCGCAGCGCGTCGGCGAGCGAGCGCCGGCTCGGGTAGCGGATCGCCACGTGGTAGAGCCCGGTGGTCCCCGGCGGGGGCGGCGCGCCGCCCTTCGACTCCCATGAGTTGAGGCCGAGGTGGTGGTGGTAGCCGCCAGCGGAGACGAAGGCGGCGTCGGCGCCGTAGCGCTGCATCAGCTCGAAGCCGAGCACCCCGCAGTAGAAGTCGAGAGCGCGGTCGACGTCGGCGACCTTGAGATGGGCGTGGCCGATGTCGACGCCGGGATCGATCGGGTCGACGGTGCGATCTGGCACCGCCCCACCCTACCCGGCGTCCAGCGCCTGGTTGACGAGACGGTCGGCGTCCGCGTTCTCGGCTCGGCGCACGTGCCGAATCGACCAGCTCTGGAAACCGCTCAGCGCCCGCTTCGCCGCGGCGTGCAGCTCCTTCAGGCTCGCGTCCTTGACCTTGTAGCGCCCTTCGATCTGGCGCACCACCAGCTCCGAATCGCCGATCAGCTCGACTTCACCCGCCCCGTGCGCGGCGGCCAGCTCGATCCCCCGCAGCAGCGCCCGGTACTCGGCGACGTTGTTGGTCGCCTCGCCGATCCGCTCGCCCAGCTCCTCCAGCACCTCACCGCCGGCGCCGCGCACGACGACGCCGATCGCCGCCGGGCCCGGGTTGCCGCGGGCGCCGCCGTCGACGTTGACCGTCAGTCGCGCCACTGCGCGTTCCACTGGCGGGCAGCCACGTCGAGCTGGTCGAGCTCGGTCCCGTGCGCGAGCTCGGCCACCGACTCCTCGCCGTCGGCACCGGCGACCCACCACTGGTACCAGGTGAGATCCCAGGCGACGGTTATCCGCGCCGCCCCCGGGCTGCCGGCGGCAGCGCCGATCGAGACCCGGGGCTTGCCCAGCGTGCGCGCCAGGCCGGCGACCGTGCGCGCCGCCTCGCTCGAGTTGAAGCGGCTGACCGCCGGCCCCAGGCTGTCGGCGGTAGCGGCGATCACCCCTGTTGGAGGTGGGACTTGAGCCGCATCACGGCCTTCGTGTGCAGCTGCGAGACGCGCGACTCGGTGACGCCGAGGACCTCGCCGATCTCGCGCAGGGTCAGGTTCTCGTAGTAGTAGAGGGCGACGACCAGCTGCTCGCGCTCGGGCAGCGAGCCGATCGCCTCGGTGAGGCGGTCCTTGACCTCGCTGCTGTCGAGCGCCTCCTGCGGGTCGGCGGCGCCCTCGTCGGCGATCGTGTCCAGCAGCGAGACCTGGTCGCCGGAGGAGTCCGAGACGGTCCAGAGCTCGTCGAGGGCGTAGACGGAGGAGTTGGCGATCTCCAGCAGCGCGCTCTGCAGTTCCTCCTCGGACATGTTGAGTTTCGAGGCCAGCTCGGCCTCGGTCGGCGCCCGCTGCAGCTCGTGCTCGAGCTTGGCCTGGGCGGCTTCGATCTCGCGCGCCCGCGAGCGCACCGAGCGCGGCACCCAGTCAAGCGAGCGCAGTTCGTCGATGATCGCGCCGCGGATCCGGGTCATCGCGAAGGTCTCGAACTTGATCCCCCGCTCCGGCTCGAAGCGCTCGATCGCGCCGATCAGCCCGACCAGGCCGTAGGAGATGAGGTCTGCGTCCTCGACGTGCGAGGGCAGCCCGGCGCCGAGCCGGCCGGCGACGAACTTGACCATCGGCGAGTAGGCGACGACCAGGCGCTCGCGCGCCTGCGCGTCGTCGTCGTCCTTGTAGCGACGCCAAAGATCGCGGAGCTCTACCTCTTTTACGCCAGTTTCCATCCCGAGCTCACGATTCTATGTTCGGTGGGCTAGGTGGCGTCATGCGCGGGGGTGGCTGGCCGCATACGTGTCGCGGAGGCGGGCGGCGTCGACCCGGGTGTAGACCTGCGTGGTCGAGATCGACGCGTGTCCCAGCAGCTCCTGAATGGTACGCAGATCGGCCCCGCCCTCGAGCAGGTGGGTGGCGAATGAATGGCGCAGCGAGTGCGGCGAGACCCCGGCCGCGAGCGCCGCCTCGCGCGTCCAGAGCCCGAGCCGGCGGGTGACGTCGGAGTTGGAGAGCCGCCGGCCGCTCTTGGAGAGGAAGAGCGCGCGCTGGCGCGGGTCGGTCGCCAGCGCCCGGCGGCCGCGTTCGGTGTAGCGGCGCAGCGCCCGCTGGGCCGGCTCCCCGACCGGCAGCAGCCGCTCCTTGGAGCCCTTGCCGAGCACCCGCAGCTGCTCGGTCTCGTAGTCGAGCGCGCCCTCGTCGAGGTTGACGATCTCCTCGCAGCGCAGCCCGCAGGAGTAGGCCAGCTCCAGCATCGCCCGATCGCGCAGCTCCAGCGGCGTGTGGGCGGGGATCCGCTCCAGCAGCGAGCGCACCTGCTCGGTGCTGAGCACCTTCGGCAGCTGTTCGGCGCGCTTCGGGCTGGAGACCAGCTCGGCCGGGTTCTGGCCGCAGCGCTCGGTACGGACGAGGAAGTTGTAGAGGCCGCGGACCGCGGCCAGCTTGCGGGCGACCGTCGCCGGCGCCGCTTCGGCGGTGGAGAGGCCGGCCGCGAAGCGGCGTACGTCGCGGTGGCGGACGTCGCCGGGGGCCAGGCCCTGCGCCTCGGCCCACTCGACGAACCCGGCGAGGTCGACCGCGTAGGCGCGGCGGGTGCGCTCGGCGGCGCTGCGCGCCCGCAAATCGCGGTCGTACTCGCCTAGAGCATCCGTCCAGTTCACGAAACTGAATTCGCCCTGGGGACGGCTCGTCCTGCGAGCGGGCGCGGTTAACCGATGTAGATCGGGGTCCCGATTTCGACGCGGTCGTAGAGTTCTTCCACGTCGGGGATCGCCATCCGCACGCAGCCGTGGGAGGCGGCCGTGCCCAGCGAGCCGGTTTCTTCGGTGCCGTGGATACCGGCGCCTTCGTAGATCGCCATCCAGCGCGCCTTGATCGGGTTCGACGGCCCCGGCGGGATCGTCTGGCCGGCCAGCGAGCCCGCCCAGTCGGATTCCGGCACGTTCCAGACCGGGTTTTCTTCCATCGCCTCGATCTCGTAGAGGCCTTCCGGCGTTTCCAGGCCTTCCTGGCCGACCGCGACGGTGTAGGTCTTGGCCAGCTTCAGATCTTCGAACAGGCGCAGCGTGTAGGAGCTGCGGTCAAGCGTCAGGTAGGAGGGGTACTCGGCGGCGACCTCGCTCTTGGTCACTTCCGGCTTGGTCGAGCGGACCCTGGCGACGATCGTGCGCGGGTCGTTGGCGCTCAGCACCGCCTCGTTGAGCTCGTCGGTCAGCAGGTTGTCGCGCAGCTTGCGGCCGTTCTCGCCGGCGACGACGATCAGTTCTTCGGCGCCCGGTTCGACGCTGGCGTTCTGCGGTTCGCGGTTGATCTCCTCGGCGACGCGGCGGACGAATTTGTTGATCGCCGGCTCGGAGTACTTGACCTGGGGCTCGATGCTCTCGCTCACTTCACCGCCGGTCACGTAGCGGACCAGGCGCCCGGGCAGTCCCCCGTCCTGGCTTTCGGCCACCGCGTCCGCGACCGCTTCGTCGATGTCGGCGCGCACCTTCAGCTTCTCCCCCGGCAGCTCCCAGCTCTCGCCGTCGAAGCTGACCCGCAGCGAACCCCGCAGCGGTGCCAGCAGCCGCTTGCGCACCAGCGCCGCCGCTTCCTCTTCGTCGAGGCCGCTGACGTCGACGCCGGCGACGCGGATCCCGTCGGCGATCTTGTCCTTCTGCGAGCTGTCGTAGGCGTAGGCCACCGCCCCGCCAAGGAGGACGACCGCCGCGGCGGCGATCACGGCTATCTGCGTCTTGCGGCCCAACTGGTCCCCTTACTCCCTCGACTCGAGCTACACCCGGTTGCGAAAAGTTTAGGCATACGGATCATTCGGCCTACGCGCATCTCTTCCCTGCAATTTCGCATTTGCACCGGTCTTATCGGCAGGCGGGCGGATATCTTTCGCCGGTGCGCACGAAGGACGAGGTCCGCGAGGAGGTCTGGAAAGCGATGGAGCGCGAGGGCGTCTCCCGCTTTCCCGGTGCCGAGGGTCGCATCCCCAACTTCGCCGGGGCCAAGCTGGCGGCGGAGAAGCTCGCCAACCACCGCGCCTGGCGCCGCGCCCGCACGATCAAGGCGAACCCGGACTCCCCGCAGACCCACGCGCGGCGGATCGCGCTGGAAGAGGGCAAGACGGTGATCATGGCGGTGCCACGGCTGCGCGACCCCCACCCCTTCCGCGTGCTGGACCCGAAGCGCCTCTCGAAGGCCGCCGTGAAGGAGGCGGCGACGATCAAGGGCGCGCTCAAGCACGGCCGCGTCGTCGCCCTCGACGACCTGCCGGAGATCGACTTCGTGCTCTGCGGCTCGGTCGCGGTGAACCTGAGCGGCGCCCGGGTCGGCAAAGGCGGCGGCTACCACGACCTCGAGTACGGGATCCTCGTCGACTCCGGCAAGATCGACGACCACACGACCGTCGCCACCACCGTGCACCCGATCCAGATCCTGCGCCAGCACCTGATGGTCACCGCCCACGACCTCCCGGTCGACCTGATCGCGACGCCACGGGCGGTGATCGACGTCGAGCGCCAGTACGAGCGGCCGCGCGGCATCCTCTGGGACCACCTGCAGCCCCCTCAGATACGCGAGATCCCGGTGCTCGAACGCATGGGGTATGCCTGAGGCGACCACCGCACGCGACCCGCGCATCGCCGCCGGCTCGGACTACGGCAACCCCGAACCGGAGTGGCAGCGGGTCGACTGGCGGGCGCACCTGCGCCGGGTCGAGCTGCCCGGGGCCGAGGTCAACTACGTCGAGGTCGGCGAGGGCGAGCCTGTCCTCTTCGTCCACGGGATCTCCGGCTCCTGGCAGAACTGGCTGGAGAACCTGCCGCACTTCGGGCGCGGGCGGCGGGCGATCGCGCTCGACCTGCCCGGCTTCGGGGCGAGCCCGCTGCCGCGCTGGGAGCTCGACATGCCCGCCTACGGGCGGCTGATCCACGACTTCTGCGAGAAGCTCGGCGTCGAGGGAGGGGCGATCGTCGGCAACTCGATGGGCGGCATGATCGCGGTCGAGGCGGTGACGGCCGGCCCGGGGCGCTTCGAGCGGCTGGTCCTGGTCGCGGCCGCCGGCATCCTCAACACCTGGAGCCCGGAAGAGCGGGCGGTCGCCACCGCCTGGGCGTGGAAGACGTTCGGGCCGCACTTCGCCGACCGCGGCCGCTGGATCGTCACCCACCCGCGGGCGCGCCGGCTCGTCTTCGGGCCATTCGTGCGCTACCCGAACCGGCTGCGCGCCGACCTCCTCTTCGAGCAGATCGCCAGCGGCCTCGAGCGCGCCGAGGGCTTCGGCGCCGCGCTGCATGCGGCGATCCAGCACGACATGCGCGAGCAGCTGAGCGAGATCGAGATCCCGACCATGGTCCTTTGGGGTCAGTCGGACCGCGTGATCCCGGTCTCGGCGGCGCTCAGCTATCACCGCCGTGTCCCCCACTCGCGCCTGGAGATCTTCGAGCGCACCGGCCACGTGCCGCAGCTGGAGCGGCCGCTGCGCTTCAACCTAGTGCTGGACGAGTTCCTGGCCGAGTAGCCACTCCGAGCTTGTGGCGGCTCTGGCCGCCCGAAGTTCGGAGTCAGTGCGTGATCGCGCCCTTGGCGGCGGATGAGACGGTCGCCGCGTACTTCGACATCACACCGGTCCCGAACGGGGACTCGGGCGCTTCGTAGGCGTCGACCCGCGCAGCTATCTCCTCGTCGGAGAGGGCGACGCTGAGGGTGCGGGCGTCGATGTCGACGGTGATCTCGTCGCCCTCGCGGACGGCGGCGATCGGGCCGCCCTTGACCGCCTCCGGCGCGACGTGGCCGATCATCAGGCCGCGGGTGGCTCCGGAGAAGCGCCCGTCGGTGACCATGGCGACGCTCTCGCCGAGGCCCTCGCCGACGATCGCGGCGGTGACCTGGAGCATCTCCCGCATCCCCGGGCCGCCGACCGGGCCCTCGTTGCGGATCACGACGATGTCGCCCGGGTTGATCTGCTGGTCCTTGACCGCGCGGAAGCATTCCTCTTCGGACTCGAAGACCCGGGCCGGGCCGGTCTGCTGCTTGCGCTCGGTCCCGGCGACCTTGACCACGGCCCCGTCGGGGGCGAGGTTGCCGCGCAGGATCGCCAGCCCGCCTTCGGGCTTCAGCGGTTTCTCGACCGGCAGTACGACTTCCTGGCCCGGCGCCTCGGTCGCGGCCGCAGCCTCCTCGCCGATCGTCCTGCCGGTGACGGTGATCGCGTCGCCGTGCAGGATCCCGGCCTTGGCGAGGCGCTTGAGGATCACCGGCACGCCGCCGGCGGCGTAGAGGTCGGTGGCGACGAAGCGGCCGCCCGGCTTGAGGTCGGCGAAGAGCGGCGTCGCGCGGGAGATCCGCTCGAAGTCGTCCATGGTCAGCTCGATCCCGAGCTCGTGGCCGAGCGCGATCAGGTGCAGGACCCCGTTGGTCGAGCCACCGGAGGCGCAGACGCAGGCGATCGCGTTCTCGAGCGACTCGCGGGTGATCACCTTGCTCGGGGTGATGTCCTCGGCGAGCACGCGCAGGACCAGCTCGCCGATCTTCGCGGCGACGGTCGGCTTGTCGTCGTCTTCGGCCGGGACCATCGCCGAGCCGCCGGGGCTGATCCCCAGCGCCTCGAAGGCGCAGGCCATCGTGTTGGCGGTGAACTGGCCGCCGCAGGCGCCGGCACCGGGGCTCGCGACCCCCTCCAGCTCGTTCAGTTCCTCGTCGCTCATGTTGCCCGCGTTGTGGGCGCCGATCGCCTCGAAGATGTCAAGGATGGTGACGTCGCGGCCGTGCCAGTGGCCGGGGGCGATCGAGCCTCCGTAGAGCAGCACCGAGGGCACGTCGAGCCGGGCCAGGGCCATCGCGCAGCCGGGGATCGTCTTGTCGCAGGCGCAGAGGGCGACGATCGCGTCGAACTGGTAGCCGCGCGCCATCAGCTCGATCGAGTCGGCGATCACCTCGCGGCTGACCAGCGAGGCCTTCATCCCCTGGGTGCCCATCGTCACCCCGTCGGAGACGGCGACCGTGTTGAACTCCATCGGCGTGCCGCCGGCCGCTCGCACGCCCTCCTTGACGTGCTCGGCGAGCCCGCGCAGGTGGAAGTTGCAGGGCATCGCCTCGGTCCAGGTGTTGGCGATCCCGATCGTCGGCCGGCTGAGGGCGTCGTCGTCGAACCCGATCCCCTTCATGTAGGCGCGCGAGTGGGCGCGGTCGGGCCCGTCGAAGACGGCCGCCGAGCGGGGGCGCGGGAACTTGGTCGCGGTGTCGCCGTTCGTGCTCATGGCCCAAATCTACCCAGGCGGCCAAGGCCGCGATTGCACCATTTGCGGAACCGCGAGGGCGGAAATGCTCATTCGAGGCCAAAGACGTCGACCGGACCAGGACCGCGGCCGACGTCGCGCAGCCCGTTGCCGACCGCCTCCGAAGCGATCTCGCGAGCGCGCCGCGCCGCCTCCAGGGGCTCCGCGCCACGCGCCAGGAACGCCGCCAGCGCCGAGGAGTGAGTGCAGCCAGACCCGTGCGCGGCCCCGTCGGGATGCCGCTCGCCGGGAATCTCGACCAGCTGCTCGCCGTCGAAGAAGAGGTCGACCAGCTCCTCGCTGTGACCGCCGGTGACGACCACGGCGCGCGGGCCAAGCCCAACGACGCTACGCACCAGCTCCTCCTGGCTCGCCCCCTCCCCCAGTCCGGTCAGCACCCGCGCCTCGGGGATGTTCGGCGTCGCAACAGTGGCCAGCGGCAGCAGCCGCTCGATCAGCGCCGCCCGCGCCTCGTCGTCGAGGAGCACGGCACCGCTCTCGGCGACCATGACCGGGTCGATCACCACCGGCGCCCCGCCGACGTGTCCGAGCGCCGCGACCACCGCGTCGACGGTCTCCGTGGTGCCCAGCATCCCGATCTTCACCGCATCGACACCGATGTCCTCGGCCACCGCCCGCACCTGCGCGACGATCGTCCCGGGCGCCACCGCATCGACCCCCTGCACCCCGACCGTGTTCTGGACGGTGATCGCGGTGATCGCCGTCATCCCATGCACCCTGCATCGCGCAAACGCCTTCAGGTCAGCCTGGATGCCGGCGCCGCCGCCGGAGTCCGAGCCGGCGATGGAGAGGACTGCCGGAACCAGATTCGTCATACCGTGAGCCTAAGGCAGCTAGAGTGAGCATCGTGCGCTCCCGTAGTCAGGCCTGGATGCCGGATGAGTTGATCCTTGCCCTCGACCTCTACATGAGCGTCGGGCCGAATCCAGGCCCTAAGGCAACCCAAGCCCTTAGCGATACGTTGCGGGCCATTCCAATTGAGCGGGAGCTTGCTGGAGACCCAACCTTCCGCAGTCCACAGTCAGTCGCCTACAAGCTGCAGAATTTTGTCGCGATCGATCCAACTACGGCAAATGCAGGTTTTCCCCACGGTGGAAAAGGCGACGTTGAGATCTGGGGGAGATTCGCCGAGGATCCTCAAAGGCTGCAATTGGCTGCAGCCGCCATCCGGGCAAACCTAGCCGTGCTTTCGGAAGGGGAGGCAGAGGTGGAAGAGGAAGAGATCAACGATGCAGAAGAGGGACGAATCCTTACGCGCCTCCACCGTAAGCGAGAGCGGAGCTCAAAGCTCAGGAAGGCCAAGAAGAAAGCTGTGTTGGAAACAACTGGCCGACTCGCCTGCGAGGCGTGCGACTTAGATTTTGGCGAACGCTACGGATCACGGGGAGAGGGCTTTATCGAGTGCCATCACATAATTCCCCTACACACGCTTAAGCCTCGACAGAGAACCCGGATTGAGGATCTCGCTCTGCTCTGTTCAAATTGCCACCGCATCTTGCACCTGAGAAGGCCTTGGCTCTCAGTCGAAGCCGTCAAGGGCCTGGTCCAGACGAGCATCGCCTAGCCGGTCATGCCAAGAGCGTCCGCGAGTAAACACCCACCGTCGAGCAGGTGACGTAGCCGAGCAGCTCGAGGCGGGCTAGGGCGGCGGCGGCTTCGGGGCCGGGGAGGCTGAGGGCGGTGGCGACGGCGTCGCAGGTGTCGGCGCCGCTCTCGACGGCGTTCAGCGCGGTCGTCAGCTCGGGGTCGAGCGGCGGGCCGGAGCGGTCGATCTGCTTCGCCCCCGCGCCGAGCATCGCGTCGAGGACGTCCTGAGCGTCGCGGACGAGGCAGGCGCCGCCGGCGAGCAGGTTGTTGGGACCGGCCGAGGCGCGGGAGGTGACCGGTCCCGGGACCGCGCCGAGGTCGCGGCCGAGGTCCGCGGCCAAATCAGCGGTGATCAGGGAGCCGGAGCGGGCGGCGGCCTCGACCACGACCGTCATCCCCGCCAGCGCGGCCATGATCCGGTTGCGGGCGGGGAAGGTCCAGCGCCAGGGCGCCGCGCCCGGCGGCAGCTCCGAGAGCACCAGGTCGGTCTCGGAGATCCGCCGCCAGAGCGAGCGGTGCGCGGCCGGGTAGGCCGTGTCGGGGCCGCAGCCGAGCACGGCGATCGTGCGACCGGCGTCGACGGCGCCGCGGTGTGCGCAGCCGTCGATGCCGAAGGCGAGGCCGCTGACCACGACCATCCCGGCGGCGGCCAACTCCCGCCCCAGCTCGCGGGCGATCTCTCGGCCGTAGGAGGTCGCCCGCCGCGAGCCGACGACGGTGACCGCGCCGTGCGGTTCCAAGCCGTCGAGCAGGGCGGGGTCGCCGCGGCCGATCAGCGCCCAGGGCGCGTCGGCGGCGTCGCGCAGTCCCTGCGGGTAGAGGCGGCTGTGACGGCAGCAGGCCCAGCACCGCGCGGCCCGCAGCTCCTCTTCGAGGTGCTGCTCCGAAAGCGCTTCCACCCGTCCCAGCAGCTGTGCCGCCACCTTCGGCGCGGCTACCTCGACTAGATCCTCGTTGGAGAGCCGCAGCAGTTCGGGCGAGCGGGCGCCGGGCGAGCCCGTCGCGATCTTCTCGACGTAGGGACCGAGCAGCGCCAGCAGCCAGGAGCGGCGCAGGCACTCGGTGCAGGCGCGCGGCTCAGCCACGGTCCCGCCTCCGCAGCTGCAGTGCCTGGGCCATGTGCTCTTGATCGATCGTCGCGGACCCGTCGAGGTCGGCGACGGTCTGGGCCAGGCGCAGCGCCCGGTCGTGGGCACGGCCGCTGAGGCGCTGCCGCTCGTACAGCCGCGCCAGCAGCTCGGCGGCGTCGCTGCTAAGCGCGCACTCCCGCGCCTCGGCAGGGGTCATCTCGGCGTTGCAGCGGCCGAGCCCGAGCCGGCGCTCCTGGCGCTCGCGGGCGGCACAGACGCGCTCCCGCACGTCGGCGGAGGGCTCGCCGGGTGGGCCGCCGATCTCGGCCGCGTCCGGCTGGCGGACCGCGGCGAGGACGTCGATGCGGTCGGCGAGGGCGCCGCTGAGCCGGCCCTGGTAGCGCTGCACTTCGGCCGGCGCACAGCCGCAGTCCGGGTCGGCTTCGCCGCGCCCGCACGGACACGGGTTGGCGGCTGCCACCAGCATGAAGCGACAGGGCAGGGTGCGCCGGCCGGCGGCCCGGGCGATCGAGACCTCGCCCGCCTCCACCGGCGCCCGCAGCGCCTCCAGGGCGTCGCGGCGGAACTCGCAGAGCTCGTCGAGGAAGAGGACGCCGCGGTGCGCGAGCGTCACCTCGCCCGGCCGGGGCGGGGTGCCACCTCCGACCAGGCCGGCGGGGCTGATCGTGTGGTGAGGGGCGCGGAAGGGACGGCCGCCCGGCAGCGAGTCGCCGAGGCGACCGCAGGCGCTCGCGATCCGCGCCACCTCCAGCGCCTCGACCGTGGCCAGCGGCGGCAGGATCGAGGGCAGGCGGGCGGCGGCGAGCGACTTGCCCGCTCCCGGCGGACCGATCATCAGCAGGCTGTGACCGCCGGCCGCGGCGACCTCGAGCGCGTGCCGCAGGTGCGGCTGCCCGCGCAGGTCGGCGAGGTCGGGACCGCCCGGCTTCGCACCGAGCCCCAGCTCCAGCGCCTGCGGCCGGGTCGGCTCCCACTCCCCCGCTACGAAGGCGGGGAGGCGGCTGAGGCTGTCGATCGGGACGACGTCGATGCCCTCGACGAGGCCCGCCTCGGCGCCGTTGCCGGCCGGCAGGATGACGGCCTCGGCGCCCCCCTCCCGCGCCGCCTCGGCGATCGCCAGGGCCCCGTTCACGGCGCGGACCGAGCCGTCCAGCGCCAGCTCGCCGACCATCGCGACCCGCGCCAGCCGCTCCCACTCGAGCTGTCCGGAGGCGCTGAGCAGGGCCGAGGCGATCGCCAGGTCCATCCCCGGCCCCGCCTTGCGCAGGCTGGCCGGGGCGAGGTTGACGACGATCCGCCGCAGCGGGAACTCGAAGCCGCAGTTGGCCAGCGCCGCCCGCACCCGCTCGCGCGCCTCCCGCACCGCCGCGTCCGGCAGCCCGACGATCTGGAAGCAGGGCAGGCCGCGGTGGACGTCGACCTCGACCCGGACCGGGCGGGCGGAGATGCCGTCGAGGGTGAAGGTGTGGGCCGTGGCGAGCACGGCAAGGACGCTAGGGAGCTAGGACCGACTCGTTGCGCGCACCGTGCAAATTGTTTGTGACCGAGGTGGGGAGACTTTCCCACTTCCGGCGACTTGGCCCCTCAGATGACCGTCGCCCGCCGCAGAACCGGAGAACGAGCCGAGGAGCTGGTCGCCCGCCGGCTCGCCGCCGCGGGCTGGGAGATCGTCGCGCGCAACGCTCGCACCCGCTACGGCGAGCTCGACATCGTCGCCCGCGACGGGCGCGCCCTCGTCTTCGTCGAGGTCAAGGGCGGCCTGGCCGGCGCCGCCTTCGGCCCCGAGCGGCCGGTCCTCGCCGTCGACGCCCGCAAGCAGCGCCGCGTCCGCCGGCTCGCCACCGCCTGGATCGCGGAGCGCCGCGACCTCCCTCGCTACGCCGAGATCCGCTTCGACGCCGTCGGCGTCACCTTCGACCGGGCGGGCCGCCCGGTCGACGTCGAGCACATCCGCGGGGCGTTCTAGTCGGCGAGCTTCAGCTGCGAGTAGGCGACGCTCTGGAACGAGCGCCGGTGCAGTGGCGAGATCCCGATCTGCTCGATCGCGGCGCGGTGCTCGGGGGTCGAGTAGCCGACGTGCTCGTCGAAGCCCCAGCCCGGGTGTTCGTCGGCCGCCTGGCGCATGTAGCGGTCGCGGGTGACCTTGGCGAGGACCGAGGCGGCGGCGATCGCGGCGCTGGTCCCGTCCCCTTCGATCACCGCCCGGTGCGGGACCGCGCAGCGCCGCAGCGTGAACCCGTCGGAGAGGCAGATTGCCTCGGCCGGCGGGTCGAGCCGTTCCAGCGCCGCCGAGAGGGCTTCGATGTTGGTCACGTGCAGGCCGCGGCGGTCGATCCCGGCCGCCGAGCGGACGACGACGCTGACCCGCTCCGCCGCCCGCAGCACGCACGGGTACATCTCCAGCCGGCGCTCCTCGGTCATCTGCTTGGAGTCGTGCAGCCCGCCGAGCAGGCGGCGGTCCGAGTAGGAGAGCCGCTCGTAATCGATCAGCACCGCGGCGGCGACCAGCGGCCCGGCGAGGCAGCCGCGGCCGGCCTCGTCGGCGCCGGCGACGAAGCGGCTCTGCAGGCCGCGGTCGAAGGCGAACAGGCGGCGGCTGCGCGCCAGCCTGCGGCGGTGGGTGGAGGGCCTCTCCTTAGAAGACGCCGACGCGGTCGGGGGGCCAGTAGGTGGCAAAGGCCTCGCCGATGAGCCAGTCGCGTGGGACGGGTCCCCAGAAGCGGCTGTCGTCGCTTGCCCCACGGTTGTCGCCCATCATGAAGTAGTGGTCGGGTGGAATCGTGATCGTCTTCGGCATGTTGCAGCGCGGGTCGCCCGGAGAGCAGGGGTTGATGTAGGACTCGTTCGTCTTCTCCTTGCCGTTCAGCACCGGGTGGCCTTCTCTGATCGAGAGCCGGTCGCCGGGCCCGGCGACGATCCGCTTGATGAAGTTCTGGTCCGAGCGCTCCGGGGTCGCCTCCGGGCAGGCTTCCCCGGGATCGGGCCGGACGCCGCATTGTTCGGGGCTTTCCCCGTCGGCCCCGGCCGGCGGGTGGAAGACGACGATGTCGCCGATCGACGGGTCGGTGAAGTGGTACATGAACCGGTTGACCAGAACCCGCTGGCCGACGTCGAGGGTCGGCTCCATCGATTCGGAGGGGATCTGGTACGGCTTGACCAGCCAGGCCTGGATCGCCAGCGCCAGCCCCAGGGCAAGCGCCACGATGACGACCAACTCGACCAGCCCGCCCGCCGTCCCCTTTGGCTTCGGGATCAGCGGTTTCAGGCTTGGTCCTCGTCGGAGTCGCCGGATTTCTCCGACGCCTCGTCCTCGGCATCCTCCGACGCTGCGCTGTCCTCGGTCTCCCCGGCCGCGGGCGCCTCTGCGTCCGTGTCCGCCGCTGCCTCAGTCTCAGTCTCTGCCTCCGCCGCGGGCTCCTCCGCAGCGGGAGCCTCAGCCTCCGCCACAGGGGCCTCGTCGGCCTCCGGCTCGCTCGGCTCGGCCTCAGGCGCCGCCTCGGCCTCCGGGGCCTCGGTCTCAGCCTCGGCCTGCGGCGCATCACCCTCGGCGGCGTCGCCCTCGGCGGGCGCGTCGCCCTCGGCCTGCGGCGGCACTTCGACCGCCTCGGCCTCCTCCTGGGTCACGCCCTCGGCGTCTACCGCCTCGGCCGCGGCCGGCGCGGAGACCATCTCCTCGTCGATGCCCCAGCGCCGCTCGGCGACGCGGGCGGCCTTGCCGATCCGGCCCCGCAGGTAGTAGAGCTTGGCCCGGCGCACGTCCCCGCGCGCCGCCACCTCGAGTTTCTCGATCTTCGGCGAGTGCAGGGGGAAGGTCCGCTCGACCCCGACCCCGAACGACTGCTTGCGCACGGTGAAGGTCTCGCGCACGCCCGAGCCCTGGCGCCGCAGCACTACGCCCTCGAAGACCTGGGTCCGTTTGCGACTGCCCTCGATGACCTGGAAGTGGACGCGGACACGGTCGCCGGGCGCGAAGGAGGGCAAGCCCTTCCTCAGCTGGTCACGCTCGATGCTGTCGATTACGGAGCTCATCGCGAGAAAAAACCGCCGGGCCCCGGTGCGGGGAACCGCGCGGTGGCGGAATGGTAGCTACTCGGCGTCCGACTCGAACTGCTCGGCCCGCAAACGGCTCTGCTCCAGCCGCCACCGGCGCACCTTCTCGTGGTCCCCGGAGAGCAGGATCTCCGGCACCTCCCAGCCGCGGTGGGTCGGCGGACGGGTGAAGTGCGGGTACTCGGGCATGCCCTCCAGGGTCTGGCTGAAGGACTCCTCGACAGCGCTGTGCTCGTGCCCGAGCGCGCCCGGCAGCTTGCGCATCAGCACGTCGGCGACCACCATCGCCGGCAGCTCGCCCCCGGCCAGGACGTAGCGGCCGATCGAGAGCTCGTCGTCGGCGAGGTGCTGGTGGATGCGGTCGTCGAAGCCCTCATAGCGCCCGCAGAGCAGCGCCACGTGCGGCTCCTGCGTCAGCTCGTCGGCGATCTCGTCGTCGAGCAGGCGGCCGGTCGGCGAGAGCAGCACGGTCCGCGGCTTCTCCGTCTCGCCGTAGGCGGCCTGCAGCGCCGCGTCGACCACGTCGACCCGCAGCACCATCCCCGCCCCGCCCCCGTAGGGCGAGTCGTCTACCTGCCCCGCGTTCAGCGGCGTGGTGTCGCGGTAGTTGAAGAAGCGCAGTTCGTTCCCCTGCAGGACCGCGTTCTGGACCGAGCGCTGGTGGCGGAACCACTCGAACGCCTCGGGGAACAGCGTGAAGATGTCCAGCTTCACCGGGTCAGTCGAGGATGTCGACGATCACGCGGCGATCGATGCGGACGGCGGCCGCCTTGGCGATGGTGCGGATCGCGTTGGCGACCCTGCCGTTTTTGCCGATCACGCGGCCGAGGTCCCCGTCGGCGACGGTCACCTCGTAGACCAGGTCGCCGTCCTCTTCGAGCTCCTCGACGACCACGGCCTCGGGGTCCTCGACCAGGGCCCGGACGAGGAACTCGATCAGCTCGGTCACGCCGCGTCCGCCTAGCTGCCGGAGGCGGCGATGCCCTTGGTGCGCAGCAGCCCGGCGACCGTCTCCGAGGGCTGGGCGCCGTGCTCGATCCAGTGGCGCGCCCGCTCCTCGTCGATCTCGATCAGCGAGGGGTCGGTCTGCGGGTTGTAGCGCCCGATCGTCTCGATCGTGCGCCCGTCGCGCGGCGAGCGTTTGTCGGCGACGACGATCCGCCAGATCGGGTTCTTGTTCGAACCCACTCGTCTAAGTCTGATTCTGACTGCCATAGGCCGGCGCAGGTTACAGGAGTCGGCCCGGCCGCCGCTAGCGGCGGCGGATCTTGGGGCGCGGCGCGCCGCCGCTCATCTGCGCCAGCTGCTGCATGTCGGGCATCTTCCCCCCGACCATCGAGCGCATCATCTTGCGCATCTGGTCGAACTGCTTGATCAGCTGCTTGACCTGCTGCACTTTCGTCCCCGAGCCGTTGGCGATCCGTTTGCGGCGGGAGCCGTTGATCAGGTCCGGGTTGGCCCGCTCGGCCGGGGTCATCGAGAGGATGATCGCCTCGACCCGGTCCAGCTCGCCTTCGTCGATGTCGGCGTCCTTCAACTGCTTCATCGCCCCCATCCCCGGGATCATCCCGAGCAGGCCGCTGAGCGGGCCCATCTTCCGCACCTGGCGCATCTGGGTGAGGAAGTCCTCGAGCGTGAACTGGTCCTTTTCGAGTTTGCGCTGCAGGTCCTCGGCCTGCTTCTCGTCGACCTGCTGCTCGGCTTTCTCGATCAGGCTGAGCACATCGCCCATGCCGAGGATGCGCTGGGCCATGCGGTCGGGGTGGAACTTGTCGAAGTCCTCGAGCTTCTCGCCGGTCGAGGCGAAGAGGATCGGCTTGCCGGTCACGGCTTTGACCGAGAGCGCGGCGCCGCCGCGGGCGTCGCCGTCGAGCTTGGTCATCACCACGCCGTCGAACTCGGCCACCTCGGCGAACGATTCGGCGACGCCGACCGCGTCCTGGCCGGTCATCGCGTCGACCACCAGGAGCACGTCGTGCGGCTTCGTCTTCTTGCGGATCCGCGAGAGCTCCCCCATCAGGTCCTCGTCGATGTGAAGCCGGCCGGCGGTGTCGACGATCAGCACGTCGCGGCGCTCTTCGCGGGCCTTGTCGAGCGCCCAGGCGGCGATCTCGACCGGGTCGGCGTCGGTCCCCTGCTGGTAGACCTGCGCGCCCGCCCGCTTGCCGACGGTGACCAGCTGGTCGACGGCGGCGGGGCGGTAGACGTCGCAGGCGGCGAGGGCTACGTCCTTGCCTTCCTTGGCGAAGAACTGGGCCAGCTTGGCGCAGGCGGTGGTCTTGCCGGAGCCCTGCAGGCCGGCCATCAGGATCACGGTCGGGCCGCTCGGGGCCATCGCCAGCTCGCGGCCGCTGCCGCCCATCAGCCCGGCCAGCTCCTCGTTGACGATCTTCACCACCTGCTGGCCGGGATCGAGGCTCTCCAGCACGTCGGAGCCGAGGCAGCGCTCCTTCAGCGTCTTCGTGAAGGTTTTGACGACTTTGAAGTTGACGTCGGCCTCGAGCAGGGCGAGGCGGATCTCGCGCATCGCCGCGTCGACGTCGGACTCGGTCAGCTTGCCGCGCGAGCGGACATCGGACAGGGTCCCCTGGAGGCGCTCTGAGAGCTGGTCGAACATGTCCGGGCAGCTTAGAGGGCTGCCCGAGAGGGATCCGGTTGTGCTCTGGGCGAATTCAGTCGCGCCCCTTCGGGGCTTCTCCCGATGTTGCTGCCCGCCTATGGCGGGCAGGGATCGGATTGCATATCGCCGCCTTCGGCGACATTCGCCCAGAGCACAACCGGATCCCTCCCTCGACACTCGGCTGTAGGACGACGGCACTCAGCACTCAGGACGCCGCGGTATCGCAAGCTGAAGCTCCTGCAGCGGGGCAACGGCCCGGTGCACTGTTCCGAACCCGGTGAGCGCTCGTTGGGAGGGTGGCGGTACCCCTCCGCGGGAATGTCGCGAAGCGGCGGAAATGCAAT
>DASUQC010000039.1:0-7989 GCA_036280745.1 Solirubrobacterales bacterium
GGGCGGCTGGATAATGGCAGGACTCTGTCAAATGGGGCGCAGGCCGGGATACGCGCCTCGCTCAAGACGCGTCCCGGCCGGCTGGGCCTTGGCTTTGGGAGAAGTCAGGCCTCGGAGAAGCCGAAGCGGACCTGGAGGCGGCGCAGGGGCGCCGGGGCCCACCAGTTCCAGTCGCCGAGCAGGCGCATCAGGGAGGGGACGAGGAGGGCGCGGACGATCGTCGCGTCGATCATCACCCCGACCGCCATCCCGATCGCGATCTGCTTGACGAAGAAGACGGAGCTGACGCCGAAGGCGAGGAAGACGACGGCGATCGCCAGGGCGGCGGCGGTGATCACGCGGCCGGTGCGGCCGATGCCGACCGCGACCGCCTCCTCGTTGCTGTCGCCGGCGTCGTAGCGCTCTTTGATCCGCGCCATCACCAGCACCGCGTAATCGGTGGCGAGCCCGAAGATGACGGCGAAGAGGAAGACGAGGCTGGTCACCTCGATCGCCGCGGGCCCGGTGTAGTCGAGGGGCGCATTCAGCCAGCCCGCCTGGAAGGCGAGGACGAGGATGCCGAGCGTGGCGCCCAGGGTCAGCGAGTTCATCAGCAGCGTCTTCAGCGGCAGCAGGATCGAGCCGGTGAGGAGGAAGAGCAGGACCAGGGTGGTGATGGCGACGATCGCCACGACCAGCGGCGCGTGGTCGACGAGGCTCTGCTTCTGGTCGATGAAGCCGGCGGTGTTGCCGGAGACCAGCACGTTGCCGCCGGGCGGGCTCAGGCCGCGGATCTCGCGCACGGAGTCCTGGGAGTCGCCGTTGAGGGCGGGGCCGGCCAGCGCAAAGTTCGCATAGGAGACGTCCTCGCCGGCGCTCGCGAACGGGGTGCCGCGGACGACGCCGTCGACCGCGGCGATGCGGCGCTGGAAGGCGGCCAGCTGTTCGGGGCTGGCGGCGCCGTCGACGGTTACGGTGACCGCCTCGGTGACGTCGCGCGGGTAGTGCGCCTCGAGGTAGCGGTAGGCGTCGTAGGAGGGCTGTCCCGGCGGCACCGCTTCGGCGCTGGGGCCGGTCAGCGTCGTCCAGAGCAGCGGCGCCGCGGCGGCGAGCAGCAGGGCGGAGCTGGCCAGCGCGACCGCGACCGGGCGCCGCATGACGCCGCGGGCCAGCCGGTACCAGCCGTCGGAGGCGTCGGAGACGGCGGGCCCGCGCCGGATCGAGAGGGCGTCGATGCGCGGGCCGAGCAGGGCGAGCAGGGAGGGGACGACGAGGATCGCCATCAGCGCCGAGAGCAGGGCCACGGCGGTGCCGGCGACCGCCATCGAGTAGAGGAAACGCTGCGGCATCACGATCAGCGCCGCCATCGCCGCGGCGACGGTGAGCCCGGAGAAGACCGCGGTGCGCCCGGCCGTCTGCACGGTGCGGCGGTGCGCCTCCCGGGCGCCGCCGCGCCCGATCTCCTCGCGATATCGCGAGACCAGTAAGAGGGCGTAGTCGACCGCGAGGCCGAGGCTGAGCCCGGTGGCGATGTTGAGCGCGAACAGCGAGGTGTCGGTGAAGCTCGCCATCACCCGCAGGACCAAAAGCGTGCCGACGATCGAGATCACGCCGAGCAGCAGCGGGATCGCGGCCGCGACCACCCCGCGGAAGACGAACAGCAGCAGCAGCGCCAGGATCGGGAAGGCGATCAGCTCGGCCTTGGTCAGGTCCTCGCGGGTCTGGTCGTTGGTCTCGTCGAACCCGGCCGCGTAGCCGCCGAGGGCGACGTCGAGCGAGCTCTCGGCGAGGATCGGCTTCACGTTTTCGGCGGCGATCCCGCCGGCGTCCTGGATGTCGTCGGTGGAGAGGTAGACCGGAAGCACCAGCGACTCGCCGTCGCGGGCGAGGAGCGTCGTCGCCCGGCGTTCCCGCAGCGGGTTGGCGACCCGGCCGATGTACTCGACCTGGGAGATCTCCTTGCTGAGGCGGGCCACCTCCTGCCGCACGGCGGGAGAGGAGACGTCGAGCCTGCCCCCCTCTGGCGAGCGGGCGACGACGACCAGGCCCGGGTTCGGGTCGTAGCCGAGCGAGCCGCGCAGGAGCGCCCCTGCGCGCTCGCTCTCCGAGGCGCTGTCGGTGAAGCCGGCGGCCTTGAGATGGCTCTCGACGTCGCGCCCGACTGCGAGGGAGAGGAGGACGAACGCTCCGACCGCGAGGAGGACGAGCTTCGGGTGCTTCCAGGTGAGGTCCGCGATCCGGTCCATGGCGCGACTGTACCAGAAAGCAAAGCGACTAGTTTGAAAATCAAAGTTAAGCTACACTCAGGGAATGCCGCGGAGGAGGTATGACCAGGCCTGCAGCGTCGCCACCGCCCTGGACCGGGTCGGTGAGCGCTGGTCGATGCTGATCGTGCGCGAGCTGTTGCTCGGCCCGTTGCGCTTCTCCGAACTCGCACGCACCGTCGGCGGAGCGCCGACCGACGTCCTCACCCGCCGCCTCCGCGACCTCGAGGAGGACGGCGTCGTCCGCCGCCGCGAGCTGGAGGCACCGGCCTCGGGGACCGTCTACGAGCTGACCGACGTCGGGTACGAGCTGGAGGGCACGGTGCTCGATCTCGGCCGCTGGGGGCTTCACTTCTACCGGCTCGAGGATCTGCCGGGACTGGTCACGACCTCGCTCGCCAACCCGCTGCGGGTGATCCTCGAGCCGCCCGAGGGCGCCGAGACGATCGTCCTGCAGCTGCACAGCGAAGGGCACTCGACCTGGCTGCGGATCGGCGGCGGCGAGAGCAGCGCCGGCCGGGGCGAGACAGAGGCCGCCCTCGTCCTCAGCGGCACCGCTCCGGACGTGATCGGCGCGATCGTGCTCGGCGGCGAGGCGGAGGAACGGGTCGAGATCGAGGGCGACCGTGGCCTTTTGCCTCGCTTGCGCAGCTGGGTCGTGCTGCCCGATCGCCTTCGCGCGGAAGTGGAAGCTGCCGGGCCGGGCGCGGTCGACCGGGTGGGGCTACCACCGGCCGCATGATCTTGGCGGCCTCGCCGCATTGCCTGGGCCCGACAGCAAATCGTGCGGAGGACGGGGGACTCGAACCCCATCCGGAGGGCTACTCCGGACTCACGAGTATCAATCGCTCGCGGCGCCTCGCCGCTTCATCCTCCGTTCACCTAAGTCGAGAGCGGGGCAAAGCTCTCCCCCGTTGACGGAGGACATGTTGGGGAGTTAGTCTCGCTTTACGAGTATCAGTCGCTCCGGGGGTAGCTCCCCCGCACGAAAAAGACCCGCTTCGGCGGGTCTTCGTGATTTCGGGATGGGCCGGGCGCTGACTAGCTCAGCTCGGTGCCGTCGTAGAGCTTCTTGACGTGGACGGTCCCGGCTGGGGCGGCTTCGATGCAGAGCTTGCAGAGGACGCACTCGTCGAGGTTCTCCTCGACGATCTCGACCCTGCCGCCGGCGTCCTTGAAGATGTCGACGGGGCAGACTTCCTCGAGCTTGGCGGCGATCGCGGCGTCGCCGGCGACCGAGTCCTCGACCTCGACGTCGATGAAGACCTTGTTCAGCGCCTCCGCCATCAGGCTGCCACCCCCAGCTTCTCCTTGACCGCGTCGGGGATCTGGTCGATCCGCTCGACTACCCGGATGCCGGCCGCTTCGAGGCGGGCGATCTTCTCGGTCGCCGTGTCCTCTTTGCCCTCGACGATCGTGCCCGCGTGGCCGAAGCTCATCCCCTTCATCTCCTCGTCGTCCATGAATTTCCCGGCCATGAAGGCGACGATCGGCAGGCGCGAGTTGTTCTCCTTGACCCACTCGGAGAGCTGCGCCTCCATGCGGCCGCCGGGCTCGGTGTAGATCACGATCGCCTTCGTCTCCTCGTCGGCCTCGAAGTAGGGCATCAGCTCGGCGTAGGTGGAGCCGATGATCGCGTCGCCGCCGATCGAGACGGCGGTGGAGACGCCGAGGCCGGCCTGGGTCAGCGAGGAGGAGATCTCAGTGGTCATCCCGCCGGAACGGCTCATCACCCCGACCGGGCCGGGCTGGTAGGCCTTGGCCGCGTCTTTGGCCGGGCCGCCGATCCCACCCATCTTGCAGACGTCGGGGACGATCAGGCCGAGGCAGTTGGGGCCGATGATCCGGGCGCCGTTCATGTTGGCGAGCTCGACCATCTGGGCGACGTCGCCGCGCGGGATGCGCTCGGTGACGACGACGATCAGCTTGATCCCGTTGAGGATCGCCTCGAGCACGGCGTCCTTGGTGAAGGCGGGGGGGACGGTGACGACGGAACCGTCGATCGGGCCGCCGTGGTGCTCGACCGCCTGGGCGACGGTGTCGAAGACCGGCACGCCGTGGACCTCGCGACCCTTGCGGCCGGGGGTGACGCCGCCGACGATCTTGGAGCCGTAGTCGAGGCACTCGCGGGTCAGGTTGACCGCCTCGCGGCCGGTGATCCCCTGCACGATGAAGGTGGTGTCGCGGTTCAGCAGGATGCTCATGCGGGCGCCCCCTGGATCTTGGCGACGGCGCGGCCGGCGGCCTCCCACATCGAGACCGAGCGGTCGCAGTACTCGACCCCGTAGCGCTCGAGGATCTTGAAGCCCTCGTCCTCCCAGGCGCCGGGGATGCGGAAGATCGCGATCGTCTCGCCCGGGTCCTTGCCGAGCTCGAGGCAGGCCTTGATGACGCCGCGGGCGACGATGTCGACGCGGGTGTTGGAGACGATCGACATCATCACCGCGATTTTCTCGACGCCGTCCTTTTCGAGCACCTCCTTGGCCAGGCCGCAGGCCTTGGCGACCGACGGGTTGCCGCCGATCTCCGAGTAGTTGGCCGGCTGGCCGCCCTGGTTGCGGACCGCGTCGGTCAGGGTCAGCGAGCCACCGCCGGCGCCGATCACGAGGCCGAGGTTGCCGGTGAAGCCGTGGTCCTTGCCCTGGATCACGCCGCGGTGGTCGGCGGCGTCGATCGCGGCGACGTTGCGCTCGAAGTCGGAGGGCTCGTAGGTCTCGCGGGTGTCGTCCTCGGCGATCTCCAGGTGCTTGCGCAGCAGGGCTTTCTGGCGCCCGACCGCCTCGTTCTCCATCTCCATGTGGGCGTCGAGGGCGACGAAGCTGCCGTCGGTGAGCTCGGCCAGCGGGTTGATCTCGGCCAGCGTCATGTCGTTGTCGCGGAAGAGGCGGGCGAGGCGGGCCAGCACCGGCGTGGCGCGGTTCAGCTGCGAGCCGGTCACCCCGGTCGCGGCGACGACCTGCTTCGCCTCGAAGTCGGGGATCGGGAAGAGGTTGGAGACGTGGCCCTTGCCGACGTGGTCGGGGTGCTTCTCGGCGACCTCCTCGATGTCGATCCCGCCCATGTCGCTGAACAGCATCAGCGGTTTCTTCGCGGTCCCGTCCCAGACGACGCCGGCGTAGTACTCCTGCTTGACCTCGGCTTTGGGGTCGACGAGGACGCCGCGCGGCATGTGGCCGTTGATTTCGAGCTTGAGGATCTCCTCGGCGTGCTGTGCGGCCTCCTCCGGGGTGTCGGCGAACTTGACGCCGCCGGCCTTCATCCGCCCGCCCGAGAGCACCTGCGACTTGATCACGACCGGGCCGCCGATCTCCTCGGCGGCGGCGCGGGCCTCCTCGGCCGTTTTGCAGAAGCCGTACCTGGTGACCGGGACCCCGGCCAGCTCGACGATCTTGCGTGCCTCGAACTCGTAGAAGCGCATCAGCGGCGCGGAACCCTATTCCAAATGGAGCGCGGACGGGACTTTCGTCCGAGCCGTCGTCAAAGGCTGGGATACTTCCCGGCCGTGAGCCCTGTCCCCCGGGGAAAGAAGCGCTTTCTCGCGCTCTGTATCGCCCTTCTCGCGCTGGCTGCGGCGACGCTTGTCGTCGTGGGCTGCGGGGACACGGTGATCGACGACACCAAGATCGAGGATACGATTAAGGCCGACGTCGAAAAATCGCGCGACGAAAAGGTCAGTTCGGTCGAGTGCCCCGAACCCGAGGTCGATCCCGGCTCGACCTTCACCTGCGCGATCGAGTATCCCGATGGCAAGCAGGCAACGATCACGCTGAAGATCCGCAACGAGGACGCCGACCTGGACGTGGTCGGCTTCAAACTCAACGACTAGAGAGAGGCGAATGAGCGACTTGACCACGGCTTCCGAGCTGACCACCCACGCCAGGCTGCGCACCTGGGTCGACGAGATCGCGGCCCTGACGCAGCCCGATTCCGTCTACTGGTGCGACGGCTCCGCCGAGGAGTACGACCGCCTCGCGCAGGTCCTGATTGACGCCGGCACCTTCGAGCGGCTCTCCGACGCGAAGCGCCCGAACAGCTACCTCGCCCTCTCCGATCCCGCCGACGTCGCCCGGGTCGAAGACCGCACCTTCATCTGCTCCGAGCGCGAGGAGGACGCCGGCCCGACCAACAACTGGCGCGACCCGGCCGAGATGCGGGACACGCTCAACGGCCTCTTCAAGGGCTGTATGGCCGGCCGCACGATGTACGTGGTGCCGTTCTCGATGGGCCCGCTCGGCTCCGACATCTCCGAAATCGGCGTGCAGCTGACCGACTCGGCCTACGTCGCGACCAACATGCGGATCATGACCCGGATGGGCAAGCCGGCACTCGACGTGCTCGGCTCCGACGGCGAGTTCGTCCCCTGCGTGCACTCGGTCGGGATGCCGCTGGCCGAGGGCGTCGAAGACGTCTCCTGGCCCTGCAACGAGGACAACAAGTACATCGTCCACTACCCGGAGAGCCGCGAAATCTGGTCCTTCGGCTCGGGTTACGGCGGCAACGCCCTGCTCGGCAAGAAGTGCTTCGCGCTGCGGATCGCCTCGGCGATGGCCCGCGACGAGGGCTGGCTGGCCGAGCACATGCTGATCCTCAAACTGACCTCGCCCGAGGGCACGGTCAAATACATCACCGGCGCCTTCCCCTCGGCCTGCGGCAAGACCAACCTGGCGATGCTGGTCCCGACCCTGCCCGACTGGAAGGTCGAGACGGTCGGCGACGACATCGCCTGGATGAAGTTCGGCGAGGACGGCCGCCTCTACGCGGTCAACCCCGAGGCCGGCTTCTTCGGAGTCGCCCCGAACACGTCGCACCAGACCAACCCGAACGCGATGGACACGATCGAGCGCAACTCGATCTTCACCAACTGCGCCAAGACCGACGACGGCGACATCTGGTGGGAGGGGATGACCGGGGCGCCGCCGGACCACGTGGTCGACTGGCACGGCAACGACTGGACGCCGGACTCCGAGAAGCCCGCCGCCCACCCGAACGCGCGCTTCACGACGCCGGCCTCGCAGTGCCCCTCGATCGCACCCGAGTGGGAGGACCCGGCCGGCGTGCCGATCGACGCCTTCCTCTTCGGTGGCCGCCGCGCCACCGTCGTTCCGCTCGTCCATGAGGCTTTCGACTGGGAGCACGCGGTCTTCATGGGGGCGACGATGTCTTCGGAGACGACCGCTGCTGCGGCCGGCGCCGTCGGCCAGCTGCGCTTCGACCCGATGGCGATGCTGCCCTTCTGCGGCTACAACATGGCCGACTACTTCGCCCACTGGCTGAAGGTCGGCGAGCGCGAGGGGGCCGAGCTGCCGCGCGTCTTCTACGTCAACTGGTTCCGCAAAGACGAGGACGGCAAGTTCCTCTGGCCGGGCTACGGCGAGAACAGCCGCGTGCTCGAGTGGGTCTTCCGCCGCTGCGAGGGCAAGGCCGACGCCGTCGAGACCCCGATCGGCCTGCTGCCGACCGAGGGCGCGATCGACACCGAGGGGCTCAACGTCACCGCCGAGGCGATGCAGGCGCTGCTCAGCGTCGACACCGAGCTGGTCAAGGCGCAGCTGCCCCAGGTCAAGGAGCACCTCGCCAAGTTCGGCGACAAGCTTCCGCCTCAGGTCAAGCAGCAGCTCGAGGCGCTGAAGCAGCGCCTGGCTTAGCTATAGCTTATTTGCGATAATCGCATATAAGCGATATACTCGACCGGTGGAAGGCTCGAGGCCCGGACAGCTGCTCAAGGAAGCACGCAAGCGCCGCGGGG
>DASUQC010000040.1:0-67785 GCA_036280745.1 Solirubrobacterales bacterium
CTTGCCCGGACCCCCATTGTCGTTCGGTAGCTGGGCGGCCACGGCTTGCAGGACGGGGGCGGTCATGTTGGCGACGACGGTTCGGGCGAGGTCTGGGAGCTGTTCGCGGAGGTTCAGGCGCTGGAGATGAAGTTCGACGCCGTTGGCGGAAGCGTTGGCAGCTGCCGCCTCTAGGGCGGGCTGCTCGTGGTCGTAGCCGCTCACCGGGTCCCAGCCGAGCTTTGCTGCCGCTATGGCTAGGACTCCGGAGCCGGTTCCCAGGTCGGTCAGCGGGCCGGTTGCCTCTCCCGCCGCCTCCAGCTCCAGGAGGTACTCCAGGCAGAGTCTCGTCGTCGGGTGGGCGCCGGTGCCGAAGGCCTGTCCGGGGTCGACGACGAGGTCGATCGTGCCGGCGCGCGGCTCCTCCCAGGAGGGACGGAGCCAGAGACGGTCTCCGACCAGAAGCGGCTTGTGGAAGTCGCGCCAGCGGTCGGCCCAGTCGTCGGGGACCTCGGTGGCGCTGACCTCGATGCGGCCGTTGCCGACGGCGGCGTCGATCTCTCCGAGCTCCGGCAGCTCACCCTCGCCGCCGTAGATCGCGTACTCGACGTAGCCCTGCCCCCGCTCCTCCTCGACCCCGTTGGGAGCGAGGACGGTCAGCTCGGCGAGGACGAGGTCCGCCAGCTCCGGGGAGCAGCGCACCGCGAGGCGGATCACCCGAAGGCCCGGCGCACGCGGCTGAACAGGCCTTCGCCGTGGCGGGGGCCGAGGTTGTCCGGCTCCAGCGACTCGTCGAGGCGCTCGGCCAGCCCGCGCTGCTCCTCGCTGAGGTTGGTGGGAACGATCACCTCGACGATCACCCGCTGACTGCCCCGGCGCCGGCCGCCGAGCTGGGGCAGCCCGGCGCCGCGCAGGACCTCCTCGTGCCCGGGCTGGACGCCGGGGTCGAGCTCGATCTCACGCTCGCCGTCGAGGGTCGGGACGGTGACCGTGATGCCGAGCATCGCCTCGGTCGCGGGGACCGGGACGACGCTGACCAGGTCGGTGCCCTGGCGCTGGAAACGCTCGTCCTCGGCCACCGTGACCTCGACGTAGAGGTCGCCGGGCGGGGCCCCGGGTTCGCCGGCGTGGCCGGCGCCGGTGACCCGCAACCGCTGGCCGCTCTCGATCCCGGCGGGGACCTCGACAGCCTGGGTCTTCCTGCCGCGGGTGCGGCCGGCGCCGCTGCACTCGGCACACGGGGTCTCGGCAATTTTCCCGGCCCCGCCGCAAGCGTCGCAGGCGACCGCCCTGACCATCTGGCCGAACGGCGTCCGCGTCATCTGGCGCAGCTGGCCGGCGCCCCCGCAGCGATCGCAGGTCGTGATCGGCGTCCCCGGCTCGGCGCCGTTGCCGTGACAGTGCTCGCAGGCGCCGACGGCGTCGTAGGAGACCTCGCGCCGCACGCCCTCGACCACGTCGGCGAGCTCGATCTCGGTCCCGACCAGGATGTCCCCTCCCGCCGCCGGCCCGCCGCCGCCGAAGCCGAAGGCCTCGCCGCCGAAGAAGGCCTGGAAGATGTCGTCGATCGACCCGAAGGAGGCGCTGCGCGGGTCGAAGCCGCCCGAGCGCAGGCCCTCGTGGCCGTAGGCGTCGTAGGTGCGGCGGCGCTCCGCGTCGGAGAGGACCTCGTAGGCCTCGGCCGCGGCTTTGAACTTCTCCTCCGCCTCGGGATCGTGGTCGTTGACGTCGGGGTGCAGTTCGCGCGCCAACCCCCGGAACGCCTTCTTGATCTCGGTCTCGTTCGCGTCCCGGGCGACCCCGAGGACCTCGTAGTAGTCGCGTGGCATCGGCTAGTTGTCGTAGACGGTCTCGAAGTAGCGCGAGAGCTCACGGGCGGCCCCGCGCACCGAGGCGATCGCGGTCGCGTAGTCCATCCGCAGCGGCCCGACCACGCCGACCGAGCCGAGGTTGCGGTGGCCGAGGCCGTAGTTGGCGCCGACGACGGAGACCGAGCGCAGCTCCGGGCGCGGGTTCTCCTCCCCGATCCAGAGGAAGACCGAGCGCTCCTCGAGCGATGAGCGCAGCATCTGCAGCACGCCGGCGCGCTGTTCGAGCGCGGTCATCAGCTCGTCGGCGGGCGGCAGGTCGGCGAGGTGCGCTTCGGAGAGCAGGCGCGAGGTCCCGTCCATGTAGAGGGAGGCGCCGGTCTCCCGCTCCAGCTCCGTGAAGGCGGAGCCGAGGGTGGCGACGAACTCGGCCTCGACCCGCTCCAGCTCGGGATCGGCGAGGCGCCCGGCGATCATCCGCGAGCCGACGCCGAGCCCCGCCAGGGACTCGTTCAGGTAGCTCGACGCCCAGGCGACCAGGCCGGGGTCGACCGGCTCGTCGAACTCGAAGACGCGCCTGCCGACGTCGCCGGTCGAGGCGATCGCGATCACCACCACCTTGTTCGGTTGCAGGCGCAGGACCTCGACCCGGTGGATCGTCGCGCTGGCCAGCGGCGGCGCCGTCGCCATCGCGACCAGGTCGGTGACCTGGGCCAGCGCCGCGGTCGTCTCGCGCATCGCCTCGTCGACCTCGCGTCGCAGCCGCGAGAGCTCCAGCCCCACCCCGCTCTCGGCGGGCGCCCCGGACTCGATCAGGCGGTTGACGTAGAGCCGGTAGCCGGTGTCGGTGGGGACCCGGCCGGCGGAGGTGTGCGGGTGGGTGAGCAGGCCGGCGGCCTCGAGCGCCGCCAGCTCGGCCCGCACCGTCGACGGGCCCCACTCGACCTCGGGCAGCCCGGCCAGCTCCTTCGACGCGACCGGCTTGGCCGACGCCAGGTAGGCGTCGACCACCAACCGCAGGATCAGCTCCTGTCGCTCGGAAAGCATGCTCCGAAGTCTAGGAGGAGCACCGGGTCGGGCTCTCAGAGCTGGACTTCGGCCTCGGCGTTCTTGATGATCGCCGTCTCGCCCTGGGCGGCGACGGTGTCGACGACGACGCGGTCGCCCTCGGCCGATTTGACCGTGCCGGTGACGAGGATCTCCTGCTCGGGCATGCCCATCCCGCGCATCTGCACCGAGAGGCGCTTCAGCGCGCGGGGATCGCCGTCGGCGAGCGCCGCGTTCGCTTTCGCGACCAGGCCCATCGAGTAGAGGCCGTGGAGGATGTTGCGCGGCAGCCCGACCATTTTCGCGAACTCGTCGTCGATGTGGATCGGGTTGAAGTCGCCGGAGGCACCCGCGTAGCGGTGCGGCAGGTACTTGTCCGGGGTGACCCGCAGCTCCGGGATCTGGTCCCCGACGTTCAGATCGGCCATCTCAGACACCCCTCACGATCAGCGTCCAGGTACCGCGCGCGACCTGCGCGCCGTCCTGATTGACGGAGTTGGACTCGAACACGTAGAAGCCTTTGCCGTCCTTCTCCTCGATCGAGAGGCACTTCGCGCTGGTCGTGATCTCGTCGCCCGAGCAGGCCGGCTCGTCCCACTCGAAGGCCTGGCCGCCGTGGACCATCGCGGCGAAGTTGAGCTCGACCTCAGGGTCGAGGATCGCCGGCGCCATCGCGGGGCTGCTGTAGACGACCGCGAACATCGGCGGCGCCACCACGTCGCGGAAACCGGCGGCGCGGGCCGCCTCGACGTCGGAGTGGACGGGGTTGTCGAGCCCCAGCGCGGTCGCGTACTCCTTGATCTTCTCCCGGCCCACCTGGTAGGTGACCCCGGGCCATTCCTTACCTACGGCATCGGTCTTGATCGGCATGGGCGGGCACTCTAACTGGCCAGGCAGCCAGGCGCCTTTCCCCTACTCGTCGATCTCCAGCACCGCGAGAAAGGCCTCCTGCGGCACTTCCACACGACCGACCGACTTCATCCGCTTCTTGCCCGCTTTCTGCTTCTTCAGCAGCTTCTGCTTGCGGGTCACGTCGCCGCCGTAGAGCTTCGCGGTGACGTCCTTGCGCAGCGCCTTGACGGTCTCGCGAGCGAGGATGTTGGAGCCGACCGCCGCCTGCACCGGGACGTCGAAGAGCTGCCGCGGAATCGTCTTGCGCAGACGCCCGACCAGGCGCTTGCCCTGCTCGTAGGCGAAATCGCGGAAGACGATGATCGAGAGCGCGTCGACCTTGTCGCCGGCGAGCAGGATGTCGACTTTGACCAGGTCGGAGACGCGGTTGCCGATCGGCTCGTAGTCGAGCGAGGCGTAGCCGCGGGTAGAGGACTTGAGGAGGTCGAAGAAGTCGAGGACGATTTCGGCCAGCGGCAGGTCGTAGCGGATCTGCACCCGCTGCGGGCTCAGGTAGTGCATGTCGACGTGGGTGCCGCGGCGCTGCTGGCAGAGCTCCATCACGGCGCCGACCTGCTCTTTCGGGCAGATGATCGTGGCGCGGATGTAGGGCTCTTCGATCGTCTCGATCGTGCCGGGATCGGGCAGCTCGGTGGGGCTGTGCACCTCGACGTGCTCGCCGTTGGTCAGGTTGACCTCGTAGCGCACGTTCGGGGTCGTCGCCAGGAGGTCGAGGTCGTACTCGCGCTCCAGCCGCTCGCGCACGATCTCCATGTGGAGCAACCCGAGGAACCCGCAGCGGAACCCGAACCCGAGCGCCTCCGAGGTCTCCGGCTCCCAGGAGAGCGCGGCGTCGTTGAGGGCCAGCTTCTCGAGCGCGTCGCGCAGGTCTTCGTAGCGATCGGTGTCGATCGGGAAGAGGCCGCAGAAGACCATCGGCCGCACCTCGCGGTAGCCCTCGAGGGGCTCGGAGGCGGGGTCGGCCTGCGTGGTCAGGGTGTCGCCGACCCGCAGCTTGGTCACGTCCTTGATCCCGGTGATCAGGTAGCCGACGTCGCCGGCGTCCATCCCCTTGACGGCGGTCATCGCCGGGCGGAAGAAGCCGATGTCGTCGATGTCGGCTTCGGTCCCGTTCTGCATCGCGAGGATCCGCTCGTTCTTCTTGAACGAGCCGTCGACCATCCGCACGTAGGCGATCACGCCGCGGTACTGGTCGAACTCCGAGTCGAAGATGAGCGCCCGGGTCGGCGCCTCGGGCTCTCCCTTGGGCGGCGGGACCCGCTCGACGATCGCCTCCAGCACCTCGAGCACCCCCTCCCCGGTCTTGGCCGAGATCGGCAGCGCTTCCTCGGGGTCGCCGCCGAGCAGGTCGGCGATCTCGGCGGCGACGCGCTCGGGCTCGGCCCCGGGCAGGTCGACCTTGTTGATCACGGGGATCAGCTCCAGCCCGTTCTCGATCGCCAGGTAGGTGTTGGCGACGGTCTGGGCCTCGACGCCCTGGGCGGCGTCGACGACGAGGAGCGCCCCCTCGCAGGCGGCGAGGCTGCGCGAGACCTCGTAGGAGAAGTCGACGTGACCCGGGGTGTCGATCAGGTGCAGGTGGTAGGTCTCGCCGCTCCGAGCGGTGTACTCGACCCGCACCGCCTGCGCCTTGATCGTGATCCCCCGCTCGCGCTCGAGGTCCATCGAGTCGAGCAGCTGCGCCTGCATTTTCTTCGGGTCGACGGCGCCGGTGAGCTCGAGGATGCGGTCGGCCAGCGTCGACTTGCCGTGGTCGATGTGGGCGATGATCGAGAAGTTGCGGATGTGGTCCATGGGGCGGGGCGCAGTATGGCTGAGGCGGCCTCAGCTCAACCGCAGCCCGATGGGCCCAGCCTTCCCGAGAGCTCGAACACGACCGTCGGCGGCTTCCTGAGGATGGGCTCGGCGGCCGGGCCTTCGGTCCAGCCTGCCTGCGGGGGGAACGGCGGCTGGCCCGGCTCCATGCGATCCCTGCTGGCCACCACGTAGTCGTAGCCGCCCTCGTTCAGCTCCCGACGCCAGGCTCGGCAGGTGGCCGGGGACTGGAAACCGCCGTGGGGCTGCTCCCGGCCGATGAACTGGACCCGGTTGCTCAGGTCGGTGCCGAAGAGGGGGTACTGGCGCGTGCTGGTGGTGGCGATGCGGGAGTCGGTGACGTCGCGGGACCAGGCGAAGGCGGCGTTGAGGCCCGGGGTCGTGAACGACGGGTCCGCGTACCGGTTCTCCAGATAGTGGCGCTGGACCGGGTAGCCGATGAGCACGGCCGCCATGCCCAGGCAGCCGATCACAGCGAGGGCCAAGCGTGAGCTCCCCCACTGCCTCAGGTCGTCCTTTGTCGGCTTATTGCCGAGAAGCGACGACCTGAGGCCGCTGATTCGGGCCATATGACCGCGCACAGACGGGGCCCCCGGCAGCAGGGCCAGGCCGAGGACGAGAGCTGGAGCCAGGTAGCGGAGGCCCGACTCGAAGCCCCGGGGCATGCCGTCCGGGCCGGAGGCCGAGGTCGGGGCGACGAGCCAGGCGAGGAACGCCGCGAGGCCCGCGAGGGCGACCACCGGCAGGACCGGATCGGATCGCCGCGAGTTGCTCCCACCGTTCGGGACCAAGCCGCGGCGATTGGCGGGAACGAGACAGAGGACGAGACCGGCGAGGGCCGCGGCGACCAGCAGCGGCCAGAAGGGCCAGAGGCCGTCCCGCAGGCCGGGCAGGAGCCAGTCCGACCAGACGGTGCCGTCGGTGAGGTAGCCGAGAACGCTGTGGGCTTCGCGGCCGCCGAGCGCCTGGTCGGGCGCCGGCAGCGAGACCGGCCCGAGGCTGTCGATCCAGGGCAGCGGGTTGCCGGTGTGGGCGAGGTTGCGCAGGTACCAGTAGCCGCCGCCCGCGAGGGCGGCGAGGGTGGAGACCGCAAGCGCGCGCCATCGGCCCCCGCGAGGTGCGATCGCGACCAGGCCGAGAACCAGAACGCCGGCGGGCAGGAGGAAGTTGAGCTTGGTCCCGGCCGCGAGGCCCGCGGCGAGGCCGATTACCGCGAGGGCACCCGGCGACAGGCCTCGCTCGTCGTCCCCCCTCGCAGCCCCCGCGTTCAGCGCGATCGCGACGGCGGCCAGCAGGAAGAAGATCCCGACGATGTCGTTGCGCGCCTCGCCGGCCTGGTCCGCCAGCGCCGGCACGCTCAGCGCGACCGCACCGAGCCCCAGCGACCAGGGCGCCACCCCGTACGGCCGCCCGACTACCCAACATGCATACAGGCAGCCCACGAACCAACCCACATTGAGTAGCGGCGAGAGCACGTCGCGGCCGAAGGCGAGCATCCCCACCGCGTGGAAGACCTCGCTGTTGGCCGGGTAGAACCAGGCGAGGAACTGCGGGGCGATGAAGTGGAGGTCCCAGGTATTGCCGCCCTGGAAGAAGCCGGCGGCGAAGGGGCCGTGGTACCAGGTGCTGTCGAACCCGGTCATACCGGTCGAGAGCCGCGTCTTGGTCTCCAGGGAGAAATGGACGACGGCCACCGCCGCGATCCCCAGCGCGATCAGCGTCGAAACCAGGCCTTCTCCACGCTCGGCCCGCCGGACGGTGGTCTGCCCCCCTACCTGCTGGTGCGGGGGCAGATCACCGTCCGGCCGGCGCGGCGCAAAAGTCCGCGCCGCCACGGCGGCAGCGCCCACGAGGGGTACCAGCGGCACAGGGTCGAGAGCGCCGAACGTTCCGAGCAGCTCGGCGGACCAGGTCAGGATCGCCAGTGCGATCACCGCCGCAGCCAGGTGCGCCGGCGCCCCCTTGAAGGACGGCAGCAGCCATCTGCGCACTGCCGATCCACCCAGCCAGGCGAACCCGGCCAGGAGCAGGATCTCCAGCACTCCAAGCAGGTAGCGGCCCGGGCCGAGCATCTAGCGGCGGCGGACGAGGCTGAGGATCTGGTCGAGCTCGGGGATGCGGAGGAGGCGGGCGACGCCGAGGTAGACGAGACCGCCGGCCCCCAGGCCGGCGCCGAGCGAGGCGATCTGCCCGATCAGCCCGCGCCCGAGGACGCCGTCGAGGACGTCCCAGACGCCGAAGCTGACGGCGGCGAGGGCGGCGGCGGCGATCGTGATGCGGATGCCGGCGTCGAGCAGCCGTCCCAGCTCGAGCCCGCCGAGGAGGCGGCGCAGGATCACGGCCTGGGCGACGACGCTGGCCGTGGTGGCGATCGCGGTCGAGGCGACGATCCCGCCGACACCGAGGTGGTAGAGCGCCAGCGCCCCGAGCGCGGTAACCGCGAGGTTCCCGGCCGCGATCCAGGTCGGGATCCAGGGTCGCTGCAGCCCGAAGAAGGTCCGGGTCATCAATAGGAAGAGGCCGTTGGTCGGCAGCGAAAGGGCAAACCAGAAGAGCGCCGTCGCGACGACATCGGTTTCCGCCGCGCCGAAGGCGCCGCGCTGGTAGACGAGCCTGATCATCGGCTCGGAGAGGACGAGCACGGAGGCCGCAGCCGGGACCAGCACGAAGAGGATCTGGCGCATCCCGTTCGCCATCGTCGCCCGCAGGTCGTCGAGCGCGCCGCGGTTGGCGAAGCGGGCCAGGGTCGGGAACAGCACGGTCGCGATCGCCACCGAGAAGATGCCCTGCGGCAGCTGGTAGATCCGGAACGCTTTGTCGATCGCCGCCGGAGCCTCGACGCTGACGAGGCTGCCGAAGAAGCTGTTGATCAGCAGGTTGAAGTTGATCAGGCCGAGGCTGATCGTCACCGGCAGCATCAGCAGCAGTACGCGGCGCACGTCGCGATTGCGCCAGTCGAAGCTCCAGTCGAACTTGAACGGCGTGTTGCGCAGGTCGAAGACGGGGATCAGCAGCTGCACGAGGGTGCCGGCGAGGACGCCGAAGGCGTAGGCGTAGATCCGGTCCTGGCCACTCAGCATCGGCTCGACCACGACCAGGACGGCGATGATCGTCAGGTTCCAGAACAGCGGCGCGATCGCGAAGGCGCCGAAGCGGTCGTAGCTGTTGAGGACGCCGACGACGATGCCGCTGACCCCGAGCAGGATCAGGATCGGGAAGAGGACCTGCGAGAGGGTGACCGTGAGGTCGAGGATCTCCCCCTCGAAACCGGGCGCGAAGAGCGGCATGATCAGCGGCGCCGCGAGCACGAAGAGGGCGGTGATCGCGCCCAGCACCATGGTCACGATCAGCAGCAGGGTCGAGGCGAGCCGGAACGCCTCGCGATAGTTCTTCTTCTCCAGCTGCTCGGTGAAGATCGGGACGAAGGCCGGCTGCAGCGCCGCGTCGGCGAACAGGGCCCGGATCAGGTTCGGGACCTGGAAGGCGATCGTGAAGGCGGACATCGGCCCGCTGGTGCCGTAATAGCCCGCGGCGACAACCTCACGGGCCAGCCCAGCCACCCGGGAGGCGGCGGTGGCGATCGAGAAGAATGCAGTCGATCGCGCTATGCGGCCGGGGCGGCGCCCGGGCTCGGTATAGTCCGGCGCCTCACTCATGGCCAACATAGCCTCACAGAAGAAGCGGATACTGCGCAGCGAGCGCGAGCGCACCGAGAACCGGCTGCTCACCAGCACCGTGAAGACCCACTTCCGTCGCCTCGAAAGCGCGGTCGAGGGCGGCGACGCCGACGCGATCGCCACCGAGCAGCGGGACCTCGTCTCGAAGATCGACAAGGCTGTTCAGAAGGGCGCGCTGCACCTCAACACCGGCTCGCGCAAGAAGGCCAAAGCGGCCCGCATCGCCGCCGGCGCAGCCAAATAGTCAGCTAAGCCTCGACGCCCGCCGCTCGCCGCAGCGCCAGCGTCAGCGCCAGCTCGTCGCCGTAATCCGCCCCGCCCCTGCACCAGAGCTCCAGGTCGGCGAGCGCCTCCGTCGCCGCGCGCAGGCTGGCGACGTCGGTGTCGCGGAGGCGGCTGACCAGCTGCTTCGCCGCGTAGGGGTGCATCTTCAGCGAGGACTCGACCTGCTTCGGCGGCACCCCCTCCTCGAGCTGGGCGGCGGCCAAACAGGCGCTGCGCAGGCGCGAGGCGAGGCCGTAGATCAGCCCGGTCACGTTCTCCCCCTGCTCGATCAGCCGCTCGGCGATGCGGAGCGCCGCGGCGGCGTCGCGTTCGAGCAGCGCGTCGGAGAGCGACCAGACCGCGGCCTCGGAAGTGTCGGCGATCATCGCTTCGAGGTCGGCGAGAGCGACCTCTCCCCCCTCGCCCGCCCAGAGGGCAAGCCGCTCGAGCTCGTGCCGTAGGCGTACCGGACCGGCGCCCATGCGGTCGACCAGCAGGCGGGCGGCGGCAGGGTCCAGCCGGAAACCGAGCTGCTGCGCTTCGGAGACCAGGACTCGCGGCATCTCCCGCGCTTTCGGAGCCTCGAACTCGTGGATCTCCCCGCCCGCCGCCTTCACCGCCTTCACCAGCTTGGCCGGCGCCTTGGCTCGCGCAATGAGGACGAGCGTGAGGTCGGAAGGCAGCTCACCGACCGCGGTCGCGACGGCTTCGAGCTGGCGATCGCGCCAGCGCTCGACGCCGTCGGCGAGCAGGTAGCGGCGCGAGTCGATCAGCGACATCGCCGGCAGCGCCGCCAGCAGCGCCTCGTGGTCGGGCATGCCCCGACCCTCGCCGGGCTCGAAGACCTCGAGCGCGTCGGAGCCCGCCTCGCGTTCGGCCCGCGCCCGCAGGCGCGCCCTGGTCGCGTCGATTTTCGCCCCGTCGGTGCCGGCGATCAGGTACAGCGCTCGCATCTCCTCGGCCACCGGCCGAGTCTAGATGCCGGCGCGGCCCCCGCGGTCGCGGGTTACTTCTTCGAGTGGCCGCCGGATGAGCTGCTGCTTCCGCCGGCTTCGCTTCCGTCCCTGTCCTTGCCGTCCAGGGCGTTTTCCGGGGCCGGCACAGGCACCGGGGCTGGGAGCGGCTCGGACTTGGCGGGCTTGGGCGACGGTGGCGGCGGGGACGAAGGTGGGGGCGCCGGCTGGTAGCTCCGCGGCTTGCCCTTGGACGGCTTCGGCTTTCCGCTCGGCTTGTTCTTGCCGGGATTGGAGGCGGAGGCGACCACCGGCGGCGAGGTCGGCTGGCTGGTGGCGGCGGGGGGAGCCGGGCTGGACACAGGCGCCGGACTCGATGCAGCTGGAGCAGGCGCCGGGGCAACGGGGCTGGGCTCGGATGGCGCTCCCTCGCCGGCCGGGCTTTCGGCGGCCGGGTCGGCCGGGGTCCGGGGCGGCGCCGTCGCCAGCTGCCTCGAACCCGAGACGCCGGAGGACGCCGGCGTCGCCGCCGGCTCGTCTGCAGCGGCCCCGCGCCTTCCGCGTCCGTCCGCTCCTCCCCCCTGCCCGGAGTCCGAGAGAGCTTCGCCTGAGGCGGAGATCGGCGCGCCGCCGGCCGGAGTCCCGTCGTGCACTCGTCCCCCCTCCGAAGAGAGGCCCGGAAGCGGTGCGTTCGGCAGCAGCGGCCAGCTCTGCTGAGAGACCATCGCGACCAGCCCGAGGCCCATCGCGGCCGTGATCCCCAGCAGCGCAAAGGTTGTGCTGCGCATCCGCTCGACCAGGCTGGTCCCCGCGAAGCTGGGCCTGCTCGCGGTCCGAAGCATCGATTTTCCTCTCCGCAAGAGCATTCCCGATCCCCATCGGCGGGCCTTCTGCCCCGCGAGAGAGCGATCGGCGGGAACCCCCACTATCGATTGGATCATCCGTTTAGATCGTCAATCCTGCGTGGTGATCGCGAGAGCGCCTGGCCGGACCTCGATCCCGATCGCACCGTCGCGGTCAGTGCGCAGGGTGCGGACACCCCGCGCCTCCAGCGCCGCCAGGGTGGCGGCGGTCGGGTGCCCGTAGGGGTTGTCCGCACCGGCGGAGATCACAGCCAGGGCCGGGCCGGTCCTCTGCAGCAGGCCCGCCAGCCCTTCGTCCTCGCTGCCGTGGTGCGCGACCTTGAGGACGTCGACCGGACCGGGAACGATCGGGACCGCCTCCGCCTCGGCATCTGCCGTCAGCAGCATCGAGAAGTCGTGCCAGCGGGCGAGCAGGACGAGCGAGAGCCGGTTGGGGTCGTCCACCGGCCCGCCCCCGGCCAATAGCTCGGGCGGCGGCCAGAGCACCTCGAGGCGGAGGGCGCCGGAGCGCAGCTCCGCCCCGGCGGCGACCCGCACCGCCGGGACGCCCGCGGCGCGGGAGAGCGAGCGCGCTCCGGCATCGAGCCGGGCGTAGATGAGCCGCCGCACCGGGAAGCGGCCCAGCAGCTCTTCCACCCCGCCGACGTGGTCGGCCTGGTCGTGGGTGACGACGGCGGCCGCGAGTCGCTCGACCCCGGCGCCCTCGAGCGCGGCTTCGAGCCCGCCTCCGGGAGGACCGCCGTCGACCAGCACCGCGGGCGCCGCCGCTGGCTGCAGGAGGATCGCGTCGCCCTGACCGACGTCGAGCACGGTGACGCGCAGGCCCCGAAGCTCACGCGGAACCGCTGCCGAACCGGGCGCGAACAGGACCAGAGCACCGAGCAGGGCCAAGCCGAGGGCGACCGGCTGCGCTCCCCGGCCTCGCCGAGCCCGCGTCCGAGCCCCCTCAGCACGCGCCGCGGCGGCCCGCAGGCGCCGGCGGCGGCGCCACCCGAAGGCGACCACCGTCCCCGCCGCAAGCGCCGCGTAGGCGGCAGCGAGACCGGCACCGCCAAGCGAGACCCCGACCTCGGCCCACTGCGGTCGCCCACACCAGGCGGCGACCTGGGCGATGTAGGCGAGCAGAAGGGCGTTGGGGGCGTTGAACGCCTCGACCGGCAGCCCTGGGACCTGGGAGGCGGCGGCGCCGGCCATCCCCAGCCACATCGCCGGCGCCACCGCGGGCAGGGCCAGCAGGTTGGCGAGGAGGGTCACGGTCGAGAAGGTCTCGAAGTGGAAGGCGACCAGCGGCGCGGTCGCCAGGGTTGCGGCGACGGTCACCGCCGCGCCCTCGGCCAGCGCCCGCCACGGCTCTCCGTCGCCGATCCGGCCCGTGATCGCCCTGCGAATCGGGGTCGCGAAGACGAAGATCCCGGTGACGGCGGCGAAGCTGAGCTGCCAGCCGACCTCGGCCGCGATGCCGGGGTCGACGGCGAGGGTGACGAGGAGCGCCGCCGCCAGCGCGAAGAGGCGCGAGGCGCGGCGGCCGGCCAGCGTCGCGATCAGCCCGGCGGCGCCCATCACCGCCGCGCGCTGGATCGACGGCTCGGCGCCGGCCAGGGCCACGTAGACGGCGATCAGCCCCAGCACCCAGAGCAGCCGCTCGCGCAGCGGGATCCCGAACGCGGCCAGCAGCGGCATCGCGAGCAGCGCCAGCAGGGTCACGTTCTGGCCGCTGACGGCGAGCAGGTGAGCCAGCCCGGCGCGGCGGAAGTCCTCCTCGGTGCGGGGATCGATGCCGTCGTCGGCCCCGAGCACGAAGCCGCGGGCGAGCTCCGCCTCCCGCGCCGGCATCCCCCGCCCGAGGCCGGCGAGGGCCCGCTCGCGGAGGTCCTCGCTGCGGCCGAGGGCGATCGCGACCAGGAGCACGAGCCCGATCAGGACGGGGAGCGAGGGCCGTGGCGAGCGCACCCGTCCGCTCAGAGCTGCAGGCCGGCGCGCAGCGACTCCATCGTCGCCGGGCCGATGCCGGAGATCTGGTCGAGCTGCTCGACCGAGGCCAGGCCGCCGTGCGCGTCGCGGAACTCGACGATGTCCGCGGCGGTCACCGGCCCGATGCCCTCGATCGTGTCGAGCTGTTCGACCGTGGCCGTGCCGAGGCTGATCGGTCCCTCGCCGCCGGCCGCGGTCGCCACCCCACCCCCGGGACCGCGTTCGGGCACCACCACCTGCTGCCCGTCGGTCAGCCGCGCGGCGAGGTTGACGGCTTCCACCTCCGCCCCGGCCGCGGCGCCCCCGGCCCGGCGGACCGCGTCGTCGACCCGGCTGCCGGCGGGAAGCCGGTACACGCCCGGCCGTGCGACCGCCCCGGCGACGTGGACGACGAGGTCGGAGGCCTGGCCGCCGAGGCTGAAGCTGCCTGCCGCCGGCGCGGCGGCCTCAGCGGCGGCAAACGAGGGCGCGGCCTCGCCCTCGGCCCGGATCGCCCGCGCTCCGACCAGAAGCAGGGCGGCGGCGATCGCGCCGTAGACGACTACCTGGGTCCTGCTCAGCTCGGGCATGGCGGCAAGCCTGCCGCCCGCCGGCGCACGCGTGGCGCGCTAAATGAAAGAACTCCCGCGCGCCTCAGTCATCGTCGTCGTCATACCCGGCGACCTCGGCGAGCTGATCGCTGTACAGCTCTTCCGCGGCGACCGGGGGTGACTGGACCGAGAGGCAGGAGAGCTCCGCCTCGCCGTCGTTGGCAAGTGCGTGCTCAGTCGCGGGCGGGACGAGGATCAGGTCGCCCTCCCCCACCGCCTGCGTGTCGCCCGCCACCGACATCGTGCCGCTGCCGCGGACGACGACGTAGGCCTGCTCGGACTCCTCGTGGGAGCGCAGGGTCTGCTTCGCCCCGGCGGGCAGGGTCAGCCAGTTGACGGAGAGATTGCGGGCCCCGAGTTCGCCCGCGTCCATCAGCACATGCGTGCGCAGCCGGTGCCACTCCTCAACTGGTGCGTCCTCCAGACGCCTGACGAGCATCGGCGCGCTTTCTACCAGAAAGGACTGATCGACCGTTGCGCAGCGAGCGCTCAGCGCACGACCAGGTTGACCAGCTTGCCGGGTACGACGATCTCCTTGACGACGTCCCTGCCGTCCAGGTGCCGGCCGACCTTCTCGCTGGCGCGGGCCAAGGCCAGCAGCTCCTCCTTCGGGGCCTCGGCCGGGACCTCGATGCGGTCGCGCAACTTGCCGTTGACCTGGACGATCAGGGTCACGGTGTCGCTGGACAGAAGTTCGGGGTCGGCCTCGGGCCAGGGCAGCTCCCAGACCCGCTCGCCGTTGAGGCGCTCGTACACCTCGCTGCCGAGGTGCGGCGCGAAGGGGAAGATCAGCGAGGCCGCGGTCGCGGTCGCAAACCGCACCGCCGCCGCGCCCGCCGGGTCCTCGTAGAGGCCGTCCTTGAGCCGGTAGGCGTCGTTGACCAGCTCCATCACCGCCGAGATCACGGTGTTGAACTGGAAGCCGCGCTGGAAGTCCCGGGTCGCCTTGTCGATCGCCCAGTGCGCCTTGGCGAGCAGCTCGCGCGCCTCGCCCCCCGCCGCCGGGTCGGGCGCGGCCGCCGCGGTCCGCTCCTCGACCTCTTCGCAGAGCCGCCAGAGACGGGAGAGGAAGCGGTTGACGCCCTCGACGCCCTCGTCGGTCCAGTCGCCGCCGCGCTCCGGCGGGCCCATGAAGCAGACGTAGGTGCGGGCGGTGTCGGCGCCGTAGCGCTCGACGTACTCGCCCGGGCTGACCGTGTTGCCGCGGGACTTCGACATCTTCGCCCCGTCGCGGGTGATCATCCCCTGCGCGAAGAGGTTGGCGAACGGCTCCTGCACGTCGAGCAGGTCGAGGTCGGCCAGCGCCTTGGTGAAGAAGCGCGCGTACATCAGGTGCAGGATCGCGTGCTCGACCCCGCCGATGTACTGGTCGACCGGCAGCCAGTGGTCGGCCGCCGCGCGGTCCCAGGCCGCCTCGCCGTTGCGGGGGTCCAGGTAGCGGACGAAGTACCAGGAGGAGTCGACGAAGGTGTCCATCGTGTCGGTCTCGCGGCGGGCGGGCCCGCCGCAGCGCGGACAGTCGGTGGCGACCCAGTCATCAGCCGCGGCCAGCGGGCTCTTGCCCTGCGGCGCGTAGTCCTCGACCTCCGGCAGCTCGACCGGGAGCTGCTCGTCGGGCACCGGCACGGTCCCGCACTCCGCGCAGTAGACGACCGGGATCGGCGCGCCCCAGTAGCGCTGGCGCGAGACCAGCCAGTCGCGCAGCCGGTAGTTGACCGCCGGCCTGCCCCGCTGCTCGGACTCGAGCCAGGCGACGATCTCGTCGTAGGCCGCGCGGTTGTCCTTGCCGTCGAAGCGGCCGGAGCCGACCATCGGCCCGTCGCCTGGATACGGGAGGCCGTCGTCGTCCCGCGCGGCCTCCGGGTCCTCCCCCTCGATCACGCGCCTCACCGGCAGGTCGAAGGCGGCGGCGAACTCGTAGTCGCGGCTGTCGTGGGCGGGCACGGCCATGATCGCGCCGGTCCCGTACTCCATCAGCACGTAGTCGGCGACGAACATCGGGATCTCCTCGCCGTTGACCGGGTTGACGACGCTGCGGCCGAGCGGCACGCCGGTCTTCTCGCGGTCCTCGGCGCCGCGCTCCTCGACCGACTCGCGGGCGACCCGGTCGACGTACTCGCGCACCGCCGCCTCGGCCTCCGTGCCGGCGACCAGCCGCTCCAGCTCGGGGTGCTCGGGGGCGAGCACGAAGAAGGTGGCGCCGAAGAGGGTGTCGGGGCGGGTGGTGAAGACCGGGAAGTCGAGCCGGGCCTCCTCGCAGCGGAAGGTGACTTCGGCCCCCTCGGAGCGGCCGATCCAGTTGCGCTGCATCGTGATCACGTGCTCGGGCCAGGACTCGAGCAGGTCGAAGTCGGCGAGCAGCCGGTCGGCGTAGTCGGTGATGCGGAAGAACCACTGCTCGAGCTTGCGCTGGACGACCTCGGTGCCGCAGCGCTCGCAGCGGCCGTCGACGACCTGCTCGTTGGCGAGCACGGTGGCGTCCTTCGGGCACCACTGGACCGGCGCCTCGGTCCGGTGGGCGAGCCCCTGCTCGAACAACCGCAGGAAGATCCACTGGGTCCAGCGGTAGTACTCGGGAGTGTGGGTTCCGAGCTCGCGCGCCCAGTCGATCGAGATCCCCCACTCGCGGAACTGGCGGCGGAAGGAGGCGATCGAGCGCTCGGTCGCCTCGCGCGGCGGCTCGCCGGTCTTGATCGCGTTGTTCTCGGCCGGCAGGCCGAAGGCGTCGTAGCCCATCGGGTGGACCACCTGGAAGCCGTGGCGGCGGCGGAAGTGGGCGATCGCGTCGCCGACCGCGTAGCACTTGAGGTGCCCCACATGGGGCTCGCCGGAGGGATAGGGCAGCATCTCCAGCACGTAGGCCTTCGGCTTCGAGTCGTCGAACCCGGGCTGGCCCGGGTTCGGGACCTCCCAGGTCGACTCGTCAGCCCAGACCTGCTGCCACTTCGCCTCGATCTCCTTGGGGTCGTAACCGCTCACTGTGCGCGATCTTACGAGGGAGAGGCGGCCCTAAGAGCGGCGCCTGGTCAGCCGCAGGCCCGACCAGGTCGCGTCGATCGCGCAGACCTTGGTGTCGACCATCCCCGCCGGCAGGGCGACATCACGGACGGCATCCTCGCTGAGGTCGGTCTCGACACCCGAGGAGCCCTTCGGCCAGGCCATCCACAGGGTCCCCTCGCCGACCGCCTTCGCCACCGCCCCGAAGCGGCGCTCGAGGACAACCCGTGAGGTCCCGAACCAGATCGTCATCCCCCGTCCGCCGCGGTTGCCACGACGCAAAACGACTCCGTCGGGCAGTGGCGCCAGCAACGCCTCGAAGCCGTCGGGGGCGTCGATCAGGGCAACCGTGGACCCCGGCTTGATGCCGAGCTTCTGGGCCAGGGGCCGGCCCGAACCCGGGCCGGAGTCCGACGCCGGGACCACCGGGTCGGCCGGCGGGTTGGCGATCGCCTTCCGCAGGGCCGGCCCGATCCCCTCCCACTCGGCGTAGGTGGCGTCCGGGAGCGCCTCTCTGATCGCCGCGACCTTGGCCTCGGCCCCGCTGACGAAGACGATCGGGACCGCGCGCAGGGCCTTCGCCTGGCGCAGGGCGAAGGCGACCTCGCGCCCGTGCGAGGGGAGCCGGGCGAGGTCGATCGCGAAGGCGGCGGGTGGGTCCTCGCGCAGGGCCTTGATGCCGATGCTGGTGCCCGGCACCTCGCCGTCGACGTCGAAGCCCTCGGCTTCGAGGCGCGCCGCGCGCTCCGGTACCTCCTCCTCTTTCCAGTGGACGAGGCGGACGCGCCGGCGGGGCATCGCCCGATCCTACGGAGACCAGAACAGCTCGCGCACGCCGGCCGACATCGAGTCGAGGATGTGGGGCCAGAGGTAGACCTCGACCGCCGCGGCGGCGATCACGACCGGGACCGCGAGCACGACGGTGAGCAGAGTCGCGGCGAGCAGCTGGTTCCACTCGCCGCGGCGGCTGGCGATCAGCCAGGCGGCGAGGGGCAGGAAGAGCGCGGTCAGCTCGGGGATCGCGTGCGGGAGCACGCTGAGGATCAGCTCGGCCCTGCTGATGTCCAGCTGGTAGGCGATCGTCGAGCACTGGAAGCCGAGGTAGAGCGCCTGGGTCGAGAGCGAGAAGAGCGTCACCGCGGCGACGAAGAGGATCGCCAGTTCCCCCGCCTTGACGTGGACCCAGCGCGAGAAGCCGGTCCGCTGCGCGGCGGCGATCGGCATCGAGGCGCCGGCGATGAAGCCGGCGATGCAGGCGGTCGCGTGCAGGGCGAGGACCAGCGAGTTGCGCCAGAGGATCGGCAGCATGTCGTTCGGCTCCGCGGTGTACGTGAAACCGGCGATGTGAACCGGGGTCAGGTCGGGCGTCAGCAGCCCGGCGACGAACCAGGTCGCCGTCAGCAGCGCCGCCGCCACCGCGAGGCTGAGCGCGACCCAGCCGCCGAGCACCGCCCAGGGCCGCTCGCTCCAAACCTCGAGGGTCTCGCGCGTGTCCCTCATCCCGTGCGAGAACACGTGCTGATTTGCCGCGCTCATCGCCTCACTCATCGGCAGCGAACGGCGAGTCGTTGAGGGTGACCCGTCAGCTCTCCAGCAGCAGCAGGGCGGCGCTGCGGCGCCGGCGGCGCGCCTGCTCCTCGGCCTCCTGCCGCTGCGCTTCCTCCTGCTGCTGCATGACCGCGCCGATCGGGATCAGCGTGCCCGGCAGGTGCACTCCGGGGATGTGCCCGGGGGGCTCGTTCACTCGGCCCGCCGCCGCTTGAACAGGTAGGTCTGCTCGAGCCAGAGGGAGCGGTCGTGCCAGACGTCGGTCGCGGCCTTGTAGGTGAACACGCCGTGCTGGACGGTCGGAGGGCCCACCAGCTCCCAGCCGTCGGCGCCGAGCTCCTCGACCAGGGCCCAGAACTTGTCCTCCTCCCGTTTCGTCCACTCCTTGTCGCCAGGGAGCTGGAGCCATACCGGCACGGGATCCTGCGATTGCGGGTCGCGGCTCAGGTAGATCCGGGCGTACTCCCAGGTGGGACTCACGCAGCGCACCCTATCCGCTGCCGATGGAGCTGAGGGGGCTCGAACCCCTGACCTTCGCGCTGCCAGCGCGACGCTCTTCCAGCTGAGCTACAGCCCCAGGTAGGCCCGGAGTTTATCGCGCCGGGTCGCCCGGATCAGGCGGCGCGCTGCTCGGGGCCATCGTCCTCGTCGACATCGAGGACGAGGTTGTCGGGCGCCGTGTGGCGGACCCGGAAGTCGAGCGAGGAGAGCTCCTCGAGCTCGCGCAGGAGGTCTACCGGCTGGTCCAGGTTGACGTTGAGGGTGGCGCGGCCCTCGGAAAAGCGTTCGACCGAGATGTCGGAGGCCCCCACCCTTCCGACCGCGTCCTCGAACCCGACCAGCTGCGAGAAATCGCCGAGCGGCCCGATCTCGAGCTTGACCCGGCCCTCGAAGACCCCGTCGAAGTCCCCAGCGCCTCCGGCGTCGCCGTTCTGCGGGGCCGCCGGCGCCTGGGCGTCGGTCAGCGCCTCGACCCGCCGGCTCACCTCGACCGCCTCGCGCAGCGCTTTCATCCGGATCCGGGTCGCCTGGCCGCGGGCCTGGGCCTGGATCTCCTCCAGGCGGGACGACACCGACTCGAGCGAGGCGATGCTGCGGTCGTGGCGTTCGTTCGCCTCGCGCAAGCGTTCGGTCAGTCCGCGGATCTCGCGCTCGCGCTCCAGCACCATCCCCGACAGCGAGGAGAGCTCCTGCTCGAGCTCGGCGATCGTCGCCGCCTGGCGGTCGGCACTCGCGGCCTTCGGCTCCAGCGCCCCGATCAGGCCTTCGCATTCGGTCATCGCGACGTCGACGTCGGGGCGGCGATAGCCGAACAGCGCCCGCTTGAAGCGATCCATGCGCGGCAACCTACGGCGGGCCTCGGACGGTATTTCGTCACAGAGGCGTCGCGCGGGCGGCGCCTCAGGCGCTGGCGGCGGAGGGCGCTTCGGGGGTGTCGAGGTCGAGCTCCAGGCGCGGGGCGTCGCGCCACAGCTCCTCGAGCTGGTAGCGGTCCCGCGCCTCGGCCGTGAACACGTGCAGGACGCAGTCGAGGTAGTCGAGGACCACCCAGCCGTCGCCGCCGGCGCCCTCGACGCCGCCGGGAAGCAGGCCGGTCTCCTGCTTCACCTGCAGTCTCACCTCGTCGACGATCGCCCGCGACTGCCGCTCGTTGCGGGCGGTGCAGATCGCCAGGAAGTCCGTGTAGGAGACCAGCTTGCGCATGTCGAGGACGACCACGTCCTCGGCTTTTTTCGAGTCGGCGAGACCGACGAGGCGGCGTGCCAGCGACTCGGAGGACGGCGGCTTCACGCGTAGATCCCCCGTTCCTCGATCAGCCGCGCCACCGGCTCCGGGACCAGGTAGCGCAGGGGCCGCCCGCTCGCCGCGCGCTCGCGCACCGCCGAGGAGGAGACGCCGAACTGCGGCATCTCTAGCATCGTCGCCCGGCCCTCGGCGCCGAGGCTGCGCATCACCGCGCCCACCTCGGCCTCGGAGATGCCGGAGCGACGCGCGACCGCGACGCGCGCCAGCTCGACCACGCGCTCCGGGTTGCGCCAGCTCTCCAGTCCCACGGCGGCGTCCGCGCCCATCACGAACACCAGCTCCGTGTCGCCTCGTTCTCTCGCAAGCAGCTCCAAGGTCTCACACGTGTAGGACGGCCCGTCGCGCTCGACCTCGAGCGTCGAGACCGAGAAGCGGGAGTCGTCGGCGGCGGCCAGCCGGGTCATCGTCAGCCGCAGCTCGCGGCCGGGATCGTCGGCGATGCGCTTGTGCGGCGCCTCGCCGGTGGGGACCAGGACCACCTCGTCGAGGCCGAGCTGCCAGAGCGCCTCCTGGGCCAGCGCCAGGTGCCCGAGGTGCGGCGGGTTGAAGGCCGACCCCAGCACCCCGATGCCCTTCCCCCCGGCGCTACTCACGCAACTGGCCGTCGCCGCGCGCCACGTACTTGAAGGTCGTCAGCTCGCGCATCCCGATCGGCCCGCGGGCGTGCAGCTTCTGCGTCGAGTTGCCGATCTCGGCCCCCATCCCGTACTCGAAGCCGTCGGTGAAGCGGGTCGACGCGTTGACGTAGACGGCGGCGGCGTCGACTCCGGCGGCAAACTCCTCGGCCGCCTCCTCCGAGCCGGTGACGATCGCCTCCGAGTGGCCGGTTCCGTGCGAGTTGATGTGCTCGACCGCGTCGTCCACCGAATCGACCACTCCCACGGCCATCTTCAGACCGAGGAACTCGGTGCCGAAATCCGCCGCGCTCGCCGTGCCCACCGCGGTCTCGCCGGCGAGGGAGCGCACGCGCTCGTCGCCGAGCAGCTCGACCCCGGCCTCGTGCAGGTCGGAGAGCACAGCCGGAACGAAGCGTGCCGCGATCGCGGCGTCGATCAGCAGCGTCTCGGCCGCGTTGCAGACGCCGGGACGCTGGACCTTGGCGTTGACCGCGATCCGCCGCGCCATCTCGAGGTCGGCCTCGGCGTGGACGTAGACGTGGCAGTTGCCCGCCGCCGCGTACATCACCGGCACCGTCGCGACCTCCTTGATCGCCGCCTTCAGCCCCTCGCCGCCGCGCGGGATCAGCAGGTCGACCAGCCCCTCCTGGGTGGCCAGCTCCGCCAGCTCCTCGCGGCCGCCGCCGGCGACCAGGACGACCGCGTCCTCGGGCAGCCCGGCCTCCGCCAGGGCCTCGCGGACGATCGCCGCCAGCGCCCCGTTCGAGCGCTCGGCGTAGGAGGAGCCGCGGAGGACGATCGCGTTGCCGCTCTTGACCGTCAGCGCCGCGCAGTCGACGGTCACGTTCGGGCGCGCCTCGTAGACGACGGCGATCACGCCCAGCGGCACCCGCAGCTTGCGCAGGTCGAGGCCGCTGGCCAGGGTCTTGCGTTCGAGCTCCTCGCCGACCGGGTCCTCCAGCGCGGCGACGACGCGAACGCCCTCGGCCATCGCCGCGATCCGCTCGGGGGTCAGGGCCAGCCGGTCGCGCAGTGCCTCGGTCAGGCCAGCGGCGCGCTCGTCGGCGAGGTCCGCGGCGTTGGCCTCGAGGACCTCGGCGCTGCGCGCCTCCAGCAGCCGCGCCGTCGCCTCCAGGGCGGCGTTCTTGGCCTCGGTGGAGGCGCTCGCCAGGGCCCGGGCCGCTCGCTTCGCGGCGGCGCAGGTCTCGGTGACGGTGGTCGCGGTCACGGCCATCGGACAAGGGTAGCCGGAGACCTCGATCGGGCTCGATGCAGAGAATCAGACGAGGACGAAGCGATCGCGGTGGATCACCTCGTCGGCCGCGTGCGGCAGCAGCTCGCGCACGCGGTCGGTCTGCAGGCCCTTGACCTGGGTCAGCTCCTGGGCGGAGTAGTCGCTGATGCCCTTGCCGATCGCCGTTCCCTCGGCCACCACCTCGACCGCGTCGCCGGCGTCGAAGCCGCCCTCGGCGGCGACGATGCCGACCGCCAGCAGGCTGGACCCCTGCTCGCGCAGGACCCGGGCGGCGCCGTCGTCGACGACGATCCGCCCCCGCGCCGGCTTCGCGTACTTGAGCCAGAGCTTGAAGCTGGGCGCCTTCCCCGCCTGCGCCGCGAAGCCGGTGCCGACCCCCTCGCCCCGCGCCGCGGCCGCGAGCGTGCCGGTCGCGGTCCCGTTGCAGATCGTCGCCGGGATCCCGGCCTCGCTCGCCATCTCCGCCGCGGCCACCTTGCTGCGCATGCCGCCGGAGCCGAAGGCGGAGGTGCGGTCGCCGATCTGCAGCGGCGCCAGCTGGGCGAAGTCCGTCACCTCGGAGATCGGCTCCGCGTCGGGGTCGACCCCCGGGTCGGCGGAGTAGAGACCGTCGACGTTGGTCAGCAGGACCAGGAGGCGCGCGTCGAGCAGCAGCGCCACCTGCGCGGCGAGGAAGTCGTTGTCGCCGAAGGTGATCTCGTCGGTGGCGGTCGTGTCGTTCTCGTTGATCACCGGGACGACGCCCCACTCGACCAGCCGCCGCAGCGTCTGGCGCGCGTTGAGGTAGTTGGTGCGGGCGGCGAGGTCGGCGGCGGTCAGCAGCACCTGCGCCGCCTTCGTCCCGCCGCGCGCCAGCCGGCTCTCGTAGGCGCGAAAGAGGTCGCCCTGCCCGACCGCGGAGGCGGCCTGGAGCTCGTCCATCGCCCGCGGCCGCACCGGCAGCTCCAGCAGCCGCATCCCCCGCGCGATCGCCCCCGAGGTCACCATCACGACCCGCTCGCCCCCCTGCTCCAGGGCGCTGACCTGCTCGCACACGGAGTCGAGCACGTCCGTGCGCAGCTCGCCGTCGTCGGCGGCGACGATCGAGGAACCGAGCTTGACGACGAGGGCCATGGCCGGCAAGTGTATGAGCGCGCTCCTCGGCTTCGCGCTCGCCGCGGCGCCGTCGAATCCGGCGCAGGGCGCCGGCCGGTTCAGGAGAGCGCCAAGAGCAGCAACGAGACGGCGGTGCCGGCCATGGTCCAGGAGGCCTCGACCTGCCGCACCCGTTCGGGCGGCAGTTCGTTCCCGCCCCGCTCACGCCAGACGACGACCAGCCTGCCGGCCACGGCGCCAAACGCCAGGCCCGCGAGCAGGGACCTCGCCACGGGCCCGGTGTCGATCAGGCCGAGCATTTCGGCGAAGGCGACGGTGCCGGCGAGCAGAAGCACGAAGCTTCCAAGGTCGGACGCCCACCCGAGTCTCCCCCCTGGGCTACTTACGGTGACCGAAGTGTCGCCGACAAAAGGTTTCATTGGAGGAAGGCTACAGGAGGATGAAGGCGAGCGTCGCGGCCCCGTTTAGACGTGCAGCTCGAACTCGTGCTCGCCGATGCGGACGTCGTCGCCCGGCTCGAAGCCGGCCCGGGTGAGGGCGGCGATCACGCCGATCTCGCCGAGCCGCTGCTCCAGATAGGCGAGCGCTTCTTCGTTGCCGACGTCGTGGCGCTCGAAAAGGAGCTCGACCCCGCGCCCGAGAACGCGAAAGCCACCGTCCTCCTCGCGCTCGACCCAGTAGCCACCCTCGCCCACCGGCCGGTAGACGCGGTGCTCGGCCTCGAACTCGCCGCCGTCCGCTCCCGGCTCGACCCTGGCGGGCGCCGAGTCCGGCAGCTTGGCGAGGACCGAGCGGCCCAGGGCCTCGAGTCCCTCGCCGGTCGCCGAGGAGACTGCGAGGATCCCGAGCGCCCGCCCCTCGAGGCGCTCAGTCCACTCGCTCAGCGCCGCCTCGACCTCCTCGCCGGGAAGCAGGTCGCGCTTGGAGAGAACGACCAGCTCCGGCAGCGCCTCAAGGCCGGCGCCGTGCGCCAGCAGCTCCGCCCGGACGGTCTCGTAGTTCGACTCGGGGTCGCCTTCGGCCGGCGCCAGGTCGACGAGGTGGACGAGCATCGAGCAGCGCTCGACGTGGGCGAGGAACTCGTGGCCGAGCCCGGCCCCCTCGGCAGCGCCCTCGATCAGCCCGGGGATGTCGGCGATAACGGCCTGGCGGTCCTCCCCTTCGATCGTCCCCAGCACCGGCGCCAGCGTCGTGAACGGGTAGTCGGCCACCTTCGGCGCCGCCCGCGTCAGCCGCGCCAGCAACGAGGACTTGCCGGCGTTCGGGAGGCCCACGAGCCCGACGTCGGCGAGCAGCTTCAGCCGCAGCTCGATCCAGTCCGCCTCCCCCGAGGTCCCCTTCTCGGCGAATCGCGGCGCCTGCCGGGTCGAGGTCGCGAAGCGCTTGTTCCCGTGCCCTCCACGCCCCCCGTGGGCAACCACCGCCCGCTGCCCGACCTCGACCAGGTCAACCCTGCTGCCGTCGACCGTGACCGCCTGCGTGCCGGCCGGCACCGGAATCACCAAGTCCTCCCCCCGCCCCCCTTGCCGGTTGGACCCTTCCCCGTGGCGGCCTCGCTCCGCCCGAAAGTGCTTGCTCCCTTTCAACGCCCCCAGGTCCCGCTTCGAGGCATCGCAGACCAGCACCACATCTCCGCCATGCCCCCCATCGCCCCCATCGGGCCCACCCCGAGGCACATGAGCCTCCCGCCGAAAACTCACGGAACCATTGCCACCAGCGCCCCCCTCAACCCAAATTTTCGCCTGGTCAAACATCAGCTCGAGAGGAGGTTAGTTGCGACCCACCCGGCGACGGCGGAGAGGAGGGGCCGGGTGCCCCTCCGGCAAGCGGCGTCCTGATTTTCGCCGGGAGCACTAACCGAGAGACGCAAGCTCAGCGGCGAAAATCCCAGCGCAGCGGGAGGGGCACCCGGCCCCTCCCCCACGCTGAAATCAAACGGGGTTGTCGCTAACCGACGACGATCTTGGCCTTGGCAGCCTTGCCCGGGCTGCCCTTGACCTGGAACGTCACCTTGTAGGTGCCGCCGGCGTTCTCGCCGACCTTGACCCGCAGCTTCGCGGAGTCCTTGCCCTTGCCCTTGACCTTGCCGAGCGCCTTGCACTTCGGTTTGGCCGTCAGCTCGCCTTTGGCCTTGCCGGGGAGCTTCACGCAGACCCGGGCATTTTTCGATTTGAGGTCGCCCTGGTTGACGCCCTTGACCTTGAAGGTCGCCACACCGCCTGGTTTGACCTTGGCCTTTTTCTTCGTCGTCAGCTTGACTTTCGCCGCTTTGACGTTGATCGGGGCGCTGGTCTGGTTGGCGCTGCCGAGCTGGTTGGTGGCGGTCACCGAGCAGGCGTAGCTACCCGGTTTGGCCGCTGCCAGCGTCGGCGTGGTCGCACCGGCGATCGCCGCCCCGTTCAGCGTCCACTGGTAGGCGAACGTGCGCGGCGCCTGGTAGACGAAGGAGCCGGCGAGGTCCGCTGCCCAGCTGCCGGTCGAGCAGGCCAGTTCCGAGCGGGATTTGGTCGAGCGGGTCACAGCCGGCGCTCCGGTGCCGGTCGGGCTTTTCACGATGACCGGGTCCTGGGGACCGTCGACCGGGGCCGAGGCGGGAGTGATGCCGCCGGGGCTGGTGCCGTTGAGACCGGCGAAGCCGATCGCGTTCGTGGTCGTCGTGCCGCTCCCGTAGTTACCCCAGTACATCCTCCCGACGGTCGGGTCGATCGCGAGTCCGTAGGCGGAGTTGAACGGGGCCGCGGAGAGGTCGATGTCGCCACCGCTGCCACCGCCGACGCCGGCGAACGAGACCCGTTTGCTCGTGCTCTCGAGCCAGTAGACCCGGCCGTCCGCGACCGCAATCGCGTAGATGCTCGACGGGGGAGTGGCCCCGGTCGTGTTGAGGAGACCGCCGCCACCGCTGTTGTTGAGGTTGGCGTAGGCGATCGCGTCCGTGCCTTCGGTGTTGCCCCAGAAGACCTTGCCGCTGACCGGGTCGGCCGCGAGCTTGTACGGCTCGGCGACCGTCACGCCGCTGGTGTTGAGGAGCCCGCCGCCACCGCCGTCGAGCTTGGCGTAACCGATCGAGCCTTTACTGCTGCTGCTGCCGCTGTTGGCCCAGTAGATGGTCCGCGTGGTCGGGTCGATGGCGACGCCGTAGGGTTCGTCGACCAGGGCGCCCGAGGTGTTGAAGACCCCGGCGCCGCTGCCGTCGATGTTGACGTAGACGATCTCACCGGTGGTGCCCGGCGCGCCGGTGCTGCTGGCGACGTAGAGCCTGCCGGTCGCCGAGTCGAACGCCATCCCTTCCGGGTCGTTGAGGGTGACGCCGGTCAGGTTGAGGGCGCCGCCGCCGCTGCCGGTGATGTCGGCGAAGGAGACGGAGTCGGTGTTGTAGTTGTCCCAGTAGACGTTTTCCGCTGCCCGCGCCTGGCCGGCGATGACAAGCAGCGCGACGAGGGCGAGAGAGAGCGACGCGGAGGCCAGTGCGACGAATATCGACCGGCCCCTGCGCTCAGAGACGAGACTCATTTGATTCCTTTCCTAGTCCTGGAGGACGGAGATGGTGCGGCCCTTGCGGGCCTGCCTGAAGTCGACGGTCCCCGCGCGGGTGGCGAAGATCGTGTGGTCCCGGCCGAGGCCGGTCCCGTCGCCAGGCCAGAAGCGGGTGCCGCGCTGGCGCACGATGATCTCGCCGCCGCTCACCTTCTGGCCGGCGAAGACCTTGACCCCGAGCATGTTCGGGTTCGATTCGCGCCCGTTGCGGCTGGAGCCGAGTCCTTTCTTATGAGCCATCGGTCCCCTCCTCTTTCGCAGCGGGTTTTTTCGCTTTCGCTTTGCTCGCGGCTTTGCCGAGTTTGATCTCGGTCACCTCGAGCTTGGTCAGCTCGGAACGGTGGCCGGCGCGGCGCCGGTAGCCCTTCTTCGCCTTGTATTTGAAGACCTTGATCTTCGGCCCGCGGAGGTGCTCGGCGACCTTCGCCTCCACTTTCACCTTCTCGAGCTCTTTCGGCGCGGCGACGACGTCCTCGTCGCGGAACATCACCGCGCGCAGAGCGACTTTGTCGCCCTCCTTGGCGTCGAGGCGGTCGACGAGCAGGGACGTGCCCTTCTCGACCTTGTACTGCTTGCCTCCGGTTTCGACTACCGCGTACATGCTCAATCGTCTTCCTTGCTGCCTTGTTTGGCGCGCGAACGTTTGCGACCGCCCCTGCGGCCACGACTGCGTTTGCGCGAAGGAGCGGCGGATTCTAGCTCGGAGCCGTTTTTCTCGCCGCCTCCGGACCCGTTCGCGGACTCGGTGCCCAGCAGCGAGGCGATCGCCGCCGAGCGCTCCACCTCTTCGATCCGCACCAGCTTGCGCTCGCCCACGAAACGGCCGCCGCCGGTGACGCTGACGATGTAGGAGTCGATCCGCGCCACGGCGTCGTCGGCGTTGTACATGTGCGGCTCCTCGATCTGGACCAGCACCTCCTCGCCGACCTTGAAGGGCAGGGCGCGCTCCTCGATCTCCTCGCGGGTGCCTTGCTCGACCAGGGTGAAGGTGTCGATCGCCAGCGCGTCGCCGCCCTCGAAGTGGAAGCGCTTGCCGGTTTCCTCCTCCAGCTCCGCCAGGCCGCTGTCGGGGCCGGTCAGCTCGCCCGCGACCTTGGGGTTTACCCGGACCAGGAAGGCCTCGGCCCCCTCGTGCTCGGCGGCGAATTCGCGCAGCTTGCGCAGCCCCTCGAGCGCCACCGTCTCCGCCGAGAGGACGACGCCCTCGCCGGCGCAGGTCGGGCAGGGGGCGGTGAGGATCTCGCGCACGCCGTCGGTGACGTTCTGGCGGGTCATCTCGACCAGCCCCAGCGGCGAGACCTCGACCACGTAGCTCTTCGACTTGTCCGCGTCGAGCGCTTTGCGCATCGTCTTCAGCACCTTGTCGCGGTTGCTGGCGCGGGCCATGTCGATGAAGTCGATGACGATGATGCCGCCGATGTCGCGCAGCCGCAGCTGCCGCACCGCCTCCTCGGCGGCCTCGGTGTTGACTTTGGTGATCGTCTCCTCGAGGCCGCCTTTGCCGCGGCCGGTGAAGGAGCCGCTGTTGACGTCGATCACGGTCAGCGCCTCGGCGTAGTCGATGATCAGGTAGCCGCCCGAGGGCAGGTCGACGCGGCGGTTCAGGGTCGACTCGATCTCCTCGTCGATCTTCCATTTCTCGAACAGGGACTGTTTCTGGCCCTTATAGAGCTCGACCCCGTCGACCAGCTCGGGCGCGGTGCGCTGGAAGAAGTTGCTGACCCGCTCGAACTGCTTCTCGGAGTCGATGATCGCCTTCTCGAACTCGTTGAGGAAGACGTCGCGCAATACCCGCACCGCGAGGTCCGCCTCCTGGAAGACCATCGCCGGCGCCTTCGTCTCCTTGGAGCGCCGCTGCAGCACCTCGTTGAGCTTTTTCAGGTAGCCGATCTCGCGCACGAAGTCGGATTTCTTCGCCCCGTGGGCGGCGGTGCGGACGATCAGCCCGCCCTCGCCCTTGTAGGTGCGGTCGACCATCTTGCGCAGCCGGTCGCGCTCGGAGTCGGAGAGGCGGCGGCTGACGCCGACGCCGGAGCCCTGCGGCGCGTAGACCAGGTAGCGGCCGGCGATCGAGACGTTCATCGAGAGCCGGGCCCCCTTCGTCTTCAGCGGGTCCTTGACGACCTGGACGAGGATCTCCTGCCCGGGCTTGATCAGCTCGTTGATGCGGCGGCCGCTGCCGCGGCCGCGCCGGGGCGCCTGCTCGCCGCCGGGGAGGACGATCTCGTCGACGTGCAGGAAGCCGTTGCGCTCGAGGCCGATGTCGACGAAGGCGGCCTCCATGCCGGGAAGGACGTTGTCGACCTTCCCCTTGTAGATGTTGCCGACGATGGACCGCCGGCCGCGGCGCTCGATGTAGAGCTCCGCAACGTCGCGTTTGCCGCCTTTCTGCTTTGCCTCAAGCACGGCGACACGCGTCTCTCCGCGCTCGGCGGAGACCAAAATCGTTTTTTTCATTGGTTGTTACTCAGTTCGGGTTAGGTACGCAAGCCGGGGAGCCCTCTTTCAAGGCCTCACCAGGCGAACCTTCCCCTCTGGCTGAGCTGCGCCTGGATATTGATGCTCTGAAGCACTCCGACCGCCAGGAAGGTGGCGATCACGGCGGATCCTCCGTAGCTCATCAGCGGTAGGGGGATGCCCGTGATCGGCATGATGCCGAGGTTCATCCCCACGTTGACGAAGACCTGGAAGAGCAGCGCGACGGCGATGCCGCCGGCCACGAGGGTCCCGTAGGAGTTCTTCGAGAGCGTCACTATCTTCAGCGCCCGCCAGAGAAGGAGGGCGTAAAGGGATAGGACGAACGCGGCGCCCGTGAACCCGTAGCGCTCACCGATCACCGCGAAGATGAAGTCGGTGTGCCGCTCGGGAACGAAGTCGAGCCGCGTCTGGGTGGCGCGGTCGCCGCGACCGGTTCCCATACCGGAACCGATGGCGACCACGGACTGGTTCTGCTGGTACCCCGCGCCGCTCGCATGCGCGTCGGGGTCGAGGAAGGACGTGAGCCTTTCCTCCTGGTAGCCCTTGAGAATCGGGGCGCCGACAGTCGGCGCCGCGACGAGCACGATGGCGATCAAGACAGCGAGCGTAGAGCCGATGACGGCGAAGTGGGTCCAGGGAACACCCCCGAAGTACATCACGCCGAGGGTCGCGGCCACGTAGACGAGCGAGGTGCCGAGGTCCGGCTGCAGGAAAACGAGGCCCGCCGGGGCCAGTCCCAGGCACAGGTAACGGACCGTGCGCTGCCGCTCGGAGCCGCGCCTGGCGCCGTCGATCACGAAGCCGGCGAGGGCGAGGACGAGCAGGAGCTTGCCGAGCTCGGAGGGCTGGAAGCTGAAGAAGGGGAATTCGATCGCGCGCCGCGAGCCGCGGGCGGAGAAGCCGAAGACGAAGACCGTCGCGATGCTGGCGCAGAGGAAGGTGTAGATCCCGACCCGCAGCTCGCGGAAGCGCGAGTAGTCGATCCGGGCCACCGCCAGCATCCCGATCAGGCCGAGCAGGCAGTAGATCGCCTGGCGGTCGACGAAGTAGCGCGGGTCGCCGGGGACGTCGTCGAGGGTCGCCTGGCCGAGCGTGAAGACGCTGAACGCGGCGAGGCCGACGGCGGCGATCATCAGCGGCCAGTCCATGTGGGCGAGGCCGAGCCGCTCGGCGAGGCCGGCGCGGACCGCGAACGGCTCGGGACGGGCGCGGCGGGCGTTGGTCGCGTGCATCAGCCCGGGCTCCCGCCGTTTTCGGCGCTGATTTCGGTCGCCTGCTTGTGGAAGAACGCTTCGAGGATGTCGAGCGCGACCGGCGCCGCGCTTTCGGCGCCGAACCCGCCTTCCTCGACGGTCACGATCGTGACGATCTCCGGGTCGCGGTAGGGAGCGACGACGGCGTACCAGGACTGGTCCCCGTGCCCGTCTCGTTCCACCGTCCCCGTCTTGCCGGCGACTTCGATCGGGAAGCCTCCGAAGACGCCGTAGGAGGTGCCTTCCGGCGCCTGCGCGGCCTGGTGCAGGCCCTCCAGCACCGCCGCGCGATAGGTGGGGTCGATCCTCACCTTGCGGCGCGGCCTCACGTCGAATTCCTTCTGCACCCGGCCGGCGGCGTCCTCGACTTCCATCCCGACGTGGGGGGTGACGATCGTGCCCCCGTTGGCGATCGCGGCGTAGGCGATCGCCAGCTGCAGCGGGTTGGTCTGCAGGTCGCCCTGGCCGATCGCCAGCTGGATGTTGTCGCCGGCCGACCAGGGGCGGTCGGTCCCGCCTTCGGCGAAGAGGTCGTCGCGCCACTTCTTGCTGGGCACCAGGCCCGGTTCGCCTTCGGGGATGTCGAGGCCGGTCTCCCGCCCGATCCCGAGCTTTTCCGCCCAGTCCTGCAGCTGGTTGGTCTTCCACATCTCCAGGCCGAGCAGGTAGAAGTAGACGTCGGAGGACTTCTGCAGGGCGGAGACCATGTCGACCGGGCCCAGCGCCACCCCTCCCGCGTTCTGGAACTCCTGGCTGCCGACTTCGATCGAACCGTCGTCGCCGACCACCTCGCCCAGGGAGATGTCCCCTCCTTCGAGGGCGGCGAGGGCGGTGATCACCTTGAAGGTCGACCCGACGGGATAGAAGCTTTCGCTCGCCCTGTTGGTCAGCGGCGCCAGCACCGGGTCGCGGTAGAGCTGGTTGACCTGGGCCTGGGTCATGTCCTTGGTGAGGACGGTCGGGTCGAAGGTCGGGTTCGAGCCCATGCCGAGGATCTGGCCGTTGTTCACGTTCATCGTCACGAAGGCGCCGGGCAGGCCGAAGGAGGAGAGGCCGGCTTCGCCGGCCGCCTGCACGTCGGGGTCGATCGTCAGCTTCAGGTTGTCGCCGGGCGTCGGCGCCCGCGAGACCAGCTGGCCGCCGGGGGTCGGCTGCCCGAGCGCGTTGACCTGGATCTTGGTCAGGCCCGGGTCGCCCCGCAGGTAGCGGTCGTAGGCCTCCTCGACGCCGCCCCGGCCGATTTCGTCGCCGGGCTCCAGGCCCCTGTAGCGGGCTTCCTTCAGCTCCTCTTCGTCGATCTCGCCGACGCTCCCGACCACGTGGGCGGCCCGGGGCCCATCCGGGTAGGCGCGGACGAAGACGCGTTGCACGGCGACCCCGGGGAACTCGCGCTGGTTCTCTTCCAGGTAGTAGACGAGCTCGTAGCCGACGTCCTTGCGCAGCGTCACCGGGGCCCCCGCCGCGACCTCTTCGGATTCGCGGATCGTCCGCCGCACCTTGCGCAGCGACATCCCGGTGAGGCCGCCGAGCCGCTTCAGCACCTCCCGTTCCTCGGCCGGGTCCGCGGGCAGTTTCTGCGTGCTGAGCTGGAGCGCCAGGCTGGTCCGGTTGTCGACCAGGACGTTGCCGTCGCGGTCGAGGATGTCGCCGCGCGGGGCGATCACTTTGAACTCGCGGGTGCGGTTGTTCTTCGCCTCGGCCAGGTACTCGTCGCCGGAGAGCACCTGCAGGTCCCAGAGGCGGAAGAAGAGGGCCGCGAACAGCACCACGGCGAAGCCGCCGAGGACGGCGGTGCGCAGCGCCAGGCGGGGACTGGAGCCGGGACGGTCGCTGGAACGGAGGTACATGCGCTCAGGCTCCCAACACCGTCGGCGGCCGCGAGGAGCGCAGCGGCCGCTCGTCGACCAGGGCCGGTCGCAGCGCCCGGCGCAGCCCGATGTAGACCAGCCAGCCGCCGAAGAAGGCGAAGACGCCCTGCAGGAGGATGTCGCGCACGACGAGGCCGCTGACCGCGACGTCGGACGCCAGCATCAGTTCGACCGCCCCGAACCCGAGCTCCGCGAACACGGTCATCCCCAGGCAGAGCAGCGGCGCAGCGAGCGGGCTGTGCAGGTCGGCCCGCTCGCGGACGAGGCCGGCGAGATAGCCGGTGCAGAGCAGCACCAGCGAGCCGCCCCCGAGCGGCTGCACGAGCAGGCAGTTGAGCAGGAAGCCGACCGAGAAGCCGCTGACGGCGCCGGTCATCGTCCCGCCCAGCAGGCCGAGCGCGACGACCAGGGAGGGGAGCAGGTCGGGGCTGACCCCGAAGACCGTCACCTGGGAGAAGAAGGAGAGCTGCAGGATCACGCCGAGCACGACGATCGCGACCAGGCGCGCGTAGATCTTCGGGGTCAGGATCACCCGCGCGAGCCTCCGGTCAGGACCTGGACGATGTCGAGGTCGCGCAGGTCGGCGTAGGGCCGGACGTGCACCTGCTGGCGGGCCTCCTGGTCGAAGATCGAGGCGTCGTCGACTTCGCCGATCGGGATGTTCGGCGGGAAGTCGGACGCGATCTCCCCGTTGCGCCACCCCGCCGTCACCACGGCCTGGCCCCGGTGCACGCGTTTGGTCGAGTCGATGAAGTCGAGGATGAGGTCGCCGGGGTCGCCGACGTTGGGCCGGATCAGGCCCTGCACGGCGACCGGCACGACCTTGGCCGAGACGCCGCTGGAGTGGTCGGCGATCAGCGTCACCTGGGCGCTGCCGCCGGTCACCGCCGCGACCCTGCCGACGAGGCCGTCGCCGTTGACGACCGGGTCGTCCACCTCGACCCCGTCGTCGCTGCCGACGTCGATCGTCACGTCGGCGAACCAGACGGTCGGCGAACGGGCGATCACGCTGCCCGTGACCGGGTCGTAGCCGGAGGGGATCGCGCCGCTGCGCTGGAGCCCGACCAGCTTGCGCAGCTGCGCGTTCTCGGCCAGGGCGGCATCGGCGCCGATCGCCTCCTCTCGCGCGGCTCGCAGTTCCTCCTGCAGGCGCTCGTTGCGCCCGCGGGCGTCGAAGGTCTGGTCGAACCAGTTGACGAGGTCGCGGGCGGGCTTCAGCGCCCCGTCGGCGACCGACTGGACCGGGCTGAAGATCGCGCTGACGCCGCGCTGCAGGCCGTTGGACCCCGAGCCGTAGGTGACCGTGAGCAGCACGAAGGAGCCGACGATCAACAGCGCCAGCACCGCCCTGCGGCGGCGTACTTGCTTTCGGTACACGTGGAAGACCTAGATTCTCTGCTTTTTTCCGGCACGGTGGATCGTCTCGAACTCCTCGAGCGAGATGCCCGAGCCGACCGCGACGCACGTCAACGGCGACTCTGCCAGTTGGCACGGCATCTGGCACTCATCGCGGAGGCGCTGCTCCAGTCCTTGCAGGAGAGCGCCGCCGCCGGCAAGGGTGATGCCGCGGTCCATGATGTCACCCGCCAGCTCCGGGGGCGTGCGGTCGAGCGTCTCCTTGACCGCGTCGACGATGTGGCCGACCGTCTCGTCGAGCGCCTCGCGCACCTCCACGGAGTCGAGCGTGACGGTCTTCGGCAGCCCGGACACGAGGTCGCGGCCGCGGATCTCGGTCTGCACCTCGCGGGCGAGCTTCGAGGCGGAGCCGGCCTCGAGCTTCACCTCCTCCGCCGTCTGCGTCCCGATCGCCAGCTTGTAGGCGCGCTTGCAGTGGTTGACGATCGCCTCGTCGAGCTCGTCGCCGCCGATCCGGATCGACTGCGAGACGACGATCCCGCCGAGCGAGATCACCGCCACCTCGGTCGTGCCACCGCCGACGTCGACGACCATCGAGCCGGTCGGCTCGGCCACCGGCAGCCCGGCGCCGATCGCCGCCGCCATCGGCTCCTCGATCAGGTAGGCCTCGCGGGCGCCGGCCGAGAGGCAGGCCTCCTCGACGGCGCGCTTCTCGACCCCGGTCACCCCGGAGGGGACGCAGACGACGACCCGCGGGTGGGCGAAGCGGTTCGAGTGGACCGACTGGATGAAGTGGCGCAGCATCTGCTCGGTGACCTCGAAATCGGCGATCACGCCGTCCTTGAGCGGCCGGATCGCGGTGATCGTCCCGGGGGTGCGGCCGAGCATCCGCTTCGCTTCCTGGCCGACCGCGTGGACCTGGCCGTCGAGCGAGTCGATCGCGACCACCGAGGGCTCCGAGAGCACGATCCCACGCCCCCGGACGTAGACGAGGGTATTCGCGGTTCCGAGATCGACGGCCATGTCGCGGCCGCCGAGCCGTCTCAGATAGCTGAATACGCCCATTTGCGCGCTTTCCAGCGCAAATCATCCCAAACGGGGCAAGCCGGCCTGTGCGTTTTGCTCAGGCGCTTGCGAAGAGGTGCGGCGCGAGCTCGAAGAGGAGGCCGACCGGGAGGCCGACCACGTTGGAGACGCTGCCCTCGACCCGCTCGACCAGGGTCGAGCCGAGGGTCTGGATCGCGTAGCCACCGGAGCGCCCGCGCCACTCGCCGAAGCGCACGTAGCGCTCCTTCTCGGCCTCGGTGAGGTCCCTGAAGACGACCGCCGTCCGTTCGAGGCCGCTGCGCTCCTCACCCTCCTCGAGCACGACCAGCCCGCTCATCACCTCGTGCGCACGGCCGGACATGCGGTCCAGGTACCGGCGTGCCTCCGCCTCGTCGGCCGGCTTGCCGAGCACCTCGCCGTCGAGGACCACGTCGGTGTCGCAGGCGATGACGACGGCACCCGGGCGATCGACCGCCCGGGCCTTGCGGCGGGCGTTCTCGACGACCAGGTGCGCCGGGTCGCCGTCTTCCAGCTCCTCCACCCCGGGCACGACGACCTCGAACTCGAGGCCGAGCTTCTGCAGGATCTCGCGCCGCTGAGGTGAGCCCGAGGCTAGGACAGCTCGGGGAACCAGATCCCGATCTCCCGCTCCGCGGACTCGTCGGAGTCGGACCCGTGGACCATGTTGAAGGTGACCTCGAGGGCGAAGTCGCCGCGGATCGAGCCCGGCGCGGCCTCGACCGGGTTGGTGGCGCCGATCAGCTGCCGTGCCGCCGGCACCGCCTCGGCCCCCTCCAGCACCATCGCGACCAGCGGCCCGCCGGTGATGAACTCGACCAGCTCGCCGAAGAACGGCTTCTCGGCGTGCTCGGCGTAGTGCTCGTTGGCGATCGCCTCGTCGGCCTGCATCTTCTTCAGGGCGGCGATCCGCAACCCCTTGCGCTCGAAGCGGGCGATCACCTCGCCGGTCAGGGCGCGCTCGAAGGCGTCAGGCTTGACGAGGATCAGGGTCCGGCTCACGTCTGGGGCTCCTTTGCTCTGGTTTCGGTTCGGGCGCCTCGCGCGGTTCGCGGCGGCGCGGCTCCGCGCCACTCTCGCCCTCCGCGGCGGGCTGCTTCGCCGCCGGCGCTTTCTTGCGCCGCGGCGGCTGGCGTTTCGGCTGATCGCCCTCGGAGGGGCGTGCCTGGCGGCGCCGCGTCGGCTCGCCGCCGCCGAGGGCGGTCTCGCAGTACGGGCAGAGGCCCCAGCGCGGGTCGACCGGCTTGCTGCAGGTCGGGCAGGGATCCTTGAGGCGGCGCTGGCAGTTGGGGCAGCGGAGGTAGCTCTTCTCGACCGGGTACTCGCAGTTCGGGCAGGTCTGCTCTTTCAGCTGCCGCACCCGCAGCTCCGCCGCTTTGATCTCCAGCTCGCGCTCATGGGCGTCCTCGAGGAACTCCGGCGGCCGCACGATCGCGTAGACGGCGGTGCCGATGTAGGGGAAGAAGGAGGCGACCGTGGCGCAGGCGATCAGGAAGGGGTCGGAGATGCGGCGACGCGCGTCGAGATAGGTGTAGACGATCAGCGCCAGCCAGAGCACGACCAGCATCAACATGAAGAGGGTCGCGACCAGGTTGAGGCCGTCGTTGGTGATGCCGAAGATCGCTAGTGACATGGGTGGGGCCCGGTTGAGGGAGCGGGCAGTCTACTTCGCCGCGGGCGCAGCGAACCCTGTCGGTCAGGGCCGGGTCGGGGCGACCGTTAGAGGAACAGCCGCCCGAACAGGTAGCCGACCCCGAAGAAGACCAGGATCACGATCGCCACCACGGCGGCGACGAGTCCCATCATCGAGAGAAGTTCGGAGCCGGCGCTGCGGTCTTTCATCGCCCGAATCCTCGCACAGCGTTCGTCCTTTCAGGCGGTATATCGCCGAAAGGACGAACGCCGCAGGCGTCAGGTGGCGAGGAGGGAGCGGGCGGGGGCGATGGCGTAGTGGGAGCCGGTGATGAGGACAGCGCCCTCGGGCGGCCCCGAGGCGCACTCCCTGGACCGGCGCAGGGCAGCCTCGAAGTCCGGCTCCGCTACAGCGGGCAGGCCCGCCTCCTCGCAGGCGGCGAGGAGCTCGGCCGCGGGGCGGGATGCGGCGCCGGGGCGGCCGTGGCCCTGCAGCGCCGCCGGCGGCAGCTCCGTGCAGACAGCCCGCTCCAGCGCCGGGGCGAGCGCCCGCACCATCGCCTGCGCGTCCTTGTCGGCGAGGACCGCGAGCACGGCGACGATGCGGCGATCGCCGACGACGGTCGGCAGCGCCTCGGCCAGGGCGGCGGCGCCGTCCGGGTTGTGGGCGGCGTCGACGTAGACGGGCGGGCGCTCGCCGATCCGCTCGAGGCGCCCCGGCACCGCGACGCTCGCCGCCACCTCCGCCACCCGCGCCGGATCGAGCTCGCCGAGGAAGGCCTCAGCGGCGGTTGTGGCGAGGGCGAAGTTGCGGCGCTGGAAGCTGCCGGGGGCGAGCAGGCGCAGGTCCGGCCCTGGATCTTCCGGGGCGCGGAGCAGGCGCGCTCCCCGTTCCGCCGCGATCCGCTCCGCCAGCTCCTCCACCGCGGGCGCAACGCGGCCGAGGACCAGGGTCGTCTGGTCGCGCAGCACCGCCAGCTTCTCGGCCGCGATCTCGATTTCCGTCTCCCCCAGCCACTCGGTGTGGTCGAGGCCGATCGAGGTCAGCACGGTGACCCGCGAGGGGATCGTGTTGGTCGCATCGAGGCGTCCTCCCAGGCCGGCCTCGATCGCCGCCGCCTCGACCCGGGCCGCAGCAAGCGCGACGAAGGTCGCCGCGGTCGCCGCCTCGAACTCGGTGATCGCATCGCCCTCCTCGAGGGTGCGGTTGACGCTCTCAGCCGCCCGGGCCACCTGGGCGACGGCGCCGGCCCACTCCCCCGCTCCGACCTCCCTACCGCCGATCAGCGTCCGCTCGGTCCAGCGCGCCGCGTGCGGCGAGAGGCAGGCGCCGGAGCGAAGTCCGTGCGCCTCCAGCAGCGCCGCGGTCATCCGCGCCACCGAGGACTTGCCGTTGGTGCCGACGACGTGGACCGAGGCGATGCGGTGCTGGGGCAGGCCGAGCGCCGTGGTCAGCTTGTGCATCCGGTCGAGGCCGAGCCTCCACCCGACCGGCTCCAGCGACTCCAGATAAGAGTCCGGGTCGAAGCTCAAGCCAGCTCGGCGAGTTCGGCCCGGTAGCGCTCGAGCTTGCCGCGCTCCTCCTCGACCACCTCGGCCGGAGCCTTGGCGACGAAGCCCTCGTTGCCGAGCTTGCGCTCGGCCCGTTCCACCTCGGAGCGCAGCTCCTCGCGCCGCCTCTCCAGCCTTTCGGCGACCGTCGCGGCGTCGAGCTGCTCGGACGGCAGCACCCGCACCGGGCCGATCGAGGCGACCGGGTCGCCGCCGTCGGGGCCGAGCTCGAAGCGCGAGAGGCGGGCGACGAACTCGGGCGGGTCGACGCCCTCGACGCGCGCCGCCAGGACGCTCGCGGCGGGCACGGCGGCGAGGTCGCGCCAGGCGCGCAGCCGCTGGGTGAGGTCGATCCCGCCCTCGACGTCCGCCTCGGCAGCCTCGTCGTAGAGCGACTCGTCCGCCGCCGGAAACGGGTGCACGGCGAGGTGGCCGCGGCGGGCCGGGTGAAAGGACCAGATCTCCTCCGTCACGAACGGCATCGTCGGGTGCAGCAGCGCCAGCACCCGTTCCAGCGCGTAGAGCAGGGTCGCCGAGACCTCCTCCTCCCCGTCGTAGAGGCGCGGCTTGGCGATCTCCAGGTACCAGTCGCAGAGGTCGCGCCAGAAGAACGCGTAGGCCTCCTGGACCGCGTGGGCGAAGTCGTAGGCCTCGAGCTTGGCCGTGACCGAGGAGACCGTGCGCTCCAGCCGCGAGAGGAGCCAGCGGTCCTCGACCCGGACCGGCCGCGGCGCCGGCTCGACCTCGGCCGCGTTGAGGAGGATCAGGCGGCTCGCGTTCCAGAGCTTGTTGGCCAGGTCCCTCCCCTGCTCGACCTTGGCGTCGGAGAAGCGCACGTCCTGGGTCGAGGACATAGCCAGCAGGCCGAAGCGCAGGGCGTCGGCCCCGTGCACGTCGATCTCCTCCAGCGGGTCGATCCCGGTGCCGAGGCTCTTCGACATCCGCCGCCCGTCGCGGGCCTGGATCACCGAGTGCACGTAGACGTCGCGGAACGGGACCGCACCGGGGAACTCGATCCCCATCATCACCATCCGCGCCACCCAGAGGAAGAGGATCTCCCGCGCCGTGGTCAGGAAGCTGGTCGGGTAGAAGGCGCGCAGCTCCGGCGTGTCGTCGGGCCAGCCGAGCGTCGCGAACGGCCAGAGGGCGGAGCTGAACCAGGTGTCCAGCACGTCCTCCTCCTGGCGCAGCTCGCCACCGCAGGCGCCGCAGCGCTCCGGGGGCTGCTCGGCGACGATCGTCTCCTCGCAGGCATCGCAGTACCAGACCGGGATCCGGTGCCCCCACCAGAGCTGGCGTGAGACGCACCAGGGCCGGATCTCCCGCATCCAGTCGAGGTAGACGCGCTTCCACTGGTCCGGGGCGATCCGCACCTCGTCGCTTTCGACCGCCGCGATCGCCGGCTGCGCCAGCTCGTCCATGCGGCAGAACCACTGCAGGGAGATCAGCGGCTCGATCCGCTCCCCGGAGCGGTGCGAGAACGGCACCGAGTGCGTGTAGGGCTCCTCGGCGCGCAGCCGGCCCTCGGCGCGCAGCGCCGCGACCACGGCCTCGCCGGCCTCGGCCGCGGTCATCCCGGCGAACTCGCCGGCTTCCTCGGTGAGCCGCCCGTCGGGGCCGATCACGCCGATCTCCTCGAGCCCGTGCTTGCGCCCGATCTCGAAGTCGTTGATGTCGTGGCCGGGGGTGACCTTGAGCGCGCCGGTGCCGAACTCGGGGTCGACGTGCTCGTCGGCGATGATCGGCAGGCGCCGCCCGACCAGCGGCAGCACGCAGAACTGGCCGACCAGGTCGGCGTAGCGCGGGTCGTCGGGGTTCACCGCGACCGCGGTGTCGGCGAGCATCGTTTCCGGGCGCACCGTCGCCACCGTCAGCACCCGGTCGGAGCCCTCGACCGGATAGTCGATCGAGTAGAGGGTGTCCTCGACCTCGCGGTTCTCCACCTCGAGGTCGGAGATCGCCGAGTGCGAGCCGGGGTCCCAGTTGACCATGTAGTTGTCGCGGTAGATGTAGCCCTTGTCGTAGAGCTGCTTGAAGACCCGGTAGACCGCCTTCACGTAGCCTTCGTCGAGGGTGAAGCGCTCGCGCTCGTAGTCGAGGGAGGCGCCGAGGCGCTTGTACTGCTCGACGATCCGCGAGCCGTACTCCTCTTTCCACTCCCAGACGCGCTCGACGAACTGCTCGCGGCCGAGCTCATGGCGGCTCTTCCCTTCCGCCTTCAGCCCTTTCTCGACCACCGCCTGGGTCGCGATCCCGGCGTGGTCGGTGCCGAGGACCCAGAGGGTGTTCTTCCCGCGCATGCGGTTCATCCGCACCAGCGCGTCCTGCATCGAGCCGTTGAGCGCGTGGCCCATGTGCAGCGCCCCGGTCACGTTCGGCGGCGGGATCGCCACGGAGAAGTTCTCCTCCGGCGTCCCCTCCGCCTCAGGGTGGAAGTACCCCCCCTCGATCCATTCCCCGAAGACCCGCCCCTCGACCTCGGCAGGGTCATAACGGGTCGTCTCCTCCAGCATCTTGCGCTGCGCCGCGTCCACGCGGCCGAGTCTAGATAGATGACGCCTTGTGAGGGAGGGCTGTCGGTACCCCTCCGCGTGAATTCAGTCGCGCCCCTGCGGGGCTGCTCCCGATGTTGGTGCGCCCCTATGGGGCGCAATGACCGGATTGCATTTCCGCCGCTTCGCGACATTCCCGCGGAGGGGTACCGACAGCCCTCTCACGTAACGAGCTCCGCCCACCTCCCGAGCTACGGCAGCTTCTCTAGAAGCTTCAGGATCCCGGGCGTCCCGAAGCCGCGTGTCGAGAGGGGTCTGGTCGCCCTCCGGTCGAATGTCGCGAAGCGGCGATATGCAATCTGACTCCTGCCCGCCATAGGCGGGCACCAACACAGGGAGCAGCCCCGCAGGGGCGCGACTGAATTCGAGCGGAGGGCGACCAGACCCCTCCCTCACAACGCCCCAGCTAGGCGGATTCCTCGCTGAGCCCGTCCTCCTCAGCCGCCCCGATGTCCTGGTGTGCAGCCTCGGTGACCAGGGTCGGACGGCGGCCCTGGGCGATCGTCTCCTTGGTGACGACGCACTTGGTGACGTCGCGGCGCGAGGGCAGTTCGAACTGGACGTCGAGCAGAGTCTCCTCGAGGATCGAGCGCAGCCCGCGGGCCCCGGTCTCCCGCTCCAGCGCCTTGTTGGCGATCGCCTCGAGGCTGTCCTCGGAGAAGACGAGCTCGATGTCGTCGAACTCGAAGAAGCGCTGGAACTGGCGGGTCAGCGCGTGCTTGGGCTCGGTGAGGATCGTGGTCAGGTCGTCGCGGGTGAGCTGGTGGATCGCCGTGATCACCGGCAGCCGGCCGATGAACTCGGGGATCAGCCCGTACTCGATCAGGTCCTCGGGCAGCACCTGCTCGAACCACTCGCCGGCGTCCTTCTGCTCTCGCGAGGAGATCGCGGCGCCGAAGCCGACGCCGCGGTCGCCCACCCGGCGCTCGATCACCTTGTCGAGCTCGGCGAAGGAGCCGCCGCAGATGAAGAGGATGTTGGTGGTGTCGATCGTGAGGAACTCCTGGTGGGGGTGCTTGCGCCCACCCTGCGGAGGCACCGACGCTGTCGTCCCCTCGAGGATCTTCAGCAGCGCCTGCTGCACGCCTTCGCCGGAGACGTCACGGGTGATCGACGGGTTGTCGGCTTTGCGCGCGATCTTGTCGATCTCGTCGATGTAGATGATCCCCGTCTCCGCCTTCTTGACGTCGTAGTCGGCGGCCTGGATCAGCTTCAGGAGGATGTTCTCGACGTCCTCGCCGACGTAGCCGGCCTCGGTCAGCGCCGTCGCGTCGGCGATCGCGAAGGGGACGTTGAGGATGCGGGCGAGGGTCTGGGCGAGCAGCGTCTTGCCGCACCCGGTCGGCCCCAGCATCATGATGTTCGACTTCTGCAGCTCGACGTCCGTCTCTTCGGACTGGGCGATCTGGACCCGCTTGTAGTGGTTGTAGACGGCGACCGAGAGGGCCCGCTTGGCGGCCTCCTGGCCGACCACGTACTCCTGCAGGACGTCGTGGATTTCCCGCGGTTTCGGCAGGTTCTCCAGCTCGAAGGCGGGCGGCGCGGTCAGCTCCTCGTCGATGATCTCGTTGCAGAGGTCGATGCACTCGTCGCAGATGTAGACGCCCGGGCCGGCGATCAACTTCTTCACCTGGCGCTGCGACTTGCCGCAGAAGCTGCAGAGGAGCTGCTCGTTCGAGTCTGTGGGCCTTGCCAGCGGAATCCCCTCCTAACGGGACGATTTGACTCCGGCAGCCCCAACAGCTTAGAGGGGGACACAAGCCGGTACGAGGGGCTTTACGGCGCGGGGGGCGCTGTCCCTTCCGGTGACCGGGGCCTTGCGTGATCCCGCTACGGTGAACCGGTGCCGGTTCCCGAGGATCTGGAGATCGCCCCGATCGCGCCCGCCGAGTACGAGCGGCTGCTGCCGCTGATCGCCGCCTACCAGCGCTTCTACGAGGTGGAGGAGATCGACGAGGAGCGCAACCGCTCCTTCTTCCGCCGCTTCCTTGCCCCCAGCGAGGACGGGATGCTGCTCGGCGCCCGAAGCGGCGGCGAGCCGATCGGGTACGCCTGCCTCTACTGGCACTTCTCCTCGACCCAGGCGCTGGAGACCGTGTTGATGAACGACCTCTTCGTGTCCGAGGGGGCGCGCGGCCGCGGCGTCGGCCGCGCTCTGATCGAGGCCAGCGCCGCAGTTGCCCGCGAACGCGGCGCCGCCCAGCTCGAGTGGTCGACGGCGCCAGGCAACCTCACCGCCCAGCGTCTCTACGACAGCACCGGGGCCACGCGCTCGGAATGGATCGAGTACGCGCTGAAGCTCTAGCGGCGCTGAGGCCGCAGGCGATCGACCAGGGTCAGAAGCGCCTCACGGAACGCCCGCGATTCCCGCACCTCGGCGACGACTGCAACCGGTTAGCGTCAGCTCGGTGACGAACGCCCGGTTCGAAGCAATCGGCCTCGACGACCCGCGGCTGCCGCCGCTGTTCGCCGATTTCATCCGCGAGACGGATGGGCCGCTGGGCATAGACCTCGAGGCGGAGATCGCGGCGGGGCTGCCCGCAGACCTCCGACCACCCGACGGAACCCTCCTCCTGATCGTCGTCGACGGCGAGCCGGCCGGGCTCGGCGGCATCCGCCACCTCGACACCGAGGTGGCGGAGGTGAAGAGCATGTACGTCGCCCGGCCACACCGCGGCAGGGGCCTGGCGCGTGAGCTGCTGTCCGAGCTGGAGGGCACCGCCCGTCGTCACGGCTGCCGGGCCGTCCGCCTCGACACCTCCGATTACCTGACCGCGGCGATCGGCCTGTACGCAGCCGCCGGGTACCGCGAGGTCCCCGACTACAACGCCAACCCGAAGGCCAACCTCTGGTTCGAACGCCGGCTCGACGACGAGCCGATCCACCTCGCGCCCTACGACCCCGACTGGCCGGTCGCGTTCGAGCGCGAGCGCAACCTGCTCGCCGCCACGATCGGCGCCTGGGTCCCGGGTGGGATCCACCACGTCGGCAGCACCGCCGTCCCCGGCCTCGAAGCGAAGCCGATCCTCGACATCCTCGTCGGCGTCGCCGACCTGGAGGGCTCCCGAGCCTGCTTCGAGCCGCTGGCGGACCTCGAGTACCTCTACGCGTCATACCGCAGCTCCGAGATGCACTGGTTCTGCAAGCCCCACCCGAGCCGGAGGACCCACCACCTCCACCTCGTTCCCAGCGACAGTCCTCGCTACGTCGCCGAGCTCTCCTTCCGGGACCGCCTTCGCGCCGACGCCGGCTTGGCGCAGGACTACCTCGCCCTCAAGCGCGACCTCGCCGACCGGTTCCCGCACGACCGCGAGGCCTACACGGACGCAAAGTCCGATTTCATCTCAAGGGCCCTGCGTCCCTGAAGGATTTTCCTCCCCATAGGACGTAAAACCCTTCAGGGACACCCCTCCCCCTCTCTCTTTTGGTCAGCTGTAGCGGTCCCAGCGCCGCAGGTACGGCGCCGGGTCGACCGAGACCCCGCCGGCGTGGATCTCGAAGTGGAGGTGGCAACCGGTGCCGGCGGCGTTGCCCGTTTCGCCGACCGCACCGACCCGCTGGCCCTCCAGCACCCGCTCGCCGCGACGCACCGGAGACGGCCGCGGCAGGTGCGCATAGAAGTAGCTGCGGCGCTCTCCCTGGCCGTGGACCGTCAGGTAGTTGCCGTAGAGCACCGGGTCATAGCCGCGGCGGACGACCCGTCCGCTCGCCACCGCGACCAGCGGAGTGCCGCAGGCGGCGGTGATGTCGAACCCTTCATGGGTCCGCCCGCCATTGCGCGGGACGCCGAACTCGCCGACCGCGCCGCGAATGCCGTGGACGCCGTCGACCGGGAAGACGTGGCCGAAGTAGGGCGTTCCACCGGTGGGAGCTACAACCCGAGCCGAGGCGGACGAAGCGCCGGCCAGGGCAAGCAGAAGGACGAGAAGGGCCGAGCGCCTCAGTCTCAGTGGTGCTCGATGACGCGGTCGACGATGTTGTACTCCTTCGCCTCCTCCGCGCTCATGAAGTAATCCCGCTCGGTGTCTTTGGTCACCTTGTCGAACGGCTGGCCGGTGTGCTTGGCGATGATCTCGTCGAGCCGGCGGCGCACGTCGATGATCTCTTTGGCGTGGATCTCGATGTCGGTCGCCTGGCCCTGGAAGCCGGCCGAGACCTGATGGATGAGGATCTTCGAGTTTGGCAGCGCCATCCGCTTGCCGGCCGCCCCGCCGCTGAGCAGCAGCGCCCCCATGCTCATCGCCACGCCGACGCAGATCGTCTGCACGTCGGGCTTGATGAACTGCATCGTGTCGTAGATCGCCAGGCCCGCATACACGGAGCCGCCGGGCGAGTTGATGTAGAGGCTGACGTCCTTGTCGGGGTCCTCGGACTCCAGGTGCAGCAGCTGAGCAACGATCAGGTTGGCGATGTCCTCGGTGACCGGCGTCCCGAGAAAGACGATCCGCTCGCCCAGCAGCCGCGAGTAGATATCGAAAGCACGCTCGCCGCGCGACGTCTGCTCAACCACCATCGGCACCAAAGGACTCATGCCCCGCACTCTATAGAAGGCGCCCTCCCTCGAAGGCGTGGCGAGGGAGGGGTCTGGTCACCCTCCGGGCGAATTCAGTCGCGCCCCTGCGGGGCTGCTCCCTGTGTTGCTGCCCGCCTATGGCGGGCAGGGATCAGATTGCATATCGCGGCCTGTCGGCCACATTCGCCCGGAGGGCGACCAGACCCCTCTCAACACGTACTTGGGGGACGGCTTCAGGGTGCGGAAGCTCTCGCGAGAAAGCTTCTGGACCGGGCGTCAGTGGGAGCTCGCCGCGTAGGAGGCCTGTCGGCACTCCCCCGCGGGAATGTCGCGAAGCGGCGATATGCAATCCGATATCTGCGCCCCATAGGGGCGCACCAACACAGGGAGCAGCCCCGCAGGGGCGCGACTGAATTCACGCGGGGGAGTGCCGGCAGGCCTCCCCCACACGACGCTCAGTCGTCGTCGCCAGGGGTCCAGAGGCCGCCGGCCTCTTTGCGCTCTTTCTCCGGAGTCCAGATCTGCTCGCGCGCCTCGGCCTGCTCGAGCGGGATCGGCTTCGCCGCCTCCGCCACCAGCTCGATCGCCTTGCGCGCCCGGATGTCCTCGACGACCCAGCTGTCGCGCCCGTTTTGACGCAGCCGCTCCAGCAGCTTCTCGGGCGTCGTCCGTTCGTGCTGGGCGCTGTGCTCGAGCGCCTCGATCAGCTCCTCGTCGGCGACCTCGATCTCCTCGGCCGCGGCGATCGCGGTCACGACCGACTCGCGCTTCAGCTCGCGCTCGGCGTCGGGCTTCGACTCTTCGATGATCTCCTCGCGCGTTTTGCCCTGCATCTGCAGGAAGGCGTTGGGGTCCATCCCGCGCTGGGCCAGCTGGCGTTCCATCCGCTCCCAGCGTTCGGTCGCGCGTGCCGTGACGATCTCGGCGGGGACGTCGACGGTGGCCGCGTCGACCGCGGCGTCGATCGCGGCGATGCGGAAGTCTTCCTCGGCCCGACCCTCGAGCGCGGCGCCGACTTTCTCGCGGATGTCGGACCGCAGCTCCTCCAGGCTCTCGAACTCGGAGGCCTCGGAGGCGAAGTCATCGTCCAGCTCGGGCAGGACTTTTTCGCGCACCTCCTTGACCTTGACTTTGAAGAGCGCGTCCTTGCCGGCCAGGTGCTCCGCCTGGTATTCGTCGGGGAAGGTCACCTTGACCTCGCGCTCGTCTCCGGCCCCGGCGCCCGTCAGCTGCTCCTCGAAGCCCTCGATCAGCTGGCCGGAGCCCAGCGCCAGCAGATAGTCCTCGGCCTTGCCGCCCTCGAAGGCGGAACCGTCGATCAGGCCCTCGAAGTCGATCAGCAGCGAGTCGCCCTCGGAGGCGGGGCGCTCGACCGGCTCCAGCCGGGCGAAGCCCTCGCGGACCCGCTCGATCTCCCGATCGACGACGTCGTCGGGCACCTCCTGCTCCTTGCGGCCGACCTCCAGGCCCTTGTACTCCCCCAGCTTCGCCGGCGGCCGCACCCCGACCTCGAACTTGAAGGACAGCGGCTCGCCCTCGTCGTCCGGGGTCGAGACCATCTCGATGTCGGGGTCGCCGATCGTGCTGACGCCGGCGTCGAGCAGGGCGGTTTCGTACCACTCGGGCAGCGCCTCGCGGATCGCCTCCTGCAGCACCGAGCTGAAGCCGAGGCGCTGGATCACCAGCGACGGCGGCGCCTTGCCTTTGCGGAAGCCGGGCATGCGCATCTCCTTCGCCATCGCCCGGGCGGCACGCGAGGTGGCGCGCTCCACGTCCTTGGCGGGAACCTCGACCTCGACGCTGACGCGCGAGTCGGGCAGCTCTTTGACGGAGGTCTGCATCTGAGGGCGTCTGACCCTAGAGGAATCGGGGGCTCGGCCTAGGCGCGCCGACGGGCGAGGAAGGTGCGCAGCGCCACCCCGAAGTCGATCGCGAAGGAGAGGCCGCGGCCGAGCGGGCCGGTGACCAGCCACGCTCGCAGCCGCTCGGCGGAATCACTCATTCGCGTATTCCAGCAGGGAGCTGTCGACCAGCCACTCGACCGGGGCATGATCGTCGGTGAAGACCTCGCCACCGGGCAGGCGCGGCTCCAGCACCGCGGCCGCCTCGCCGGCAAGCGGTCGCAGCTCCACCGGCAAGCCGTCGGCGTTGCGCTGCAGGCGCGCCGCCGAGAGACCCTCGCCGCTCGCGACGAGCAACGTGTTCGTGTCCTCGATCGGGTAACGGAGGACGCGCGGGAAGGCCGTGGCCATCGTCGCCCCGAGCACCTGCTCCAGCTCCTCGCTGCCCTCGGGATGGCCGACGTTGACGATCACGGTCCCCTCCGGCGCCAGCCGCTCCCGGGCCAGTTCGAAGAACTCGCGGGTGGTCAGGTAGAAGGGGATGTAGGGCTGGCGGTAGGCGTCGACCATGATCGCGTCGTAGCCGCCGGACGAGCGCTCGAGCCACGGTCTTGCGTCCTCGGCGAAGGTCCGCATCCGCGGATTGTCGAGATCGAAGTAGCGGCGGCCCAACTCGGTCAGCTCGCCGTCGATCTCGACCGCGTCCACGGCCGTGCCCGGGAAGTAGTGCCCGAACGCGCGGGCGACCGTCCCGGCGGCGTTGCCGAGGATCGCGATCCGCCGCGGCGGCCGCTCGCCTGCGGCCGCCGGCAGCACCAGGTGCCCGTCCCAGTAGTCGCCGGTCAGGTAGGTCCCCGGCCGCCAGAGCGAGTGGACCGCCTGTCCCTCGTTGAGCTCGAGGACGCGGCTGCCGTCGGGGCGTTCGACCACACGCGCGTACTGGTGCAGGGTCTCCTCCTCGTACAGCACCCGCCCGGTCTCGGCGGCTTTGATCGTCCCCACCGGCAACGCCATCGCCAGCGCCAGGCCGGCCGGCACGAGGACGAAGCGCCAGCCGACGCCGAGGCTGGCGACCAGGGCGAGCGCCAGGGCGAAGGCGAAGAAGGTCCGCTGGGTGCCGAGCAGCGGGATCAGGAGCAGGGCCGAGAGCATCGTCCCCACCAGCGAGCCGGCGGTCGAGATTGCGTAGAGGCGGCCGACGATCTCGCCGGAGCGGTCGACGTCGCGCACCGCCAGCCGCACCGCCCAGGGCGCCGCCGCGCCGAGCAGGGTCACCGGGACCGCGACCAGCACCAGGACCCCGAACAGCGACCCGGCGAAGCCGCCGACCGAGACGCTGTCGAAGGCGTCGACCGAGAAGCCGAGGAAGGGGCGCGCCGCGAAGGGGATGAGGGCGATCAGGACGGAGGCGGCAAGGACCAGTAGGCAGAGGCCGCGCAGGTGCGGGTGGCGGTCGGCGTAGCGGCCGCCGAGCCAGTACCCGACCGAGAGCGCGACCAGGACGACCCCGATCGTGTTCGCCCAGACGATCGTCGAGGCACCGAAGTAGGGCGCCAGCAGCCGAGCGGCGGCGATCTCCACCCCGAGACTGCTGCTGCCGACGACGAAGACGAGCGCCGGCAGCAGCAGCCGCTCAGGTGCCGCCGGACTCAGGATCTCTCCCGGCCGCGATCAGCTGCCGCTCGAGGCGGCCGCCGTGGCCCGCCGCGACGGCGCGCTGGGCGCGCTCGTCGTCGAGCTCGACGCCGCGCTCGTGGGCGAGGTCGAGCAGGCGCTGCTTCTCGGTCCCCTCGCGGGCCGCCTCGAAGAAGACCCAGGCCAGCAGGCCCAGTCCGAGGAACGTTCCCTCGACCATCATCACCACGCCCGCGGTGCTCTGGTCGGCGAGCGGGGCGATGCCCCAGTAAGCCTGCCCGGGCGCGTAGATCGGGTAGAGCACGCTGCCCGACCACATGAGGACGTTGCCGAGGATCGCGCCGGCGAAGCGCACCGCGATCACGTAGCCGACTTTCCAGCCGGCGGTGAACCACTGCGGAGTCGGCAACGGCCCGAACACCGGCATCCACATCAGGCAGCCGAAGAAGATGAACATCGAGTGCTCGACCACGTGCATGAAGGCGGTCCCGTAGGCGGCCTCGTAGAGCGCCGGGATGTGCCAGACGTAGAAGTTGGCCACCCAGAGCGGGAAAGCGACCAGGGGATGGGCGAGGACCCGCAGCCGGTCGAAGAGCCGGATCGCCAGCACCGGCTGCAGCAGCGGGCCGGTCAGGCCCAGCACCAGCAGCAGGGTGGCGAGGTCGCCGATCATCAGGTGCTCGACCATGTGGGCGATCACCAGCTCCTCGGAGATGTGGCCGATCGGCGAGAACAGCGCGACCACGATCATCAAGAGGCCGGTGGCGAAGCAGAGCTGGCGCCAGATCGGCACCGGCCTGCCCTTGCGGGCCAGGGTCGCGGCCCGCTTCGCGTAGAGCCCGCCGGCGAGCAGCAGCGGCAGCAGCTCCAGCGGCGCGAAAGCGCTGCCCACGTGCGCAAGCGGCAGGACCATGGCCCCAGCGTAGCGGCGCCGATCCGCGGTCCGGACCGCGCCCAACACGTTTTCCATCCCTCGGATGGAAAACGTGTTGGCTGCTAGCTTGGCGGCCCGAATGGCTGCCTCGAACGACCGCTTTCCGACGATCGGCAGCTACGGCTTCCTCTCCGACTGCCACAGCGCGGCGCTCGTCTCCCACGACGGCTCGGTCGAGTGGCTCTGCTTCCCGCGCTTCGACTCGCCGAGCACTTTCGGCGCCCTGCTCGACCGCGGCGCCGGGCACTTCCGGCTGCGGCCGCGCGGCGTCACCGTGCCGATCGGCCGCCGCTACAAGCCGGGCACCCTGGTGATCGAGACGACCTGGGTGACCGATACCGGCTGGGCGGTCGTCCACGACGCGCTGACGATCGCCGAGTGGGTGCCGGCCGGCGGCGAGAGCCGGCGTCCCGACACCCAGCACGAGTCGGACCGCTCGCTGTTGCGCACGGTCACCTGCGTCGACGGCGAGGTCGAGCTGGAGATGGAGTGCCTGCCCCGCTTCGGCTACGGGCTCGAGAGCGCCCGCTGGAGCGGCGGCGAACTCGGCGAAGCGGTCGCGCGCGCCGGCGACGGCAGCGAGCTGCAGCTGACCAGCGACATGGACCTCTCGATCGAGGGCGGGGCGGTACACGGCACCCTGCGACTGCGCGAGGACGAGAGCGGCTTCTGCGCCGTCACCTGGGGGGACGGCGAGCTGGGCGGGCCGCGCAGCGCCCCCGAGGCGCTGGAGCGGCTCGACTCGACCGAGGAGTTCTGGCGCGAGTGGCTGCGTGACGGCGACTTCCCCGACCACCCGTGGCGGATCCACCTGCAGCGCTCCGCCCTCGTCCTCAAGGGCCTCACCTACGCGCCGACCGGCGCGATCGTCGCCGCCCCGACCACCTCGCTGCCGGAGACGCCGGGGGGCGAACGCAACTGGGACTACCGCTTCAGCTGGATCCGCGACTCGACCTTCACGCTCTGGGCCCTGCACACGCTCGGCTTCGACCAGGAGGCGCGCGACTTCATGCGCTTCATCGTCGCCGTCTGCAAGGACAACCCCGACCTCCAGATCATGTACGGGATCGGGCACGAGAAGGAGCTCGACGAGAAGACGCTGGACCACCTCAGCGGCTATGGCGGCGCGAAGCCGGTGCGGATCGGCAACGGCGCCTACGACCAGCGCCAGAACGACGTCTGGGGCTCGCTGCTCGACTCGGTCTACCTGCACGAAAAAGCGCTGCGGGGCTCGGGCACGCCGGCCGACCGCCAGCTGATCCGCCACCAGGTCGAAGCGGCGATCGCGGCCTGGCCCCACCCCGACCAGGGGATCTGGGAGTCCCGGGGGGAGCCGCAGCACTACGTCTCTTCGAAGCTGATGATCTGGGTCGCGGTCGACCGCGGCGTCCGCCTCGCCCGCAGCCTCGGCTTCGAGGAGATCGCCGAGGAGTGGGCGGCCAAGGCCGACGAGTTCCAGGCTGAGATTCTCAAGCGCGGCGTCCGCGACGGCGTCTTCCGCCAGCACTACGACACCGACGCGCTTGACGCCTCGCTGTTGCTGATCCCGCTCTTCCGCTTCCTCCCGCCCGATGACCCGCGGGTGCGGGCCACGGTCGAGGCGATCGCCGCCGACCTGACCGAGCACGGCCTCGTCTGCCGCTACAAGGTCGACGAGACCGACGACGGCCTGCAGGGTCGCGAGGGAACTTTCCTGATCTGCTCCTTCTGGCTCGTCTCGGCGCTCTCGGAGATCGGGGAGCGGCGGCGCGCCAGGGAACTGTGCGAGCGCCTGCTCGAGGCGGCGGGCTGGCTCGACCTCTTCGCCGAGGAGCTCGACGCCGAGTCCGGGCGCCACCTCGGCAACTTCCCCCAGGCCTTCACCCACCTGGCGCTGATCAACGCGGTCTCCCACGTGATCGCCGACGAGCGGCGCGAGGACGGAGGCTTCACCGCCGTCTTCAGCGAGATGGGCGGCGTCCGCGAGGACGCCTGAGCCACGCCTGCATCCGCAGGCGTCTGTAGACAGAAGACCTACAGACAAAGCAGTTCACTTTGCTCTATATTGCGGCGGCTGAGATGAGTGACCGCAACCGCGCAAACGCAAACGATCTGCTGGTGGCCCTGCGCCACCCGGTGCGCCGCGACATCCTGCGCCAGATGGCCGGCGAAGAGGCGATCAGCCCCCGCGAGATCGCCCGCACCCTGCGCCACCCGCTCAGCGGCGTCAGCTATCACGTGAGGGTGCTCGCCAACTGCGCGGCGGTTGCGCTCGTGGACACCAAGCCGGTCCGCGGCTCGATCCAGCACTTCTACCGCTGCACGATCGAGGCACCCTGGGCGCGCCAGGTCCTCGGCCTCACAGAGGAGGAGGATCGACCGGAAGGGGAGAGTTCGACCGGGCAGGGGACTTAGGGGTCGAGGAAAGGAGACGAGGGAGCAATGAGCAAGACCGACGACAGCTGGACGCCCGCAGCCGAGGATGCAGCGACCGAGTTCGCAGTCCTGCAGCAGCTGCTCGAATTCCACCCTGCCCAGGTCACAGTCGCCGAACTGGTACGCGGGCTCGCCGCCGAACCCCTCGACTTCGGTGAGCGGGACGCAGTCGAACGAGCGATCCGCGAACTCGCGGGTGCCGGGCTCCTCCACCGCCACGACGCCTTCGTGATCCCGACCCGGGCGGCCCTGCGCTTCAACGAGCTGCTGGACCGCTGAGGACCAGCCGCCTGAACTCGGCGCGCAGCCGCTTGGCGAGCTCGCCCGCGGCCACCTCCCCCGCCTCGTCCTCCTCGGGTGAGCCGGTGACGAGGACCACGGTCGTCGCGGCGAAGCTCTCGAGCTGGTCCTCGACCGCCTGGACGAGGTCCTCATCGCCCACCCTCGCCTCGGCGGACACACCCGCTCTGGCCAGGGCGGCGACCGTGATCACGAGCCGGCGCTGCGCCTCCCGTCGCGCCCCCTCGACGTCTGAGGCCCAACGATCGAGAAACCCGATTCGCGCCGGCGAGAGCACGAGCACCTCAGCGCCCCCGGCGGACCGGCCCACCATGGCAGCGATCTCCTGGATCGTCGCCGGGTCCTCGAGGGGAGTGGCGATCGCGATCAGGAAGCGGCAACGCTGCGGGCCGGACACCTCCGCCCCGATCGCCTCGCGTGGTCGCTGACGAGCCGCCACCACGACGATCCCGACCGCCGCCAGGGCACCGGCCGCAAGGCCGAGACCCGGGCTGACGGCAAAAGAGGCGATGACGGGAACGGCGATCGCGGCTACGACGAGGGGAAGCTTCCAAGGGGCCACCGTCAAAGTCTGCCAGCCGCGATCGCCGCCCTCGCGTCCTACGACCCCTTGCTGATGGCCACCGGGGTGACCCGTGCCTGCATCGTTCCGATCGTCACTTTCGTCCACCTCCCCTCTAAAGGAACCCATCCCTGAGGCCGCTTCCCAGGCGGCCTCTCGTGCGATCGGAATTATTACTCTAAATCGTTCTACTATTCAACTCCAACAGACCAAGAGGCAGGAAATAAACGAAAATTGCGGAACCGTTGTGGAAATCCTGAGCTTCAATCTTTAAAGTCTTGTAATCGGCCGCTACCCCTGAAAACGAGCGAAGGAAAGCCCCCTTGCCGAAGACCAAGAAGAAAGAGGGCGTCGAACAGATCGTCGCCAAAGCATTCGCCCACCCCCTGCGGGTACAGATCCTGATCATTCTTAATGAGCGGGTCGCGAGTCCCAATCTGCTCTCGCAGGAGCTGAACCAGAGCCTCAACCTGGTCGCTTATCACGTGCGGGTGCTGGAGAAATACGACTGCATCGAGCTGGTCGACACGAAGCAGCGGCGCGGTGCCACCGAGCACTTCTACCGCGCCACCCGTCGCCAGTTCCTCAGCGACAGCGAATGGGCTCGGATGCCCTCGGTGCTGCGCCCGGGCCTGTCGGGGGCGATGCTCAAGGCCGTTTTCGACGACGTCGAGGAGGCGGTCAACAAGGGAACCTTCGACGAGCTCGAGGACCGGCATCTCAGCCGGGTGCCCATGGTCGTCGACAAACAGGCATGGGGCGACGTGGCCGAGCTGCTCAGCAACACGCTCGACCGACTCCTGGAGATCCAAGCCGAAGCGTCCGAGCGAATGTCGGGCAGCGGCGAGGAGGGCATGCTGACCAAAGTCGAGATGCTCCACTTCAAGTCGCCCGAGCCCGCGGAGGACGAGCCCGCGGCCGAGGCAACCGAGTTCGAGTAGCAGCGAGAAGCTAGGGGGCGGCCGGTTCCGTCGTACAGAGGCGAACCGGCCCTTCTCCCTTCAGGCCCAGGTTCCAGGGTCGCTCCGACCCGTCGACAGGGATCTCCAGCGCGGTCGTCACCCCCGCCGGAAGCGGGCCGAGGCTGACCGGGAAGCCTCCGGCGAAGCGGCTCAGCACGACTTCGACGTCGCCACCCGTTTCGTTGGCCAGCGTGAACCCGCCCTGGAGCAGGGTGACCCCGGTCGGGCCTTCAGCGGAAGCCTGCAGCGGTTCGCAGGCGATCGTCCGGTCCCCCGGCGCGGGTTCCCGCAGGGCGAGGCCGAGGGCCTGGGCGAGCGTCAGGTCGGCCCCTTCCTTCTCGGCCGCGGGCCTCGCTTCCAGCTCGCCTTCGGTGTAGGCGGGGGTGCCGTAGTCGGCCTTGGCGTCGAGGTAGCGGGCAGCGGTCGCGACCGGGGTCGGCGCGAAGGCGATCCGGTAGCCCGGCTGCGCGCTCTCGCCGGCGATGTCCACCGCCGCCAGCGTCGAGCGCAGGTACTCGCCCGTCGGCCGCCAGCGTTCCTCGTATTCGCGTTCGGCCAGGGGGATGCCGCCGGTCAGGGCGAACACCGTCACGCCGGCGGCCACCCCGACCGCGAGGCGGGGAACCCGCAGCCCGCGCAGCGTCTCCGCCGCGATCAGCAACAGGAAGACCGCCGAGCCGTACTGGTAGCGGCTCGAAGTTGGCAGGCGGTCGGCGTTCTGCACGAGGGCCGCCGAGACCCAGAAGAAGACGCCCAGGGCCAGCGCTATCGCGAGGCCGCGCGGCAGGCCGCGCTCGCGGTAGACGCGCCAGCCGATACCGGCGAGCACCGGCAGCAGGAGCAGCTGCCCCCAGATCAGGTGCGGCTGGTCGGGCTCGCTGCCGTCGCCGGTGGCGAGGCCGAGCAGGGAGACGATCCCGGCCGAGGCGGCGTTGTAGACGAACTCGGGCAGGCCGGCGATGTTGTCGAGGCTGAAGTCGCTTTCCGCGGTGTGCCCCCACCCCACCCACCAGAGCGCGTACAGGGCGAAGGGGAGCAAAGCGACGAAGGCGCGCCGGGCCCGCGGCCTGCGCCCGGTGGCGATCTCGACAGCCGCGCCGACGCCGAAGGTGAGGCCGAGGCTGGAGAAGGCGAGTGAGACGGCGAGGAGCGCGCAGGCGATCGCGTCGCCCCGCTCGTCTTCGCGGTCGAGCGCCAGCAGCATCCCGAGGCCGGCGACCATCGAGCCGAAGTAGCCCATCTGGAAGGCCCAGAGCAGGTCCTCGAAGGCAGCGCCGAGGAAGAGGACGAGCACCGCGGCGACCAGCGCCGGCCAGTCGCCGACCCGGCGGCGCAGGAGGGCGAACAGCAGCACCGCGCTGGTCAGGAAGAGGCCGATCGAGACGACGTAGAAGGGCAGCGAGGACCCCATGCCGAAGGCGAGGAGGAGCGCCCGGTAGACGATCGCCGGCCCGACCACGATGTTCTCGTGGTAGGGGTCGAAGTAATAGTCCGCTCCCCACCCGTGCCGCTTGACCAGGAGCTCCCAGTCGTCGGCGATGAAGGTGAGGTGGGAATCGAGCGAGAAGAGCCAGATCGCGGCCGCGAGCGTGGCCAGCGCCAAGCCGACGATCGCCGCGCGTCGCTCGCTCACCCTCCTGCTGTTCCCATGCTCCCGCTGCAAGCGGGCGCGATGCTGTCACAACTCAGGGCGGCGCAGGGCCGCCCGCTATGGTGTGAATCACCGGTCGCAATCGGCCGGTGGACGCTGCACAGCTTTGTCTGGGGCTCTCAGGGCGGCGTGGGTGGAACGTCCCGGCAGTGCGTTAATGGCAGCGAAAGAGGAAGAGACCCGACCCATCGAGGCGAATCACCCAGCCGGCCACGGCGACGGGCTGGCGAGCGAGCGCGCGCTCTGGGCGCACTTCAGGGAGACCCGCGACCCGGCGACCCGCGAGGAGCTCGTGCGCCGCTATCTCCCCTTCGCCAAGAACCTGGCGCTGCGCTACCGCGGCGCCAGCGAGTCCTTCGACGACCTGCTCCAGGTCGCCAGCCTCGGGCTCGTCAACGCGATCGACCGCTTCGAGCCCGACCGCGGCACCCCCTTCACCGCCTTCGCCTCCCCGACCATCCTCGGCGAGCTGAAGCGCCACTTCCGCGACCGCGTCTGGACCGTGCGGGTCCCGCGCGGCCTGCACGACCGCATGGCCGAGGTCGACAAGGCGATCTCGGCCCTCACCGTGGAGCTGCAGCGCTCGCCCTCGGTCGGCGAGATCGCCGGGAAGCTCGACGTCGACCCGACCGACGTGCTCGAGGTGCTGGAGGCGAACCACAACCGGCGCCCGCTCTCGCTCGACCGGCCGGTCGGCGGCGACGAGGAAGAATCGCCCGCCTCCGAGTGGGTCGGCGACGAGGACGAGGGCTTCGAGCTGGTCGAGGACAAGCTGGCGCTCGAAGGCGCCCTCCCCCACCTCGACGAGCGCGAGCGGCTCGTCCTGCGCCTGCGCTTCGTCGAGGACATGACCCAGTCGCAGATCGCCGAGCAGATCGGCCACTCGCAGATGCACGTGTCGCGGATCCTGCGCCGCACCCTGGAGCGGATCCGGGCGGAGGTCGCCGAAGGGGAGGACGACGGCCGGGGCTAGGCCGAGAGCGCGGCGATGCCGACGACGAGGTAGTCGCCGTCCTCTTCCTGCTCGACCCGCAGCTCGTCGGCCAAGGTCGCCAGGGTGCCTCCCACCTCGGGCAGGTCGAGGCTCTCACGCAGCTGCTCCGCCGCACCGCTCTTCATCGGCCCGAGGCGCAGCTGCACGCCCTCCGGCCGGTCGGCGAGGCTGAGCGAGACGTGACCGTCGGTGAAGCCCTCTGGGGCGCGGGCCGAGAGCGCGTCGCTGAGCAGCATCGCGTCGGAGAGGCGGTCGACGCTGATCTCGTGACGCGCCGCGACGGCCCCCAGGGCGCGGCTGAGGATCGGACCGACGAGCTCGGGCGGGCCCACCCGCATCGCCGTCGCGTCGTCGGAAACGGGAGCGGCGGCGGCCGCGCGCTCGCGGGCGGCGCTCTCGTCGCGGGCGGCGAGCGGCAGGAACATCCTGATCTCGGTGCCGCGGTCGACGCCGCCCTTGATCTCGAAGCTGGCGGAGAGGGCGGCGATCAGGGTGAGACCGATCCGCAGGCTGGGCCGGTCGGCCTCGGGGCGCGGCTGGATGCCCCGGCCGAAGTCGCGGACGACCACGGTGAGTCCGTCCATTTCGGGGGTCGCCTCGACCGCGAGCGCCCCCACCTCCTCGTCCGGGTAGGCGTGGACGACCACGTTCATGCAGGCCTCGGTGACCACCGTCTTCAGGTCGGCGACCCCCGCTTCGTCCATCCCCAGCCGGTCCGCGAGGCCGGCCAGTGCGTGCCGGACGACCGCCACGTTCTCCGCCCGTGCGGGTAGGGACATCTGGAGCCCCGATCGGTCGTCGGTGGTGTTGTTCACGATTCAGCTAGTCCATGGCCCATCACAGGATGAGTGGCGAGCATAACTTCGATTGCCACTTCTCAAATTCTTCCGTCGCCGCTTCCAGGATTCCTACCCCTGCCGGAAGGGGGCGAAACGCCGCTCGGCGATTGACTTTGGCTGCGGTAGCATCGGCGCGTGAATCCGGCGCCGTTCGAGGCATCCGCCGCCCAGCTCGATGACGGCATTCGCGTCGTCGCGGTCCGCGGTGAGCTCGATTTGAGCACGGCCCCTCAGCTCGAGGGGCCGCTTGACGACGCGATCGCCGCCGGCGACGCATCTGTCGTCGTCGACCTCTCCGAGTGCGAGTTCATCGACTCGACCGGCATCGCCCTGATCGTCAGGGCCTGGCAGCGGCTCGACCGCGCGGCCGCGGGCGACGGCGAGGGTCGAGTCGTCATCTGCAGCCACAACGACCAGGTCCGCCGGGTGCTGGAGATAACGGGCCTCGACCTCTCGATCTCGATCCACAGCACCCGCGACGAAGCCGTCTCCGCCCTGCGCGACTGAGCCTGCGCGGAGGCATGGGCAGGGGCAGGCCCGGGTAGCGGTGCTTGATGCCCTCTCCCCGGCGACCGAAGCTTCCCCGCGAGCTGTTCGAGACCCGCAGCCACGCCTGGCACTCGCTCGGCCTCGGCGACGAGCTGTCGCCGCGGGTATCGAAGCGGGCCCTGGGCGGGCTGCTGCTCGCCCTGCTCGTGCTGGCCGCGACCCTGGTCGTCTACTACAACCGCCACTCCCTCCTGCCGGGCTATGGCGCCTGGGTGCGGTACGCGACGGTCGCGATCCTGATCGTCGTCGGCTCGGCCGCGGCCCACTGGCTGGTCCGCGGTCTCTCCCCCAGGCTCTACCGCCGGCTCGACCCCGCGACGGCGGGGACCCTGGGCTTCGCGATCCGCCTCCTGGCGATGGCCGCCGTCGTCGTCCTGGCGCTGCGGATCGCCGGGGTCAACGCCGCGACGCTCGCGGTCGGTGGCGCTTTCACCGCGATCGTGCTCGGGCTCGCCGCCCAGCAGACCCTCGGCGGCCTCTTCGCCGGCATCGTCCTGCAGAGCACGCGGCCCTTCCGGGTCGGCGAACGCGTGCGGCTGGTGGGGGGCGCCCTCGCGGGCTCGATCGAGGGCACGGTGAGCTCGCTCGGCCTCTTCTACGCGACCCTGGTCCAGGGCGCCGACCGCCTCCTGGTCCCCAACAGCGTGCTCGTCACCCTCGTCGTCGTGCCCCTGCGCGAGCCCGACAAGGTCGACGTCCGCGTCCGCTTCCCCTCCGACGCCGGCCCGCGCCGGATCGAGGAGCGCCTGCTGGAGGCGATCACCGTGCCGACCCGCTACCGGCCCAGCGTCTCGCTGGAGGAACTCGACGAGGACGGGGTCGTGTTCCGGGTCAGCGCCACGCCGCTGCGGGCCGAGGACGGCTCGCAGCTGGCCGAGGAGGTCCTGGGGGCGCTTCGCTCCGACGCCGGCGTCGTCAGGTGAGGACCAGGATCCCGAGGACGATCAGGATCGCCGCCGAGGTGCCGATCAGGGAGAGGTCGCGAAAGAAGACGGCGAAGCCGCCGCGGTAGCGAACGCTCTCGAACAGGGTCAGGCCGACGACGTGGGCCATGTTGATCAGGCCGGTGAAGATCGCGATCCCGATCGCCACCGCCTTCCAGCCCGCCTCCGGGCCGGGGCCCGAAGCGACCGCCGAGGCGAGGATGGCGACGAGGATCGTGCCGACGATGCCGAACACGATCCCGGCCAGGTCGCGGCTCGAGAGCGGCGGGAAGTTGGAGGAGATGTGTAAGTCCTCCTCCTCCTTGTCGTCGGTCCCGCGCCCGGCCTCCTCGACCGCGACGACGTGCTCGCCGTCAGCGTCGCCGCTGTGGACCACGACCATGCGCAGCGGCGGCTCCAGCGCCGCCTGCGCCTTCTCGAACAGCCCTTCCTCGAACCAGCGCGCCTGCTGCTCCTCGCGCTCGAAGATCAGGATCTCGTCGGCCGGCGCTTTCAGCAGGGCGTCCTGGGCGGCCTGAACCGGATCGGGGTCGCCGACCTCACCCGAGGCCTCGATCCCGCTTTCGCGCAGCGAGGCCAGCGAGGCCTCGAGACGCTCTTCGGCCTGCTGCTTGGGCTCGTCGATATCGCCCATGGTGTGACGGAAGATGGTCGCCTCGACCGCGGGGACGACGATGCGCAGCTCGGTCCCCTCGCCGTCGGCGACGCGGCGGACCTCGTCGACCTCCTCGTCCCCCTGCAGGGCATCGGGGACGATCGCAAGCACGCTTCGGCCCATCGGGCTCACCCCTCCTTTTCGTGGAACTGGCTGCCGTCAGCGGGGATCGACTCATCGGCCTCGCCGTACTCGACCTCGGTGGGCTCCTCCGGGTCCGGCAGATCCTCCGCGGGGAACCCCCGCGAGTCGCCATGACTGGCGCTTTCTTCCAGTTCCTTCTCGGCCAGCTCGAAGCCCTCGGCCTCGCCCTGGCCGGCCTCGGTCAACGGCCGGCGAGCCGGGTCGGGGTCCTGCGCGGGCACGGTGCCGCCGATGCGGGCGGCTTCCCGAGCAGCCTCCGCCTCCTCCTCGGCGATCCGGGGCTCGTCCTCCGGGGTCGGGTTCATGCCGCCCGGCTACCCCTGCTCAGGCAGGGCGAAACTCGGCGACCGTTTTCGCCCTTCGTCGCAATGGGTAGCCGCTAGGAAAGCGAAAGCGATCGAAGGAGAAACGACATGACCGTTCAGGAGGCCGGAGAGATCACCGGCACGAAGGACAAGGACTACAACGTCATCTGGTTCACCGAGCAGTGCCTCAGCAACGTTCTGCGCTTGGAGACCTACATCGGGGACGCCGAGCGAGACGGCGACTCCGAGCTCGCGGAGTTCTTCCGCCGGGCCCAGGAGACCAGCCGCAAGGGCGCCGAGCAGGGCAAAGACCTGCTGCGCTCGCGCCTCGCTTCCTAGAGGTCGATCGAGCCGGGGCGGCAAGCCGCCCCGGCTCCGAAAGTCAGCTCGAGCCGCTGACCGCAGCGGTACTCGTCGCGGCGCGACCGAGCGCCCAGCCGGCAGCGATGCCGGCCACGCAACCCACGCCCAGGAGGGTGACGGCGCGAACGGGACTCCGCCTCAACTTCAACGCGGTCCCGTGGGCAGTGTGCTTGGCGGTTGACCTGACCGCCTTGTGGGCGATCGCTCTCTTGATCGACATGGCCGTCATCTACCCCTCCCTCGGCCGCTCTACACCCGGTGCCGTTTGATCCGACGGCAGGCTCGGGTAAGGCGAGGCGATGGCGCTCACCGCGATCCTCGACGTCGACGGGACCCTGGTCGACACCAACTACCACCACGCCCTCGCCTGGTACCGGGCCCTGCACGCGCACGGTCACTCTGTGCAGATGTGGAAGGTCCACCGCCACATCGGGATGGGTGGCGACAAGATCGTCGCCGCCCTGGCCGGCGACGAGGTGGAGGAGGCCGAAGGGGACGAGATCCGCGCGGCCGAGGGAGAGGCCTACGGCGAGATGATCGGCGAAGTCGAGCCGATGCAGGGCGCGCGGAAGCTGATCGAGGAGCTCCGCGCCGACGGCTCGACGGTGGTCCTCGCCAGCTCGGCGAAGGCGGATGAGGTCGACCACTACCTCGAGCTGCTCGACGCCCGCGAGCTGGTCGACGGCTGGACCACGGCAGCCGACGTTGAGCGCACCAAGCCCGCCGCCGACCTCGTCCAGGCCGCCCTGGAGCAGGCCGGTGACGGCCCTGCCCTGATGATCGGCGACTCGACCTGGGATGTGAAGGCGGCAAGCGCGGCCGGCCTCCCGACCCTCGCCGTCCTCACCGGCGGCTTCTCGCGGGAAGAGCTGTGCGACGCGGGTGCCGTGGAGGTGGTCGAGTCGATCGAGAAGCTGCGGCGAGATCGCGAGGCCCTGATCCGGATCTCGCGCTAGCCGGAGCCAGCCGCTGGCCTCAGCTGGCTCCGGCCACAGCGCGCTGGAGTTCCTTCTTGTTCATGTTCGAGCGCCCTTCGATGCCGAGCTTCTTGGCGTCGTTGTAGAGCTGGTCGCGGGTGCGGCCGCCCGGGCCTTCGCCCGAGCGCTTGCCGCCGCGGCTGCTGGCCGATCGGCCCCGGGTGGAGCTGCGCGAGGCGCTTTTCGACTCCCCCGAGCGCGCCTTTTCCTTGTTGACCGCGCGGGCGGCGATCTCCTCCGCCCGTTCCTCGGAGCGGCCCGCTTCCTTCTCGCTCTTCTTGATGTGCCTGTACTGGCGGTCGCGTTTGCTGCCTTTCTTGACTCCGCGCGGTGGCATGACTTCCTCCTCTTCAGTGAGCGGTCTTCTCTCGCTGTCCCTCGTGGACGCCCTCGGCGAACTCCTCGACCGCCTTCGCGCAGAAGGCGTCGAGGTCGTCCGGGTTGCGGCTGGTCACCAGTCCCTCGTCGACGTGGACCTCCTCGTCGACCCACTCGGCGCCGGCATTGCGCAGGTCGGTCTGCAGGCTCGGGAACGACGTGAGAGTTCGTCCCCGCACCACGTCCGCCTCGATCAGGGTCCAGGGCGCATGACAGATCGCCGCGACCGGCTTGCCCGCTTCGAAGAAGTGCCGCACGAACTCGACCGCCTCGGGCTTCATCCGCAGCTGGTCAGGGTTGGCGACCCCGCCCGGCAGGACCAGCGCGTCGAAATGGCTCGGGTCGGCAGCGGCGATCGCCTGGTCGACGGAGAACGTGCCGGCCTTGTCGAGGTGATCGAAAGCCTGAACCTCCCCGGCCTCGGGGGCGATCAGTTCGGCTTCGGCCCCGGCCTCGCGCACGGCTTCGAGCGGTTTCGTCAGCTCCACCTGCTCGACGCCCTCGTTGGCGGTCAGGAAGGCGACTCGCCTGCCATTGAGCTGGGACATCTCGATCCTCCTCCTGTCTGCGTTGAAGCTATGGCCCGCCGCCCCGAGCGCCTCTCCACGTTGCCGCGGTTGGTCATCTCACCCGAGCGGGAACCAGGAAGACCTGGTGAAAGCCGCTGGGATTCGGGGGCGGCGGGCTGTCCTTGTCCGCTTTGTCGGTTACCCGAGCCGCGCGGAGGCAAAACGGCCCGCGGGATTGTTGAGGACCAAGCCGGACAGGCCCCCGATCGCGTCTCGCCACCGGCGACTCGCCGAGCTGACCGACACGAGTGGGCGAGCGTCTGCCAGATCTCGCCTTTGAGCCCGAGTCCGGCGAGGAGCTCCCGCCGCCGCGAGTACGGCTCGGCCATCAGGGGTACACGCTCGCGAGCTGGTCGAGCCCTGCCCCCCACACCACAGCATGCGGGCGTGAGGGGCAGATGGGTGCCCCGTCAGAGGGAGTATGTGTTCGCGTTCGGGGACTCGACGTTCAGAGTGCCGCTGACCGTCACGTTTTCGGTGTCAACTTGGCTATGTGTTTGGAGGTGCGCTTGCAACGTGCCACTCAGAGTCATGCTCGAAAATGTATTGGGTTGGTTGGGGGTGAGCGTGATGGTGGCCGGTGTTGTGAGAATGTGTGTCACTGGACAGAAGCCCCCTGTCGCAGTGGCTGTTGTGTTTTGGGTTGTAAGCGAGATGCTGGTCGGCGCTTGCACTGTATGAAACGTCCAGTTCGGCGCTTGCGGCGTCAGATTGTGGAGTTGGCAAAAGGCGAGGCCGCCGAGTCCTTTGCAGCGATTTGTGTCCGTGCCCGCGGGTCCGCCCACTTGTTGCGGCACTGGATCAGGCACATACGTTTCAGCAATTCCTGTTGTTTGACTTGCAAGGAACTTGACCCTCATTGTGACTTGGCATTCGTATCCCCCTAGACCCCCTTGCTTCCGAACGTTCCCTGTCAACCCGATCGTCGTGTCGGTTTGAATCGGCGTACTGTGATGCTTCCACTCTGCTGAAGCCGGCGCTGGCAGTGCAAGACCAGCGGACATGCCGACTGCCAACGCGAGAACTGCGCTCTTCCTCAGCATCTCGAACCTCCTGAGCTCGAGGCCTCCCCTCAAGAGGCGGCCATTGACTTCCTCACTCAGTAGTAGCGGGAGCTCAAGGGAACTTCAGGGTTTGTGGAAACACACGTCCGCAGGCATGCGGACGCGAGAAAGCGTGCTCGAGGCTATTTGCCCTTGCCCTTCGAGCACTTAGCCTGAACAACAGGCCGGAAGTTGTACTGGCGCCCGTTCTGCGCCGCCATCTTCACGCTCGCCTTCTGCTTCTTGCCCTTGCAGAGGTTGCGGGAGTTGACGAGAAGGCTCTTCTTGCCCCCTCGCAGCTGCAAGGTGAACTTGGTCACGGGGGCGTCGGGGACGAGGTCGAAGGTGTTGCGGATGCCGCCGTTGACGGAGTCGACCCTGCCCGCGAGCTCGATCTCGATCGGCTGGTGGGCCGGTCCCTTGAAGGCGATCACCATGTCTGGGAGCGGGTTGGAGGAGGAGCGCAGGTAGACGGTGCCGTTGAGCGGGTAGTCGACCAGGGGGCTGATCGCGGTGGCCTGGCCGTAGACCGAGCCTCTGGGGCAGGCATCGGCGGCGAACTGCACCCTGGTGCAGACCGTCCTGATGTGCTCCTGGGCCAAGAAGATCGAGTGCGGCAGGGCAACTGAGGCCCTGGCGATGTTGGCGTCCCCTGGCCTTGCGTTGAGGGTGGCGGTGAGCTGCTGGTAGGCGCCTCTCTTCGGCGAGCCCTTGAGCTTCAGCTTCAAGGCGGGCTTGAAGCCGAGCTTCTCACAGCCCCCGACCTGGAAGCGGTCACTGACGGTGGCGGTGGCGCCTTTCTCGCCGGTGACCGTGGCCGTGGTGCTCAGTGGTTCGCAGTTGGTCGGGGCCAGGGTGAAGTTCGGCTTGTTGACGTTGACCCGGACCTCCCTGATGTCGAGCGGGATGCCCTCGAGGATGGTCGGGACCGGGTCGCTTACCGCGGTGATCTGGGCGGTGGCCGGGTTGAGGTTCAGCGCGGTCCTGACCACGACGTTGCCGAGGTCGAAGGGGCCGGTCACCGCGGGGGCGGCTATGGCCAGGCTCAATGGGGCGCCTTTGTAGGGGCCGGCCAGGTAGGCGCGGCCCGTGTCGAGGAAGAGGGGGTCGGGGCCGGCTCCGGCGCCGGTGGTGACCGTTCCTACCTGGGAGGCCTGCGGGCAGGCTGGGTCAGAGAGCTGGGCCTGGCCCGTTCCCGGGGCGGTGGGGATGGCGCTGAGGGCCTGGTCGGGGCAGTAGGGGACTCCCTTGAGGTAGGCGGTGAGGCCCGGGGGCATCGTGGTGGAGATGGCCTTGAAGCGCTGGGTGCCGTCCTCTCTTGAGAGGTCGAGGACGAAGGGGGTGGTCGCTCCGGCCTGGGGATTCTCCACGCCTGCCCTCAGCTTCGGCTCCAGGGCCCCACTTGGGCAGGCCCCTCCGCCCGGCCCCTCGGTCACCTGGAAGGAAGAGGTGACCTCCACCGGGGGCTGATCGCCCCAGGGGGTCATCCTCGTCGCGATGTCGTAGGTGCCGCAGCTGGGCGGGTTGATCAGGGCCGCGCGGTTGCCGCCGGCGAACTCGAGCTTGACGTTGGCGATCGGGGCCTGCGGGTTCTCGTCGAAGGAGACGGTCAGCCTTCCCGTGCTGGGGTCGGGGGAGACCCTTCCCGCGAGCTTGATCAGGACGCCCTTCTCGGGGGAGTCGATCACCAGGTAGAGGGCGAGGAGGCTGTTGAAGGGGTTGGAGCCCTGCTTGGCCAGATAGACGGTGCCATTCAGGGGCTCGTCGAGGATCGGGGTGGTGGCCTGGACGGTGCCGAGCTTCGAGGATTCCGGGCAGCTGACCGGGTTCTCGTTGGGGACCCCGCTTGAAGACATCCCGATCTGGTCGAGCGAGCAAGCTCCTCGACCTGCCGCCGAGGAGGGGTTCACCGCCATCCCTTCGGGCAGGAGCACGGTGGTGCCCTTGAGGTTGGCCCCCGCGATGCCCTCCTTTTCTTCGAGGCCGTCGGTCGGCATCGTCAGCTCGACCTGCATCCCGGTCGGGGAGTCGGCCTGGGCCGAGGTGGTTTTGAAGGAGATGCTCGGTTCGAAGTCGACTTCCTCACAGCCGGTCAGGGCCGGGCTCTGGTAGGTCTCTTCGTCGAACTCGCCCTCCCAGCTGTCGGCGGTGATGCGGGTGACCGGGGCGCCGGCGGTGCAGTCGGTGGGGTTGGTCATGAAGGGCTTCTCGAGGGCTTCGGGGTCGTCGGCCTCGCGGCAGCCTTCGACTTTGGGGCCGTTGATGATCGTGCCGAAGCCGCAGAGGGTGACCTCGGAGGCGAAGACTTCCGGCACCTTCGGCAGCGGCTGGGTGACGAGGTCGATCGCGTAGTTGTCGTCCTCGCGCAGGTCCGGGTTGAGGGTGAAGACGAATTCGGCGATCTGGAAGGCGAACTGGGCGGGCTGGCCGCGTTCTGGCTCGAGGGCGTAGATGGGGGTTGAGGTGGGAGTTGCCGATGCGGTGCTCTCGACGAGGATTTCCCCCACGGCGCTGCCCGGCGGGCAGGTCTGGTTCAGGAACTCCCCCGGTTCAGAGCAGAGCTCCGGCAACGCCTCGGGGTTGCCGAGGAAGCCGGACGGGGTCTGGGTCCTGATCTCCCGCGGCGAGCCGTTCACAGCCGCGGTGACGACACCGCTGTTCAGCTCTTCAGCCCGCTGATGGGTCTCGAACTCGATGTTGGCCCCAGCGCTGAACGGATGGCCGCCCGCCTGGGTGAAGTCGTTGCCGAGCTCGTCGAGGACGTCGATCTCGAAGAGGCTGAAGCCGAAGGGCAGCGGGCCCTCGGGGATCGCGTATTCGTCTTGCGCGCTGGCAGCTGCCTGAGCTCCTCCGCCTGAAACCTCCGCGTTGGTGACCAGCGTGGTCGGCGGGTTCTGGCCGAGGGCGATGACTACTTCCAATTTCGGATAGGAGGCCTCGGGGGCGAGGACGTCGGAGCGGGTGCACTGCACCGATGGTTCGGGCTGTTCGGCGGGGGCTTTTACGCATTTCCAGCCGTTGCCGAGCGCCTTGAAGATCGAGATCCCCTCGCCCTGGGGTCCTTCGAGGTTCAGGGTGACGGGGCCGGAGGTCTGGTTGTTGAAGTCGACGGTGGGGGTGGAGCCTGAAGGCCCATTGAAGGGCGATGGGAGCGCTGGGCGGGTCGGTCTGCCTTCGGAAACCGCACTGGCCTTCTGGCCCTCCGCATCTTCCCCCGTCGCCCGGCACTGCAGCACCGAGGGCGGTTCCGCGTCGGCTCCCTGTACGGTGTAGGTGGGCGTCTGGGATCCATGGGCGATGTCTTCCGCTGATTCGAGTGGCACGCCGTTGCGCAGCCACTGGAAGCTCCAGGTGATGGCGCTGCCGGCGGTCCAGCCCGAAGGGGCGGTGCAAGGCAGGGTCGAGGTAGCCGTTATCGCCGCATCTGCTTTCGAGCAGGTCGCCGCCACGTCCAGTTCGATGAACCGAACCGTCGGTTCTCCGGGGAAGCCCTGATTGGTTGCCCTGATGATCACTGCTTCGGCCGGAATGCATTCACCGCTGACCTCATGGCCGAGACCAAACGGGAATGCTCCTGCCTCCATCATCCCGGGGCCCGAGCAGATCGCAGGTTTGTCGAGCATCACTTTGAAGACATCAGGCGCGGTTTCTTCGACTTTGAAGACCGTGGATTCCGGCGCAACGCAGGTGCCCTCTACTGCCTGGGGAGTTTCGAACCGCTCACCCGTCGTCATCGTCACCCCTTCGACCACCAGGGAGCCGCTGGTGAAGGTGCCGCTACCCTCCGTGGTGACGACATCCGCGAGGACTTTCGAGCCTTCGGTGATGTCGGCGGTGCCGGAGGGGGTAGCGGCGATAACTGGGATCCCTGGCAGGGTTGGCCGCGTGCCCCCACTCGGTGGCGCGCTAACGGGCGCCGGATCGATCACGGTTGGCGGCAGCGAGACAGTTGAGAAAGCGATCGGCGCGTATTTGGCCCCCGCTCCGTCCGGATCATTCGTCCCCGTGACCACGCACTGCACCGATTTGCCTTCATCAGCGGTGACGGTCGTGTACTCGCGTTCGGTGGCGCCTTCGATCACCTCGCCGTCACGGAGCCATTTGTAGGTGAAGGTCGGAGCGGGGTTACCCGACCATCCGACCCCGTCCTCGGGGGTGCCCTTGCAGGTCAGGGTGTCGCCCGCTGAGGGGCTCGCACTCGCTTCGTTTTTCACCTCCAGCTCATAGACCAGCCGTTCATCGCCGAGGTGGGTCGGCTGGTGGGTGCGGGTCATCTCGAGGTCGAGGATCGGCTCGGCCGAGGCGGGCCCGACGATCAGCAATGAGGCGAGCGCGGCACAGAGACCGGCGAGTGCCGGGGTGCGAAGTCTCACCCTCTCCCCCCTGTGCTCCGCCTCTTCTTCGGCTTCTTCGGGCAGGCGGCCCCCACCTTCGGCCGCGCCTCGAGCGTCCTGCCGTTCTGCGCGCCGAGCCTGACCAGCGCCCTGGGCGCCTTGCAGAACCCCGAGCTCATTTCGACCAGGCCCCGCTTACCCCCGAAGAGCTCCACCCGGAAGGAGGAGACGGGGGCGTCGGGGACGGCGATGAAGGTGTTGCGGAGCGCGCCCTTGACCGAGTCGGTGCGGCCGGCGAGCTCGACCTCGATCGGCTGGTGGGAAGGGCCCTCGAGGGCGACGACGAGGTCTGGGAGCGGGTTGGAGGAGGAGCGCAGGTAGACGTTGCCGGT
>DASUQC010000041.1:0-28237 GCA_036280745.1 Solirubrobacterales bacterium
CGCACTCTCGCCGGGCTGAGGGGTCGGATCGCGTCGAAGCTTCTGGCGCTGGCCGCGGGTGTCTGGGTCAACAGCTGGCTGGGGCTGCCAAGCCGTTCCTTCGCTCAGTTCGCAGCCTGAGCGTGGAATCAATCATCTAGCCCTCCGCCGGCCGGGCGGTCACGGGTGGGGCCAGGGTGCGGAAGGCGTAGACGACGGTGACCATCAGCAGGACCGCGATCGCGATGCAGGGGACGGCGTTGCCGGTGACGCTGGCGAGGATGCCGCCACCCGCGCCGCCGACGACCTGGCCGGAAGCCCAGGCCATGTTGGAGAGGCCGGCGGCGAAGCCCTGGTGCAGGGCGCTGGAGTCGGCGACGTCGGAGAGCAGGGTGAGGGCAGGCGCGAAGCAGAGGCCGGCCCCGAGCGAGGTGACGATCAGGGCCGCGAGCACGCCGCCGAGGCTCTGCGCGAGCGCGACCCCGACCATCGCCAGGGCGCAGATCGAGAGCCCGGTGACGTAGGGGCTGCGGCGGCCGACCCGGTCGGAGAAACGCCCCGAGAACGGCGCCAGCACCGCCTCCAGCCCCGCCCCGGCGATGAAGCCGGCGGCGATCACGCCGTGGCCGCCGCCGAGCGAGTCGATCTCCAGCGGCACCAGGACCTCGATCGCCCCGAACATCACCGACGGCACCGCGACGAAAGCGGTCGCGTTGAGCACGGGCCGGCTGAGGATCGCGTCCCTGACCTCGCCGAGCGCCTGGGGCTCCGAGACGCCGACGTCGGGGAAGCGCGAGGCGGCGTAGGCGAAGACGAGGGTGATGCCGAGCACCGAGCAGAAGACCGGCGCCGTCCCGACCGAACCCGCCAGGGCGCCGAGCACGGGGCCGAGCAGCGCCCCCGCCACCGCGGTCCCAAGCGCGGTCCCGATCACCGAGCCGCGGTTGGCGTCGGGTGAGGCGGCGATGAGCCAGGTGAGGGCGCCCGCCCAGATCAGGGCCCCGGCGATGCCCTGGACGAAGCGGGCGGCGTCGAGCAGGACGATCTCCTCGACCAGCCCGAAGACGACGCTGGAGACGCCCAGCATCAGCAACCCGTAGATGACCGTGCGCCGCGGGCCGATCCGGGCGGCGACGAAGCCGGCCGGCAGCGATGCGGCCAGCGTGCCGGCGGCGTAGGCGGCGGAGAGGATCCCCGCCTGCGCCTTGCTGAGCCCGAGATCGTCGACGTACTCCGGCAGGAGCGGAGCGATCGCCGCGAAAAAGGCGACGTCGAGGAAGATCATCGCCGATGCAAGTACGAGCAGCCTGCGCACCCCTGAATCCAATCAGTACAAGCGAGGCTCAGCGGACGGGTCGCCCTCTAGCATCCCCACCGCGCACCCGGGAGGGGTGGCAGAGCGGTTGAATGCGCCGGTCTTGAAAACCGGTAGGCGTCGTTCGGCGTCTCGTGGGTTCGAATCCCACCCCCTCCGCTGATGAACGAAGACTCGACACGACCCGAACGCGCCGGCGGCGTCCTCGCCGCCCTGATCCTGGTCGCGGCGGTCGCCAACCTCAACCTGGCCGTCGCCAACGTCGCCCTTCCCGACATCGGCAAGGCCTTCGACGCCGGCCAGACCGGCCTCAACCTGGTCGCCGTCGGCTACTCGCTGGGGCTCGCCGCCTCGGTCCTCTACCTCGGCGCCCTCGGCGACCGCCACGGGCGCAAGATGATGCTGGTGCTCGGCACCGGGCTGGCGATACCCGCCTCGCTGCTGGCCGGCTTCGCTCCCTCGCTCGAGGTCCTCTTCGCCGCCCGCCTGCTCGGCGGCCTCGCCGCCGGCATGGCCTTCCCCACCACCCTGGCCCTGATCACGGCGCTCTGGGCCGGGCCGGAACGGACGAAGGCGATCGCGCTCTGGTCGGCGCTCGGCGGCGGCATCGCCGCGCTCGGCCCGCTGATCTCCGGCGCCCTGCTGACCCAGTTCGAGTGGAGCTCGGTCTTCTTCATCACCCTGCCGCTGGCCCTCGTCGCCCTCTACCTGGCGCTGCGCTACGTCCCCTCCCACGTCAACGAGTCGACCGACTCGGTCGACAACCTCAGCGGCCTGCTCTCGGTCGTGATGGTCGCCGCCCTCGTCCTCGCGATCAACCTCGCCCCGGTCCCCAACGCCGGCGCCGTCGCGATCGGCCTCGGCCTCGTCGCCCTCGCCACGATCGCCGCCTTCGTCCTGCGCCAGCGCCGGCTGGCGGCGCCGCTCTACGACCTCGAGGTCGCCGGCCGGCGCATCTTCTGGGTCGCCGCCTGCGCCGGGATCATCGTCTTCGGCTCGCTGATGGCGGCGATGTTCGTCGGCCAGCAGTTCCTGCAGAACGTGCTCGAGTACTCGACCCTCGAGGCCGGACTGGCGATCCTCCCCGCGGCGGCCCTGATGATCGTCGTCGCGCCGCGCTCGGCGAAACTGGTCGAGGCGCGCGGGGCGCGCTTCACCCTGCTGCTCGGCTACGCCTTCTGCCTGGCCGGGTTCGTGACCATGCTGCTGCTCTGGAAGGACGGCATCCCCTACTGGAAGGTCGGGCTCGGCTACGCCCTGATCGGGGTCGGCGTCGGCTTCGCCGGCACCCCCGCCTCCCACTCGCTGACCGGCTCGGTCCCGGTCCGCCGGGCCGGGATGGCCTCCGCGACCGCCGACCTGCAGCGCGACCTCGGCGGCGCCATCATGCAGTCGATCCTCGGCGCCCTGCTCACCGCGGGCTACGCCGCGGCCGCCGCCGAAGCGATCTCCCGCGCCCCTCAGCACGTCGACACCGCGGTCGAAGCGGAGCTGACCAAGTCGTTCGCCAGCGCCGCCGACCTCGCCTCCCAGCACCCCGAATACTCCTCGGCGATCGTCGCCGCGGCGAAGAGCTCGTTCCTGCAGGGGGACACCTGGGCCTACGCCGCCGGCATCGTCGCGATCGCGCTGGGGGCCGCCCTCGTCTACTTCCTCTTCCCCAAGCAGGAGGCCGAGCAGGAGCTGCTCGCCGCCTACGCGGCCGAGGACGAGGCGCCGGCCGAGCCGGTCAGTCCCGCCGCGGGCGCCAGAGGCTGACCAGCCCGGCGACGAGGGTGACGAGGAAGATCTGGCCCAGCAGCATCTCCAGGCCGGCGAACATCTGGCCCGGCTGGCCGGCGGGGACGAGGTTGCCGTACCCGGTCGTGGTCAGGGTCGTGAAGCTGAAGAAGATGAAGTCGCCGGTCCCGGTACCGCCGTCGGCGAAGAAGGGCGAGGGCTGCATGCGGTCGAGGGCCGTGTAGAGCGAGCTGAAGAGCAGGCCGAAGATCATGTAGACGCTGATCGCGCCGAGGATCGTGCGGAAGCTGACCTCCGGCTCGGTGAGCACCACCCGCAGGACCCAGAAGGTGGCGACGATCAGCAGCAGGGTCTGCAGCAGCCCCGCCGCGGCGTAGAAGGCATCGCCGCCGCCGAGCGCTCCCACGAGGGCCAGGCAGACCCCGATCGCGACCACGCCGATGGCGGGGCGGACGACCCGGGGCCCGGCGCCGGAGCTGCCCAGGGCGACGATGACACTGGCGCCGCCGACCGCCGAGAGGGCAACCGCGCTCCACCCGGCGAAATGCGTCAGCGAGGCCAAGACGTAGGTGGCGACTACCAGCAGGAGGACGAGGCCGAACGCCGCGTTGACCCGCTCCGCGTAGCGCGACCACCGCTGTTTTCGCCTCTCGCGCCCGATCAACCGAAGCGATTAAACCACCGGTGCCGGTGGGCTCTTCGACTTGCCCCCGACCCGAGGCCGGGGTTCGAGCTCAGGAAAGCTCGACGCGTTCGATCGTCTGCGGCTCGAGCGGCTTGTCGGAGCCGTCGGTCGGCGTCGACTCGATCGCGTCGACCGCGTCCATGCCCTCGACGACCGCACCGAAAACCGTGTGCTTGCCGTCTAGCCAGGGCGCCGCGCCGGTGGTGACGATGAAGAACTGGGAGCCGTTCGTGTTCGGCCCGGCGTTGGCCATCGCCAGCGCCCCGCGCACCACCTTGTGGTCGTTGAACTCGTCCTCGAAGGTGTAGCCGGGGCCGCCCGTGCCGCTGCCCTCCGGGCAGCCGCCCTGGACCATGAAGTCCGGGATCACCCGGTGGAAGATCAGCTCGTCGTAGAAACCGTCCGCAGCCAGCTTGCGGAAGTTCTCGACGGTCTTCGGCGCGTCCTCGTCGAACAGCTCGAGCACGATCGCCCCGGCATTGGTGTGAAGGGTGGCTTGCGACATGGCCGGTCACCCTACCGACCGCGGACCTGGACCGTGACCGGGCGGGAGGAGCCCGGCGCGTATGGCCAGCGCTCCTCCGCCAGGGCGGTCGCCCGCAGGCGGATCGAGGCGAGCCCGCTGACGTAGCGGAAGCGGTAGCGGACGCGGAAGCGGCCGTCGTGGTCGGTGCGGGTGACGAGGACCGGGCGCCAGCGGCGCGTCGCCGCCTCCAGGTACTGGATCGCGACCAGCTTGCCGCGACGCGGCACCGGGGCGCCGCGGGTGCGGACCCGGCCCGAGAGGCGGACCGCGTCACCGGTCCGCAAGGCCAGCGGCCTCGCCCGCAGCGTGACCCCCGAGCGCACCCGCAGCTCGAGCGAGGGCCGGCGCGCCGGCTCCAGGCCGTCATCTCCGGAGAAGACGACGGTGAGGCGACGCGAAGGCCCCGGTGGGAGCCGCAGCTCGAAGCCGCCGCGCTCGCCGGTCACGACGGTGGACCGCGCGGTCTCGGCGAGGGCGCCACGCGACGGGCGGGCGACGACCCGCAGCTTGCGACCGCCGACGCCGGCACCCTCGGCGCGCACGAGCCTGCCGCTGAGCACCGCCGGGGCGCCGAACGGGACCGTCAGCGCCTCGCCGCGACCGTGACCGCCGCGCAGCCGCGCGAAAAGCCGAGTCTTGGCCCGCGGCGGCAGCGCTCGCTGCGGCGCCACCGGCGGCGGGGTCCTGCGGATCGCCATCTCGGTGCCGTCGGCGCGCAGGGTCGTGGTCGCGGCGTTGCCGGCGGCATCGACGGCGTCGGCGCGGAAGACGTAGGTGCCCGGCCCGAGATCGGGCAGCTGGGCGCGCAGGCTCGCCGTCCCAGCACCGGCCTCGCGCCGCGTGCCGGTCGGCAGCTCGATCCACCCCTCCGCGTTGAGCCGCCGGTAGGAGATCGTCCCGCCGGCCGGCCCGGAGAGGGAGTCGGCCACCGTCGCCCGCACCTCGGTCGCCTCGTCGGCCCCACCGACGTCAAAGGCCACGGTCGGCCGCACTTCGTCGAGCCGCAGCGGGATCTCGACCGCCGAGCCCGGCGCGTCGTTGCCGGCTTCGTCGCGCAGCCAGAGGTGGAGCGAGTACCGGCCCGAGCCGGGCAGCGAACGATCGGCGATCGCGGCGACGTCGCGCCCGCCCACGAACCTGACGCCGGAATCGAAGCCGAGGGGGCCGGTGATGCGCCAGTAGGCACCCCAGATCGGCGCCGCCCGACCCTGATCGGGGTTGGTCCAGGAGAGATCGAAGTCGTTGACACGCCGCCACCCGTCGCCCCCGGCCAGCGTCGGGCTGCGCGGGTGCGCCGGCGGGTTGTTGTCGACGTCCACGTACCGCTCGCCGCTGCACCCGAGGTTGCCGGCGAAGTCGGTGACGCAGTGCCGCAGCGAGTGGCGACCGTCGCTGAACCGGGTGGTGTCGATCGCGGCGCTGCCCGAGACCCCGGTCAGGCAGGGCTGCATCCGGGTCGCCCGCCACTCGCTGCCGATCAGGGCCTTGTCGCACGGGTACTCGGTCAGATCGACCCTGCCACCGTCGAGGGTCGTCTCACCGAAACGGATGCCGGCCCCGCGCTCGTTGCCGCCGGAGAAGTCGACCCGCTGAACCCCCTTGCGCCAGCCTCCGGCGGCGATCTCACCACCGACCGAGGCGGCCGGGGCCCAGTCGTCCTGGACCGTGATCGTCAGCGCCCGCAGCCCCGACCAGGAGGTGCGCTCCAGCGAACACGATTTGGTCTCGGCCCGGGCGCAGAGCAGCCGGTCTTCGAAGGCGGCCTTCGGCGTGGCGAAGCCGGCGACGAACTCGCGCGGCACCGTGTCCGTCCCGTCGGCGGCCGCGAACACCTCGAAGCCGCCGCTGCCGGGGTCGACGCCGAGCCGCTGCTCCATACCGTCGTGCAGCGCGTGCCACCAGGTGCCGCGCACCTGGGTGATCCCGGCCCCGGCCGGCGCGGTCCAGCGCCAGCGGGCGAAGCGGGTACCGGAGACCGTGCTCTGGCCGTCGCGAGTGAAGCTCTTGAGGTGGGCGCCGTCGAAGGGGTCGGCGCCGGGTGGTGGCACGCACCAGGCGTCCTGGCGGAACTTCGCCCCACCGGTCGTGTCGGCCCAGCCGGCGTCCGCACCGACGTACCAGCCGCACTGGGCGACGGCGTATTTGGCGGCGTCCGCCTTCGACGCCACCAGCAGCAGCATGCTCAGCGCCAGCAGGATCCCCAGCGCCACCGTTCGTCCCCAACTGCCCCGCGTGCCCGTCATCCGTCCTCCCTCGTCGCCTGCGTACGCGGGCACTAAGGGGCCGGCGAGGCGAAACTCTCCCCCGGGGACGAGCCCGCCACCCGCGCTTTGCGAGAATGGCCGCATGGCCCTTCCCACCCCGGACCAGATCACCGAGAAGCTGCGTGCCGTCATCGACCCCGAGCTGCGCCGCTCGATCGTCGAGCTCGGCATGGTCCGCTCGATCGACATCCAGGAGAGCGGCCGGGTCGAGGTGATCGTCTCACTGACCACCGCCGGCTGCCCGATCCGCTCCCACTTCGAACAGGCCGTCGCCCAGCAGGTGATGGAGCTCGACGGCGTGACCGGGGTCGGGGTCGGGTTCGACGTCCTCTCCGACGAGGAGAAGGGGCAGCTGCAGCAGACGCTCGGCCGCGGCAAGCTGCCGCAGGGCGCGCTGGCCAAGGTCAAGAACGTGATCTGCGTCTCCTCCGGCAAGGGCGGGGTCGGCAAGTCGACGATGACCGCCAACCTGGCCGCGGCGCTGACCGCCGAAGGCCACCCCGCCGGCGCGCTCGACTGCGACGTCTACGGCTACTCGATCCCGCGCATGCTCGGCGTCAACAGCAAGCCGGAAGTGAACGCCGAGCGCAAGATCCTCCCGCTCGACTCGCCGAGCGGGGTCAAGGTGATGTCGATCGGTTTCTTCGTCGAGGACAACTCGGCGGTCGTCTGGCGCGGCCCGATGCTGCACAAGGCGATCCAGCAGTTCCTCGAGGACGTCGCCTGGGACGAGATCGAGTACCTGCTGCTCGACCTGCCGCCGGGGACCGGCGACGTCTCGATGACGCTCGCCCAGCTGCTGCCCCAGGCCAAGTTCGTCGTCGTCACCACGCCGCAGCCCGCCGCCCAGTCGGTGGCCCGGCGCGGCGCCGAGATGGCGGCCAAATTCGACCTCGAGATCCTCGGCGTGATCGAGAACATGTCCGGCTTCACCACCCCCGACGGCGAGCGCTTCACGATCTTCGGCGAGGGCGGCGGCCAGCTGCTGGCCGACGAGCTCGACGTGCCGCTGCTCGGCAAGGTGCCGCTCTCCGAGCCGCTGCGCGAGCACGCCGACAACGGCTCGCCGCTGGTCCTGGCCGAGCCCGACGCCCCGGCCTCGCAGGCGATCCGCCAGGCCGCCCGCGGCATCGTCGCCTCGACCCCGCAGGAGCTGCCCGTGCTGCAGGCGGTGCCGAACGCGGCCGAGGCGCCACCGGTCAGCGGCACGCCGCTGCCGGTCGTCCAGTAGGCGAAGACGAAGCCCCGCAGCCAGGGGAGGTCTCGCCAGGGCCACAATGGAGGGACGGCCCTCGTCGCTCGACATCCCTGGTTCCTCTGCCTGCTCGTCGTCGCGCTGGTCCTGCCCGCGGTGGCGGGCTGCGGTAGCGACACGGAGAGAGGGACGGCGGCCGACTCGCCGTCGGTTGCGATCGACGGTCTCTACCCCGACTTCGACGGCAGCGTGACTCGCTACGTCTCCCGCTGCGGCCGGGGCGCGGAACCGATCCACGCCGAGGCCGGAGCAGGCGTCGAGGTCGAGGTCGGTTCCGACCCGCCCCGGACGGGAGCGATCGAGATCGACCCCGCCGCGGCCCCCGGCGAGGACTTCGAGATCACGGTCAGCGACGAGGGGCGCCGGCGCGTCTTCGAGGTGCGCTGCCTCCCCGCCGACTTTCCCACCTGGGAGTTTGAACCCCAGAGGCGGATCGAGCCCGGCCTGTTCGTCGTCAGCTTCCAAACGTCCCGAGCGGACCGACCCTGGGTGATCGCCTTCGATCACGAAGGCACGCCGCGCTGGTGGTACTCCCCACCGACGCGCGCCCTCTGGGCGCAGATCCTCAGCGACGGGACCGTTGCCTGGGCACGGTCGTTCGGGGACGGGTACGGACTCGACCCGCGGATGGCGCACGAGGTCCGCTCGCTCGAGGGCGAGCGCCTGCGCCTGGTCAGGACGCGGGGGCCGATCATCGACGGCCACGAGCTCCGCGAGCTGGACTCGGGCGACTTCCTCGTCGCCTCCTACGTGCCCGAAACGGCCGACCTGAGACGGGTCGGCGGCCCCGCCCGGGCGGCCATCGTCTCGGCTGAAGTGCAGGAGCTCGACCAGCACGGACAGGTGCGCTGGCGCTGGAACTCGCGCGGGCACATCGCGCTCGAGGAGACGGGGCGCTGGTGGCACAACGTGCTGAGCAACCCCCGGCGCCGCCTCCAGGGCCGGCAGGCGTTCGACCCGGTCCACATCAACGCGATCGAGCCGCGCGGCTCAGACGAAGTGGTGATCTCCACCCGTCACACCGATGCCGTGTACGGGATCCGGCGAGCGAGCGGCGAGATCGCCTGGAAGCTCGGGGGCAGCAAGACCGGCGACTCCCTGCAGATCGTCGGCGACCCTGCCAGCAAGCTGTTCGGCGGGCAGCACGACGTCCGCATCGCCGCGGACGGGAGCCTCAGCATCTACGACAACGGCAAGGACCGGCCGCGGCGGCCGCGGGTGGCCTTCTACCGGCTCGACCTCCAGAAGGGCCGGGCGCTCTACACCGGCCAGCTCAACGACTCGGAGATAAAGACCAGTCACTGCTGCGGCTCGGCCCGGCAACTCGCCGGCGGCGGCTGGCTGGTCAGCTGGGGCGACAACCCGCTCGTCACCGCCTTCGACGAGGACCGGGAGATCGCCTTCCGCCTGAAGCTTCCCGCCTCGACCTTCCGGGCTGTCCCGGTGCCCCCCGGGGCGGTCAGCCTCGCTCAGCTCGACCGCGCGCTGGAGGCGATGGAGCGGCGGCCCTAGGCCGCTTTGCTCTTGTAGCAATTGTTCGGGCCGATTCCAGTTGGTCGGAACTACGACGATTTCAGAGCCGCCAGTGATGGGATGAGGTTTCTGCCGCGTGTGATCAAGGGCGCCTGCCAAACCGACCGCCAGCCATGCCGAGGATGAACGCAAGACTTCCGGTCGCTCCGAGTTCCTTCAAGAGAGGCAAGTCGAGTAACGCCAAGGCGAGAACGAGGATCACCGTCAGGAGAAAGACGATCAGGATCACCTGATCCCGGAGGCGAGCGAAGGCGATCGCGCCGGTTTCAGCTTCCTCCCTTCTTATCCTCACCGCGATCTCACGGGACCGCACCTCTACCTGTGCGGCTTCCCTCAGAACCGAGTCAGCCCTCGCACTCGCCAGGCGAGCTTTGGCCTCGACGTTGGTGACTTCGGCCTCGCGAAGCCGCGCTTCCAGGCTGTCCTGCGCGCTCAAGGCCTCGCCACCGCATTTGAGAGGCCGGCGGGCTGCCGGGCTGCCGCAGGCTCGGAAGAGTCCGATTCGGCAGGCGGGTCGCCGGAGCCTCCGCCTCCGGCTGACCTAGAGACAACCCGACGGTGCCCACGGCAGCGTCGACGGCCTTGCAGTCGACCGTGGCGCCTGACGGGATGCAACCACGGCATCCTGAAACGGACCGAGTCCTTGCGCAGGCGGCGCCTGTGCACTCGTTCTCCGCGACCACCGGTAAGGCGGTTGGCCTCCTTGCGGGTATCCCTCCAAAGCCTCTTGAGGGTGGGGAGAATTTCCTCGGCAACCTGCACATCTCCCTTTGACAATTCGAGTTCTTCGAACCTCTTGGCATCCGGCTCGGTTGACCCACAACCACAAGGGAGGAGATGGAGCGGACAGGCATAGCCATCGACGCGATTGCGCGCAAGTGCCAGCCATTCCAACATGCGATCCGCGAGCATGAAAGTTTTCCTAGACAGTCGCGGCCCATCGAACATCGCGTGGTGGAAAGAGACCAGAGCCTGGGTCAGCTCAGCAACATCTCGCGCTCCACAAATCACCGCTGCTCGCTGTAGCGGAATTGTGCAGCTTTCTGGCTGACGTTCGCTTGTCTTCACCAGGGAGGCCACTTTGCGCAGCGACGGTATCGCCGAGATCGGCGGCTGTTCCGCCTGAACCGAGGCGCCCGGAACGATGCGCGGTACGGTGCCGGCCATGCAACGAGCAGTGGGGGATGACTGGAAGCAGGAGGCTTGGCGCGGCTCCCCAAAAGAGTTCGTCCATCTCATAGAGCAGGTCCGCAGGTTGGTCTCCTCAAATTCCAACGGGCCTGATTCGAACTTCACGGCCTCGGTTGCCCGGGGCGATGACGACCTCTCCTTCGACGAGTGGTCCGAGTTCGACGATTTCGTGACGCACGGAGGAACGAACCTCCGAAGGGTCAGGAGAATCACCATCAGCATCGGGCAGTTCGGGGTGCTCCGCGCATCGCTGGACTTCGAACGCACTCGGTGGCCCGGCATGCCTGGAGTCGAGGCCAAGTTCAAGGGAGAAAACCCAATAGCGGTTAACGGCCTCTCTCGCGAGGTCAGAAACCTTGTATCTCAGAACGGCTGGCCCCTCCGCATGAATCGTGTTGGCTGGGCTTCCTGGACGGTTGGGCTCGCGATAATCATGGCGTCCTGGCTTGCGGGTTCTGACGTCTTGAGCTGGTTGGGGATCGCAATCGTCGCAGTCGGATATGGCGGCGCCTGGTTTGTCGTGCCGCTCCTCTTCCCGCGCTTCGAACTTCTAGACCCATCAACGCCCCCCACGCCTACCATTCTCGTTCGCCAATGGCTTGCCGGGTCGGGTCGCTGGCTTCTGGCGGCGGTCGCAGGAGCACTGATCTACGCCGCCGTAGACAGAATGCTTTGATTGCGCCCGGCGAATCGAGTCGGGTCAGATCGTCACCAAATCGAGCAGTTCATTAGCTCGGATCGCGGCGAGGGTCGGTTCCACGACATCGCCATTGAGGCGCAGGAGCCCGTCCCGGCGCAGCTCGATAATCGCCTGTTCCCAAGGTTCGGCCTTCTGATCGCCAAGGCGCTGGACGGCCTGGGTGCGCACCAGTTCCTCCACGGTCAGAGTGACGGGGAACTGTTCCAAGACCTCGCCGAGGATTCCCTGTTGGCGGCGCAGGTCTTCTTCCCCCGGTCGGACCTGGCACTCCTCGCACTGATTGTTCATCGACCCGCGGGGTCGGAGGGCCAGGCCCGACCGGGGACCACCTTGCCGCCGTTGATTGCCAGGAGCCACTCACCGACGAGATCGCGGACGGCCCGCTCAACCGCAGCACCGTCTGCGGTCGCCGAGAACATCTGGGCAAGCCCCAGAATTGTCTCGTCGTGATGGCCCTCGCCCACCACGTACGCGAGGACCGCCGATCGCGCTCGAAGCTCCTCGTAGGACTCGCATCCCAGAGGGTCTGGCGCCGGCTCTCGCGCGGTCTCATCGAGTCGGCGGCGCAGCACAGCGCAACCGACCTTCAGCTTCCTTCGTCCTGTCGCTCGGTCGCAACCAGCACAAGGCCGATCCCGCCGTCCGCTTCGAGGGTCGATGCGTAGAAGTGCTCCGACACCCCGCTCTCAAAGATCGTGTCTGTGGGCCTGACCGCGCCAACGGCTCTAAGGACTGCGACGTGGTGAGCGAGGTCGGCCAGGTCGAGGCCGAGCAAAGCGGCCAGCTCGCGCGGGCTTCGGGCCTCGCCCGCATCGTGGAGGCGGCGGAGGATGTCGCGACGCAGGCGATGGTTCAGGACCAAGACCAACTGCTGAGGCGACATCGCCTCCGGCTCAGCCCCGCTTTCAAGCCGGCGCCTCGGCACGGTGCGAGCGGCAGCCATCAGGCAGGCCTCGGAGAACCGTGGCCAGACGGCCGGACGGAGCGCCCCGAGAGAGCAAGACGCACCGTCCGGCCTGATCCTGCCGAGTGCCAAGGGAACGGCCGCGGCACTTTTCCGGGGGTGGCAGGAAGATCGACTACACGAGAAGGAAGATGTAGGGGCGCCCACCGATTCGTCCAGGCAATTCGGTTGGCGGGCGCCCCTGCATCCCCGATTCGGGGAGAGATCGGGGAAATCGGAGGCACCACCGTTACCCGTTTCACCTTCGCGCCTTTGCGAAGTTCTCGAAAGCTGCTGAGCCACAATGGAGATAAGTCGGTGCCTCGCCGGATTTGGCGATCCTCTCCCCAGAGCGGGCCTCCACTTCAAGGAACTTCGAGGGCATCACCTCCGCGACCAGGGATTCGATTTCTTCGACTCCCACAGAATCGACCCTTACTGTCTTCAACTGTGCAACGCGGCTGGCCCTAGAGCCGTCAGTTGATCCAAGAAGGCGCGACACGAGCAGCGCCTGCAACACGGGTGACTCGTCACGAATCGCATAAAAGTGCTCGACAGCTCCGCGGCGCTGACCTTCGGCAACACACTCGATCGCTCCGAACTTCTCTAGCTCTCGGAAGTGATAGGACGCGAGGCTGAGGCTGATGCCCTCCGCTTGGTGGTAGGCCGTCGGACTAAGCTTTCCCTTTTCGGCAATTCTCAGCAACGCATGAACCCGGATCGGATGGGTCAGGGCCCTGTGGATCGACTCCGTGCCCCCGTCCGTTTTCCTGCCTGCCACATCCGCCCCTTGCTCGCTATGAGTGAGTGAGCGAAATTCTTACATCGCAAGAGATGGCTAAAGGTAAAAACCTCTACACCCAGGCCCTCATGTCTGAATCTCGGGCCGGCCGCCCCCGCCCATCCCCGAGTGAGCGAGGGCCTGCCGGGAAACGCTGGCTGGGCCTAAGCCATCTTCCGCGTCGAAATCTGCGGGTACGTCTCGCCCACGGCGGAGACCTTCATACCGACCCCCCTTCTTGGCCGCAGCGGAACAGGAGGGGCCGCAAACCCGCGGCCGGTCTATTCGCGGCCCCGGACAGGGATTACTCAAAACGAATTTGTGGGTGAAGGCACCTACACCCAACTTGATCGCTCGTTGCGGACAATTCCGCTGGCTGGCTCCACCGCTGAGATGAAAGTGGCGCGCGCCCCGGCCGAGCGCGGAACAGCTGGGTACGAAGATCGTGCTTTACTCAGGGCTTCCCGAATCAACTGAACTGGCAAGGATCAATTCATGTCCCCCCAGAAGCCCCCCCTGGGTACGCAGCCGCAGCCTCCCATCGAGCTAATCGACTCCAGGTTGGTTGCTGCGATGGACCACCCTTACCGATCTCACATCATGGGCGTGCTCAACCAGCGTGTGGCGAGACCGGCTGAAATCGCGATGGAACTTGGAGTCGAGACCAACTGCCTCATGTACCACGTTCGTAAGTTGGTCGAGCTGGGCTTGATCGAACTGGTGAAGGTAGAGAAGACTGACGGCGGGCGAATCTTGGGTCACTACTACCGCGCAACTGCCCGACCCTGGGTTGAAGCCGAGGAATGGAAGCAGATCGATCCCAAAGATCAGGTCGCTGTTACCGCGATGATTCTCGCCAACTGCAATGCAGACATGCGATCCGCTGTCAGCGCTGGAACCATTCACGGAGAAGACAACGTGATCGCCCGCATTCCTATTGCCGTCGATAGCGCGGGCGACAAAGAACTGGTTGACCTTCTCAATGAGACGACCCACAAGGTCCTGGACATTGCCGAGCGATCAGCCGCGCGAGCAGGCACTGACACTGGAGAACTGACTCCGTTCAAAGTTCACCTCCTCCATTTTGAAAGTCCAGGTCCGCGCCCCTTGAACGCGGGTATTGCCGACCAGCAGGGCGACCTCTGACCAGCCGAGGGAGATCCAGCCCGAAACTCGCGGCTGCTCGTGTCCTATCTCAGAGGCTCAACCCGATCTCACGCTCCCTGACCTGCTGACGAGTGCGGTCCTGGCGTAACTGCTGCTGGTAGCGGCGCAACCACTGGACCTCCAGCCGCTGCCGTTCCTGGGCCGCGCAGTCCCCGGGCTCCGCACCGAAGGCGCGGCTGAGGTCAGTAACGCCGTTGCGCTGGCGGTAGCCCTCGATCAATGCGAGGCCGCGGTCCCAGGCGCGGGCCTGAGCGGGGTCGCTCGGGCTCTCCCCCAACTCGGCGAGGATGTAGGCGGGCGGGGCGAGCCGCGCGGCGGTCAGCGCGATCCCGGCGCGCTCGGCCAAGACCTCATTCACGACCTCCAGCTCGCGCCGCGCGTCCTCGCCGAGCGGCAGCGCCCGGGCCTCGGCGCGGTTCCTCGCGAGGCTGCTTCGGTGTCGGCCTCGGTCCCGTCGATCCGCTCCAGCTCTCCGCGGCGCAGCTTGCGGGGGAAGCCGGCTGCCCGCTCGCGCTGGCCGTCCATCCCGGCAAGGAACACGGCGCGGCCAACGTCGAAGCGCTGCGCGCCGCCCTCCTACGGCTGTTCGACGGCTTCCGGCTGCACAGGGGGGCTCCCGAGCGGGCGCACATGGAGCTGATCGCCGAACGATGGATCGAGCCGGTGATCAGCGAGCAGTCGCTAGCAAGGCGCGTCGGAGAGCAGCCGGTGCCGGAGCGGATGCCGCTTGGTCAAGCGGCAAACAATTGCTACGCGGCTTTGCTCTTGTAGTAGTTCGCGTTGATCTCGGCGTATTTGGCCCACTCGGCCGGGAGCTGGTCCTCAGCGAAGCAGGCGTCGACCGGGCACGCCTCGACGCAGGCGTCGCAGTCGATGCACTCGTCCGGATCGATGTAGAGCATCTCGACCGAGTCGTAGTCGGGCTCGTCAGGCGTCGGGTGGATGCAGTCGACGGGGCATACCTCGACGCAAGAGTTGTCCTTCTGACCGATGCACGGCTCGGCTATGACGTAGGTCATTCGAGAGGTTCTCCTATTCGGTTTCGGTGCCTGACAGGGGACCTTGGGCCCCTGCCGAAAGCGAGCGCCCATTTTAGGGATATGCGGCGGCGGAGGGGGTCATTAGGGTTGGTCGCTGCAATGAGACGGGCAAAGCGAGAGGCGGGACGGCGATGCTGCTGCTGACCGGGGCGACCGGCAGCATCGGCTCGCGGCTGCTGCCGCTGCTGCTGGAGCGAGGCGAGGACGTGCGCTGCCTGGTGCGGGAGCCGCGGCGGCTGGGGGCGCGCCGGGTCGACGTGCAGATCGCGCTCGGCGACCTCGGCGAGATGTCCGACCCCTACCTGGTGCGGCAGGCGCTGCGCGGCGTCGACACCGTGGTCCACCTCGCGGCGACGATCCGCGACCAGCCGCCTAAGCGGATCGAGGAGCTGAACGGGCTGGCGACGGTGCGGCTGCTGCGGGCGGCCGAGCGCAGCGGCGTGCAGCGCTTCGTCTTCTTCAGCGCGCTCGACGCCTTCGCCGCCCAGCGCACCCGCTTCTTCCGCGCCAAGTGGCTGGCCGAGCAGGCGGTCGCCTCCTCCCCCCTTTCGACGACCGTCTTCGCCCCCTCGATCGTCTACGACCACTCCGACCCCTGGATCACGCTGCTGCGCCGCTTCTCCTTCCTGCCGGTGTTGCCGGTCTCTGGCACGGGGCAGGCCGCCTTCCAGCCGATCTGGGCGGCCGACGTGGCGCGCTGCGTGGTCGCGGCGCTCGGGACCGAGGCGCAGCCCCGCTACGAGCTCGCCGGTCCCGAGACCCTCACCTACGATCAGATGTCCGACCTGGTCAGCCGCATCGCCGGCCGGCCGCGACCGCTCGTCCACCTGCCGCTGCCCTTCGTCCGCGCCGGCCTGATCGCGATGCGCTCCGTTTTCGGCGAGGCCGTGTTTGCAACCTGGGAGGAGGCCGAGCTGATGGAGGTCTCCATGGTGAGCGAGCGCGGCACCGCCGACGTGCAGGCGCTCGGGGTCGAGCCGCGAAGGATGGGCGATGTACTGGAGAACCCCTAGTCGAGTCGTAGCCCTGGCCGTCGCGGTCGTGGCGCTCTGCGCCGGGCAGGCCTCGGCGGTGACCCTGGTGCCGCCGAAGCCGTACGTCTTCCTCGGCGTCAGCGACCGCGGCTCGACCGCGGAGTTCAACGAATTCGCGGCGGTGACCGCCAAGCACCCGGCCGTGCTGGAGACCTTTCACCCCTGGGGGAACAGCGTCAACGCCGCCTACGAACGCTGGCGGGAAACCGGGACGCGGCCGATCGTGGCGATCTCGACCGCCGACGACCAGACGCTGGCCGAGCTGATCACCCCGCAGCAGATCGCGCTCGGCGGCGGTGACGACTACCTGCTCCAGCTCAACGCCTTCTTCGCCGAACGCGGGCTGCCCGCCTACATCCGCCCGCTCGGCGAGCCGAACCGCTGCCTCAACGCCTGGTCGGCGGTCAACTGCGACGGCAGCCAGAAAGGCGGCGAACACACGACCGGCTGGTACAAGCAGGCGTTCCGCCGCATCGCCGCGATCGTGCGCGGCGGCCAGACCCTGGAAGGGGTCAACGCGACCCTGGCGGAAATCGGCCTGCCGCCGCTGAACCGGACCAAAGGGCCGAACCCGACGGCGCTGCCGACGGCGCCGGTGAGCATGATCTGGAGCCCGCTGCCGGGAGGCTCACCCCGGGTCAAAGGCAACTTCCCGGGGAACTACTGGCCGGGCAGCCGCTGGGTCGACTGGGTCGGCACCGACTTCTACTCGCAATATCCCGTCTGGAAAGACCTCAACCGCTTCTACGCGGCCAAGCAGTGGCGCGGCAAGCCGGTGGCGGTGACCGAGTGGGCGGTCCACGTCGAGGACGAACCGCGCTTCGTCAAGCAGCTGATCGCCTGGATGGTCAAGCGCCCGCGCGTGCGCATGCTCGTCTACTACGTCGGCTTCGGGGCGGGCAACCCCTACGACCTCAACCTCTATCCGCGCACCACCAACACCCTCCGCCTGAAGCTGCGCCGGCCCACCTTCCTCGAATACACCGAATGGAACGCCGGCATGTTCCAGCCACTGCCGCCGAAACCGAAAGCGGCGAAAAAACCGTGAGGTGATCGTCGCCGTGTCGCCTTTCCCCGCCCATAGGCCGGGAAAGGCGACACGGCAAAGGAAGGGCCCCGGTCGCCCGGGGCCCTTCCCAAGACTCGACGCCTGAACGGCGTCGTTACATCATGCCGCCCATGTCCGGCATCCCGCCACCGGGCATGCCGCCGGCGCCGTTCTCCTCCGGCGGTTCGGCGATGATCGCCTCGGTCACGAGGATGTTCTTGGCGATCGAGGCCGCGTTCTGCAGCGCCGAGCGGGTGACCATGGTCGGGTCGATGACGCCGGCCTTGATCAGGTCGCCGTACTCGCCGTTGGCCGCGTTGAGGCCTTCGCCGGCCTTCAGGTCGCGGACCTTGTTGACCACGACCGAGCCCTCGAGGCCCGAGTTCTCGGCGATCTGGCGGACCGGCTCCTCCAGCGAGCGGTGGATGATCCGGGCGCCGGTGCGCTCGTCCGCATCCTCGACCAGCTTGTCGGGGTCGAGGCCGGCCTGCGCGTTCAGCAGGGCCACGCCACCACCCGGCACGACGCCCTCCTCGAGCGCGGCGCGGGTCGCCTGCAGCGCGTCCTCGACGCGGTGCTTTTTCTCCTTCATCTCGGTCTCGGTGGCGGCGCCGACCTTGACCACGGCGACACCGCCGGCCAGCTTGGCGAGACGCTCCTGGAGCTTCTCGCGATCGAAGTCGGAGTCGGTGTTCTCGATCTCCTGTTTGATCTGCTTGATCCGGCCTTTGATGTCGTCACCGCTGCCGGCGCCGTCGATCACCGTGGTCGTGTCCTTGGAGACGACGACGCGACGGGCTTTACCGAGCTGGGAGAGCTGGGTGTTCTCCAGTTTCAGCCCCATCTCCTCGGTGATCACCTCGCCGCCGCTGAGGATCGCGATGTCCTCGAGCATGCGCTTGCGGCGGTCGCCGAAGCCCGGCGCTTTCACGGCGACGCCGGTGAAGGTGCCGCGCAGCTTGTTCACGACCAGGGTCGCGAGGCACTCGCCCTCGACGTCCTCGGCCACGATCAGCAACGGCTTGCCACCCTGCATCACCTGCTCCAGCACCGGCAGGATGTCCCGCACGGAGCCGATTTTCTGGTTGGCGATGAGGATGTACGGTTCCTCCAGCACCGCCTCCATGCGGTCCTGGTCGGTGACCATGTACGGGGAGATGTAGCCCTTGTCGAACTGCATCCCCTCGGTGAACTCCAGCTCCATGCCGAAGGTCTGGCCCTCCTCAACGTTGACGACGCCGTCTTTGCCGACTTTCTCGATCGCGTCGGCGATCACGTTGCCGATCTCGTCGTCGGCGGCGGAGATGGCGGCGACGCGAGCGATCTGCTCCTTGCCCGCGACCTCCTTCGACTGCTTGTCGCGCAGGTTGTCGACGACCTCGTCGACCGCCTTCTCGATCCCGCGGCGCAGGGCCAGCGGGTTGGCGCCGGCGGCGACGTTCTTGAGGCCCTGGCGAACGATGATCTGGGCCAGCAGGGTCGCCGTCGTGGTGCCGTCACCGGCGACGTCGTTGGTCGCCGTGGCGACCTCACGCACGAGCTGGGCGCCCTGGTTCTCGAAGACGTCCTCGACCTCGACCTCGCGGGCGATGGTGACGCCGTCGTTGGTGATCGTCGGCGCGCCGAACTTTTTGTCGAGCACGACGTAACGGCCTTTCGGGCCGAGGGTGACCTTCACCGCGTTGGCAACGGCGTCGACGCCGGCCTGCAGTGATCCCCTCGCCTCCTCTGCGTACTTCAGCTCCTTATGAGCCATGTGTATTCAGTCCTCCTTGGTTTCTCTAAGTCCTGGCGGGGCCGGCTAGCTGACCTTCGCGAGCACGTCTGACTCGCGCAGGACCAGCAGTTCGTCTCCCTCGACGGTGACCTCGGTGCCCCCGTACTTGGAGTAGAGGACCTCGTCGCCCTCGGCCACGTCGAGCGGAATCCGCTTCTCGCCGTCCTCGTCCCATTTACCGTCGCCCACAGCGACGACCTGACCCTTCTGCGGCTTCTCTTTGGCCGTGTCGGGGAGGACGATGCCGCTCGCGGTCGTCTCCTCCTCCTCGATCGGTTTGACGATCAGCCGGTCCCCGAGGGGCTTCAGCTTCATCAGTGAACCTCCGTTATCGGTGCGTGTTTACTGGGAAAGGTTGGAAAACGCCGCTCTGAAGCCGAATTCACGGCTTCGGCGGCCTTGGCACTCTGATGGTGGGAGTGCCAACACCCCAAAGATAGCGATCTCAGTCGCTCGCCAGCAACCTGCAGCCGAGCAGCTGGGCGATTCCCTCGCCGCCGCGCCGCATCACCCAGTCGTGGTTCCACTCGAAGGCCGGCCGCAGCAGCGGCGCCATCAGGTTCATCCACGGCTTGGTCGTGCTCACGTTCCACTCGTAGAGGACGGCGGTGATGCCGCCCTGCTCGTAGAGCCGCCAGCGCCCGATCCCTTCCAGCTCGCCGACGGCGTGGCCTTCCAGCAGGTGCGGGTGCTCGACCCGGGTCGTCGTCACCTCGAAGCTGACCCGGTAGGGCAGCAGGCTCTTCCAGACCATGCGGGCGACGCTGCCGACGTCGCCATTCTCGCCCCGCCGCAGCTCCTCGGCCTCCTCCACCCCGCGCCACCACTCGGGCCAGCGCTCCTGGTCGTGGATCGCCTCCCAGACCGGCTGCCGCGGGCAGTCGAGCAGCCAGGTGGTGAGGAAGGCGTACTCGGCCATCGGCGCTCCCCGCTCAGTTGTGGTGCGGGGTCTCCCCGTTGCCGAGATGGGCGCGCGGCGGCTCGACGATCTGCGAGAAGCGGATCACGGTGACCGCGTCGTCCTCGGAGATCGGCCGGCTGTAGATCTGTTCGAGGAAGCGTTTCTCGTCCTCGAGGCGGCGGAACTCCGGGTTGTCGTGCTCGATGTCGCGCCGCGAGAGGTCGCCGAGCCGCTTCACTTCGACGTCGTCGATGACCGCGGTGAAGATCTTCTCGCGCGGGCTGTGGCGGAAACCGACCGTGACCCAGACGACCTGCCCGCGCTCGTACTTGCCGCTCTTGTCGCCGAGCCGGATCGTCGCCGTCTTGCGACCGCGCTTCAGTTGGTCGACGAAGACGGCCGAGTAGAAGTTCAGTACGTAGGTGCCGCCCCTCATATGCGCTGCGAGCGTATAGGACGCCGTGATCCTCGGGTCCGGTTCGGGTCTGGACGTCTGACCCCGTTTCGGCTCTGGACATCTGTCCGGCCCAGGATTTCAGTTTTCCCCCGCGGCAACCGATGGGGGTACCCGTGGCTTTCCCAAGCTCGCTCACCCGCCCCATCCTCGCGGCCCTGATCTGCGCCTCGGCGCTGCTGCTGGTGCCGGCCGCCGACGCCGCGGCGAAAACCTGCGGCGGCAAGAAGGTGACGATCATGGGCACGCCCGGCAACGACCGGATCATCGGCAAAGGCGCCAGCGACGTGATCTACGGCGGCGGCGGCGACGACTACATCGACGGCGGCCGCAACGGCAACGACAAGCTCTGCGGCGGCCCCGGCGACGACCGGGTCCAGGGCGGCCGCGGCTTCGACAGCCTCTTCGGCGAAGAAGGGGACGACGACCTCTTCGGCGAGACCGGGTCGGACCTGCTCGACGGCGGCTCCGGCGACGACAAGCTCTCCGGCTTCAAGGGCGCCGACAAGCTCTTCGGCAGCGGCGGCGAGGACACGCTGAACGGCGCCAAGGGCCCGGACACGCTCGACGGCGGCGCCGACAGCGACTACCTCGACGGCCAGCAGGGCAGCGACGAGATCGACGGGTCCGGCGGGGAGGACACGCTGCTCGGCGACAAGGGCAACGACAAGATCGACGGCGGGCCCGACAACGACCTGATCGAAGGCGGCGCCGGCGACGAGCCGCTCCTCGACGGCGGCGGTGGCACCGACTCGATCTTCGGCGGTGCCGGCACCGACAACGTCGACGGCGGCGACGGCGACGGCGACATCGTCCGCGGCGACGCCGGCACCGACACCCTCTCCGGCGGCGGCGGCGCACAGGACATCGTCTCCTACGCCAGCGCCACCCGCAGCGGCGTCATCGTCAGCCTGCAAAGCAACAAGGCCAAAGGCGACGGCCACGACGGCCTCAGCGGCTTCGAGGACGTGGTCGGCTCGCCGCAGGGCGACACGATCGTCGGCGACGGCAGCTCCAACCGGCTCGACGGCGGCGTCGGCGACGACACCCTGGACAGCGGCGGCGGGGGCGGCGAAGCGTTCGGCGGCCCCGGCAGCGACAACTGCGACGGGTTCGCGGTCGAGAGCTCCTGCGGCCCGGAAATCGGCCCGCCGCCCGGCACCGCCTCGGTGATCCTCAACCAGGGCCTCGACGAATCGAGCCTGATCGTCCAGGGCGGCCCGACCGCGGACGAACTCCGGATCGCGACCGGCCCCGGTGGCTGGACGATCTTCTCCGGCGCCGACGTCTTCGCCGGCGACGGCTGCTCCGTCTCGGCGAGCGACGCCCGCGTCGTCACCTGCCCGGGCGACCCCGACCTGGCGCTGATCGTGGTCACCGGCAACGACGGCAACGACACCCTGGTCGCCGACCCCAGCATCCCCGCCAACGCGAAGGTGCGGATCAACGGCAACGCCGGCAGCGACACCATCGTCGGCGGGCCCGAGAACGACGTGCTGGAAGCGGGCGAGAACTACAACGGCCCCGACAACGGCAACGACACCCTGATCGGCAACGGCGGCAACGACGTCCTCTACTCCGACCCGGGCGCCGACAACCTCAACGCCGGCCCCGGCGAGGATCTGCTCGTCTCCTCGGTACCCACCTGCCAGGGCCACACCTACGACGGCGGCTCCGGCGACGACACCGTCTCCTACGCGCGCTCCAACGACAACCTGCGGATCGAGCTCGGCGGCAGCGGTGGACCTGCCGGGTGCGGCAGGCTCGACCGCATCCTCCCCAACAACGAGAGCCTCGAGGGGTCCGACGGCCCCGACGTGCTGGTCGGCGACGGCGGCGACAACAGCATGATGGGCCACCTCGGCGCCGACGTCTTCCTCGGCAAGGGCGGCGACGACTTCATCGACGCGATCGACGGCCAGCGCGACAAGCAGATCGTCTGCGGTGGCAGCGGTGGCGACGAAGTCGTCAAGGACGGCAAGGACCCCTCGCCGTCCGGCTGCTGAGCCGGCTCGCCTAGAAGCCCTCCTCGCCGACCAGCGGCACGAAGCGGCATGGCCCGATCGCCGTGGCCTCGGTCTCTGCGCCGCGGCGGCGCAGCACGGTCAGCAGGTCGGTCTCCTCGTCGGCGCTGATCGGCACCACCAGGCGCCCGCCCTCGGTCAGCTGGCCGATCAGGGCCGGCGGCGCGGCCGGGGCGGCGGCGTGGACGGCGATCGCCTCGAAGGGAGCGCGCTCGGGCAGGCCCTGGCTGCCGTCGCCGAGCACCAGCTCGACGTTGGTGACGGCGAGGGAGGCGAGCGCTTCGCGGGCGCCCAGGGCCAGCGCCTCGTGGCGCTCGACGCTGATCACCTCCGCCGCCAGCAGCGCAAGCACGCAGGCTGAGTAGCCGGAGCCGGTCCCGACCTCGAGCACCCGCTCGCCGCCGGTCAGCTCCAGCGCCTGGCAGATCGCGGCGACGATCCAGGGCTGGGAGATCGTCTGCCGCTCGGCCAGCGGCAGGGCGCTGTCGGCGTAGGCGCGGTGGCGCAGCCGGGCCGGCACGAAGGCCTCGCGCGGCACCTCCCCCATCGCCGCCAGCACCCGCTCGTCGGCGATCCCCCGCCGCCGCAGCTGCTCCTCGACCATGCGCGCGCGCAGGTCGGCGAAGCCGGCCATCGTCAGTAGATGTAGTTGTGGAGCTTCTCGGGGTCCAGGACGGTGACCCGGCCGCGCCCGGAGCGGACGACGCCGGCGCGCTCGAGATCGGCGAGGAAGCGACTGACGCTCTCGCGCGAGGTGCCGGCGAGCTGGGCGAGGTCGGCCTGGTTCATCCGGATCGTCACCTCGCCCGCCTCGCCGCCGCCGCTCGTTTCCGCGACCAGCTGCGAGAGCACGCCGGCGACCCGGCTCGGCACGGTCTGGAAGGACTGGCGCGAGATCCGCTCGTTGGCCTCGCGCAGGCGCCGCACCAGCGCCGCCACCAGCTTCACCGAGATCTCGGGGTGGCGGGAGAGCAGGCTGCGGACGTCGTTGGCGGGGAGGGCGAGCAGCTCGCCGTCGGTCAGGGCCTCGGCGCTGGCCGAGCGGGTGTCGCCGTCGAGCATCGCCAGCTCGCCGAAGACCTCACCCGGGCCGAGGGTCGCGAGGGTGATCGCGCGGCCGTCGGAGTGCTCGCGGGTGACCCGGAACTTGCCCTCCTTGACGATGTAGCAGGCGTCGGAGCTGTCGCCCTCGTGGAAGACGCGGTTGCCGGCGGGGATCGCGCGGGGGACGGCGACCTGGGAGAAGCGCTCCAGCTCGTCCGCTTCGAGGTCGGCGAAGAGCGGCACGCTGCGCAACAGCCCGGCGCTCGTCTCGACCTCCTCGATCCCCATCGACTTTGATTATCCCAGTGTGGGTCGTTTGGGTTGGACGGGAAGGCGGATGCTGAGCGCGTCGGCCACGGCGGCGGCTTCGGTCTCGGCTTCCCGGTGGGTCACGCGCATGGCCGAGAACCCGGCGCGCACCAGTTCCCGGTCGCGCCAGCGGTCGCGCTCGGCCGCGACGTCGGTTGCATGGAAAGCCCGGCTGTCGGCCTCGAGGACGAAGCGGTGATCCGGCCAGAGGAAATCGACCTCGATCCGGCCGTCGGCAAGGTCGACCGGGGCATTGGAGAGGGGCATCGGCAGGCCGCGTCTGGCCAGCAGCGGCAGGATCTTCGCCTCGAGCGGGCTCTTGAGTCGCCCTTCGGCGAGGGCCGGTTTTGCCGGGCGCCACTCGTCGAGCAGCTCCCGCAGGGTCCGCGTTCCCGTCCGTCCGCCATCCCCGATCGAGAGCTCGATCGCCCCGAGGTCGAGCAGCTTCCGCGCCGCCGCCCGCTCGAAGGCGCTGCGCAGGGTGCGCGTGCCGACGACGCCGGCCAGGTCGACGAAGGTGCGCGCCGGGCTGGTGCAGGGGATGCCGTCGAAGGCCCCGGTCTCCCAGAGCTGCGGGCGTCGCACGTCGTGTGGGTGGATGCCGTCGATGTTCGATCCCCGCTTGCCCAGGGCGATCACGTCGATCGAGGCCGGCGCCTTGTCGAGGAGTCCCATCAGCGCTGCCGCGCTGCGATGCGAGACGACCGCCCTCTTGCCACAGGCGAGGGTCGCCGCGAAGAGGCGTCCGCGATAGTCGACCGGGCGGCGGCCAAAGGCGTAAACCCCACGAAACAGGCGGTGGAGACGACCGCTTTCGACCGCGCGTTGAACAGCCTTGTCGCTCATGCCGAAAGCCCGTAGCTGCTTCCTCGACACCACCCCGAACTGGCGGGAGGCCAGGCGTTCGACGTCACCTCTCAGATCGCCCCGACTTTTGCCCCTCATAGGGGTCATAAGTCGGGGCGATCGCGGGTTCTCCCCCCGCGCGGCGCTCGGGTGGCGGTTTAGGAGGCGGAAGCGGTCAATTTGCGCGGGCCGCGGCTGAAGCCGGCGGCGATCAGGGCCTCCTCGTGGCCGGAGCCGATCACCGCCTCGCCGTCGAGCTTCTCGACCGCCAGTTTCGGCAGCTGGCCGGCGGCGACGGCGTCGGCGAGGGCGCGCATCGCCGTTTCCAGCTCGGCGCCCTCGATCCGCTGCAGGCGCAGCAGGCCGCGGCCGCCGCGCTCGAGGAAGACGACCGGCTCGCCGTCGCGCAGGAGCAGGTGGGCGCCGGGGGTGCGGCCGGGGCGGCGGCCACCCTCCAGTTTCGGCCAGGGCAGCGAGGCGCCGTAGGGGTTGGCCGGGTCGGTGGCGGCGAGCAGCAGGTAGGAGCCGTCGGCTTCGGGCAGCGAGCGCAGGCGCTCGACCGCGCCGGGGAGGGCGAACTGGGCGCCGCCGAGGCCCTCGACGAAATAGCCGCGGCGGGCGGTGCCGAGCAGCTCGAGGTTGCCGAGCTCGGAGTAAAGGGTGGCGAAGCCGCCGGGGATGCCCTCGGCGAGCACGGTCTCGCGGGTGACGATGCCGTAGCGCTCCAGCATCAGCTCGGCCTGGGCGCGGAGGCGGGCGCCGGGGCCGGGGGCGCCGGCGAAGAGCGGCTCGGTCAGCGACCAGCGGCCCTGGACGGCGGCGCCGGTGGTCGAGCGGCGGCGGGCGAAGCGGCGGCCGGCGCGCTCGGTGGGCGGCACCGCGCGCAGGCGCGGCGCCCGCAGCGGCGCGAAGGCGTCGTTGGTCACCCCGCCCGACCAGGCCAGGTCCCAGAGCGCGTTGTGCAGGTCCTCGGCCGGGTGGTCGAGGTCGGCGACGAGGTCGAGCCAGAAGGAGGGGCCGCCGGCGAGCCGCTCGCGGATCGCATCGTGGACCTCGCCGCTTGGGGCCTCCAGCTTGGCGCTGGCGGGCGGCGGGCCGGCGAGGCGGACGTCCTCGCGGAAGTAGAGGGCGACGCGGCCGTCGCTGCGGCCCAGCGCCCCCGCACCGACCCAGACCAGCTCGCCGCTGGTGCAGAGCTCGTCGAGCCAGCTCGGCGAGTAGGCGCCGAGGCGGCGCGGCAGCACGTCCCCCTCCCAGACCTTTGGCGTCAGCGCCACGCCCTGCAGCGGCACCAGCGCCTCGCGCAGGCGGTCGGGGCCGGCGCCGGCGCGGCGGAAGGCGTCGACGTTCTGCCAGCTGGGCAGGAAGCGGGCCAGCTCCCGCGTGTCCGCCGCCTCGACCTCCTTGCGCAGGCGGGCGAGGCTGGCGCGGCGCACCCGGCGCAGGACTTCGGAGTCGCACCACTCGCGCTCGGTCCCGCCCGGGAGCAGCTCGCCGCGGACCAGCGCCCCTTCGGCCTCCAGCTCGCGCAGGGGCGGCAGCGGGTCGACGCCGTAGCGCTCGGCGGCGCGGGCGGTCGGGAACGGCCCGTGGGTGCGGGCGAAGCGGCGGACGAGGGCGCGCATCGCGTCCGGGTGGTCCTCGAGGAAGGTCTCGGGCAGGCCGGCCGGCGGCGGCACTCCGAGCGCGTCGCGGTAGAGGCCGGCGTCCTCGGCGGCGATGTAGCGCTCCTCGCCGGCGACGCGGACCTTGGCGACGCGGCGCTCGCTTTCGAGCTTGGCCAGCATCGAGGCGGCCGAGTAGCCCTCGGCGACCCGCTCCTCGCACTCCTCCAGGGTGAGGTCGCCGAGGTTGCGCAGCAGCTGCTGGAGGGCGTCGCGGTCTCCGGCGCGGCCCGCCTCGGTGCGGTGCTGGAGCTGCGCCTCGACCTCCTCCAGCGCTTCCGGGTCGATCAGCTCGCGCAGCTCCTCCTGGCCGAGCAGCTCGCGCAGGAGGTCGCGGTCGAGGGCGAGCGCCGCCGCCCGCCGCTCCGCGTTCGGGGTGTCCCCCTCGTACATGTAGGTGGCGACGTAGTCGAAGAGCAGCGAGGAGGCGAAGGGCGAGGCGGTCGGCGTCTCGACCTCGACCAGGCTGAGCTGCCGCGAGTGCAGCTTGCGCAGGAGGTCGCCGAGCGCCGGCAGGTCGAGCACGTCCTGCAGGCACTCTCGGTAGGTCTCGAGGATGACCGGGAAGCGGGGGAAGTCCCGCGCCACCTCGAGCAGGCTCTGCGACTTCAGCCGCTGCTGCCAGAGCGGCGTGCGCTTGCCGGGGTAGGCGCGGGGGATCAGCAGCGAGCGGGCGGCGTTCTCGCGGAAGCGGGCGCCGAACAGGGCCGAGCCGGAGAGCTCGCCGACGACCAGGTCCTCGATCTCCTCGGGGTCGATCAGGACGAGGTCGGCCGGGGGCGGCTCGTCGGCGTCTGGGAGGTGGATGACGATGCCGTCGTCGGACCAGATCGCGTCCGCCTCGAGATCGCGCTCGTCGCGGATCTTGGCCGCGAGGGCGAGGCCCCAGGCAGCGTGGACGCGGCCCCCGTAGGGCGAGAGGACGCAGAGGCGCCAGTCGCCGATCTCGTCGCGGAAGCGCTCGACCACGATCGTCTCGTCGGAGGGGACGACCCGGGTCGCCTGCTGCTGCTCGCGCAGGTAGCTGACGAGGTTGTTGGCGGCGCGTGGGTCGAGGTCGTACTCGGTCGCCAGCTCCTCGGGTGAGCGCGAGACCGCCTCGCGCGAGAAGGCACCGATCGCTTCGCCGAGCTCGGCCGGGCGGCCGATCCCGTCGCCCTTCCAGAAGGGGACGGCGCCGGGGGCGCCGGGGGCGGGCGTGACGATCACCCGGTCGCGGGTGATTTCCTCGATCCGCCAGGTGCTGGAGCCGAGCAGGAAGGTCTGGCCCGGCCGGGCCTCGTAGACCATCTCCTCGTCGAGCTCGCCGACCCGGCGGCCGTCCGGCAGGTGGACGCCGTAGAGGCCGCGGTCGGGGATCGTGCCGGCGTTGGTGACGACCAGGGTGCGGGCGCCTTTGCGGCCGTGAATCGTGCCGTTGGTGCGGTCCCAGACGATCCGCGGCCGCAGCTCGGCGAAGCGGTCCGAGGGGTAGCGGCCGTCGAGCATGTCGAGCACGTTCTCCAGCTGCTCGCGGGAGAGCTCGCGGAAGGACTCGGTGGCGGTGACGAGGCGCTCGACCGCGTCGACCTCCCACTCGTCGAGCGCCGCCATCGAGACCAGGTGCTGGGCGAGCACGTCGAGCGGGTTCTGCGGGATCACGGTCTCCTCGATCTCGCCTTCGCGCATGCGCCGCGCGACCACCGCGCACTCGAGCAGGTCGCCGCGGTATTTGGGGAAGATCCGGCCTTTGGAGGTCTCACCGAGCCCGTGCCCGGCCCGCCCGATCCGCTGCAGCCCCCGCGTCACCGACTTCGGCGACTCGACCTGGATGACGAGGTCCACCGCCCCCATGTCGATACCGAGCTCCAAGGAGGACGTCGCCACGAGGCAGGGCAACTGCCCAGACTTGAGCATCTCCTCCACGACGTTGCGCTCCTCGTGCGACAGCGAGCCATGATGAGCCCGAGCAATCTCCACCGGCTCAGAGGGGCACTCTGGGGAAGGGTCGGCGGAGCCTCCCCGCTGTTGCTCCGCC
>DASUQC010000042.1:0-27436 GCA_036280745.1 Solirubrobacterales bacterium
ACGCGGCGTTGCTGCGTCACGCTTTCGCGCATTGCGCAAGATTCCCCACTGCTGCCTCCCGTAGGAGTCTGGGCCGTGTCTCAGTCCCAGTGTGGCTGATCGTCCTCTCAGACCAGCTACCCATCGTTGCCTTGGTAGGCCGTTACCCCACCAACAAGCTAATGGGCCGCGGGCTCCTCCCAATGCGGAGGCCGAAGCTTCCTTTAGTACACGGGCTTAAGCCTGTGCACCACATCCGGTATTAGCCCGAGTTTCCTCGGGTTGTCCCGGTCATCGGGGCAGATTACCCACGTGTTACTCACCCGTTCGCGGCTTAGCCCCAGGGCAAGCCCTGGTTCGTCGCACCACTTGCATGTGTTAAGCACGCCGCCAGCGTTCGTCCTGAGCCAGGATCAAACTCTCCGTGAAAGGTACTTCTACAGAGAGCCTGTCATTCCTTAATGGCCGCCGTGTACACAAGTACGGCGACCGGCATGACGAGGTAAATCAAGACCATCCGGCGCGCTGGCGCCCCGGATGGGTCGGGCTCAAACAATCCGCAGGCTGTTGATGGCCTACGGAGTGCACGCTGCTCAGTTTTCAAAGACCGCTGCGCCTCGCGACGGGACTCGCCGCCTTCTGCGCATGGGACTCCTCAAGGGAGCCCCAGAAGGACGGGGGAGTATAGCGCTCTGGCGGCTGCTTGCCTAGGGGGTGTCGCGCAGGCGGCAGAAGCGCCTCTTCCCCACCTGCAGCACGCGGCCGTCGAGGCCGTCGGCGGCCAGGTCCAGGGGCTCGCCCGGCACAGCCTCTCCGTCGAGCTTGACTCCGCCCTGCTGGAGCAGGCGCCGGCCCTCGCTGGAGCTGACGCCGAAGGCGCCGGCGATCAGCCGGGGCAGGTGGACGAGCCCGTCGCCGTCGCCGCGGTACTCGGCCAGGGACACCTCCGGCATCTCCTCCGGCACTCCCCGGTCGACGAAGAGGCGGTTGAAGCCCTCCTCGGCCGCCGCCCCCGCCCCCGCGCCGTGGAAGCGGTCGACGAGCTGCCGCGCCAGCGCCCGCTTCGCCTCGTTCGGAGACCCCGCGGGCACCTCGCCGCCGAGCAGCAGCCGGTAGTAGTCGGCCATCGCCTCGTCGGGGATGCTCATCAGCCGGCCGAACATCTCCTCCGGCGCGTCGGTGACGCCGACGTAGTTGCCGAGCGACTTGCTCATCTTCTGGGTGCCGTCGGTGCCGACCAGGATCGGCATCGTCAGGATCGACTGCGGCGCCTGGCCGTAGGCGCCCTGCACGTCGCGCCCGAAGAGCAGGTTGAACTTCTGGTCGGTGCCGCCGAGCTCGACGTCGGCCTCGACCGCGACCGAGTCGTAGCCCTGGAGCAGCGGGTAGAGCAGCTCGAGGGCGGCGATCGGCCGCTTCTCCGCCATCCGCTTCTCGAAGTCGTCGCGCTCCAGCAGCCGTGCCACCGTCGTCTGGGCCAGCAGGCCGAGCAGCGCCTCCGGCTCCATCCGCAGCCACTCGCTGTTGAAGCGGACCTCGGTGCGCTCGCGGTCGAGCAGCTTGAAGGCCTGCTCCTGGTAGGTGGCCGCGTTGGCCTCGATCTCCTCCGGCGCCGGCAGCGGCCGCGTGCTCGAGCGGCCGCTGGGGTCGCCGATGCGGGCGGTGAAGTCGCCGATGATGAGAACGACCTGGTGCCCGGCCTCCTGGAACTCGCGCAGCTTCTCCAGCACCACGGTGTGGCCGAGGTGGATGTCGGCCGTGGTCGGGTCGATCCCCAGCTTCACCCGCAGGGGGCGATCGCCGGCGAGCTGCTCGGCAAGCCTGCCCTCGGGCAGCACGTCGACCGCGTTACGCGCCAGATCCGGCATGGCGGCAATGCTAGACTGCCGCCTCCGCTCGACGACCTCTCCGGTCCTCGGGCGTTTCTCACTTATTGATGCCTGTCCTAGGACTAAAGCGCCGGCAGAAGGGCGGCGGCGACGTTCCGCCCGCGCCCCCGGCTCCCCCCACCGTGCCGGCGGTCCCGGGCCCTCCGGACCGCCGCAAACCGCGCCTGAAGAAGCTGCGGGTGCTTTTCGTGCTGCTCGGGCTGGGGATCCTGGCGCTGGTCTCGATGGTCTTCGGGATGATGGCCGCCGTCTCCCAGGATCTGCCGGCGATCTACAACTTCGCCCAGTACAAGGCCTCGAAGAACAGCGAGATCGTCGACGCCAACGGGCAGCCGATCGGCACCCTGACCAGCGACCAGAACAAAATCCTGCTCAGCTCCGGCCAGATCTCCCCCAACATCAAGAACGCGGTGGTCTCGATCGAGGACGCCCGCTTCTACGAGCACAGCGGCGTCGACTTCCAGGGGATCGGGCGCGCCCTGGTCAAAGACATCCTCAGCCAGAGCGCCGCCCAGGGCGGCTCGACGATCACCGAGCAGTTCGTCAAGAACGCGATGGAAGCCCAGGACACCCGCACCCTCTTCGTCAAGTTCAAAGAGGCGGCGCTCGCCTACCGGCTCGAGCACCACTGGAGCAAGGACAAGATCCTCACCCAGTACCTGAACACGATCTACTTCGGCGAGGGCGCCTACGGGGTCGAGGCCGCAGCCCGCACCTTCTTCGGCGCCGCCCACCCGGGCTGCGGGACGGAGACCGAACCCTGCGCCTCTGTGCTCGAGCCTTGGGAGGCGGCGACGCTGGCCGCGAGCATCTCCTCCCCCTCGGCCTACGACCCCAAGATCTACCCCGAAAACAGCCTCCGCCAGCGCAACCTGGTGCTGGAACGGATGTACGAACAGGGCTACATCTCCCAGGAACAGTTCGAAGAAGGGACCAAGCAGGCGCTGCCCTCGCCCGACGCCATCGAGCCGCCGACGATCGACTCCAAGGCCCCCTACTTCACCGCCTACCTGCGCCAGCAGCTGGTCGAACGCTACGGCGCCGCGAAGGCCTTCTTCGGCGGCCTCAAAGTCAAGTCGACGCTCGACCTCGGCCTCCAGGAAGCGGCCGAAGAAGCGGTCAACTCCTACCTCGGCTACTCCCCCGCGACCGCCTCGGTGGTCGTGATCGACAACCGCAACGCCGGGATCAAGGCGATGGTCGGCGGCCCCGACTTCGAGACCAGGCCCTTCAACCTGGCGACCCAGGGCCACCGCCAGCCGGGCTCCTCGATCAAGCCGTTCACGCTGCTGACGGCGCTGGAAGAGGGGATCTCGCCGGAAACGGTCTACGAATCGGCGCCACAGGAATTCAGCTTCGGCAAGAACGGGCAGGAAACCTTCACGGTCACCAACGACGGCGACTTCTACGCGGGCGCCTGCTCGATCATCTGCGCGACGACCAACTCCGACAACTCGGTCTACGCGCAGCTGGCGCTGGAAGGCCTCGACGGCAAGACGGTCTCCGACCGCACCCGCTCGATCGCGGCGACGATCCACAAGGCGGGCTACGACGACCCGATCTCGACCAACCCGGCGATGGTCCTCGGCGGCCTCGAGATCGGCGTCACCCCGCTCGGCTGGACCTACGCCTACAGCACGATCGGCAACGACGGCGACCGGGTCAGCGGCACCCTCGCCCCGCGCCCCGGCAACAGCCCCGTCTCCTACACCCAGGTGACCGAAAAGGACGGCCAGACGATCAAGGGCGGCGACAACGACTCCACCCACGAGCAGGTGATCGACGAGGGCGTGGCCGAAGAAGCGAGGCGGATCCTCGAAACGGTCGTCTCCAGCGGCACCGGCACCAACGCCCAGATCGGCGCCGAAGGCCAGTGGGGCAAGACCGGCACCACCGAGAACAACGGCGACGCCTGGTTCTGCGGCGGCATCAGCGACGAAGCCACCGCCTGCGTCTGGGTCGGGTACCCGGACTCGACGACGCCGATGACCACCCTCTACAACGGCGGCCCGGTGATGGGCGGCACCTTCCCGGCGCTGATCTGGGCCAGCGTGATGTCGGCCTGGGAAGAGATCCGGGCCGAGCGCGCGGCGGAAAAGAAGGCGCGCGAGGAGGCCGAGGAGAACGGAGAAGACTTCGAAGAGGGCGAATACGAATACGTCCCGCCGGAAACGGGCGGCGAATACGAAGCGGCGCCCGAAGAAGAAAGCGCGCCGGCGCCGGAAACCGAAGTCGCCCCGGAAACCGAAGCTGCCCCCGAAGCCACCCCCGAAACGGCACCGGAAGCCGCGCCGGAATCGAGCGGTGGCGGCGGTGGCGTCACCGCCGGCTGAGCGCGAGCCCGCGGGTCAGCAGCCGCCTCCACCGCCGCCGAAGTCTCCGCCCCCTCCGAAGTCACCGCCCGCTCCGACGTACGGTCCCGTCGAGAATCCCAGGAACGCCGCCGCCGACCAGGCTGCCCGGCGCTCCTCCTGCTTCGACTCGGGAAAGACCGCGACCAGCTTCCGCCCGAGGAGGAATTTACGCTGCGCCACGTCCACCGTCCTCCCCGTCTCCGCGACTTCCTGCGCCCACTCGACCGCTTGGTCAAAGTCGTGGAACGACTCCTGCCAACGCCCGTCGAAGCTGACATGCCACTTCGCCATGGCGAGAGCGTAGGGCCGTTCCGGTCCTTCCGCAATCCCTCCGTCGCCCCTTCGAGCGCGCCGTTCCGATCAGGGCGCGACCGGGCGCGGGCGCGAGACGAAGCGGCTGCCGGCGGCGCAGAAACGCCAGGGGCGCTCGACCGCTTTGGTGATCCCGATCCGCGGGCCGGTGACGACCGCCGGCGCGTCGCCGTCCGGCGGCAGCAGCAGGAAGGGGTCGTGAGCGAGGTCGGCGCCGTTGTGCTCCAGGCCCACCCCCAGCGCCTCGGTCAGCTTGCCGGGACCGGAGCAGAGCTCGCCGTCGGGGCGCTCGCCGCGCCGCTCGCGCATCGCCTCCAGGCCGGAGGTCGGCTCCAGCGCCCGGATCAGCACCGCCGCCGCCTCGCCCTCCGGTTCGGCGACCGCGTTGAGCAGGCTGTGAATCCCGTAGGAGAGGTAGACGTAGGCCCGGCCCGGGGGCCCGAAGAGAACCTCGGTGCGGTCGGTGAGGCCGACGTAGGCGTGGCAGGCGGGATCGTCGCGCTCGTAGCTCTCGGTCTCGACGATCGTGCCCCCGACCCCGTCGAAGAAGAGCCGGCAGCCGATGAGTTCGCGGGCGACCTCGTGCACGGAGCGGTCGAAGAACGCCTGCGGCAGCCGCTGCCCGGAGGCGGCAGGCACGGTCAGGAGCGCTCTTCGTGCACCCGGGCCCTGACCGCCGCCAGCGTCTCGCGCGCCTCCTCGAGCTGGGCGGCGAGCGGGACCGAGCCGGTGCCGCCGGCGATCGCCTTCGACTCCAGCCAGCTGCTGCGCTGCAGCACCTCGTAGTAGGCGTCGTCGAGATGCTCGGAGCGCTTGCGCAGGTCCTCCGGCGTCAGCTCCGAGAGCGAGCGCCCGCTCTCGACCGCGTCGCGGACGAGGCCGCCGACGATCCCGTGCGCCTCGCGGAAGGGAACCCCGCGGCGGACCAGGAGGTCGGCGACCTCGGTCGCGGCCAGCATCTCGTCGCCGGAGGCCTCCTCTAGGCGCTCGCGGTCGAACGCGATCCCGGCCAGCATCCCCGCGGTCGCGTCGAGGCAGGCCTCGACCGTGTCGATCGCGTCGAAGAGCGGCTCCTTGTCCTCCTGCATGTCCTTGCCGTACGTGAGCGGCAGTGCGTGCATGACGCCGAGCAGGGTCGCGTAGGAGGCGGCGACCCGGGGGCTCTTCGCCCGCAGCAGCTCGGCCGAGTCGGGGTTGACCTTCTGGGGCATGATCGAAGAGCCCGAGGAGAAGGTCTCGTCGAGCTCGCAGAAGCCGAACTCGGTGCTCGACCAGATGACGATTTCCGAGCCCAGCCGCGAGAGGTGCATCGCGCAGGCCGAGGCGGCGGAGAGGTAGTCGAGGACGAAGTCGCGGTTGGAGGCGCCGTCGATCGAGTTGTGGCTGACGTGCTCGAAGCCGAGGTCGGCGGCGACGGCGTCGCGGTCGATCTCCCAGTTGACCCCGGCCAGGGCACCGGACCCCAGCGGCATCACGGAGGCGCTGTCGAGCGCGAACTGGAAGCGCAGCACGTCGCGGGCGAGCATCCAGAAGTAGGCGAGCAGGTGGTGGCCGAGGTAGACCGGCTGCGCGCGCTGCAGGTGGGTGTAGCCGGGCATCGGCGCGTCGCGGTGCGCCTCGGCGAGCTCCAGCAGGCGCTCCATCGCGCCGCCGCAGAGCTCGATCGCCCGCAGCGAGTGGACCTGGACGACCATCGCCACGTCGGTGGCGACCTGGTCGTTGCGCGAGCGGCCGGTGTGGAGCTTGCCGGCCAGCGGCCCGATCTCCTCGCCGAGCAGGCGCTCGATCGCCATGTGGATGTCCTCGTCGGCGGGGTCGAACTCGAAGCCGTGCTCGGCCATGCGAGCGCGCACCCGCTCCAGCCCGGCGTCCATCCGCCCCAGCTCGTCCTCGTCGAGCACCCCGAGCCGCTGCAGGCCGCGGGCGTGGGCGCGCGACTGGTCGATGTCGTAGATCGCCAGCTGCCAGTCGAAGGGCAGCGAGCGGTTGAGGCGCCAGAAGCGCGGGTCTGGGTCCTTGCGGAATCGGGCCATGGGGCGGGCGATTATTCCGCGATCGCGGTCTGACCGAGGGCTGCGGCGAGCTCCTGACAGACGCGGTCCACCTGTGCCTCGGTCATCGACGGGAAGAACGGCAGCGCCAGCGAGTGGGCGGCGGCCGCTTCGGCGACCGGGAACTGGCCCTCGCGGTAGCCGAGCTCACGCAGGTGCCCGAAGAGGTGGATGCAGGGCAGGTAGGCCTTGCTCGCGACCCCGCGCTCGCCGAGGCGGGCGATCGTCGCGTCGCGATCGACCTCGTCGCCGAGGCGGACCGCGTAGACGAACCAGCTGCGCCGCTCCTCGCCGCGACCGGTGCTCGGCGCCTGTACCCCCTCGACCCCGGCCAGGCGCTCCGCGTAGAGCGCGGCGACCCGCGCCCGCTGCGCCAGCAGCGCGTCGAGGCGCTCGACCTGGGCCACGCCGAGCGCCGCCGCCACGTCGGAGAGCCGGTAGTTGAAGCCGAGCCGGTCGTGGTCGAGCCAGCCCATGTCGGGAGCGCGGCCCTGGTTGCGCTCGCTGCGCAGGCGCGCGGCCAGCTCGGGACCGGACGGCACGATCATGCCCCCCTCCCCCGTCGTCATCTGCTTGTTGGCGTAGAAGGCGAAGGTCGCGAGGTTGCCGCGGGCCCCGACCGCCCGGCCCTCCGAGTCGACGGCGCCGAGCGCCTCGCAGGCGTCCTCGAGCAGGCCGAGGCCGTGCTTGGCGGCGAGCGCCTCCAGCTCGGGCATCGCCGCCGGGTAGCCGAAGATGTGGATCGGCAGGATCCCCTTGGTGCGCTCGCCGCGCGCCGCCGCGGCCGCCGCCGGGTCGAGGTTCAGCGTCAGCGGGTCGACGTCGCAGAAGACCGGCACCGCGCCCTCGTAGAGCAGGCAGTTGGCGGAGGCGACGAAGCTGAAGGGGCTGGTCAGGACCTCGTCGCCAGGGCCCCAGCCGAGCGCCCGCACCCCGAGGTGCAGGGCGGCGGTGCCGCTGGAGACGGCGACCGCGTCCTCGACCCCGAGCCAGGCCGCCAGCTCGCGCTCGAAGCGCTCTCCGATCGGGCCCAGCGAGAGCCGGCCGGAGCGCAGCACCTCCAGCACCAGCTCCTCCTCGCGGGCGCCGAGCTCGGGCCGCGCGAGCGGGATCTCCTCGCCGCCGTGCGAGCTCACTGGAACGCGTACTCCAGCGAGTCGACCAGGGCCTCCCAGGAGGCCTCGATGATGTTCGGCGAGACCCCGATCGTCCCCCACTCCCCGTCGCCGTCGGAGGAGTCGAGCAGGACCCGGGTGACGGCCCCCGTCCCGTGCGATTCGTCGAGGATCCGCACCTTGTAGTTGACCAGCTCGATGTCGGACAGGTGTGGGTAGCGGTCGGCGATCGCCGCGCGCAGGGCCCGGTTGAGCGCGTCCACGGGACCGTTGCCCTCGGTCACCTGCAGGTAGCGCTCGCCGTCGACCTCGACCTTGATCGTCGCCTCGGTCTCGACCTGCCCCCCGGCCCGCTTCTCGGTCACGACCCGGAAGCTCTCCAGCTTGAACAGCGGCTTGTAGGTGCCGGCCTCGCGCCGCAGCAGCAGCTCGAAGGAGGCGGGGGCAGCCTCGTAGTGGTAGCCGCGGTGCTCCTGCTCCTTCAGCCGCTCGACCGCGCGTGCCGCCGCCGCGTCGTCCAGCTCCAGCCCGGCGCGCTCGGCCTGGCTGCGGATCGTCGCCTTGCCGGAGAGCTCGGAGGCGAGGATGTCGCGCTCGTTGCCGACCAGGGCCGGGTCGAGGTGCTCGAAGGTGCTGGCGTCGGCGGCGACCCCGGCCGCGTGCATCCCCGCCTTGTGGGCGAAGGCGTTGCGGCCGACGTAGGGCCGGTCCGGGTCAGAGGCCATGTTGCAGACTTCGTCCAGGTAGTGGGAGGTGGTGGCGAGGCCCGCCAGCTGCTCCGGCGAGACCACTTCGAAGCCCATCTTCAGCTGCAGGGCCGGGAGGATCGAGGCGAGGTTGGCGTTGCCGCAGCGCTCGCCGTAGCCGTTGACGCAGCCCTGGACCAGGCGGGCGCCGGCCTCGACCGCGGCCAGCGAGTTGGCGACCGCGCACTCGGCGTCGTTGTGGGTGTGGATCCCGATCTCCACCTCGGTGTCGGCGAGCGCCGCGACCACCTCTGCGGTGACGTCCTTGACGTATTGCGGCAGGCTGCCGCCGTTGGTGTCGCAGAGGGTGACGTTCTCGGCCCCCGCCTCGGCGGCGGCGCGCACGCACTCGACCGCGTAGCCGGGGTCGTCCCGGTAGCCGTCGAAGAAGTGCTCGGCGTCGAAGACCGGGCGCTTGCCCTCGGCCCGGCAGAAGGCGATCGAGTCGGCGATCATCGCCAGGTTCTCCTCGCGCGAGACCCGGATCACCTTCTCCAGGTGCAGGACCCAGCTCTTGCCGACCAGGCAGACGACCGGGGCGAAGGAGGAGACCAGGGTCTGCAGCGCCTCGTCGTCCTCGGCCCTGCGGTCGCGGCGGCGGGTCATCCCGAAGGCGGAGACGGTCGCCCGCTCCAGTTGCAGCTCGGCAAGCTGCTTGAACAGCTCCACCTCCTTCGGGTTGCTGCTGGGAAAGCCAGCCTCGATGAAGTGGACGCCGAGCGCGTCGAGCGCCCGCACCACGTTCAGCTTCTCGCCGACGGAGAGCGACATGCCCTTGCCGCCCATGCCGTCGCGCAAGGTCGTGTCGTAGAGCTTCACCTGTTCCATTGCTGCCTTTCGAGTCGGAAGATCGGGGGGTCCTTGACGGACCGCGTGCACGGCAGCGCCGCGCCAGCCGCTAGGCGGCTGCGGTAATTCGCCCGATCGACTCGATGAGATGCATCAGGAACCCACTTTACTGGCCGTGTCGACCCCGGCCGGGGCCTCGACGAAGTCGAGCCACTCGAGGTACTCCTCGGCGCGGCCGTAGAGCGCGTCCTGGAATTTTGCCTGCAGGTGACGGGTGATCTCGCCCGGCTCGCCCAGCGGATGGTCGTCGATCTCGCGCACCGGCACCAGCTCGGCGGCGGTCCCGGTGAGGAAGACCTCCTCGGCGAGGTAGAGCTCGGCGCGGGCGACGTCGCGTTCGACCACCGTGTAGCCGAGGTCGCGGGCGATCTGGATCACCGACTTGCGGTTGATCCCGTCGAGGATCGCGGCGACGTGCGGCGGGGTGACGATCTGGCCGTCGCGGACGACGAAGATGTTCTCGCCGGAGCCCTCGCAGACGAAGCCGCGCTCATCGAGCAGGATCGCCTCCTCGTAGCCGGCCTTCTGCGACTCGGTCTTGGCGAGGATCGAGTTCAGGTACTGGCCCGAGGCCTTGGCGTGCGGGATCAGGCCGGCGGGGCTGATCCGGCGCCAGCTCGAGACCTTGGCGCGGACCCCGTGCTTGGCCCCGTCCTCGCCGAGGTAGACGCCCCAGGGGAAGGCGGCGATGATCACGTCGATCGGGGCGTCGGTCGCGTAGAGGCCGAGGTTGCCGTAGCCGCGGTAGGCGAGCGGGCGGATGTAGCAGGAGCCGAGCCCGCAGCGGTTGATCAGCTCGTGGGTGGCGGCGCGCAGCTCCTCGGCCGAGTAGGGCAGGTCCAGGTAGTAGAGCCCGGCGGACTTGGCCAGCCGCTCGAGGTGGTCGCGGTGGCGGAAGACGGCGGGGCCGCGCTCGGTCTCGTAGCAGCGGATGCCCTCGAAGACGCCGGTCCCGTAGTGCAGGCCGTGGCTGAGGACGTGCGTTTTCGCGTCATCCCAGGCGACGAACTGCCCGTTCTGCCAAATCAACTCCGCTTGCTCCATGTTGGAGAAGTATGCCCGATCAAACGCAGGGCTTCACCCCCAGGGCCGCGAACAACGGCCGAAAGCAAGACGACGAGGAGGAACAGTCCATGCAGTCACGCCTTCGACCCAAGCTCACCTACTCGAACCTGATCGCGACGATCGCGCTCTTCATCGCGCTCGGCGGCGTCGCGGTGGCAGCCGGCCTGCCGAAGAACAGCGTCGGCCCGAAACAGCTGAAGCGCGGGGCCGTGACCGCCGCCAAGATCCGCAAGGCCGCCGTGACCGCCGGCAAGCTGGCCCCGAAGTCGGTGGTCGCCGGCAAGCTCGGCGCCAACTCGGTGCTGCCCGGCAACATCGGCAACGGCGCGATCACCAGCGCCAAGATCGGCAACGGCGCCGTGATCGCCGCCTCGATCAAAAACGGCGTCGTCACCACGAACAAGCTCCAGAACGAAGCGGTGAACTCGGCCAAGCTCGGCAAAGGCTCGGTGACGCCGGCCAAACTGAGCGACGACTTCGGGCCCGTGCTCGGCACCCTGAAGAGCGGCCAGACGCTGCGCGGGGTGTTCGACGTCGGCGGCACCGCCAACGTCGACGGCGAGCTGGCGCGGGGAGCGACCAGCTACCAGTTCCCGCTGGGCGGCAACGCCCCGACCGCGACCGTCCTGCAGCCGGGACAGACGACCGCCAACTGCGGCGGGCTCGGCGGCGGCACGACCCCCGCTGCGACCGGCGGCAACCTCTGCGTCTACATCGTCAAAGCGGAAAACCTCGACGAAACGACGCCGCTGGCGGCGGAGAACAACACGCGGCTCGGGTTCGGCCTCCTCGCCAAAGCCAAAGAAAAAGAAAAAGAGTTCGTCGCGTACGGGTTCTGGGCGGTGACCGCCCCGTAGCGCTCTAGGCGCTGAGCTCGGCGAGGACCGCGTCGGTCATCTCCGCGGTCCCGACCTCGACCTGGGGGGGGACATCCGGCATCGGTGGCGTTGCCGGGGTCCCCGCCGCCAGGTCGGGGGTGCGCAGGCCACGCTCCAGCACCGCGTCTACCGCCGCCTCGATCCGGGCGGCGTCGTCGGGCCGGTCGAGCCCGTGGCGCAGCATCATCGCCGCCGAGAGGAAGGTGGCGAGGGGGTTGGCGATGCCCTTGCCGGCGATGTCCGGGGCCGAGCCGTGGACCGGCTCGAACAGGCCGGGGGCACCCTCGGCGCCGAGGCTTGCCGAGGGCAGCATCCCCAGCGAGCCGGTCAGCATCGCCGACTCGTCGCTGAGGATGTCGCCAAAGAGGTTCTCGGTGACGATCACGTCGAACTCGGCCGGGCGCGAGACCAGCTGCATCGCGGCGTTGTCGACGAGCAGGTGGTCGAGCTCGACGTCGGCGTACTCGGGCGCGATCCCGGTGACCACTTCGCGCCAGAGCCGCGAGGTCTCGAGCACGTTGGCCTTGTCGACGGAGGTGACGCGAGGCTTACGCCCGGAGCCATCGGCGCGGCGGCGCGCCGCCTCGAAGGCGGCGCGGGCGATGCGCTCGATTTCGGCGGCGGTGTACTCGCAGGTGTCGTGGGCGCTGTCGCCGTCGCGGCCGCTGGCGCCGAAGTAGATCCCGCCGGTCAGCTCGCGCACGACCAGCAGGTCGGTGCCGGCGATCCGCTCCTCGCGCAGCGGGCTGGCGGCGACCAGCGCCGGGCTCGGCCGCACCGGGCGCAGGTTGGCGTAGAGACCCATCCCCTTGCGCAGGCCGAGTAACCCCTGCTCGGGGCGCGGTGCGTCGGGGTCGGTCGTGTCCCATTTCGGGCCGCCGACGGCTCCGAGCAGGACGGCGTCGGACGCTCGACAGGCCGCCAGCACCTCGTCGGTGAGGGCGGTCCCGTGGGCGTCGATCGAGCAGCCGCCCAGCAGCCGCTCGTCGTAGGAGAACTCGCCGAGCGAGTCGAGCAGGCGCTGCGTGGCGGCGACGATCTCGGGCCCGATCCCGTCTCCGGGGAGGACGACTATGCGCGGCGAGCTCATGGGCTCGGCACTCTAGCCTCGATGTTGAGGCGCACGTAATCGAGAGTGAGCGGCTCGCCGCAGAGGGCGACCACGGCTTCCGCGAAGGGCTGGCGGTCCGGCCCCGGCAGGCGGGCCAGGTGCGGGCCGAGGGTGACGGTCATCGTGAAGCGCAGCGGGTCGACCGGCTCGTAGGGCTTCGGTTCGAGCCAGCAGCGGACGTCGGCGAAGCCGGCCACGCGCAGCCGCTCGGCGGTCGGCTCGGCCTCGGCGAAGTTCCACATCGCGCTCATGCCTTCGAAGTGCGGCAGGTACTCGGGGCGCGTGGCCACGGCCGCGATCGCCTGCGCGTGCCCGGCGACGTTGCCGGCGCCGCCACACTGGGCGACGAGGCGACCGCCGGGCACGAGGTTCTCGCGCAGCCGCGCGAAGAGCCGCTCGTGGTCGACGATCCAGTGGAAGGTCGCGGTCGAGAAGATCAGGTCAGCCGGCTCGGGCAGGTTCAGCTCGGAGAGATCGGTGACGACGTAGGTCGCCCCCTCCCCCAGCCGCTCCCGCGCTTTGGCAATCATCGCCTCGGAGCCGTCGACGGCGGTCATCCGGCCCTCGGGCAGGCGGGCGAGCAGCTGCTCGGTGACGCGGCCGGAGCCGCAGCCGGCGTCGACCGCGCGCTCGTCGCCGCGCAGCTCCAGCCGTTCGAGCACCTCCATCCCCCACTGGAACTGCGGGTCGGAGACGGCGTCGTAGGTCTCCGCGTCCCACTCGCGCGGCCCCGTGTTCATCGCCTCTGCCATCGCGGGGCCGCCTACAGGGCCGTGGTGACCGGGCCGGGCGGAGCCGCGTCGCCGGACTCGAAGGCGTCGATCGCGGCCGCGTTCTCCAGCGTGATCCCGATGTCGTCGAGCCCGTTCAGCAGCCGGTGCTTGACGTCGGGCTCGATCTGGAACTGGAAGACGCCGCCGGCGCAGGTGACGGTCTCGTCGTCGACGTCGATGCGGGCCTCCCCCGCCTCGGCGACGGCACGGCAGTGCTCCTCGTCGAGCACCGCCGGCAGCAGCCCGATCTTGGTGCAGTTCGAGTAGAAGATGTCGGCGAAGGAGGGCGCGAGGATCGCCTGGAAGCCGAAGTCCTCGAGCGCCCAGGGAGCGTGCTCGCGCGACGAGCCGCAGCCGAAGTTGCGGCCGGCGACGAGGATCGGGTTCGGCTCCAGCTCGATCTCGCCGTCGCGGATCCAGTCGTAGAAGAGGAACTCGCCGAAGCCGGTCCGCTCGACCCGCTTGAGGAACTGCTTGGGGATGATCTGGTCGGTGTCGACGTCGTGGCGGTCCAGGACCGACACCCTGCCCTCGATCACGTCTACCGGTCGCATGCTCAGCTCCAATCCCTGATGTCGACGAAGTGTCCCTCGATCGCGGCCGCGGCCGCCATCTTCGGGCTGACCAGGTGGGTGCGCCCGCCCTTGCCCTGGCGGCCCTCGAAGTTGCGGTTCGAGGTCGAGGCGCAGCGCTCCCCCTCCATGAGGATGTCGGGGTTCATGCCCAGGCACATCGAGCAGCCCGCCTCGCGCCATTCGAAGCCGGCGGAGCGGAAGACGTCGTGCAGGCCCTCGGCTTCGGCGGTCGCCTTCACCTGCTGGGAGCCGGGGACGACCATCCCCCGCACCGAGCTCGCGACCCTGCGGCCGTCGACGATCTCGGCCGCCTCGCGCAGGTCCTCGATCCGCGAGTTGGTGCAGGAGCCGATGAAGACCCGTTCCGGGGCGACCTCGGTCATCGGCGTGCCCGCCTTCAGCCCCATGTAGGCGAGGGCGCGTTCGGCCGACTCGCGGTCGGCCGGCGAGTCCATCGCCGCCGGGTCGGGGACCGTGTCGGTGACCTCGACGACCATGCCCGGGGTCGTGCCCCAGGTGACCATCGGCGAGATGCCGGCGGCGTCGATCTCGACCTCGGTGTCGAAGCCGGCGCCCTCCTCGGTGGGCAGGGTGCGCCAGCGCTCGATCGCGGCGTCGATGTCGGCGGGGGCGGCGGCGCGCCCGCGCACCCACTCGAAGGTGGCCTCGTCGGGGGCGATCATCCCGGCCCGGCCGCCGCCCTCGATCGTCATGTTGCAGATCGTCATCCGCCCCGGCATCGCCAGCGCCTCGATCGCCGGGCCCGCGTACTCGACCGCGTGGCCGACCATGCCGCCGGTGCCGAGCCGGCCGATCGTCGCCAGGATCAGGTCCTTCGGCGTGACCCCCGCCCCGAGCTCGCCCGAGTAGGAGATCCGCATCGTCTTCGGCCGCTTCTGGACCAGGCACTGGGTCGCGAGGACGTGCTCGACCTCGGAGGTGCCGATGCCGAAGGCCAGTGCCCCGAAGGCCCCGTGGGTGGAGGTGTGGCTGTCGCCGCAGACGATCGTCATCCCCGGCTGGGTGACGCCCAGCTCGGGGCCGATCACGTGCACGATGCCCTGGCGCTCGGAGCCCAGCGAGTAGAGCGGGATGCCGAACTCCTCGCAGTTGCGCTCCAGGGTTTCGACCTGGACACGGGAGAGCTCGTCGGCGATCAGGCGGGCGGCCATGGTGCCGTCGGTGGGCACGTTGTGGTCGGCGGTGGCCAGGGTCTTGTCGGGGCGGCGGACCGGGCGGCCGGCCATCCGCAACCCGTCGAAGGCCTGCGGCGAGGTGACCTCGTGGACCAGGTGCAGGTCGATGTAGATCAGGTCGTCGGAGACCTCGTGCGCCTCCCAGATCTTTTCGAACATGTTCTTCGGCATCTCGTTCTCCTCTAGCCGCGCCTGAGGCCGGCGGCGATCACGGCGATGAACCGGGTCGGCTCCTCGCCATCGTTCTCGAAATGGTGGGGCAGGTCGGCGTCGAAGGTGACGGCGTCGCCCTCGTGCAGGTCGTAGCGAGCCCCGTCGACGACGAGGGCCAGGGTGCCGGCGAGGACGACGGTGGTCTCGCGGCTGCCGGGCTCGTGCATCGGCGGGTCCTCGCGGCCGCCGGTGGCGGCGCCGGGCTCCAGGACGTGCAGGGAGACGTCGGCGCGCTGGCCGGGCAGCGGCGGGGTCAGCTCCTCGAAACGGTGGCCGCCGCGCTCGGAGTTGCGGCGGGCGCCGGCGCGGCTGACCGCGACGTGCTGGCCCTCGTCGAGGCGCAGCAGCTGCGAGAGCGTCAGCTCGAGGCCGGCGGCGATCTTCTCGGCGACAGCGAGGGTCGGGCTCGTCTCCCCCCGCTCGACCTGCGAGAGCATCGGGGCGCTGACGCCGGAGCGCTCGGCGAGGTCGCGCAGGGAGAAGCCCATCGCGTCGCGCAGGGCCTTGATGCGCGGACCGACGGTACTGCTGGGCTCGACGGCGGTGGCGGCCATGGCGCGTACGTTATCACGAACAAATGTATGGCGCCATCGCCGGAGCCCCGGCTAGGCGTCATTCCGGCGATGGTGCTGAGCTCCGAGGAGACGGCTGAGGTCTCGGGCGATCGCTTCCGGTTCGTTCTCCAGCTGAGCCCAGGTGAGATGGGTGATGCCGTAGCCAGCGACGCCGAGGCGCCGGTCACGCGCCCGGTCGTCGTTGAAGGCGGAGCGGGTGCCGTGGGCGGCCCAGCCGTCGAGCTCGACGATCTGGCGCTGGGCTGGCCAGAGGCAGTCGACCCGGTAGCGCCTTCCTCCCACTTCGAGCCAGGCGTTGAACCGGGGACGTGGCAGGCGGTACCGGTCGAGGAACGGGAGGAAGCGCTCCTCAAGCGGGCTCTGGACCTCGCCTGGCGATTCCGCGAGCCGCGCAAGGGCGAGGCGAACGGCCCGCGTCCCGCGGCGGCGCGGGTACCGCTCGAGCAGGTCCCAGAGCGAGAGCCGGTCGTGCAGCCGCCGGAATTCCGCCTGCCGCAGTGCGCTCTCGACCGCCTCGGGCCGCTCGACCGACGCGAGGTCGAAGATCGTCCGCGCCACGGTCGTGACCGGAATGCCCTCGCGCTCCGTCACCTCGTCCGCCGGCAGGATCGAGAAGTGCCGCTGGATGCTGGCATGGGAGCGGCTTTTCGAGGGCGTCGTCACCTCAATCGCCCGGCTCGAAGGGTTGCGAATACCCCAGAGCGCAGCTGCCGACCGATGGCTCAGCACGGCTCCCTTGCCACATGCGAGCACCGCTGCCATCCACCGCGCCTCCTTCGTGAGCACCCGGTGTCCCACCGCATAGACACCCCGGTGGAGGAGATGTAGGCGTTTCGCCTCCCGGCGAACGTCAATCGCCTCCTGACTCACGCCCAGCGCCTGAAGATTTCCACGGCTCACAACCCCGTGCTGGCGCCCTGCCAGCTCAGCTATTCGACTATCCAGTCCACGCGTCTGCTGTTGACCGTGCATAACACGGTCAAGTGCAGACGCGTGGGGAGTTCTCCCCCCTTAGGGGCCGGGAGTGCGCTCGCGGGCGGCTTCGGCGGTGGCGGCCTCGGCCTCGCGGGTGGCGGCTCCTTCGAGGGCGTTGGAGAGAGCCCGCACGTAGGCGCGGGCCGATGCCTCGAGGATGTCGGTGGCCACGCCCTGGCCGGTCGCCAGGCGGCCGGCGGTCCGCAGCATCACGGTCACCTCGCCGAGGGCGTCCTCTCCCCCGGTCACCGCCTCGACCGTGTACTGGCGCAGCTCGCACTCGGTCTCGGTCGCGTCCTGGATCGCGCGGAAGATCGCGTCCACGGGGCCGTCGCCGTTCGACTTCCCGACCGCCTCCTCACCGGACGGCAACGTCACCGCGACCCGGGCGACCGGCTCGCGACGGGAGCCGGCCTCGACCTCGAACCAGGCCAGCTCGTGGGCGTCGGAGCGCTCGCGCATCTCGTCGGAGACGATCGCCTCCAGGTCGAGCGCCGTCACCTGCTTCTTGCGGTCGGCGACCTCCTTGAAGGCCTTGAAGGCGGCGTTGAGGGCGTTGCCCTCGACCTGGAAGCCCAGCTGCTCCAGCGCGTCTTTCAGCGCGTGGCGGCCGGAGTGCTTGCCGAGCACGATCGAGTTCGACTCCAGGCCGACTTCGGTCGCGTCCATGATCTCGTAGGTGCTGCGCTCCTTCAGCACGCCGTCCTGGTGGATCCCGGACTCGTGAGCGAAGGCGTTGCGGCCGACGATCGCCTTGTTGGGCTGGATCGCGTAGCCGGTCAGGCGCGAGACCATGCGGCTGGTGCGGGCCAGCTCGCGGCTGTTGATGCCGGTCGTCAGGCCGTGGGCGTCCTCGCGGACCTTGACCAGCATCGCGATCTCCTCCAGCGAGCAGTTGCCGGCCCGCTCGCCGATCCCGTTGACCGCGCACTCGACCTGGCGCGCCCCCGCCAGCACCCCGGCGTAGGAGTTGGCGACGGCCAGCCCCAGGTCGTCATGGCAGTGGACCGAGGTCTCGACCTCACGCAGGCCGGGGACCAGCTCGTAGAGGCGCCGGAAGTACTCGGCGTACTCCTCGGGCGTCGTGTAGCCGACCGTGTCGGGGATGTTGACGACGGTCGCCCCCTCCTCGACCGCGATCGCGCAGACCTCGGCGGTGAACTCGATGTCGGCGCGGGTCGCGTCCATCGGCGAGAACTCGACGTCCTCGCAGTAGGACCTGGCCAGGGCGACGGCGGCGCGCGCCTGCCCCTTGACGTCCTCGCGGTCGGTCTGCAGCTGGTGCTCGATGTGGATGTCCGAGGTCGAGATGAAGGTGTGGATGCGGGGCCGGGCGGAGTCCCGGACCGCCCCCCAGGCGGCGTCGATGTCGGCCTTGTGGGTGCGGGCCAGGCCGCAGATCGTCGGTCCCTCGACCCGGCGCGAGATCTCCTGCACCGCCTCAAAGTCGCCGGGCGAGGTGATCGGGAAGCCGGCCTCGATCACGTCGACCCCCAGCCGCGCCAGCTGCTGGGCGATCTCCACCTTCTCGGCGGTGTTGAGGGAGATGCCGGGCGACTGCTCGCCGTCCCTCAGGGTGGTGTCGAATATGTGGACGCGGTTGGCGTCAGATGCGGATCCCATCGGATCTCTCCTTCTCTCCTAAGTTCGAATGGCCTTTGTCTCTCGCGGCTATCGCGCCGCCCAGCGCTATTCCCCCCGAGGGGGGAGGAGAAGGAGAAGCGCGAGGCTGTCGAACCGGTGGGCCACTGCAGGGCAGGGTAGCGCAGAACGGAGCGGCATCGGAACGGTTCCGTAGTCTGGCGCGCATCGAGGCCTCCGGACAGCGGACCAACTGGCTCGCCCTCTTCGCGATGGGGATCGCCGTGGTCGTGATCGCCAACGACTTCTCGGCGATCAACGTGGCGCTGCCGACGATGGAGAAGGACTTCGATACGGACATCAACACGATCCAGTGGGTCGTCAACGCCTACGCCCTCACCTTCGGCGTGATGATCGTCACCGGCGGGCGCCTGGCCGACATGTTCGGCCGCCGCAACGCCTTCTTTCTCGGGACCGCGATTTTCGCCTCGATGTCGGCCCTCGGGGGCGCCGCCCAGAGCGAGGCCTGGCTGATCGCCTGCCGCGTGCTGATGGGAATCGGCGGGGCGCTGATGTGGCCGGCGATCCTCGGCATGACCTTCGCGATCCTCCCGGCGGAGAAGGCGGGGCTGGCCGGGGGAATCGTGCTCGGCGCCGCGGGCCTCGGCAACGCCCTCGGACCGCTGATCGGCGGCGTCCTCACCGACGCCCTCAGCTGGCGCTGGATCTTCTTCCTCAATGTGCCGATCGCCCTCTTCGCCGTGCTCGTCACCTACTACCTGGTGCAGGTCGAGGAGCCGGAGGTCGAGGACCAGCGGATCGACTACAAGGGGATCGCGGTGCTCTCGGTCGGGCTGGTCTCGCTGCTGATCGCGCTCGACCAGGTCAGCGACTGGGGCTGGGGCGACCCGCGGGTGGTGGGCCTGCTGGCGCTCGCCGCCGTCCTCGTCGCGGCCTTCGTGCCGGTCGAGCGCCGCGCCGGCGCGCACGCCCTGGTGCCGCGGGAGATCATGCGCAACCGCAGCTTCACCGCCTCCTGCGTGGCGATCCTCTTCATGTCGGCGACCTTCTTCGCCTCCCTGCTCTACCTGCCGCAGTTCATGGAGAAGCAGTTCGGCTACTCGCCGCTCGAGGCGGGCGTCGGGATCCTGCCCTTCCTCGGCGTCTTCGCGCTGGTCTCCTTCATCGCCGGGCCGCTCTACGAGCGCGTCGGGGCGAAGGCCCTGGCCGTGTTCGGGGCCGGCTGCATCACCGTCGCCCCGTTCCTCTTCTCGCTGGTCGACGCCGACTCCGGCTACGGCTCGCTGATCCCAGGGATGGTCGTGCTCGGGATCGGGATCGGCAGCTTCTACCCGACCGCGACGACCGCCGGCGTCACCTCGGTCGACGATTCCCAGACCAGCCTCGCCGGCGGGATCATCTACATGTTCCAGATCGCCGGCGGCTCGATCGGGCTGGGGCTGACGACGACCGTCTTCTACTCGGCGATCCCACCCTTCGTCGACGGCGTCCAGGCCGGTTTCCGGCTCGACGCGGCCCTCTCCCTGGTCGGGTTCCTGGTCGCGCTGCTCTTCGTGGGCGGGAGCCTCCTCTCCCGACGCGCCCCGGCCGAGCGGTCCGCTTAGGGCGCCGCTAGAGGACGAGCGTGTTGCGGCCCGGCCCCCCGGCCAGGGTGTCGTTGCCGGCTTCCCCGCGCAGGACGTCGTCGCCGCCGCCGCCGAGCAGGCGGTCGGCCCCCGGTCCGCCGAACAGGGAGTCGTGCCCGCCCCAGCCGTTCAGCACGTCGTCGCCGGGCCCTCCGACCAGCTTGTCGCCGGCCGCCCCGCCGATCAGCCGGTCCGCGCCCGGCCCCCCGCGCAGGGTGACCGGGACCGGCACCTCGCGGGAGACGGCGACCAAGTCGTCGCCGGACCCCGCATTGACTTCGAAGCCGCCGATCGGCGGCGCCGCGCAGAGCAGCTGGTTGGGCATGCCTTCGGGGTGCACGCAGATTTCGCCGCCCACTTCCAGCGGCACCAGGGAGTCGATCACGTAGTTGCGCCCGTCGGGGCTGAGCCCGATCGAGATCTGGCTCTCTTCGGCGCCGCCGGCCAGCAGCACCGTCAATGACGGCTTCGCAAGGGCGCTCGGCGCGGTCAGAACCGCGATCGCCGCCATCGCCCCGATCAGAATTGCCCTCTTCATCAGATTTCGCAACGGCCTCGCGTCGCCCCCAGGCCCTACCTATGGGAACAACACGACCTTGCCGACGTTGCGGCGCTGGGCGATGAACTCGTGCGCATCTCCCGCGCGGTCGAACGGGAAGGCCTCGGCGACGACCGGGTCCAGCCGGCCCGCCTCGAGATCGGCCATCAGCGGCTCGGTCACCCGATCGAGGTTGCCCTCGCGGTCCCACCAGCTCAGCATGTTGAGACCGAACACGCCTTTGTTCTCGTTCATCAGGAAGAGGCCCTTCCACCAGGGCATCGTCGCCAGCGGCATCTTCAGCATGCTCTTCAGGGTGGCGGGAATGTTGCGGACGCCGTTGTCGGAGTTCTCGGAGAGCCCGTACATGACCAGGCGGCCGCCGGAGCGCAGCAGCCGGTAGTCCTTGCGGAAGGAGGTCGGCCCGAGCGCGTCCATCACCAGGTCGACGCCCTCGCCGCCGGTGATCCGCATCACCTCGGCCTCGAAGTCCTGGCTGCGGTAGTCGATCGCGTGCGAGACGCCCTGGGCGCGGATCGCGTCGTGCTTGCCGGGCGAGGCGGTGCCGAAGATCTCGGCGCCGGCGTTGCGGGCGATCTGGGTCGCCGAGATCCCGACCCCGCCGCCGGCGGCGTGGATCAGCACCCGGTCGCCCTCGCGCAGGCTGCCCATCAGGATCAGGGCGGCGTAGGCGGTCCCGTAGTTGACCGGGAAGGCGGCCCCCTGCTCGAAGCTGAGCCGGTCGGGCAGCGGCAGCGCCTGCGCGGCCGGGACCGTCACCAGCTCGGCCTGGCCGCCGAAGCGGGTGCCGGCGACGACGCGGTCCCCCGGCTTGAAGTCGGTGACCCCCTCCCCCACGGTCTCGACCTCGCCCGCGACCTCGTAGCCGAGCACGCACGGCGTCTTCGGCGCGTCCGGGTAGAGGCCGACCCGGGCCAGGGTGTCGGCGAAGTTGATGCCGGCGGCGCGCACGGCGATGCGTATCTCGCCGGGCCCGACCGGTGGATCGGGCCGCTCCTGAACCTGGAGAACCTCGGGACCCCCGGTCCCCGTCAGCACCACCGCCCGCATGCACACACCCTAGAGGTTGTCTGCGCCTGTCCGACCAAGCAGCTCAAGGACGCAGGGAGCGTGGCGTGCTTCGCACGCGAGCGACCGAGGACGCCGAGATGCGCCGGTCGGACAGGCGCAGACTCAGAGATCGACGGAGCGGCCGATGGCGAAGCCTTCGAGGTCGAGGATCTTCTCGATCGTCTCCGCCCGCACCGGCGCGTCGGTGGTCAGCGCCATCACCGCGCGCTCGCCGTCCTGCTCCGCCCCGACCGCGGCCGAGACGATGTTGACCCCCTCCTCGCCGAACATCGTGCCGACGCGGCCGATCATGCCGGGCTGGTCGGCGTAGCGGAAGACGGAGAGGTGCTCGGCGAAGGGGAGGTAGAAGCCCTCGCCCCAGACCGAGACGAGGTAGGGCTCGTTGCGGGGGCCGACGCTGGTCCCGGCGACCTCGACCTCCTGGTCCCCGGAGCCGACCCGGACGGTGACCAGCTCGGTGAAGTCCTCGGTGCTGGCGTCCTTGGTCTCGACCAGCTCGATCCCGCGCTCCTCGGCCATCTGCGGCGCGTTGACCAGGTTGACCGGCTCCTCCGTGTTGCCGGCGAGGATGCCGGCGAGCACGGCGATCCCGAGCAGGCGCGTGTCGTGCGAGGCGATACGGCCGCGGAACTCGGCGGTGACCCGGTCCACGGACCCCTCGCCGAGGCCCTGGGCGAGCCGGCCGAGCTTTTCGCAGAGCGGCACGAACGGCGCCAGCGCTTCCATCGCCTCGGGCCGGACGGCGGCGATGTTGACCGCGTTGGTGACGACGCCGCCGCTCAGCGCCGCGGTCACCTGCTCGGCGGTGACGACGCCGGCGCGGTCCTGCGCCTCGGCCGTCGAGGCGCCGAGGTGCGGGGTGACGACGACGTCGCCGCGGGCGAAGAGCGGGTGCTCGGTGAAGGGCTCGGAGGGGAAGACGTCGAGCGCGGCCCCGGCCAGCTTGCCGGACTCCAGGCCGGCGGCGAGGGCGTCGAGGTCGATCAGCTCGCCGCGGGCGCAATTCACTATGCGCGCGCCGTCCACCATCTGCCCGATCGTCTCGGCGTTGATCAGGTTGATCGTCTCCGGGGTCTTCGGCACGTGCAGGGTGACCAGGTCGGCGCGGCCCAGCACCTCCTCGACGCTCTCCGCCCCCTCGACCCCGAGCTCGCGGAAACGCTCGGCGGAGACGAACTTGTCGAAGGCGACGACCTCCATCTCGAAGCTCTGGGCGCGCTTGGCGACGAGCTGGCCGATGCGGCCGAAGCCGATCACCCCGAGCGTCTTGCCGTAGAGCTCGGCGCCCTTGAACTTGGCCCGGTCCCAGCGTCCGTCGACCAGGGTGCCGTGCGCCTGAGGCACGTTGCGGAACAGCGCCAGGGCTAGCGCCAGCGTGTGCTCGGCGGCGGCGACCGAGTTCGACTCAGGGGCGTTGGCGACGATGATCCCGCGTCGCGTCGCCGCCGGGATGTCGACGTTGTCGACGCCGGTGCCGGCGCGGCCGATCACCTTCAGGTTGTCGGCCCGCTCGATCAGCTCCGCGGTCATCATGGTCGCCGAGCGGATCAGGATCGCGTCGTACTCGCCGATCCGCTCGCGCAGCGCCTCGTCGTCCATGTCGAGGCCGAGCTCGACCTCGAAGTTGTCGCGAAGCAGGTCGACGCCGGTGTCGGCGATCTTCTCCTTGACCAGGACCTTCACCCGGCCACCCCCTCGACGTTCTCCAGCACCCAGTCGATGCTGGCGGTCAGCGCCTCGACGTCGGCGGGCTCGACCGCCGGGAACATCCCGACCCGCAGCTGGTTGCGGCCGAGCTTGCGGTAGGGCTCGACGTCGACGATGCCGTTGACGCGCAGCGCCGCGGCCAGCGCCGCCGCGTCGACCGAGTCGGCGAAGTCGATGGTGCCGACGACCAGCGAGCGCTTCGCGGGATCGGCGACGAACGGGGTCGCGACCGCGCTTGCCTCGGCCCAGCCGTAGAGCCGGCCGGAGGAGTCGGAGGTGCGGCGCACGCACCACTCGAGGCCGCCGTTGCCGAGCATCCACTCGACCTGGTCGGCCAGCAGCAGCAGCGTCGCCAGCGCCGGCGTGTTGTAGGTCTGCTCCTTGCGCGAGTTGTCGAGCGCCGTCGGCAAGGAGAGGAAGCCGGGCTGCCAGCGCCCCTCGGCGCCGTCGAGCTCGGCGATGCGGGCGATCGCCGCGGGGCTGAGCAATGCCAGCCAGAGGCCACCGTCGGCGCCGAAGCCCTTCTGCGGGGCGAAGTAGTAGGCGTCCGCCGCGGCCACGTCTACAGGGAGGCCGGCGGCGCCGGAGGTGGCGTCGATCAGGACCAGGGCCTCGCCGGCGCCGGCCGGGCGCTCGACCGGGACCATCACCCCGGTCGAGGTCTCGTTGTGGGCCCAGGCGAGCACGTCGGCCGCCGGGTCGGCGGTCGGCGCCGGCGCGTCCCCCGGCTCGGCCTCGACCACGATCGGGTCGGCGAGGAAGGGTGCCGCGGCGGTCGCCTTCGCGAACTTCTGCGAGAACTCGCCGTAGGTCAGGTGCAGGGAGCGGTCGCGCACCAGCCAGGCCGCGGCCGCGTCCCAGAACGCGGTGGTGCCGCCGTTGCCGAGCACCACCTCATAGCCGTCGGGCAGCGAGAAGAGCTCGGCCAGCCCGCCGCGCACGCGGCCGACCAGGTCGCGGACCGGCGCCTGGCGGTGGGAGGTGCCCATCAAATCGGCGCGCTCGGCGAGCGCCGCGAGGGCCTCGGGCCGCACCTTCGAGGGGCCGCAGCCGAAGCGGCCGTCGGCCGGCTTCAGCTCGGCAGGTATCTGCGCGGTGTCGGTGGTCGGAGGCGCCATCGGGCTCGACAGGTTATTGACAGGCGCGGGTGGACTGGCGCCGAGGGCCGGGGTAGGCTCGCGGCGCTGTCCCCCAGTCCCGCCCAACCCCGAGGGAGATCCATGTACCCGATCAGCTACGAAGCCGATTTCAACCCGGAACCGAACCGCTGGACGACCTTCTTCCGCCTGATCCTGGCGATCCCGTGGTTCATCGTCGCCACCTTCTGGGGCATCCTCTTCATCTTCACCCACCTGATCGCCTGGGTCGCCATCATCATCCTCGGCCGCTACCCGCAGTGGCTCTACGACTTCAACGCGGGCATCGTCCGCTTCTCGGTCCGGGTCTCCGCCTGGATCTACCTGCAGACCGACGCCTGGCCGCCGTTCAGCCTCGGCGACGATGCGAGCTACCCGATCCGGGTCAACATCGCACCCCCGGCCGAGCGCCAGAGCAGGCTCAAGGCGCTCTTCCGCTGGATCCTCGCCCTGCCGGTGCTGCTGGTGTACGCCTACGGGACCTCCTACATCCAGCTGGCCGCCGGCTTCGTCGCCTGGCTGACGATCGTCTTCCGGGGTTACCTGCCGGAGGGCGTCAACAGCATGATGACCTTCGTCAACGGCTTCCACGCCCGGGTTCTCGGCTACCTCGCCTTCCTCACCGACGACTACCCGCCGGTCGGGCTGGAGCGGGCGAAGGCGGCGACCGCCCCCGCGGCCCCACCAGCGACCGAACCGCCGGCGGCCCCGGCCACCTGAGGAGGGACGACCCATGAGCGAGAGCGACCAGAACGTCGAAAAGGGAGAGGGCTACGCCGTCTCCAATCTCGCCGATCTCGGCGAGGGGCCGGGGTTCCGCAAGATCCGCAAGAAGCTCGGGGTGAGGGCGTTCGGGGTGAACGCGATCGTGCTGCCGCCGTCCTACGAGACCGGCAGCCACTACCACGACGAACAGGAGGAGCTCTACTTCCTCCACATGGGCGAGGTCGAGTTCACCTTCGGCGACGGCTCGACCCACCGGCTCAGCCCGGGCGGGATCGCCTGGGTCGACGCGCCGACCCACCGCAAGGTGAGGAACCTCAGCGACTCCGAAGACGCGGTCTACGTCGTCGTCGGCGCCAAAGACGGCTACGTCGGCCGCGACGGGCGGCTAGCGGAGGGCGAGACCCACCGCTGAGCGCGATGCCTATTTGGTGTCGCTGAAGCCCTGGTCGATCCAGGGCATCATCGTGCGCAGCTCTTTGCCGACGTCCTCGATGTCGGACCCCTGCAGCTCGCCGCGCATGCGGTCGAAGTTCTCGTTGCCGGCCTTGGTCTCGGCGATGAACTCGCGGGCGAAGTCGCCGGACTGGATCTCGCCGAGGATCTGCTTCATCGCCGCCTTGGTCTCGTCGGTGATCACCCGTTTGCCACGGGTGAGGTCGCCGTACTCGGCGGTGTTGGAGATCGAGTAGTGCATCCCCTGGATCCCCTTCTCGTACATCAGGTCGGCGATCAGCTTCAGCTCGTGCAGGCACTCGAAGTAGGCGAGGCGGGGGTCGTAGCCGGCCTCGACCAGGGTCTCGAACCCGGCCTGGACCAGCTCCGAGGCGCCGCCGCAGAGAACGGCCTGCTCGCCGAAGAGGTCGGTCTCGCACTCGTCTTTGAAGGTCGTCTCGATCACCGCGGCGCGGCCGCCGCCGATCCCGGAGGCGTAGGCGAGGACGAGGTCGTGGGCGTCGCCGCTGGCGTCCTGGTGGACCGCCATCAGGCAGGGAACGCCGTTGCCTTCCTCGTACTGGCGCCGGACCAGGTGGCCGGGGCCCTTGGGCGCGACCATGCCGACGTCGACGCCGGGGGGTGGCTCGATCTGGCCGAAGTGGATCGCGAAGCCGTGCGCGAACAGCAGCAGGTTGCCGGGGGCGATGCCGTCGACGATCTCCGAGCTCCAGACCTCGGCCTGTTTCTCGTCCGGGAGCAGGACCATCACCAGGTCGCCGCGGCTGGCGGCTTCGGCGATGTCGAGCACCTCCAGGCCGGCCTCTTCCGCCTTGGCGCGGCTGGCGGAGCCGGGCCGCAGGCCGACGACCACGTCGACCCCGGACTCCTTGAGGTTGAGGGCGTGAGCGTGCCCCTGCGAGCCGTACCCGAGGATCGCGATGGTCTTGCCGTCGAGCTTGCCGAGGTCGGCGTCCTTGTCGTAGAAGATGTCGTCGGTGCGCATGGCGGGCAGGCTATCGGAGGGCTCGCCTCATCAGCTTGCCCGAAGGCGTGCGCGGCAGCGCCGCCGCCAGCTCGATCCGCTTCGGCACCTTGAACCCGGCCAGTGTCTCGGCGCAGTGCCGGCGCAGGTCGTCCGGGGTCACCGCCGAGTCGCTCTCCAGCACGACGACCGCGGTCACCGCCTGCTGCCACTCGGGGTCCTCGCGGCCGACCACGGCGGCGTCGGCCACCTCGGGGTGGCGCAGCAGCACCTCCTCCACCTCGGACGGGACCACGTTCTCGCCGCCGCTGACGATCATGTCGTCGATCCGGTCCTCGACGTAGAGGAAGCCCTCCTCGTCGATCTGGCCGAGGTCACCGGTGTGCAGCCAGCCGTCGGCGTCGGCGCTGCCGGGGGCGACGGTCGGGCCCTGGACGAGGATCTCGCCGTCCTGGATGCGCAGGTGGGTGGTGAGCAACGGCCGTCCCGCGGAGCCGAGCTTGCGGCGGGCGTCGGCCGGGGCCAGGGTCGTCACCTGCGAGCAGGTCTCGGTGAGGCCGTAGGTCTGCACGACCGTGGCGCCCTTGGCGATCGCCTCCTCGAGCGGCTCGCGCGGCACCGGGCCGCCGCCGACCAGGATCGCCCGCGGTCCGGAGAGGTCGGCGCCGGCCTCGAGCAGCCTCGTCAGCATCGTCGCCACGACCGAGACGACGGAGATCCCATCGCCCTCGAGCGCGGCGCCGACGCGGTCGACGTCGAAGCCGTCGTGGACGACCGCGGTGGTGCCGTAGATGACCGATCGCATGACGATGCCGAGGCCGGCGATGTGGCTGAGCGGCACGCAGCAGAGCCAACGGTCGGCCGGGTCGACGCCGATGTTGAAGGCGCCGCCCATCGCGCTCCAGAGGAAGTTGCCGTAGGTGAGGCCGATCGGCTT
>DASUQC010000043.1:0-33786 GCA_036280745.1 Solirubrobacterales bacterium
AGGAGGGGACGTGGAAGCCGAGCTCGGCCTCGAGGTCGTTGGCGAGCCCGTGGAGGTCGCGGTTCGCCCGCTCGTGCGATGTGAGCAGGCCCCCGACCTGCCAGAAGTGCGGCTCCTCCTCGCGCGCGGTGGCGCCCAGCGCTTGGGACGAGACGACACCGAGCCGCTCGGCCAGGATCCGGAAGCCCGCGCGCCCGAGCAGCTCGCGGGCGTCGTGGAGCACCGACTCGAGATCGGCCGAGCGCTCGACGAACAGGTGGGCCACCGCGAAGGCCGGCTCGTTGACGAGCGCCGGGCTGTGGCCCCCGGCCCGCACCTCCTCGGCCCAGATCTTGGTCGGGATGTCGACGAGCAGGCCGCAGCCGTCGCCCTCGCCGTCGACGTTGCCGGCGCGGTGCAGCATCTTCCCCAGCGCCGGGACCGCCAGCTCGATCGGCCGGTGGCTCGGGGTCGCGTCCTTGCGCACGGACGCATAGATCGCGCAGGCGTCCTTGTCCTCGACGCTCGGCGGTGAGACCAGCGGCTTGTAGGGCAGCTCGGGCGAGTAGCGCTTGAGGCTCGCGCCGGCGGACTGGGGCTTCGACATATGACCTCCCGGTTTCCGCACCTTCTCCGAGCGGGCGCGCGACGGGTTGACGGGCCGGGGAATTATAGGGCTAGTTCAGGCCCACGACATGGGTTTGTAGCCGCCCTCGGGCTGGACGCCGATCAAAAGTGCGGTAACTGGAGCATTCGAGCGGTTGAGAATCGCGCGGGTTGCAGGGGGATCGACCGAGGCGAAGGTCCCGGCCGGTGCCGGGTGGTCCTCCCCGTCGAGCCGCAGCACCGCCTCGCCCTCGAGGATCGCGTAGAGCTCGACCTGGCCGCTCTCGGCCTCGTCGTGCTCGGGAATCTGGCCGCCGGGGGCGATCTCGACCAGGTTGTAGCCGAAGGCGGCGGTGCCGAGCGCCTTGCGGGCGAGCTTCCAGGTGCAGTCGCCGGAGCCCTCCATCGACTCGAACTCGTCGCGGTGCTTGATCGAGTAGTTCGCTGGCATTAGGTTCGACCATACCTCTATATGAACGGTGCGGGCAACAACTCCGAGGCGGCGCTGCGCGAGGCGATCGACCGCTACAACGCGGCCTGGAACGCGCACGACCTCGACGCGATCGTCGCGATGCACGCGCCCGACATGGTCTTCGAGAACCACACCGCGGGCGAGGCGGCGACCGGCGCGGAGGTCCGCGCCCACATCGGCGCGATCTTCGCCGGCTGGCCCGACATCGAGTTCACGACCCGCCGCCTCTACGTGCGCGAGGGCCTCGTCGTCCAGGAATGGACCGCGGCGGCGACCCACACCGAGACGATGCGCCGCGGCGATCTGGTCGCGGAGCCGAGCGGCCGCCGGGTCGAGTGGGACGGCCTCGACGTGATCCCCTTCGAGGACGGCCTGGTCAAGCGCAAGGACGTCTACTCCGACAGCGTCTCGATCCTGCGCCAGGTCGGCCTGCTCGACTGACCCGAGGCGACTTTGCGTCCTGTGGGGACGGAAAGTCGCCTCGCTAGCGGCTCCAGTCCGGTTCGTAACCGCCCTTGACCAGCGTCTTCGGGTTGCCGCCGCCGTAGGGGACGGTGACGACGCGGTGGTCGGGGCCCGGTTCGAAGCCGCCGGTGAAGCCGAGCACGGTGGTGCCGTCGCCGGAGAGCGCCGTGCCGACGAAGCCCTGCTCGCCGCGCGGGCCGATCCGGCGCTGCGCTCCGCTCTTGGGATTGACCGTGACCGCGTAGCTGGTGTCCTGGCCGACGAACTCGGCGAGCAGGCGGCTGCCGTCGTCCGACCAGGCGGTCGGGGTCAGGCCCTGCAGCAGCGGCCCGACCTTGGTGTCGGTGAGGCGCTTGACCTGGCCCCCTTCGGGGTTCATCAGGAAGAGCTCGTTCTTGGGGCCATACTTGCGCTGTTTCGCGCCGAGCAGCTTGACGAAGACGATCTGGCCGGTCGGGCCCCAGAGCGGGTCCGTGGAGACCCCATCCTTGGTCAGGCGGACCGGTTTGCCGCCGGCGACCGGAACACGGTAGATATTGGGAACGGACGAGAAGTCTTCGCTCGCCGTCGTCGAGTAGACGATTTCGGTCCCGTCGGGGGAGAAGCTGAGACCGCCGAAGTAACCGGTCGCGAGCGAGCGCAGGAAGGTGCCGCTGGTGACGTCGATCAGGACCAGCTTGCGCTTGCCGAGCTCGGGCCCGCGCAGCGCCGCGATCAGGCTCGAGTCGGGCGAGAAGGCGAGGTGGGACCCGTCCTGGAGGCCGGTCATCACCGTGCGTGAGCCGCCGCCGGCCGCCGCGGCCAGCTTCAGCACCCGCTTGCCGCTCGAGTCTTCGTGTTCGTAGGCGATCGCGTCCCCGTCGGGCGAGACCCGCGGGTTCGATCCCGGCCCGACCTTGAAGGCGCCGCCGCCGTTGTCGTTGGCGACGAAGACGGCCGGCCTCATCGGGTTCTTGACGTAGGTCAGCGTCGCCTGGGCGACGGCGGGAAGCGCGAGCAGCGCGATGACGGCGACGAGCGCCGCGAGCAGTCTGGACTTCGGCAGGCGTGGCATGGGCGCGATGCTAGCCACGCGCTCGGCCGTCGCAGCGTTCGTCCTTTCCTGCGGTATCTCGCCGAAAGGACGAACGCGGTCAGGCGGGGCCGACGATCGCGGCGGCGACAAGGCCGCCGCTGACGCCGATGAAGGAGACGACGGCGAGCGCCCGGTACCAGGCGCGCTGCTCCGCGTCGGGGTCGAAGGCGAGGGGGACGAAGAGGAAGGGGTTGATCAGGGTGCCGAAGACGAGCGCGACGGCGATCGCCGTCGGCAGGTCCGGCACCGCCAGCCCGACCCCGATCAGGATCAGGCCCATCATCACGTAGTCGAGATGGACCTGGCGGATCCGCTGCGGGGCGACGATGCCGACCCGCCGTATCCACTCCGGCTTCTCGGCGCGGATCACCATCGCCCAGCCGAGCAGGCCGCCGAGCGCCAGCTCGATCAGCCCGATGCGGACGACCCAGTCCATGCCTAGAGCTCGGGGACGTCGGCGCCGAGGGGCGAGAAGGGCAGACGGCGCACCTCGGCCCAGCCGGCGCAGCGCTGCTCCAGCGCCGCGGCGACGTTGCCGGCGTCCTGCCAGGTGGTCCAGACGAGCACGGTCGGCCCGGCGCCGGAGATCGTCGCCCCGAGGGCGCCCATCTCGGCGGCCGCGTCGACGATCTCCATCGAGCGCGGGTAGAGCCGGCGGCGACGCTCCTGGTGGATGGAGTCGCGCAGCCCGCGGGAGACGAGGTCGAGGTCGGCGCTGCGCAGGCCGAGCACCAGCAGCGCCGCGGACGAGACGTTGGCGACGGCGTCGGCGAGCGGCAGCTCGGCCGGGATCGCCTCGCGGGCGCGCGCGGTCGAGACCTCGTCGGGCGGGACCACGACGATCCCCTCCAGCCCCTCCGGCGGGTCGAAGCGGGCGGCGAACGGCGCCCCGCCCTCGCCCGTCCCGCAGACGACGAAGCCGCCGTAGATCGCGGCCGCGACGTTGTCGGGATGCCCCTCCAGCTCGGTCGCCCGCGCCAGCATCTCCTCCTTGGTGAGCGCCAGCTCGAAGAGGTGGTCGGCGGCGTACAGCCCGGCGACGATCGCCGCGGCGCTGGAGCCGAGCCCGCGCGCCAGCGGCACCTCGCTGTTCAGCCGGAAGGCGATGCCGTCAGCCGAGTGCAGGCTCTCGAAGGCGCGGACGACGAGATTGCCGCGGTCGGTCGCGACATCGAGCCCGCCCGGATCGAAGGAGAACTCCCCCGTCTCCTCGACCTCCAGCTCCAGGTGCAGCGAGACCGCCGCCGCCATCGCGTCGTAACCGGGGCCGAGGTTGGCCGAGGAGGCGGGGACGCGGACGAGTCGGTGGCGCGCGGTCAATCGAAGACGGCGCGCTCGACGGCGCTGAGGTCGTTGTCGCAGTTGATCACCGCGGGGGCTTTGCCGAGCGCGGTGTCGGGGTCCTTGAGGCCGTGGCCGGTGAGCACGCAGACGACCGACTCGGGCGGCGCCGCGTCCTCGACCACCGGCAGCCCGTGGGCGAGCAGGCCCGCCACCGAGGCGGCCGAGGCCGGCTCGCAGAAGACGCCTTCGCTGTCGGCCAGCCAGCGGTAGGCGTCGAGGATCTGCTGGTCGGAGACGGCGGCGACGCGGCCGCGCGAGGCGGTGAAGGCGGCCATCGCCTCCTCCCAGCGGGCCGGGTTGCCGATCCGGATCGCGGAGGCGACGGTCTCCGGGTTGGCGACGGGCTCGCCGCCGACCAGCGGCGCCGCGCCCTCGGCCTGGAAGCCGTAGAGGACCGGGGCCGTCTCGACCTCCTGGAAGCCGCGCCAGTAGGCGGTGACGTTGCCGGCGTTGCCGACCGGGATCGCCAGCGCGCCCGGCGCGCCCCCCAGCTCCTCGACGATCTCGAAGGCGCCGGTCTTCTGGCCTTCGATCCGGTGCGGGTTGACGGAGTTGACGAGCTCGATCGGGTGCTTCTGGGAGAGCTCGCGGACGATCCGCAGCGCGTCGTCGAAGTTCCCCTGCAGCGCGACCACGCGCGCCCCGTGCATCAGCGCCTGCGCCAGCTTGCCGATCGCGATCTTCCCCTCGGGCACGATCACCGCCCCGCGCAACCCCGCCCGCGCCGCGTAGGCGGCGGCGCTCGCCGCGGTGTTGCCGGTCGAGGCGCAGATCACGGCCTCCGCCCCACGCCCCTTCGCCCGCGAGACGGCGACGGTCATCCCCCGGTCCTTGAAGGAGCCGGTCGGGTTGGCGCCCTCGAACTTGAGGTAGGCGCGGGCGCCGATCCGCTCCGAGAGCCGCGACGCCTCGATCAGCGGCGTCGAGCCCTCGTTCAGGCTCACCACCGGGTCGCCGGGCTCGAGCGAGAGGCGGTCGCGGTAGCGCTCGATCAGCGGCGCCGCCATCAGCGAGCCGGCCCCACTAGAACTCCTCCTCGATCACGTGGATCGAGCGCGGCGGCGAGCGCAGGTCGTCGAGCGCCTCCAGCGCCTCGACCGCGGCGGCGAAGCGCGACTCCAGGCACTCGTGGGCGACCATCACGAGGCGGGCTTCGTCGCCCTCCCCGCGCTGGACCACGCTCTTCACGGAGACGTCGTGGTCGCCGAGCACGGTCGCGATCCGGGCCAGCACGCCGGGGCGGTCGGCCACCTCCAGGTAGAGGTAGAAGGAGGAGGGAACGTCGGCGACCAGCGGCAGCTCGGCGCGGGTCTCGTGCACCGGCGCGTCGCCGGCGAGGACCGATACGACGTCGCCGAGCACCGCCGAGGCGGTCTGCACGCCGCCGGCCCCCGGCCCCGACATCGTCACCTCGGTGATCGCCGGCGCCTCGACCATCACCGCGTTGAAGGGGCCCTCGATCGGCGCCAGCGGGTGGCCCGGGTAGAGGAAGCAGGGGAAGACGCGGACGCTGATGCCGCCGTCGCGCCGTTCGGCGGCGCCGAGCAGCTTCAGCGAGAGCCCGAGCTCCTTGGCGTAGGCGATGTCGTCGGGCCGGATCTCCTCGATGCCCTGGTAGGGGACCTCCGAGAGCGTCACCGGGGTGTGGAAGGCGAGGCGGGCGAGGATCGCCATCTTCGCCGCGGCGTCGGCGCCGCTGACGTCGTCGCTGGGGTCGGCCTCGGCGTACCCGAGCTCCTGTGCCCGCGCCAGCACCTCGTCGTAGCCGGCGCCGGTCGCCGCCATCTCGCTGAGGATGAAGTTGGTGGTGCCGTTGACGATCCCGAACACCTTCGATATCTCCGTCACCCCGAAGCTCTCCTGGATCGTGCGCACGATCGGGATCACCCCGGCCACGGCGGCCTCGAAGCGCAGCTGCACCCCCGCCTCGCGGGCGACGCCGAAGAGCTCGTCGCCGTGCTGGGCCAGCAGCTGCTTGTTGGCGGTGACGACGGGCTTGCCGGCGCGCAGCGCGTCGAGGACGAAGTCGCGGGCCGGGTCCGTCCCCCCCATCAGCTCGACCACGAGGTCCGCGTCGCCGAGGATCGCCCCGAAGTCGCCCTCGCTGCGGGTGAGGACGCCGGCGATCTCCGGGCGCCGGCCGGTCGCCGCCTCGACCGCCTCGGCGCGCTCCGCCAGCAGGTCGGCGAAGGCGGAGCCGACCGTGCCGCGTCCCAGCAGCCCGATGCGGACGGGTTTGGAGCCCTCGCTCATGCCGCCGCCTCAGGCATCCCGCGCCGTCAGGTCCTCGTAGGTCTCGCGCCGCACCACGACCCGTGCCTCGCCGTCGCGGCAGAAGACGACCGGCGGCCGCGTCACCCCGTTGTAGTTGCTGGCCATCGCGTGCCCGTAGGCCCCCGTCGCCGGCGTGACGAGGACGTCGCCGACGGCGGGATCGGCCAGCATCGTGTCGCGGACGAGGATGTCGCCCGACTCGCAGTGCATGCCGGCGACCGTGGCCAGGGTGTCGGGTACGGCGGCGGCGCGGTCGGCGATCAGCGCCTCGTAGCGCGAGCCGTAGAGCATCGGGCGCAGGTTGTCCGACATCCCGCCGTCGACGGCGACGTAGGTGCGGACGCCGGGGATCTCCTTGACGGTGCCGACCCGGTACATGGTGACGCCGCCGTTGGCGACCAGCGAGCGCCCCGGCTCGACCAGGATCCGCACCCCGTCGCCGAACACCTCGGCGACGCCGCGCACCTTGACGTCGACGTAGGAGTCGATCGAGGGCGGCTCGTCCTCGGCGGTGTAGGCGACGCCGAGCCCACCGCCGACGTTGACGACCCGGCACCAGTCGCCGGCCAGCTCGCCGAGGGCGCGGATCGCCAGCGTGTAGGGCTCGAGCTCGAAGATCTGGGAGCCGATGTGGGCGTGCAGGCCGACCAGCTCCAGGCTGTCGGAGGCGAGCACCCGCTCGATCGCCCGCGCCGCCAGCCCGTCCTCGAGCCCGAAGCCGAACTTGGAGTCGAGCTGGCCGGTGGTGATGTAGTCGTGGGTCGAGGGCTTGATCCCGGGCGTGACCCGGATCAGCACCCGCTGCGGGGAGTCGAGCAGCCGCTCACAGCGCTCGATCTCGTCGAAGGAGTCGAGGATCAGGTGGCGGATGCCGGCGCGGTGGGCAAGGAGGATCTCCTCGTCGGTCTTGTTGTTGCCGTGCATGTGGATGCGGTCGGGGTCGAAGCCCGCCCGCAGCGCCATGTGCAGCTCGCCGCCGGAGGCGACGTCGACCGAGAGCCCCTCGTCGGCGAAGAGCCGGTAGGCGGCGGTGCAGGGCAGCGACTTGCTGGCGAAGAGAACCTCGAAGTCCTCGCTGCGACGCTCGAACGCCTCGCGATAGCCGCGGGCGCGGGCGCGAAGGTCGTCCTCGGCGTAGACGTAGGCGGGGGTGCCTACCTCGACCGCGAGGTCAAGCAGGTCGCAGCCCGCGATCTCGAGATGCCCGCGCTCGTTGACCCGGCTGCCCGCCGGGTAGACCGCCGAACCCTCGATCGGGTCGCCGCTCGCGACCGACCCCGCCTGTTCTGATTCCGCCATCGGACCGGCATTCTGACGGTTCCTGGCGCCACCAGGCGACACAGGGCAAGGACGCAGTGAGCGTGGCGTGCCCTGCACGCGAGCGATCGAGGACGCCGCCCTGTGTCGCCTGGCGCCGTCTCAGGGTTTCTGGCCGAGGATGCCACCGACCGCGCCGACGGCTTCGTCGACGACTTGGCCGACCGGCGATTCCGGGCCGGCGACGCCGTCGACCACGCCTTCGGTCGTTTCGGTCACGCCGGTTTTCCCGAGCGTGCCCCCGAGCACCGATTCGTCGACCTGGTTGACGGTGTTGTTGACCGTCGAGGTGACCTGGCCGGAGGTCGAGCTGCCGGACCCAGCGCCGCCTCCACCGCCACCGGTCGTGGGCGCTTTGCCGCCGCCTCCGCCGCCCGCAGCGGAGCTGGTCGGCCCGCCGCCGCCCGGGTTGGACGCGCCGGTGGGCTGCGAGGGAGCGCCCCCGCCCTGCCCGCCGCCGCCGGGCTCAGCCGAGCCACCGCCGCCGTCGTTGGTGGCAACACCGCCGCCGGTCGCCGCCAGGCCGCCGTCGCGGTTGGAGCCGTCGCCGGCCCGGCGGCCGGGACCCGCCCCGTCCGCGCCGGCGTCAGGGCCGGACACCGTGGCCGCCCCGGCACCAGCAGCCGCCGCCCCGGCCGGCTGCGCCTCGGAGACCGCGGCGTTCTCGTCGCCTCCGCCGCCCAGCGCGCCGAGCGGCCAGTCTTTGACCACCTGCGCGGAAACGAGCACGACAAAGACCGCGATGGCGATGGCGATCAACGTCGCCCCTCCCATCGCACCTACGAGGTAGGTGTGGGCCTGGCGGATCATGCGGTGGCCTGATTGCTAAAGGTAACCCATCGGGTCGGTTGGGGAGCCGTTTATACGAACCTCGAAATGCAGGTGAGGCCCGAGGCAGTGACCCGTGCAACCGGTGTACCCGATGATGTCGCCCTGCGAAACGGACTGGCCCGCGGCGACGGCAAAAGAGGTCTGGTGGGCGTAACAGGTGGAGAGCCCGCCGCCGTGGTCGATGCAGGTGAAGTTGCCGTAGCCGCCGCTTTCCGCGTCCGACTGGGTGGCGACGACGGTGCCCGAGGCGGCGGCGCGGATCGGCGTCATTTCCGGCACGGCGATGTCGACGCCCTCGTGCATGCGGCCCCAGCGCGGCCCGAAGCCCGAGACCACGGCGCCGTTGACCGGCCAGATCAGGCCGCCGCTGCCGCCGACGATCGGGCCCGCAGGCAACGGCGTCGCCCCGGTGCCGGCCAGCTGCGCGGCGAGTTCGCCCTGCAGCTCGGCGACGTGGCCGTGCAGCTCCTCCTCGTGGGCGCTGATCTCCGCCAGCGCCGATTCGCGCCGGCCGCGGGCGTCGAGCAGCAGCTGCTGGCGACTCTGGAGGGCGGCGCGAGCGTCGGTCAGCGCCTGTTTTTCGGAGGCGATCGCGTCGCGGGCCGCTTCGATCCGGTCTTTGGCGCTGCGCAGCCGGTCGACCAGGCTTTGGACCTGATCGCGCAGTTCACGCACCCGGCCCACCACCGCCTCGTCCATCCCGTGCAGGCGGTCGAGGTATTCGGTGCGGGCGGCGAGGTCGTCGAAATCGCCCGAGCCGACGATCACGGTGAGCAGGTCCGGGCTGCCGGTTTCGTACATCGCCACCAGCCGCTCGCGCAGCGCGACGAGGGCCCGCTTGAGGCGGGAGCGCAGTTCCTGCAGCCGCTCCTTGGCGACGTCGAGCTCGGCCACCGCCTGGTCGAGCTCCGCCTGTTTGGCTTCGAGCCTGGCGCGAACCGCCGCCTCCTCGGTGCGGATCGCCGCCACCTCGCCGGTCAGCTCGTCGATTTCCTCGCCGTAGCGGGTGATCGTCGTGGTCAGCACGCCTTTGCGCTCGCCGACCTCTTCCAGCTTCTGCTGCTTGGCTTCGAGTTCCCCCTGCAGGTCCGCGGCGGGGGCCGAGGCGGCGCCCAGCAGCGTGCAGAGGGCCGCGAGGGCGGCGAACAGCGCCACCGCGACAGAGCGGTTCCTAGGCATCCAGATGAGGCTAGAGCAGGCCGAATTTCGGCCTGAGAGCTTCGTCACACCTGCAATCGGGCTTGCGATCCTGCCCGCGTCAGGCCTGGCCGGAGGCGTTCTCTACCCGCAGCAGGGCCCGGTCGGCCTCCTCCTCCATCTGCAGCGTCGTGTGCTCGATCCCGAACCGGTCGGTGAGCACAAGCTCGATCCGCTGGCGGACCAGGTCGCGATCGCACCCCCGGGCGACGACCACGTGCGCGGCGAGGGCGCCGAAGCCGGCGGTGACGGTCCAGACGTGCAGGTCGTGGACGGAGCGGACCCCTTCCTCGGCGCAGATCGCCGCGCCCATCCCGTCGACGTCGAGGTCGGCCGGCGCCGCCTCCATCAGCACGTCGAACGGTTCCTTGATCAGGCGCCAGGAGGAGGCGAGGACGAGCGCCGCGATCAGCAGCCCGACGATCGGGTCGACGATCGCCGAGCCGCCGAGCAGGACGACGGCGCCGGCGACGACCACGCCGAGCGAGCCGAGCGCATCGGCGACGCTGTGGCGCAGCACCCCCTCGAGGTTGATGTCCTCGCGCTCGCCGCGGGCGAGGACCCAGGTGGCGACGAGGTTGCCGGCGAGGCCGAGGACGCCGAGCGCGAGCACGCCGCCGCCCTCGATCGGCGGCGGGTCGGAGAGGCGGCCGATCGCGGCGATCGCGATCGCGACGCTGACGGCGACCAGGAGCAGGCCGTTGACCAGGGCGGCCAGCACCTCGGAGCGCTGGTAGCCGAAGGTGCGCCTCCCCGCCGCCGGCAGCAGCGCCAGGCGGGCGGCGATCAGCGCGAGGACGATCGAGCCGACGTCGGAGAGCACGTGGCCGGCGTCGGCCAGCAGCGCCAGCGAGCCGGTGACGATCCCGCCGACGACCCCAGCGAGCAGCAGCCCGGCGTTGATCGCCAGCGCGATCCACATCCGCCGGCGGCTGTCCGCGCGCCGGGCGTCGAGCGAGTGCGAGTGGCCGTGCGGTCCGTGCACGGTCCCGAGCTTACGCCGGAACCGCCTCTTTCTTCGCCATCGCCGCGGCGGCGACTTCGGCCCCGTAGCCGAGGCGCTCCGCGTAGTCGCGCGCCTGCATGCGGGAGATGACCATGCGCTGGATCTCGGCCGTGCCCTCGAACAGCTGGTAGATCTTCGCGTCGCGGAAGAACTTCTCCAGCGGGCAGTCCTGGCTCCAGGCGTAGGGCCCGACCAGGTCCATCAGCGTCGTCGTCGCCCACATCGTCACGTCGCCGGCCTTGAGCTTCGACATCGAACCCTGTCCACCGGTCATCGGCACCCCGTTGCGACCCATCCAAGCGGCGCGCTGGACCAGCAGCCTCGCCGCTTCGATCTCGGTCGCGACGTCGGCCAGCGTCTGCTGGATCCGCTGGGTCTGCAGCAACGGCGTCCCGCCCTCGGACTGCCCGTCGAGGTACTCGAGGGTCCACTCGTAGGCGGCCTGGGCGATGCCGAGCGCCGAGGCGCCGACCAGCGGCCGCGTCACCTCGAAGGTCGCCAGCGCGTCGGCGCCGCGTGATTTTTTCCCTTCGCGGCCCCGCTGCAGCTTCTTCTCCAGCTTCTCTTCGCCGCCGAGCAGGTTCTCGACCGGGACCCGGCACTCCTCGAGCACGATCTCGGCCGTGTGCGAGGCGCGGATCCCGAGCTTGGTCTCCTTCTTGCCCTGGGAGAGGCCCGGCGTGCCCTTGCCGACCACGAAGGAGGCCTGGCCGCGGGTCCCGAGCGTCGGGTCGACGGTGGCGACGACCACGTGGACGTCGGCGATGCCGCCGTTGGTGATGAAGACCTTGGTCCCGTTCAGTACCCACTCGTCGCCGTCGCGCTTGGCGGTGGTCTTGAGGCTCTTGACGTCGGAGCCGGCCTGCGGCTCGGTCACGGCGTAGGCGCCGAGCTTGACCTCGTCCTCGCTGCCGAAGCACTCCGGCACCCAGCGCGCGATCTGCTCCGGCGTGCCGGAGGAGGCGATCCCGGCGGCGGCGAGCCCGGAGCCGGAGATCGCCAGCGCGATCCCAGCGCAGCCCCAGTGGAACTCTTCGGCGGAGATCACCTGCATCTGGCCCTCGGAATCGGAGGCGGAGCGCTGGATTCCCTCGAGGCCGCCGAAGCCCTGCACCCGGGCCTCCTTGATGACCTCCCAGGGAACGCTCTCCTCTTCGTCGTGCGTGCGGGCCGCCGGGCGGATCACCTCGCGGGCGAATTTCCGGCATTTCTCCTTGTACTCGAGCTGCTCGTCGTTGAGTGCGAAATCCATTGGGTCCTTCCTCGCCGTGGCCGATTGACTGGTCAGTCAACCAGTCCCGCCAACTTTAACTGACCAGCCAGCCAGTGGTCCACGGAGGGCGTTCGTCCTTTCCTGCCCTGGAGCGGTGGAAAGGACGAACGCCGCGCTCGGTAGCGTTGGCGCGGTGAGCGCTGACCGCCCGATCAACGCCGACGTGGAGCCCGCGGACAAGGCGACCCCCGACCCTCCCGCCGAACCCAGGCCGGAGCGGCCGAGCGCCGAGACGAAGTCCGAGCCGAAGGCCAAGGCAAAGCCGGCTCCGAAGCCAAAGGGGCAGGCCAAACCTGAGAAGCCGCAGGCCAAGCGGTCGCGGCAACCGATCCCGGGCGCCCTGAAAGCGATCGCGGCACTGGTCGCGGTCGCGATCCTCTTCATCGTCGTCGCCGTGATCGGGGCCGGCGGCGATTCCGGGAGCGAGCCCGCTCCCGGGCCTGCTCCCGCCCCGGCACCGGCGGAGAGCGAGGGCGGCGAGACCGACGCCGCCCAGAGCGCCGAGCAGCTCGGGTACCCCGCATTCGCCACCAACAACACGACCCGGGTCGGCGGCTCCGACCCCGCCGCCAACGCCGCCGCGGTGGCGCTCGCGGTCTTCCCCTCGGTGACTCCCGAGCAGCGGCCGGCCGCCGTCACCCTGGTCGACGAGGACGACTGGGCGGGGGCGATCGCCGCCTCCGTGTTCATGTCCGCCCCCCTCCGCGCCCCGGCGCTCGTCAGCGGCACCGAGCTGCCGGAGGCGAGCGAGGAAGCGCTCGCGACCCTCGACCCTCAGGGCAGCGAGGAGACCAAGGGGACCAGCCTGATCGCGATCGGCGACGTCGAGGCGCCCGGCGGCGAGGTCACCCGCGTGCAGGCCGGCAGCCCTGCCGCGACCGCTGCCGCGATCGCGGCGCTGCGCGATCGGCTCCTAGGCTCCGACCCCGACCACATCGTCCTCGCGCCGTCGAACCGGCCCGACTTCGCGATGCCGGCCGCCGCCTGGGCGGCCCGCTCGGGCGACCCGGTCCTCTTCGCCGCCGGCGACGAGCTGCCGCAGCCGACCGTCAGGGTGCTGAAACGGCACCCGGAGGTGCCGGTCTACGTCCTCGGCCCCTCGGCGGCGATCTCCTCGGAGGTCGTCCGCGCGGTCGGCAAGCTGGGCAACGAGGTCCACCGGGTCTCCGGAGAGGACCCGGTCGCCAACGCGATCGCCTTCGCCCGCTACAGCGACGGCTCCTTCGGCTGGAACGTCAACGACCCGGGCCACGGCTTCGTCCTCGCCCGCGACGACGCGCCCCTGAACGCGGCGGCCGCGGCGCCGCTCTCGGCCTCGGGAACCTGGGGGCCGCTGCTGCTCACCGACAGCGCAACCGACCTTCCGGGGCCTCTACGTGAATACTTCCTCGACGTGAAGCCCGGCTACACGACCAACCCGACCCGCGCCTTCTACAACCACGTGTGGGTCGTCGGCGATCAGGAGGCGATCGACGTCAACCAGCAGGCGCAGGTGAACGAGGTCGCCGAACTGACCAAGATCGGCGGCGCGGAATGAGCGAGGCCGAGAACCCGAATCTGCTCGGCCGCGCACCTGAGCTGACCCCCGAGGACGTCCGCGCCCTGGCGGCGGCGACGACCCCCCACTTCGCCCTGCAGGTGAGGAACCGCATCCGCCGCCTGATCGAGCCGCTGCCCCCTGAGCACCCGGCCCGGCTCGAAGGCGAGCGCAAGATCGCCAAGCTCGAGGAGCTCGCCGAGCACAGCGGCGAGCCGCGCGCGACGCTCGGGATCGAGCATTGAAGTACCTCGCCCCAGGGGTCTGGCGGCTGAAGGAGTTCCCGGCGCCGAGCGTCAACGTCTACCTCGCCGAGGACGTCCTCATCGACGCGGGCCGGACCTGGGACCGGCGACGGATCTTCGCCGAGCTGGAGGGCCGCGAGATCTCGATGCTGGCCCTCACCCACGCCCACCCCGACCACCAGGGCGTCGCCAAGGGCGTCTGCGAAGCCCGCAGCGTGCCGCTCGCCTGCCACGCCGACGACGTCGAGGCGATGGAAGGGACGCGCTCGATGCAGGAGGCGGCGCCGCGCAACCTGGTCAACCGGACGATCCGCGCGATCTGGCAGGGACCGCCCCACAAGGTGGACCGCGTCCTCGCCGAGGGCGACGAGGTCGCCGGCTTCCGCGTCGTCCACGCCCCCGGCCACTCGCGCGGTGAGGTGATCTTCTTCCGCGACTCCGACCGGGTCGCGATCTGCGGCGACGTGATCCGCAACATGAGCTACGCGACGGCGCTGCCCGGGATCAAGGAGCCGCCGGCGATCTTCACCTACGACCCGGCCGAGAACCGTCGCTCGATCCGCAAGCTGGCCGAGCTCGAGCCCTCGCTGATCCTCCCCGGCCACGGCCCGGCCGTGACCGACATCGCCGCCTTCGAGCGCTTCGTCGCCACCCTGCCCGCCTAGGGCTTCCCGCTCCGATAGGCGGGTACCGGGAGGCCAACCGCAGCAATCGGCGAAGACAGGGGTTACTTAATTTCAGCTACTGGAAGGGAGTCCAGCATGAGCACGCTCAAGCAGAGGCGGCCGAGCCCGGCGATGGTGGTCGCGGTGATCGCGCTGATCACTGCCCTTGCCGGCACCGCCTACGCGGCGCAGACGATCAACGGCGGCGCGATCAAAAAACAGACGATCGGCGGCGGCAAGCTGAAGAAGAAGACGCTTACCGGCTTCCAGATCAACACCAACAAGCTCGGGGTCGTCCCGTCGGCGAAGCGCGCCGCGCACACCTACTGGGCCGTGGTCAACAACCCGGCCAGCCCGGGCAACGCGGCGCTCGCCCGCGCCAGCGACGCCGGCATCACCGCGGCCGAGGGCGGCGGCGCGGTCAGCGTCGTCTTCCCCGCCAACGTGAGCGCCTGCGCCAACGTCTCCTCGCGCAACAACGCCGGGACCACGGTGCCGAACGCGGGCTACGCCCAGACCAACGTCTCGCCCGCCAACCCGAACGCGATCGAAGTCCACACGCGCGACAAAGCCGGGGCCAACGAGGACGCCGACTTCCACCTCGTCGTCGTCTGCCCGTAGGAGCTCAGGGCGCCAGGCGCGCCACCGCCATGTCGACGCGCTCGTCGCGGAAGGGGACCCCCTCCGCGACGAGCCGTCGGCGCTGGCGGTCGCCCTTGGCCAGCGAGCCGTCGGCGCGGACCACCCGCCACCAGGGCAGGTCGGGCTCGTCGACCTGGAAGAGGACGGTGCCGGCGAAGCGCGGGGCGCCGGGGGAGACGTCGCCGTAAGTGCTGACGAACCCCTCCGGGATCGCCCGCACCCGCTCCAGCACTTCCTCCAGCCGGGACTCGCCGGGGTCGGTCAGGCGCCCGGGCCGAAGGCGTCGATGATCCGGTTCTGGAACTCGCTCAGCTCCTCCGGGGTGATGAAGTAGGTCGGCGGGGTGAGGAAGAGCCCGTCGGCGCGCTCGGCGGTCGCCTCGACCCGGGCGCGGACCTTGTCGAGCGGCCCGGCGGCGCAGTAGGTCTCGACCATCTCGTCGCTGATCGCCGCCGGCACCGCGGCGAGGTCGCCGCGACGGAACGCGTCCCCCGCCGCCGCCGCGTTGTCGGCGAACCCGTGCAGCTCCCAGAGCGGCATGTAGGTCTTCACCGTCGCGTAGAAGGAGATCGTGCGCCGGGCCATGTCGATCGCCCGCCCCTCGTCGTCGTCGATCGCGCAGCAAACGGTCGGCAGGTAGTCGAAGTCCTGGCGCTCGCGGCCGGAGCGCTCGAGCCCGGTCTCGAAGGCGTCGACGACGACCTCGTCGATCCAGCGCAGGCTCTGGATCGGGTGGCCGATCAGGCCGTCGGCGACGTCACCGGCCATCCGCGCCATCCCCGCCTGCACGGCGGCGGTGTAGATCGGCGGCGCCTCGCGCGGCGCCGGGTGGGGCCGGACCCAGCCCTTGATGTCGATGTCGTAATAGGAGCCCTGGTAGCGGATCGGCTCGCCGGCGCTGGCCTGGCGCATGATCAGCCGCGTCGCCTCGATCGCCTCGCGCAGGTGCGGCGCCGGCTTGCCGTAGTCGGCGTTGTGCCAGGTCTCGTTGAGACGTTTGACGCCGGCGCCCATCCCGAGCCGGAAGCGCCCGCCCGACATCTCGTCGATGTCGAGCGCGGTGACGGCATGGATGAAGGGGCTGCGGGTGAAGGCCCAGACGATCCCGGTGGCGACGTCGATGCGCTCGGTCTTCGCCGCCAGGTAGGCGGCCTGGGTGACGGCACTGCGGAACAGCTCCGGCGCCCAGACGCACTCGACGCCGGCCGCCTCGGCCCGCAGCGTCTCCGCCTCGAGGTCGGCGACCGAGGTGCCGATCGCGGCCACGGAGATGCGGTCGAGCGCGCCCATCGCTTCTTCGGTCAGGCCGCCGCCGGCGCGGCGACGCGGGCCAGCACCGCGTCGGCTACCCGTTCGCGGTGCCACTTCGAGTCGCCGAACAACGCCGCGTTGGAGCGGCCGCGCTTGAGGAAGAAGTGGAGGTCGTGCTCCCAGGTGAAGCCGATGCCGCCGTGGACCTGGATCGAGGCGTTGGGCACGCGCCAGCCGGCGTCCGAGGCGTAGGCCTTGGCCATCGAGGCGGCCAGCGGCAGCGAGTCCGGCTCCGCGTCGGCCGCCCAGGCGGCCCCGTAGACGGCGGAGCGGGCGTTCTCGGTCTCCAGCAGCATCTGCGCGCAGCGGTGGGACACCGCCTGGTAGGCGCCGATCGGGCGGCCGAACTGCTGGCGGTCTTTGGCGTACTCGACCGCCATCTCCATCGTCCGCTGCGCGATCCCCGTCGACTCCGCCGCGAGGGCGACGCAGACGCGGTGGAAGACGGGGTAGTAGTCGCCGCCATCGCCGGGCAGCGTGTCGGCCGCGGCGACGCGGACGCCGTCGAGCCGAACCGAAGAGAGGCGGCGGGTCGGGTCGATCGCCTCTTCGGGCGTCACCGTGACCCCGTCGGCGCCGCTCTCGACGAGGTGGCGACGACCGTCGCTGGTCGCGACGAGGAAGAAGTCGGCGCCGGCGGCGTCGAGGACCAGCGTCTTCTCGCCGTCGAGGACGACGCCGTCGCCGTCGGCCTTCGCCTCCAGCGTGAACTCGCCGGTCGCGGCCGGGGTGCCGGCGTCCCACAACGCGGGCGTGCCCCGCTTCTCCCCGCTGGCCAGCGGGCGCAGGTAGCGCTCGCGCTGGTCGTCGCTTCCGCAGAGGCTCAGCGCCAGGCCGACGAGAGTGCTCGAGAGCAGCGGTGAAGGCGCCAGCGCGTAGCCCATCTCCTCGAAGAGGACGGCGAGGTCGACGATCCCGAGCCCCTGCCCACCCCACTCCTCCGGCAGCGCCAGCCCGGTCCAGCCGAGCTCGGCCATCTCCTTCCAGCCGGCCTCGTCGCGGCCGTCCTCGCTGGCCGCGATCTCGCGGACCCGCTCCGATTTGAAGCGGGCGGCGAGGAAGTCATGGGCGGTCGACTTGATCGCCTGCTGCTCGTCGGTGAGGTCGAAGTACATGGCTAGCGCAGCCTCGGCAGGCCGAGCACCCGCTCGGCGATGATGTTCTTGAGGATGTCGGTCGTCCCGCCCTCGATCGAGTTGGCGCGCGAGCGCAGGAAGCCGTACTGCCAGGCGCCATTTGCGACCGCGTGCTCGGCGCCGCGGGCGAGCGGCGCGTAGGCGCCCTCGATCTCCAGCGCCAGCTCGGTCAGCCCCTGGTTGATGTCCGCCCACTGCCACTTGCCGAGCGAGCCCTCGGGCCCCGGGATCCCCGACTGCATCGTCTTGGTCAAGCCGCGGTAGGCGTTGAGCCGCATCGTCTCGGCCTCGATGTGGAGCTGGGCGATCCGCTGGCGGTAGTAGCTGTCGTCCGCGGCCGAGCCGCCGTTGACGCGGACCTCGGTCGCCAGCCGCGCCAGCCGCCCGAGGCTGTTCTGGATCTGGGCGATCGCGCCGAAGGCGAGCCCGGCGCGCTCGTTCATCAGGGTCGTGATCGCCACGCCCCAGCCATTGCCGACGCCGCCGACCACGTTCTCCTCGGGGATCCGCGCTTCCTCCATGAAGACCTCGTTGAACTCGCCCTCGCCGGTGATCTGGACCAGCGGTTTCGCCTCCACGCCCTCCTGCTCCATGTCCATCAGGAAGTAGGTGAGGCCCTGGTGCTTGGGGGCGTCGGGGTCGGTGCGGGCGACGAGCATGCACCACTTCGCGTACTGCGCAAACGTCGTCCAGACCTTCTGCCCGGTGACCACCCATTCGTCACCGTCCTTGACCGCCCGCGTCTTCAGGGAGGCCAGGTCCGACCCTGACTCCGGCTCGGAGAAGCCCTGGCACCAGATCTCCTCGCCGGTCAGGATCGGCTCCAGGTAGCGCTGCTTCTGCGCGTCGGTGCCGTGCGCGATCACGACCGGCCCGCCCATCGCCAGTCCGAGCACGTTGGCGGGGCTCGGCGCCTCCAGCCGCGCCGCCTCACCGGTGAAGATCGCCTGCTCGATGTACGTCGCGCCGCGGCCGCCGTACTCCTGCGGCCAGGAGATCCCGGCCCAGCCGGCGGCGTGCAGCTTCAGCTGCCACTCGCGGCGGAAGGCCATCACCTCATCGAGGCCGGCCTCGGGCTCGGGACCCGGGTGGTTCTCCTCCAGCCAGGTGCGAACCTCGTCGCGGAACTCCTCCTCCGATGGCGAGAGCGTCAGGTCCATCGAAGGAGGAGCATATACGTCCTGGCCACGCAGCCAGGAAAGCGCTGCCGCCCCGGGCTAGTGGCGGCAGGCCTCGAGTTCGTAATCTTTCATCATCTGGTCGACCTTGAGGAAGGGGTCGCTCTGCGAGGCCACGCCGACCGGGTTTTCTTCCGCTTCCTTGGCCACCTTGTCCAGCTCGTCGGTGATCGCGGCGATCTGGTCCTCGTCCCCCTCCGGGGCACCGAGTTCCTTCAGCTTTTCGCTTTGTTTCTCCAGGGCGGGGATGACGATGTTGTTGACCAGCTGTTCTTCGCTCTGTTTGCTCGGCGGCACGCCTTCCTGGGCCTGCACCGCGGCTTCGAGGTTTTTCTGCGTTTCTTTGTTGACTTTCAGGCAGACGTCGCTGGCCTGTTTGACGAATTCCGCTTTGGTCAGCGAATCGCTGTCGTCACCGCCACCACAGCCAGCAGCGACCCCCGCAAGTGCCAGGACGCTGATCAAGATTGCGAAAGCTCGCCGGTACATCTCTTCCCCTTTGAATCGTTTGACTGACCGGCGTAATCTACAGGCCGATCAAGGGAAGTCAACTATTCAGACGGGCTTCTCTCAGATGCGCTGAATCAGGGTGCCGGTCCCGAGGCCGCCGCCGCAGCACATCGTCACCAGTCCCATCTCCTTGTCGGTGCGCTCCATCTCGTGCAGCAGCGTGGTGATCAACCGCGCCCCGGTCGAACCGAGCGGGTGCCCGAGCGCGATCGCGCCGCCGTTGACGTTGACGCGGTCCATGTCGGGCTTCAGCTCGCGCTCCCAGGCGACGACGACCGAGGCGAAGGCCTCGTTGATCTCGACGAGATCGATGTCGTCGATCGTCATCCCGTTGCGCTCCAGCAGCTTGCGGGTGGCGGGAATCGGCCCGGTCAGCATGATCACCGGGTCGACGCCGACCGTGGTCTGGTCGAAGATCCGCGCCCGCGGCCTCAGCCCCAGCGCGTCCGCCTTCTCTCGCGCCATCAGCAGCACCCCGGCCGCGCCGTCGGAAACCTGAGAGGAGTTCCCGGCGGTGATCTTCCCGTCCTCCTTGAAGGCGGGCTTCAGGCCGGCCAGGCCCTCGAGGGTGGTCTCGCGCAGGCCCTGGTCGCTGACGTAGGTGTCGCCGTTGACCGCGAAGGGGATCGTCTCGCGCTCGAAGCGCCCCTCCTCGGTCGCCTTGGCGGCGAGCTGCTGGGAGCGCAGGCCGAACTCGTCGAGGTCAGAGCGGGGGATCTCCCACTGGTCGGCGATCATCTCGGCCGAGAGGCCCTGTGGGATCAGGTTGTAGCGGTCCATCAGCTCGGGTGAGAACGGCGAGCCGTGCTCTTTCATCACCTCGTAGCCGTCGGCGAAGGAGATGTGGCCCATGTGCTCGACGCCACCGCCGACGACGACGTCGTGGACGCCGCTGGCGATCTGCGCCGCCGCGAAGTTGACCGCCTGCTGGGCGGAGCCGCACTGGCGGTCGATCGTGGTCGCCGGCGTCTCGATTGGCAGCCCGGCCTCGAGCCAGGCGTTGCGGCCGATGTTGACCCCCTGCTCGCCGAACTGCTGGGCGCAGCCGGCGATCACGTCGCCGGTCTCGGCCGGATCGACCCCGGCGCGCTCGAACAGCTCGCCGTAGACCCTGGCCAGCAGGTTCGACGGGTGCAGGTCCTTGTAGTAGCCCTTCTCGGGGTGGCCACGACCGATCGGCGTCCGCGCCGCCTCGACGATCACGACCTCCCTGCCGCCGAACTTCCCGCTCCCGTTCTCCGCCATCGCCCTCTCCGTTCTCTCAGTAGCTGGTCCACCCAGGTTAGCCGACTGACTGGTCAGTCAGCCAGGATTCCGGTCACACAGCACGGCCCGTGGGGAGCCTGATAGGAACCCCGCCTATGAGCGCTAACCAGGGGTACGAGAGTCCGGGGATCGCGGGGAGCGGGGCTATCGCCACCGGCCTCGCCGCTGTCTCGACCACGACGGCAGACACGATCCTGCTCGCCCGCAGCGAGGCCTCGGCCTGGCGCGCGGAGGAGAAAGTGGTCGCGGCCTGCGCCAAGATCGAGGGCGCCGAGCCGTCGCGCCTGCGGGTCACCACCGACCCCAAGGACCTCTCCGAGTGCGACATCGTCGTCGAGGCGATCGTCGAGGAGGTCGAGCCCAAGGGCGAGCTGATCGCGCGGGTCGCCGAGGCCTGCCCCGGCGCCGACCTCGCCACCACCACCTCCTCACTCAGCATCGCCGCGATCGCCGCGGCGGCGGGCACCGACAAGCTCTTCGCCCTCCACGTCTTCAACCCGGTGCCGCGGATGAAGCTGGTCGAGGTCTGCTTCCCCGACGGCGCCGCCGGCTCGCGCGACAAGGCCCTGGCCTGGTGCGCGGCACTCGGCAAGACCGCGGTCGAGGTCCCGGACCAGGCCGGCTTCGTGGTCAACCGGCTGCTCTTCCCCTACCTCTTCGAAGCGGTGCGGATGATCGAGCGGACCGGCATGGAGGCCGGTGAGGTCGACACCTGCATGAAGCTCGGTGCCGGCCACCCGATGGGCCCGCTGGCGCTGCTCGACTTCGTCGGGCTCGACGTCTCGCAGGCGATCGGCGACGCGCTCTACGCCGAGAACGGCGAGGCGGCGAGCAAGCCACCCGGCCTGATGGTCGAGATGGTGGGAGAAGGAAAACTGGGCCGCAAGTCCGGCGCCGGTTTCTATACGTACGACTGAGCGGGGTGGCGGGTCCGGCGGGACTCGCCTGCGCGAACGGCAGGGAGGCTTGGCGAGTCCCACCGGACCCGCCTCTAAGCCTCCGGTCGGCTATTCGGCCGGCGCGGTCTTGCTCTTGCCGGTGAGGTCCCAGATCACGTCGGCCTCGGAGATCTTCTGGCGGCGGGCGATCACTTCGATCTCCTCCCAGGGGAGCTCGGCCTCGGGGAGCTCGTCCCAGCGGGCCAGGTCGAGGGCCTCGATCGAGCCTCTGAGCGCCGGGCCGAGATGTTCCTCTGAGCGCAGCAGCGCCCTCAGGACCTCGAGCTGCTTGTCGGTCAGGCGTACAACCCACATGCTGGTACCTCCAACGTTCGGCGGGGCGCGGGTTGCCCGGAGAAGCTAAGCGGGGCGACGGACGGAACTGCTGATCCGGACCGCCTCGATCCGGTTCTCGCGGACCGCCTCGACCCGGATCGTGTAGCCGTCGACCTTGATCGAGTCCCCCCGCTTCGGCAGCCGTCCCAGCTCGTTGAAGACGAAGCCCCCGACGGAGTTGTAGGCGTCGCTGTCGACCGGCAACTCGATGCCGGCGTCGGCCAGGTCGCCCAGCGAGACGTGCCCGCGCACGAACCAGTCGCCGTTGCTGAGCTGCCTCAGCGCCGCCGCGCGCGGGTCGGTCTCGTCCTCGATCTCCCCCACGACCTCCTCGAGGATGTCCTCGACGGTGACGATCCCGACCGTGCGACCGTACTCGTCGACCACCACCGCGAGCGAGGTGCGCTGCACCTGCAGGTCGTGCAGGAGGTCGTCGAGCGGCCGGGTCTCGGGGACGATCAGGGCGTCGCGGATGACGCTCTCGATGCTCGCCTCCGCACCCTCGCTCATGTAGAGCCGGGCGAGGCTGTTGTTGTGGACGATGCCCTTGACGCGGTCGGGGTTGTCGTCCTCGATCACGACCAGGCGGGTGTGGCCCGAGGTGACGCAGCGCCGCAGCGCCGCCTCGACCGTCTCGGAGGCGTCGACCGTGATCACGGCCGGGATCGGGGTCATCACCTCGCGCGCCTCCTGCTCGTGCAGGTGGAAGACGCCGCCGAGCATCCCCGCCTCGCCGGGGTCGAGGCGGCCGCGCTGGGCGCCGCGCACGATCATCAGGCGCAGCTCCTCGGGCGAGCCGACCTCCTCGTCGTCGGCCGGCTCGATGCGCAGGACCCGGGTGACGAGGAACCGGGCGGGGGCGTTGGTGATCACGATCAGCGGGTGGAAGAGCCGGCGGAAGATGCTGAGGGGCCGGGCGATCCCGAGCAGCAGGCTCTCGGCGCGCGCGATCCCGATCATCTTCGGGGCCTGCTCGCCGAAGATCACGTGCAGGAGGGTGATCACCGCGTAGGCGAAGATGAAGGCGAGGGCGAAGGACGCGGCCTCGCCGAAGGCGCCCTCGAAGAGGGGCTCGATCAGCGTCGCGATCGCCGGCTCGCCGAGGAAGCCGATCCCGATCGAGGCGAGCGTGATCCCGACCTGCGAGGTGGCGACGTACTCGTCGACGTGGTCCATCTGGTCGAGCGCCAGCTGCGCCGAGCGCTTGCCCTCCCCCGCCAGCTGCTCGATGCGGCTGCGGCGGGAGCGCACGATCGCGAACTCGGCCGCGACGAAGAAGCCGTTGACGGCCACCAGGACGAGGACCAGAAGGATGAGCAGGAGCTCGCTCATCGGCTATGCGGCCGGGTACTTCGGGCTGGGACGTCCTCGGCCATTCGGCGAACGCAATATAACTGCCCGCCCACGCAGGAATTTCGATAGCTGCGATATTGGGCCGGCGATGCGCGTCGCCACCCTCAGCGAGATGCTCGAAGAGATCGTCCGCGCGGGCGAGGCGACCGGGATGGAGGAGCACGCGCACGAGCAGCGGGGCGAGCTCGAGGGCCGGCTCGCCACCGTGCAGGCGGCGGTGGCCGGAGCCGGCAGCCCGCGGGTGATCGCGCTGGAGAGCTTCGACCCGCCCCGGGTCGGCGGCTTCTGGATCCCCGAGATGATCTCGATCGCGGGCGGCATCGACGTCGCCGGCGACCCCGGCCTCAACCCGCCCGAGGTCGGGTGGGCGGAGCTGGCCGGCCTCAACGCCGACGTCGCGATCGTCCTGCTCGACAGCACCCTGGTCGACGCCAAAGCGCAGGCGATGGAGCACTGGGAGCGGATCGAGGGGCTCGGCGTCGAGACCGCGGTCGCGGTCGAGGCACAGCCCGCGTTCACCGAGCCGGGCCCGCAACTGGTCGACGGCGTCGAGCTGCTCAGCCACCTGCTGCACCCCGAGCTGATGGACCCGCCCGGCAACATCCTCTTCGTGCCGCTGCAGGCGCCGGTCACGCGGCCGGCCCGCGATGCCTGAGCTAAGCGACCGAGATCGCGCCCGCGAAGGAGACGGCGGCGAGGGCGACCATGAACGCCATCTCGGCGCCGAAGCGGTTGCGGCCGAGGTATCCGCGCTCGCCGGCGACGATCACGACCGCGCAGATCAGGCCGGCGGCGAGCCCGCCGAGGTGAGCGCCGACGCTGATGTTCGACGCCCAGAAGGTGATCGCGAGATTGAGGACCAGCAGCAGCCCGAGCTGGCTGGCGATCTCGTTCATGCCCCGGCCCCGGGCGATGATCATGGTGGCGCCGAAGATGCCGAAGACCGCACCCGACGCGCCGACCGTGAGCGCGTTCGGGTCGAGCAGCAGCGCCCCGAAGGACCCGGCGATCAGCGAGGCGAAGTAGAGAGCGACGAAGCGAGGCGTCCCCAGCGCCGGCTCCAGCAGCTGGCCGATCACGTAGAGGGCGAACATGTTGAAGCCGAGGTGGAACAGGCCGGCGTGCAGGAAGCCGCTGGTGACTATCCGGTACCACTCGCCATCGGCGACGGAGGGTCCGAAGAGCCCGAAGTCGAGGGTAATCCCGGTGATCGTCCCGCCGCTCCCAAGCCCGCCGGCCCCGGAAGCGATCTCGGCCAGGAACGCGAGCACGTTCAGCCCGATCAGGACGAACATGGCCGGCGCGGCATCGAAGCCCTTGCCCCCACCCGTTCCCCGCACCACCTTCGTCTTCTGCCGCGCGCACTCCGGGCAGCGCATCCCGACCGGGGTCGGGGTCATGCACTCGGGGCAGATCGGCCTGCCGCAGGACGAGCAGGAGGCGGCGGTCTCGCGGTCGGGGTGGCGGTAACAGGTCTGGGCCATCGGGATGGGCAGCCTACAATCGCCGCCGATGGAGCCCCCGAGCCCAGCCCGCCTCTACGCCGTCGTGGCCGGCGCGACCCTCTTCCTGGTCGGCCTGCTCGGCTTCTTCGACGACCGCTCCTGGCTCAACTACCTGCACCTCGGCAGCGGCGCCCTGGCCCTGTTCCTGGCGAGCGGGTCCGCCCGCCTCTGCGCGCTCCTGCTCGGCGTCGCCTACACCGGGCTGGCGATCTTCGCCTTCGGCGACGACGGCTGGCTGCACCTCGCGGTCGGCGTCCTCGGCCTGGCGGCGCTGGCCGCCGGCTCAGAGCCGCGAGCGCAGGTCGCCCGCAAGCGCGCGTAGCTTCCGCTCGCTCTTCTGGCGGCTGCGGCGGCGCAGCTCCAGCAGCACCAGGGCCCCGGTCGCGACCCCGCCGGCGCCGGCGGCGACCACCGGCCGCACCCAGTTGCGCGGGTCGCGCAGCGCCCGCAGCTCCCCCTCGGAGAGCTCCTCGGCCCAGTCGGAGAGCTCCTCCGCCGCCGCCTGCGTGACCGCCGCGAGCGTCTCCTCGAAGCGGGCGGAGAGGCGCTCGGGCGGCTCGATCGGGCGCAGGGCGTCGGTCAGCAGCTGCTCGACGTCCCAGGTGCTGCCGCTCAGGGTCTCGCTCGAGTCAGGCATCAGCCATCTCCTCCTGCAGCTGCTTGATCGCGCGATGGATCAGGACCTTGGTGGCACCATCGGAGCGCCCGAGCGCCCGCGCGATCTCGCGGTTGTCCATGCCCAGCGCGAAGCGCATGATCAGCGCCTCGCGGCGGTCGTCGGAGAGGCGGTCGATGTGCTTCATCACCTGCCGCAGCTCCTCGCGGCCCTCGGCGATCGCCTCGGTGTCGTGGCGCGCCGCGATCGGGTCGGCGTTTTCCAGCGGGGTCTGCGGGCGCCGCGAGCGGTCCCGGTAGTAGTTCGAGGCGAGGTTGTGGGCGATCCGGATCACCCAGGGGCGCAGCGGCCGCCCGTCGGACTCGCGCCGCGCCCGCTCGAAGTGGCGGTAGGCCTGCAGGAAGGCCTGCTCGGTCAGATCCTCGGCGTCGTGGTGGTTGCCCACCTTGTAGTAGGCGTAGGAGTAGACGTCGCGCAGGTGATCGCGGTAGAAGTCCTCGAAGGCGCGGTCCAGCTCCGCCTTCGCCGCCGGCCCCAGTTCGGCGGGCTCGACGTTCTCCTTGCGGGCACTCACCGGCCAAGCCTAGTGGGGACATCACGCCGCTCGCCTCGATCGCTCCACCCGCCGCAGGCCGGCAACCCAGTCATCGGCTGTGATCTCGCCGCGGATCAGGGCCGCGAGGCCCTCCAGCGCCTCGGCGGGGCGACCCGCAGAAGCGACCGCCTGGGCCAGCAGCGGGGTCGCGTCGAGGCCCTCGGAGGCCTGGCCGATCAGCGCCGGGATCTCCGCCGCCGGGGTGCCGGTCCCGAGCAGCTCGCCGGCGCGCCGGTTGCGGCCGGTCGGGGCCATCATCGTCGCCGTCAGGTCACCGACCCCGGCCAGGCCGGAGAAGGTCTCGAGCTCGGCGCCGTGACCGAGCGCGTAGTCGATGCACTCCCGCCAGATCTCGGCGGTGGCGATCCCGGCGGCGTTGAGGCCGTGGGGCTCGGCCGCGGCCGCGGCCAGCGCCGCCGCGTTCTTCGCCGCCCCCGCCATCTCGACCCCGGTGACGTCACCGGAGCGCTCGCAGACGAGCCCGGCGCGGTCGAAGACCTCGCCCAGCTGGTCGCGCAGGTCGAGGTCGGCGGAGCCGAGCACCAGCGCGGCAGAGCCGGAGACCGCCTCGCGCGCGTGGGCGGGGCCGCCGAGGCAGGCGATCGCCCGGGCCCGCACCCGTTCGCCGACGTATTCGGCCGGCAGTTGTCCCTGCGGGGCGATCAGGCCCTTGGTCAGCAGCAGGACCGCGGAGCGGGAGCCGACCCGGTCGGCGATCGCGCCGACCGCCTGCGGCAGCGATTTCGAGGGGACCGCCATGCAGATCAGGTCGAGGCCGGCGAGCTCGATCTCCGAGGCGGCGCGCACGTCGACCGTCTCCGGCAGGGGGACGCCCGGGAGGTAGCGGCTGTTCTCCCCCGCTCCCACCATCTCCGCCGCGCGTTCGGCGTTGCGGGCGCCGAGCTGGACGTCGAGGCCGCCGCGGGCGAGCAGGACCGCGACCGCGGTGCCCCAGCTGCCGGCCCCGATCACGGCGGCGCGACGCATCGGCGGCAGGCCGCCGAGGTCTTCCCACTGCAGCAGGACGTTCGGCCAGATCCTGCCCGTCACCGTTTCGGCCAGCCCCTGCGAGGGCTCCTCGGCGCGCGGGAAGGTCATCGCCCGGCCCAGCCGGACCTTGATCTTGCGGGGCCGGATGCGCCAGCCGCGGCGCACGTCTTCGGTCCCCAGCACCGCGGTCGGGAGCACCGGGGCCCCCGTCTGCAGCGCCAGGCGGCCGACCCCCCGCTTCGGGTGGGCGAGGGTGCCGCGCCGGATCCGCGTGCCCTCGGGAAAGATGCAGACGGCGCCGCCGCGTTCGACGACCTGCCGCGCCGTCTCCATCGATTCCTCGTCGGACTCGCCGCGACGGATCGGGAAGGCGCCGAGCCGGGAGAGGACCCAGCCCTGCCAGCGGCGCTCGAACAGCTCCACCTTGGCGACGTAGTTCATCGGCCGCCGCCAGGGAAGCGCGCCCCCGACCGCGAAGGGGTCGAGGAAGCTGCGGTGGTTGGAGGCGACGATCAGCCCGCCCTTGAGGCGAGCGTGCTCGCGCCCGGTCCGCGCGTAGCGGAAGTAGACGAGGAAGAACGGGGTCATGAAGATCCTCGCCAGCAGGTAGAGGACCGGGTTGACGCCGTGCTTGCGGGTGTAGGCGTGGTAGCCGGCCAGGCGCTCAGCGGTCACGCTCATCGCTACACCGTTTGGTCGCCCGCGGTTACCAGGCGCGTTCGATCAGCTCGGCGAGCTCCTCCCGGGTCGGCGCCGGCTCGGGGGTGAAAGCGAGCTCCGGCCGCTGGAGCATGGCGTCGAGCGCCTCGCCGAGCCGGGAGCGGTCGGCGCCGGCCGCCCCCAGGCCCGGCGGCTCGCCGCCGAGTTCGAGCAACCGGGCCTCGGCGTCCCCCGGATCGGTTTCCAGCGCCGACATCAGGTCGGCGAAGCGATCGGGGGCGCGGGCGATCAGCAGGTCGAGCGAGCGCGGCAGGATCGCCGCGTTGGTCTCGGCGTGGGGGCTGCCGCAGACGCGGACCAGGGTCTGGCAGACGACGTGGTGGAGGCCGAACATGCCGGAGTCGATCGCGTAGCCGCAGAGCAGGGAGCCGAGCGCCAGCGGGGCCGGGTCGCGACGCTCCCGCTCCCGGTCGAGCGAAGTCGCGATCAGCTCCACCCCGCGCACGGCCGCCAGCTCGGACATCGGGTTGGCGAAGGGGGTGCAGATCGAGTCGGCGCCATGCGCGATCGCGTTCATCGAGCTCGCCCGCAGCGCCGCCTCCTCCTGGCTGGTCATCGCGACCGGGTCGGCGATCACCAGGCTCGGCCGCACCAACTCGCCCCCGCGCGACTCGTACCCGGCGGGCAGCCGGTGGATCCCGGTCATCTCGGCGCCGGACATCGTGGTCGGGACCGCGGCGACGGCGGCACCGGCGACCGAGGCGATCGCCTTGGCGACGTCGATCGTGCGGCCGCCGCCGAAGGCGACCAGCGACCGCGGCAGAGCTTTTCCACGCATACCGCTGAAAAGCTCTGCCGCACCGAGCAGATCGGCGGCCAGGTCGGGTACCTGGCCGGGGCCGATCTCGTGCACGGCAGTGGCGGCCTCGGCGAGCTGCGGGGCAGCGGCCAGCGCCCGCGGCGTGCTCAGCAGCTCGAACGACTCGAAGCCGTGCCCCTGCAGGAGCTGCGGCGCCTCGGCGACCCCGTCCCGGCGCAGCAGGACCGTGCGGCCGGCGTCGCGCCAGACGAAGTCGCCGCTCACCCCCGCGGTTCCGTACGCGGGTTCCTGACCGGCCGCAGGTTCGGTTCGACCTCGTCGCGCAGGTGCTCGTAGTCGGGTGGCAGCGAGAGCTTCTCGCCGAGGTGCTCGAGCGGCTCGTCGACGGTGAAGCCGGGCCCGAGGGTCGCCAGCTCGAACAGCACCCCGCTGGGCTCGCGGAAGTAGACGGAGCGGAAGTAGAAGCGGTCGATCTCCGGCGTCGGCTGCGCGCCGGCCGCGATCGCCTTGTCGCGCCACCGCATCAGCTCGTCGGGGGTCGAGGCCCAGGCGACGTGGTGGACGCTGCCGGCGCCCTGCAGGCCGCGCTCGGCGGGCGGCTCGTCGAAGACATAGAGGCCGCCGCGGTGCTCGCCGCGCGCCTCCCAGGCGCCGTCGTCGCCCCGCTCGAACTCCAGCGCCTCGAGCAGCGCGCTGCTGGCGTCGGGGGCCGCGCTGTAGGCGCGCACCGCGTGGAAGCCCTGCAGCGCCAGCTCGGCCGGGACCTCGGGGTGGTCGGCGATCAGCGGCGCGTCCGGAACCTCGATGACCAGCAGCTCGTGATCGAGGCCCTCGGGGTCGGAGAAGCGGAGGCTTGGGCCCTCGCGCTCGGCCTCGATGCCGCCCGAGCCGAGCCGCCCCGCCCAGAAGTCGAGCGAGTCCTCGGAGGCGACGCGCCAGACGATGCGGTGGACCATGCCGGCCCCGGCGCGGCCGGGGGCCACACCGGGGTACTCGAAGAAGGTGAGGTCGGAGCCCGGGTCGCCGCCCTCGTCGGCGAAGAACAGGTGGTAGACGGTCGGGTTGTCCTGGTTGACCGTTTTCTTGACCAGCCGCAGGCCCAGCACCCCTGCATAGAAGTCGACGTTGCGCTGCGCGTCCTCGGTGATCGCCGTTATGTGGTGAATGCCCTCTAGCTTCATTGCTCACGTATAGCATCCGGCAATGAGCCGCGGACGCCGTCGCACGGTCAAAGCCCTTGTCGTCCTCGGTTCCGTCCTCGCTTTTCTCAGCGTCTTCGCGATCTGGACCGAGCGCCAGGCGCTCAACACCGACGACTGGGTGCAGACGAGCGGGCGCTTCATCCAGAACGAGACGATCCGGGCCGAGCTCTCCAAGTACCTCGTCGACCAGCTCTACGAGAACGTCGACGTCGAGGAAGAACTGAAGGACATCCTTCCCGGCGACACCAAGGATCTGGCGGGGCCGGCGGCCGGCGGGCTGCGCCAGGTGGCCGGGCAGGGCGCGGAACGGGTGCTGGAAACGTCCACCGCCCAGGACCTCTGGGAAGAAGCCAACCGCTCCGCCCACGAAGAACTGATCGCCGTGCTCGAGGACAAGAACGACGCGGTCTCGACCGACGAAGGCACGGTCACGCTCAAGCTCAGCAGCCTCCTGACCAACCTCGCCGACGAGGTCGGGATCGGCGCCGACCTGGCCGAGAAACTGCCCCCGGACGCCGCCGACATCGAGATCCTCCGCTCCGACGAGCTGAAGACGGCGCAGAACATCGCCGTCGCGATCAAGGGCCTGGCCCTGGTCCTCTCGCTCCTCACCTTCCTCGCCTTCGGCACCGCCATCTACATCTCGCGCGAGGGCCGCTGGGTGACCGTGCTGGCCAGCGGTATCGGGCTGATCGCCGCCGGGTTCGCGGTGATCGTCGTGCGCGAGATCGCCGGTGGGATCGTGATCGACCAGCTGGTCACGGTCGAAAGCGCCAAGCCCGCCGGCGAAGCCGCCTGGTCGATAGCCACCTCGCTGATGGTCAGCATCGCGACGACGGTGATCGTGATCGGGGTGCTGTTCTCGCTGGCCGGCTGGCTCGCCTCGCCGACCGGTTCGGCCCGGGCCGTGCGGCGGGTGATCGCCCCCACGCTCCGTCACCACGCCGCCTACGTCTACACCGGCCTGGCGCTGCTCGTCTGCTTCTACTTCCTCACCGGCCCGACTCAGGGCCTGCGCTCGTTGCTGACGACCCTGGTCGTCGCCGGGATGGCCGCCTTCGGGGTCCACGAGCTGCGCAAGCAGACCGAGGAGGAGTTCCCGGAGGCCGAGTACGGCGCGGTCTTCGGGCAGACCCGGGACAAGGTCGTCAACGCGGTCAAAGGGGCCAACATCGGCGAGCGGGTGGGCGAGCAGGCCTCGAAGCTGCGACGGCCGGATGTGCGGCGGCCGGCGGGCGACGGCGAGGCGGGCGAGGCGCCGACCGCGGCCCTCTCGGACGAGGACGCGCGGCTGGGACGCCTGGAGCGGCTCGCCTCGCTGCGCGAGAAGGGCGTGCTCACCGACGAGGAGTTCGCCGCCGAGAAGGCGCGGCTGCTCGGCGGCGGTGGCACCGACTCGTGATCGAGAGCCCGCCGCCGGGTTCGAACCGGCAACCTCCCGATTACAAATCGGGTGCTCTCCCAGGTTGAGCTAGGCGGGCGTGGTGGCGCAGGTGGCTAGATGGATGTGACGTTCCGGTTTCTCGAACCGGAGGAGGGCGGTGTCCTCACCGAAGCCATAGAAGCAGCTTACGGGACCACGTACGACGTCCGCTGGGTATATGACGCGGCGGAGGTCTGCGCCCGACTGGCAGATGGCCGCTACGTCTCCTGCATCGCCGAGGCCCCCGATGGCGGCCTTCTCTGCCACATCGGCATGAGCCTGGCGGCCGCAGATGACGCTGTCGCCCACTCGGGCCAGGCGGTGACGATGCGGGCCGCCCGCGGCCAGCATCTCTTCACCCGCACCAAGCGCCTGCTGATGGACCGGGCCCGCGAGGAGGGGCTGGCGGGGCTGTTCAGCGAGGCGACCGCCGCCCACCCCTACAGCCAGCGCGCCCTGCTCGAGCTGGGCGGGCACGAGACCGGGTTCCTGCTCGGCTGGATCCCCGCCTCGGTGCAGAACGACGCCGCCGCCGGCGCGCCCCGGCGGCGGCAATCGGCGGCGCTCTTCTACACCAAGCTCAACGACGGCCACGAGCGCCGTGTCTACGCGCCGCCGCGCCACCACGAGATCGTCGGCCAGACGCTCGCCCTCTGCGAGCTGCGCGGGACCCTGGCGACGCCGCCGCCCGACGCCGGGCTGGCGGAGCGCACCGAGCTGCACGTCGACATCGACGAGGACCACAACCTGGCGCTGCTCACCGTGACCGTCCCCGGCGCGGACCTGGAGACGGTGATCGGGGCCGAGCGCCATCACCTCTTCCACCGCCGCTGCCTCGACGCGATCTACATCGACCTGCCGCTGGAGCAGCCGGCGACGGCGCTGGTCGCCGACGACCTGGAGCGGCTGGGGGTCTCCTACGCCGGGGTCTTCCCCAACCACCGCACCGACGGCGACGTGCTGCGGATGCAGTCCCTGCACCGGGTCCGAGTCAAGGCCGACGACATCGCCGTCGCCTCGGACCACGGGCAGGAGCTTCTGGACTACGTTCTTGCGGACCTTCCGCAGGCTGCCTAGACAGCCACCTCACGGCTGGCCAGGTGCGCGCCGACCTTGCGCTTGACCCGCTGCAGGGCGTTGTCGACCGTCTTCGTGTCGCACTCGAGGCGCTCGGCGATCGCCTCGTAGGAGTGGCCGTCGAGGTACAGCGAGAGCACCCGGCTCTCGAGGTCCGAGAGAACGCCCGAGACGCCGGAGAGGCAGGCGACGAGGCTCGAGAGCTCTTCGGAGGCGATCACCTGGTTGACCGGGTCGTGCACGCTCGGCCCCGGCAGGATCTCGTCCAGGGTCGTGTCCGAGTCGCCGGAGGCGGCCGGGGTCTGGCTGAACGAGACGTACTGGTTGAGCGGCGTGTGCTTGTTGCGGGTCGCGGTCTTCACCGCGGTGATGATCTGACGGGTGATGCAGAGCTCGGCGAAGTTGCGAAAGCTCGACTCGCGGTCGGTCCGGTAGTCGCGGATCGCCTTGTAGAGGCCGAGCAGGCCCTCCTGGATCAGGTCGTCGGACTCGCCGCCGAGCAGGAAGTAGGACGAGGCCTTGAGACGGACGAAGCCGCGGTAGCGGCGGACGATCGCGTCGTAGGCGTCGGGCTTGCCTTCCTTGGCGAGGGCGACGAGGTAGTGATCATCAAGCTCAGCTTGAGAGTTAGCCTGCTGGGAGATGCGGGCACCGGCCCCGGCAACCACGGCCGGCGCTTGCTGCATAGGCGTCGATAGAGCCACTGATCCTTCTCCTTGCTGAAGGGTCGTGGCGCCACTTACCTCCCCCGAGGCGCCCCATTATCGGCGGGCTCCCTCAGACTCAAGCTGAGGTTCACCCTTGTTGCGCCGCAAGTTTACGTCCGCGCGGAGTTCTGTCAACCCCAAATTGCGAAATTTGCAAACGCCGTTGCAGATGCTTCGAGCTCAGCGGCGCTGGCGGCGCGCCTCGAACAGCAGCGCCGCGGCGGCTGCGGAGACGTTCAGAGACTCGATCCGGCCGCCCTGGGGCAGGGAGACGAGGCCGTCGCAGGCGGACGCGACCCGCGGCCGCAGGCCCTTCCCCTCCCCACCCAGCACCAGCACCGTCGGCCCTTTCAGGTCGACCTCCCAGGGAGGAGAGTCGGCCCCGGCGTCGGCGCCCCAGATCCAGAACCCGGCCTCCTTCGCGTCGCCCAGCCAGTCGGCGAGGTTGCGGACGTGGGCGACCGGCAGGTGCTCGACCGCCCCCGCCGAGGTCTTGCAGGCGACGGCGGTGACCCCGGCCGAGCGGCGCTCGGGGACGACCAGGCCGCCCGCACCGGCGAACTCGGCGGAGCGGCAGACCGCCCCGAGGTTGCGCGGGTCCTGAACCTGGTCGAGGGCCACGAGCAGGCCGCCGTCGCTCCGCAGGAGCCCACCGGGGTCCGCATAGGGGTAGGGGTCGACCTCGGCGACGACGCCCTGGTGATCGGGAGACCCACAGAGCCGTTCCAGCTCCTCCCCCGAGGTCTCGGGAGCCCGCCAGACCCGGTGCACCCGCCGCCGCCCCCGCTCGGCCTCGGCGACGGGCTGCTTGCCGTAGATGAACTGGCTGGCCATCAGGACCTGGGCACGAGCCGTGCCCCCTCGGCCCCGTCCCGCACTTCCCAGCCCAGCTCGGCAAGCTCGTCCCGAATCGCATCGGCCCGCTCGAAGTCCTTCGCAGCCCGAGCCTGCTCCCGCTCCGCCAACAGCGATTGTGCAGCGGGGTCGGCCTCGGCACCCTGATCCGGCTGGGTAAGGGTGCCGAGGCCGACCAGCTCCAGCATCTCCGCCAGGACGGGAACAGCTTCCGCAGCCTCAACCCACCCCCGGTTCACATCCCCCACCAGCTCAAACACCTCGGCCAGGGCCCGCGGAGTGTTGAAGTCGTCCGCCAAGGCCTCCCGGAACCGCTTTGCACGGTCTCCGGAGCTGAGAGGAGAGTCGGGTAAGGGGTCGCCGGAGCCTCCCCGCTGTTG